>CAYGKA010000050.1:0-34559 GCA_964350445.1 uncultured Flavobacteriaceae bacterium
GATGAGAATCCGCACCGTTCCGTGGTCCTGGAACGTCGTATCGTGCTGAAGAATGACAGGGACAACGCGCTCTATGTGCGCGTCACCCATGAAGACGGCCATTTCACCTGGTCCAGCCCGATCTATATTTTCCGCTAGACCGCAAGCGACGGCCGCGCCCGGCTGATCCAGCGCAATGAAACTGTCAGACTTCGGCTGTACATTAGTCGAAAGCTGATGTTTGCGTGTGGCGCAGGCACCGGCGATTTGTCTCCATTCAAGAAAAGGTCGAGGGTGTAAGTAATGAGCGAAAGTAGGGATTACGGCGAAGGCAAATCTTGGGTCGATGCGGAGCTTGAAGACAGCTTCGATGAAGAACTTGAGATGGAGATCGATGACCTTCGCGTAGCGCGCGAACTGCGAACCATTACGGACTTGAAGCACCAGTCGACAATCGACCGGCGGGTCTATTTTCGAGAATTGCTGAGACTGCAGTCGGAACTCGTGAAGATGCAGGACTGGGTGACCCATACCGGCTACAAACTGGTTGTGATTTTCGAAGGGCGCGATGCCGCAGGCAAGGGGGGCGTCATCAAGCGGATGGTACAGCGGCTAAATCCCCGGACCTGCCGTGTGGTGGCGTTACCGGCGCCGACTGAACGCGAGAAGTCCCAATGGTATTTCCAGCGCTATGTGCCGCATCTGCCGGCCGCCGGTGAAATCGTCCTGTTCGATCGGTCCTGGTACAACAGAGCCGGGGTTGAACGGGTGATGAATTTCGCAACAGAGGACCAGGTGGAGCAATTCTTCAACGACGTACCTGAATTCGAACGGATGCTGGAGCGGTCGGGTATCAAGCTCATCAAGTACTGGTTCTCCATTACCGATCAGGAACAGCAGCTACGCTTCCTGATGCGCATCCACGACCCGATGAAACAGTGGAAACTAAGCCCAATGGACTTGGAATCGCGTGTTCGCTGGGAGCAGTACACCCGTGTGAAGGAAGAAATGCTGGAGCGGACGAACATTCCGGAAGCTCCCTGGTGGATCGTCGAAGGAAACGACAAGAAGCGGGCCCGGCTGAATTGCATACGCAACCTGCTGGACCAGATCCCGTATGAGGAGGTCCCGCATGAACAGGTCAATCTGCCGAACCGCGTCTTCAACCCCGACTACGAGCGGAAAGTTCTGCCTGAAGAACTCTATGTGAAATCAATTTATTAGGGATCCGGTTCTATCCGGCGGGCTTGTCGGGTTGCGGTGGCTTAGCCGGCGTGTCGGGGGCATGCATGGCCGGTGTGGCCACCTTGCCCAGGTGAGGTTCCTCGACGCCGGCGGACTTCAACAACAGATGGTCGATGGTGACGCAGGCGACCATGTCGCCGGTGACGTTCACAACGGTCCGGCACATGTCCAACAACCGATCTACTCCGAGGATGATGGCGATGCCTGCGGGAGGAATGCCGACACTGGTCAGGATCGTCGCCAGGACGACGATGCCGACGCCGGGCGTGCCGGGCGATCCGATCGCCGCGCCGGTCGCCATGACGATCACCAGTAGGATGCCGGACACCCCGAGCTCGATGCCGAAAACCTGTGCGAGGAAGAGGGTCGCAACCCCTTGATACAGTGCCGTTCCACCCATGTTGATCGTGGTGCCGAGTGGGATGACGAAGCGCGCAACCGCTGGGCGAACACCAAGCTTCTGTTCGGTTGTGGAGAGTGACAACGGCATCACGGATGCCGAGCTGGATGTGGAAAAGGCGAGTAGCATGACGTCTTTCGAGGCGCTCAGGAACCGGCGCGGCGTCCGTCCGGCCACGAACCATCCGATCGCCAAGTAGGACAAAAACAACAGGATCAAACCCGCAAGGACCGTCGCTACATAGACGCTGGTGCCGATCAGCGCGGAGAGTCCGACGCGCGACGTGATATGCGCCAGCAATCCAAAGACGGCCAAGGGGGCGAAGCGCATGACCCAGCCGACGATGACCATGCATGCCGCCTGGACGGAGGCCAAGAGGTCCAGCAGGGGTTTGCGCTGATCGCCTGGCGTCATGGTCAGAGCGACGCCGATGATCGCCGCCGCGATGACGATTTGCAGCATGTTCCCGCTGACGAAGGTGCTGAGGGGGTCCTTAGGAAACATACCGATGATGATATCGGGAATGTCATGCACTTTCGGCGCACTGACCGCGCCGGCGCTGGCAAGTGCCTCGGCTTCGGCCGCGCTGCTCCTCATGGCATCCTGCATCGCGACGCCGTCCAGAAACTGCCCGGGCTGCACCACGGTAGCGACCAATATTCCTATGCCGACAGCCAGGACAGTGGTCGACAGGAAGAAGATTACGGTTTTCGATCCAAGGACACCCAGTCCCTCGCTCGACTCGCCCGCCGCGATGCCCCGTATCACCGATGCGACGACCAAGGGTACGACTACGAATTGGATGGCGATCAGGAACAGGCGGCCTGGCAGCGATATCCAGTTCCCGGCCAGACTGGCGATTTCGGCGCTGACATAACCGCTGGTCGGGCCGATCAATATCCCCGCGCCGACTCCGAGAAACATGCCAACGATGACCTGAAGCCAAAGGCGCTGCCGGATCAAAGTTCCCAGATGTGCCGTTAATTTCGGGAGAGAGCGGCGGGGTTCAACCATTTCTTGCCGTCTTTCTATCGAATACTCTGTGAAACTCTACGTGTACGTCTGCGGCGTCAGATGAAATCATACCCGGCCGTCTTCCTTCAACCGGGCCTTGTCCGAGGAATACTCGGATAAATCCGTCGATAATTGAGAAGTGGACGGCGTTGCGGTCGCTCCGGATTGATCTGCCGGAGTTTCGAAGTTTCCGCCCTCTTTGGCCGCGACGTCCTCTATGAAACCGGCCGCCAGCATCTTTTCCGCCTTGTTCATTTGATCGATGATCCGCCGTGTGTCGCTCAATGCATCCAGGATCGGTGAAATCGTTGTGATCTCGGCCTTCCGTAAGGCCGCTGTTTCCAGCAAGGTTTCCTTGGTGTCCTCGTATGCGGCCAGAAAGTCGGCTTGAAGCCGCGACTCGACACCTTCCCCGAGTGGCGGCGTATTGATGTCCCTGCGCTCCCTGATCGCATCCAGAAAGCGAAGTGCATTGTGCAAGCTGTGTTCGACCGCCGAGCGCGCCTCGACACCATGAATACGCCAAAGCCGATCCCGCAACCCCGCAACTTCCGGGGCAAGGCTTGCGGCTTCCTCCAAATAACGGGCGATCCTCAAGGCATTCGGCAGATCTTCGGCGACGGAGCGGGGCAGGACCTCCATTTGGATGGATGTCGCGAAAGCCGCGATCTTGTGGCAAAGGGAAAGGATCGCCGCCGACTGCACCTCGATTTTCCTGACATGCGGATTGCTGCCCAAGGCGTGGTGGCATAGGTCGGCCACCATGTCCATCAGCCGGTTCAACTCGCTACGCAGGGCTGCGATGGCGAAGACCGGCGTGGTCAACACATATGCGTCCAAATGCTGCGGGCGGCTCATGTCTTCTTCCTCGGATCGGAACCTATTCTCCAGCATTCGCGCAAGGCGCCCGGTCAGTGGGATCATCAAGAGAACCCCCATGACGTTGAAGAATGTATGGAACAGTGCCAGCAGGACAGCGGGCTGGTTTCCGATACCAGCCATGTCGCTGGCAATTTCCAGCCCAACGAGGACAAGCGGCAATATCGCGATGGCAACACCCGCCGTTGCGAGGTTGAAGACCACGTGCCCGACGGCCACGCGTTTTGCCGACGGCGTGGCGCCGATCACCGCGATCAGCGCCGTGGCAGTTGTTCCTATATTCGCACCGATGACGGCCGCCGCCGCGATGTCGAGGCCGATGATTCCTTCCGATGCGGCGGTAATGATAACGGCGATCGCGGCGCTTGAGGATTGTGTCAGCACTGTGGTGACTGTTCCGACCACCATGGCGATTGCCAGGCCCACAAATCCCTCCGGCAGAGCGACAATACTGGTGCCGAAATCCGTGCTTGCTCCGGAAAGCGCGTCTTTCAAGATGCTGAGGCCTAGAAAGAATAGGGCGAAACCGGAAATAGCCTCGCCAAGTCCGCGACCGCGCTTCCCTGGGCTGAGCAGACGAATACCAACACCGATCGCTAGTGCCGGTAAGGCCAGAGGTTCGATTTTGAAACCGATGCCGACGAGGCTTACAATCCATCCCGTCATCGTGGTGCCCACATTGGCGCCATAGATCACGCCCAGCGCGTGATGCATGGTTAGGACGCCGGCATTCACGAAACCGATTGCGGCGAGGGTGACGGCGCTGGAGGATTGGACGACGGCGGTCATCAAGGCGCCGCTCATCACGCCGCGCAGGATGGATGATGTCCAGACATGCAGCAGGCGTTTTAAACTGTCGCCGCCGAAAACTTTGAGGCCGTCCGTCATCATGCCCATTGCCAACAGGAAAAGGGCCAACCCACCGGCGGCGGTTAATACGACTTCCATGATCTGTCCATGCCCATTCGACTTCGCCGAAGGCTACCACAGACGGGGAGGGGGATGATTTGATCTTGGACAATCAACACGCTTCGCGACGGCCTGGATGCCGCCGGGTCGTCGGTTAACACATTAGAAAGAAATTATATTTATTTTGATCTCTCGCTGGATATGCGTGCGGCTGAAAGGGCCATAAATTTGCTAGCGTTACTTGAGAGTGTCCCCAGGTTGATAGTAACGAAAGGCGTATTCGGGTCGCATCACGCAGTTCTCATGTCGCCTGAAGAATGTCCCATTCCGGCCTTCAGTCCCTTGGTGAAGCTCTGGTATTCGCAGCCTGGGGCTAATTTGCCGGATTTCGCTAATTTCGATGTTCTGGACATTCCACCGGCGCTTTGGTCGCACATTCTCTTGGTTAAGACCGTTGGGTCGAAGCGGCGGTTCTTCTACGAACTTGTCGGCGACGCGATTGAACGACACAACGGATTTGCCGCCAACAAGCGCTATTTGGCGGATTTACCTCTGAAAAACAAAACCTTGATGGCCCGTGAGTTTGTGCGGGCACTGCATTACCGGCGGCCCGTATTTTCTACCGGGGCCTATATTGGGCAAGCCGATTATGTGCGCCGGGTTTTCCGCGTGATTGCGCCTTATGCATTGCCGGGCGACCGCTATGCCTTTGTCGCACTCGCATTTTTCACACCGGTCGCAGGCAAAGAAAAACGGCTGGAGGACGCGACGTTCGCCCTACCGGACGCGCTTGCGGACCTGCCCAATTGATAGAGCACGGCGCGGTCGGACCACCGCACCATGCTCCAGTTCCAAATGATGCAGCGCTACAGGGCGTCTTGTCCCTGTTCACCTGTCCTGATTCGGACGGCGCTCCCCAATTCCAGCACGAAGATCTTGCCGTCGCCGATTTTCCCGGTTTCTGCGGATGATTGCAGCGCCTCGATCGTTGCCTCCAACTGTTCGTCGGAAACCGCGATTTCCACTTTCGCCTTAGGGACAAAGTTGACTTGATATTCGGCACCTCGATAAATTTCCGCCTGCCCCCTCTGGCGGCCGTATCCCTTCACTTCGGAAACGGTCATGCCGTTCACGCCGATGCCGGAGAGAGCTTCCCGGACCGCGTCTAGTTTGTGCGGCTTTATCACTGCAATGATGTACTTCATTGGATCAATCCTCCAATCCGTGTTCAGTCGAGATGATAGGCGCGCTCACCATGTACGGTGAGGTCCAGGCCCTCGATTTCAGAATCCCGTTCAACCCGGATGCCACCCGTCACGGCCGCGGTAATCTTGACGATGACAAAACTCAAAATACCGGACCACAAGCAGGTAACAACCAATCCAATGGCCTGCACGCCAAGTGCTTCGCCGATGCCGACGCCTTCCGCGAGTCCTTGACCGCCAAAGCTTTCCGCAGCCAGGACGCCGACCATCAATATCCCTAGGGAGCCCCCGACACCGTGGACCGCGAAGACGTCCAGAGAATCGTCCAACTTCCAGACCTGCTTGACGATCTGCACCATCTGGAAACAGACCCAACCCGCGGCAACGCCGATGATCAGCGCGCCGATGGGGCCGACGAAGCCCGATGCGGGGGTGATCGTCGCCAGTCCGGCAATCGTGCCGGTGACCAGACCGACGAGCGACGGACGTCCATATTTGACCCACTCGATCACCATCCAAACCAGGGAGGCTGTGGCGGCCGATATATGCGTGACGAGCATGGCCATGCCCGCCGATCCGTCTGCGGCGAGGGCGGATCCCGCGTTGAACCCGAACCAGCCGACCCAAAGCATAGCGGCGCCCATCATCACCATACCGGGATTATGCGGCGGCAGGATTTCCCCTGGAAAACCCGTCCTCGGCCCCAATGCCTTCACGATGACGAGGGAAGAGATACCGGCCGTTGCGTGGACGACGAGGCCCCCCGCGAAATCCATCACGCCCAACTCGGCCAACCATCCGCCGCCCCAGACCCAATGACAAATCGGCGCATAGACAAGGAACAGCCAGAGGGCGGAGATGATAAGCACGGCGGAGAACTTGATGCGCTCGACATAGGCGCCGACCATTAGGGCCGGGGTGATGATGGCGAATGTCGCCTGGAACATGAAGAACACGTCTTCAGGGATCGATCCGGTCAACGTGTCGGTTCCGACATTCAGCAACAGAACCGACGAGAGTCCGCCAATCCAGGCATTCGCTGCGCCGCCGTCAGTGAAGGACAGACTGTAGACGCCAAGAAGCCAAAGAATCGACGCCAGGCATGCGATCGCGAAACAATGCATGAAAACGGATAGCACGTTCTTTGACCGAACAAGGCCGCCATAGAAAAGGGCCAAGCCCGGCAGCGTCATGAACAGAACCAGCGCTGTCGCTGTGATGATCCAGGCGGTGTCGCCCGAATTTAGACCATCTTCCGCCAGTGCCGCACCGGATCCCAGTGTCCAAAGAACGGCAATCAAAGACAGTCGCTTGGCTGAGCCAAGCAAACCGAAGCGGCGCATATCAACCTCCCATTCCCGCAAAGTTTTAATTTTTTTATGCGGAGGAGATGATCAAGAAACGCGAATACTGTCAATTTAAACAAGGGTTTTGACGGTCGCCCCTTGGGCCTGAACGGAGGATCATGATTTTACCGCCCGGTGATACGCGACGGCTTGACAGCTGCGCTGCGAAAAGGCATTTATCACCCTGCAAGTGCGAATGAGTTGCAGTTGCGTTGTTAGCTAAGCCAGCTCGGCCCCAATTGGGTGTCAGCCAGCCAAGCGTCGATCCGGATATCCGGAAAATCGTCACGAATTGGCTGGAGCATGTAATGAGGTTTTTTTGGGGTAGCAGCAGGGGGTGTTGTGGATTTGCAGCGGTTGCAATGATCGGGGCATCGGCCCTGACCGGCAGCGTTGCTTCGGCACAGGACGTAGAGATCGCCCAGGCCACAACATTGGATTCGATTACCGTCACGGGAACACGGACGGAAAAACCTGCGATCGAAGTGCCTGCAGCGGTCACGGTCGTCGGGCAGGAAGCAATCGAAGAAAGCCAGGCGAAAAGCTTGGACGATATTCTCGAGACGGTTCCAGGCCTGGAAATGAGCGGTGGGCCGCGGGATACGGCGGAACAGCCGAGTATCCGCGGTTTCACCGGTGAACGTGTCGTCGTGCGCGTCGATGGGGTTCGGAAGAACTTCGAATCCGGGCACCGCGGCCGCGTGTTTGTCGAACCCAGCTTGCTGAAACAAGTGGATGTGCTACGCGGCCCAAGCTCGACAATGTACGGCAGCGGGGCCATCGGGGGTGTTATCGCCATGGAGACCGTGGACGCGGTCGACCTTCTGGATCCGGGGCAGCAGGTTGGGGCTAGGGTGCGAACCGGATTCCATACAAGCAATTCGCAGCGGTTCGTTACGACGACGGCCTATGGCACGCCGACGGAAAACACCGACGCCCTCGTCAGCCTGACACGTAGCTCGGCCGGAAATTATACCGACGGCAGCGGCAATGACATTCCGGGGTCCGGCGACAGCATTCTGTCCGGCATGGCGAAGGGAAGCGCCATCTTCGGCGGGCACGGGTTGGAGGCAAGTGTTCAAACTTTCAAGGACGACCACATCATTCCGACCGCAGCAAATACGAACTCGACCGCTTTTGCGGACCGGGTCACAAACGAAAAGTCCGCAGTGCTGACCTATACCTATGAAGGTTTGGGGAATTGGTTGGATGCGCGCGCTTCCGCCTACTATTCAAGGACGGATATACGGGAAATCCGGTTGTCCGACAGGCGCCACCAAACGACCGAGCTAGACACCGTTGGTATCGATGCGGCGAACACCAGCCGGTTCGATATGGCCGACTGGGCGAAATTAAATCTGACGGCTGGCCTGGAAGCCTTTCAAGATCGCCAGCTTGGCACGACCAATGGCGCCCCGCGTCAAGAATTCCCGTCGGCCGAACGAAACACGCAGGGTTACTTCCTGCAGGCCGAATTCGTGCTCTACGACAAACTTACGATCACACCATCCACCCGTTTCGACTACTACCATCTGACGGCAATCGGACAGTCGGATAACGAGGAAGGGGAGTTTTCCAGTCAGTTTTCGGCATCCTATCGGATCGCGCCCTGGCTGACGGCTTTCGGATCCTATGCGGAAGCGTTCCGGGCACCCTCACTGACCGAGCTGTTCGTCGGCGGTACGCATTTCGTTTTCAATACTTTTGTGGCCAACCCGGATTTGCGTCCGGAATTCGCGCGCAACAAGGAATTGGGAATAGCAACCTCGTTTAATGACGTGCTGCAGCAGGGTGATGCGCTCCGCATGAAGGGGTCGGTTTTCCGGAATGACGTGGAAGACCTGATCGAGCTTCAGGTCGTGGGCGGAATTTTCGGGACCAGCACGAATGTGAACGTCACCGATGCGCGCGTCGAAGGTATCGAGATCGAGGCCGGGTACGAGTCCGAAACGGTCTTTGGTGCGATGAGCTATGCCCGCCTGCGCGGAGATGATCTGACCGATAATGAACCCTTGGGCGGCATCCCCGAAGACAAGGCAAGCATGACGGTTGGTTACAAATGGCCTTCCGACGGCGTGCGGGCTGGATGGCGCACCATCTACTACGGCGGCCAGGAAAGGGTGCCGGCGGGAACACTCCCGGTTAAAGGCGAAAAATTCATCCATGACCTGTTCGTCTCTTGGACACCGAAAGACAAGGACCTGGACGGCCTTCGGGTGGATGTCGGCGTCGATAACGTCTTTGACAAGGACTACCAGCGCTTTTTGTCAGATCTGCGGGAAGCCGGCCGGAACGCGAAGCTGGCGATCAGCTACAAATTCTAAGGATAGGCATGTTGATGAATGAGCTGGCGAATGAGGAAAGCCGCCTCGAGCCGGGTTCGCGAAAAAAATCCGCGAAGTCGGTCACGGTCCTCTCGAGCAAGGAACTGTTGGATGGCCGCTTGGAAGTATTGATTGCGCATAACGGTGATCTCTACCGGCTACGGCACACACGGCAAGGAAAGCTCATTCTTACGAAATAGACCGTGCTGCCCTTGGCGGTGCGCGATTGAGATGGAGGGACAACACGATGGAGCAGTTTGAGATGGATGACGACGCCAAGGGGTTGCGGGAGAGGTTGTCGACCCTGAAGGCGGAGAACCAGTCCGTTCGAGCAAGGGACGCTGCGGTGATTCTTGGGGTCAGCGAGTGTGCCTTGCTGTCGGTTCGCTGCGGCGACGGCGTTACCCGGCTGGACGGGGATTTCAAGGCCTTGATCAAGGGGATGCCGGCTGTTGGGCGCGTGATGGTTCTGACGCGAAACGAACATGTCGTCCACGAGCGGCACGGGGAGTTCGGTAAGATCGGCTTTAACAGCCATGTCGGGATCGTCCTGAACGAAACGGTCGATTTGCGCATTTTCATCAAGCATTGGCGTTTCGGTTTTCATGTACAGGAAGAAGCACGCAGTGGCCTGCGGACCAGTCTTCAGTTCTTCGACGCCACGGGCGAGGCTGTCCACAAGATCTATCTTGTCGACGGCAGCGATCGGCAGGCCTTCGGCGCCCTGGTGAACGCCTTTGTCGCCGAGGATCAGGCCCCGGCGATGCCGACGGTATCCCCGAAACCGGAAAAGGAAGAAGCGCGCGCTGATGAGGCCATCGACAGGTCAGGCCTTCTGAAGGAATGGAGCGCATTGAAGGATGTCCATGACTTCCGGCAAATCCTTTTGAGTTTCGGTGCCGGCCGCCATCAGGCAATGCGCTTGGCCGAAGGGCGATTTACCGAACGCGCGCCGCATACGGCGATGTTCGATGTGCTCACGCAGGCGTCGAACCGGAAGATTCCAATCATGGTATTCGTCGGGAACAGGGGCTGCATTCAAATCCACACGGGGGTTGTCGAAAACATCAAGCGGATGGGCGACTGGCTGAACGTGTTGGACCCGGAATTCAACCTGCATCTTCGTGAGGACCGGATTGCCGATTCCTTCATCGTGCGCAAACCGACAGAGGACGGAACGGTAACGGCGCTCGAACTCTATGACTCCGACAATGAACTGATCTTGACCGTCTTCGGCGCGCGCAAATCCGGAACGCCCGAACTGGATTCTTGGCGAAACCTGGCCGCCGAAGTGGCCGGTGCGATGACAGCGGCTTGATCGAACGGGACGGGAGGACGTGATTCAAATGGATATTGATCGTTACAGCCGGCGCGATGTCTTGGCGGGATTGGCAGTGACCGCGACTTTGTTGCCGGGGATAGCGCTGTCGGCACAGCAACCCCGGATCGTATCGGTCGGCGGTTCGATTACGGAGACGATTTACTTTCTTGGACGGCAGGACTTGCTGGTCGGGTCGGACACGACATCGCGCTATCCCGACGCAGCCAAGGAATTGCCGAAGGTCGGCTATATGCGGAACCTGTCTGTTGAGGGTGTGTTGTCGCTTGAACCGACCATGCTTCTGTTGGAGGAGGGGTCGGGCCCGCCCGTTGCCTTGAACAGCTTGCGGTCCGTCGGCGTCCGCATTGAACAGATCGCGGACGTGACGACCATTCAGGGCGTCCTGGACAAGATCGACCGTGTCGCTGCATTGGTCGATGCCCGCCCACAAGGCGAAACACTCGGGCATTCTGTGCGGGATCGCGCCCGGGCGATAAGCGAGACCGTCGCCCGGATTGAGAACCGGCCAACCGTGCTGTTTCTGCTGGACGTCAAGGACGGCGCTCTGTTGACGGCAGGCAAGAACACCTCTGTCGAAGCCATTGTCGCGCTGTCGGGCGGGAATTTGGTATTCGATGAGTTTGAAGGATTTCGATCGGTCACGGCGGAGGCCGTCCAGCAAGCGGATCCGGACGTTATCCTTCTGATGCAACATGTCAGTGACCGGCTGGGCGGTGAAGAAGCAGTAGCCGGGCTGCCGGTTCTGTCGCACCTCAGGGCTGCACGGGAGAACCGGATCATCGGCATGGACGGGCTGCTGCTTCTGGGATTCGGCCCCCGTACACCGGATGCGGTTCAAGCCCTTGCGCGCCGCCTGCATGGTGAAGAAGCAGTGCCCGCGGCATTCGACCCTCTACTTCCAGGATGAGCGCCGCTGAAATGTTGCCGGTCAGGTCCGGTGTCGGCAAACGCACCGTCCTTCTGGGGTCGCTGTTTGCCGTGATGATCCTGGCCGGTGTGATCGCGCTGTCTTTCGGCGCCTATCCCGTAAACCTGATGCAGGTTTTCCACTCACTGGTGACGGGGGATGTGGACCGGGCCGGACTAGTTATTGCGCAAGTCAGGCTGCCACGCATCGTGTTCGGCTTGCTGGTTGGGGCGGCACTTGGTGGAAGCGGCGCGGCTTTGCAAGTGATGTTCCGGAACCCACTCGCCGATCCGGGGCTGATCGGGATATCCTCGGGTGCTGCTTTCGGTGCGGTTGCGACCATCGTCGTCGGTGGCGCGTTGGCGCCGGGCTTCATGGCTTGGGCCAGTTATTATGCGGTGCCGGCAATGGCCTTCCTCGGGGCAACGGCCGCGACGGTATTGATCGTTGCAATCGGGCAGTTGAACGGCAGGGTGGACGTCGCCCTGATGCTTTTGGCGGGGATAGCGATCAATGCCATAGCGCAGTCGGGCGTCGGGGCGATGATGTTCATTGCCGACGATCAGCAGCTTCGCTCACTGACCTTCTGGACGCTGGGAAGCCTTGCCATCGCAGGATGGGATGCAATGCCGGTCATCGCTTTGGCGATCCTGCTGCCGGTCGGTCTGCTGGCGTTGAACGGGGCGTCGCTTAACAGGCTTCTTCTGGGTGATGTGGAAGCCGCGCATCTCGGCGTCGATGTCCGCCGGCTGAAACGTATTGTCGTTCTGTCGGTCGCCCTTTCGGTCGGGACGGCGGTATCATTCGCCGGCGCCATCGGGTTTGTCGGGCTGGTCGTGCCGCATCTGGTGCGACTGTTTGCCGGTCCGGACAATCGCATTGTCGTGCCGGGCTCCATCCTCGGCGGGGCCACCGTCATGGTTTTTGCGGATCTTGTCGCCAGGACCGTCGCCATTCCTGAAGATATTCCCATCGGCCTTGTCCTGGGGGCGGTCGGCGGCCCGTTCTTCCTCTGGCTGCTTTTGGCGCGCAAATGGCGGGTGTTATGACAATTTCACTGCGGCAGGTTAGTGCCTGCCTATCCGGCAGGCGGGTGCTTCACGATATCGATCTGAGGATACTGCCGGGGCAGGTGACCGCCCTCGTCGGGCCGAACGGGGCGGGGAAATCCACGCTGCTGGGCGTAATGGCGGGCGATCTTGCGGCGGAACGTGGGGACGTGGCACTCAACGCCCGGGATATCCGTTCGATCGCGCCGAAAGACCGCGCCTTGCTTCGAACGGTGATGCGCCAGTCTTTTGAAATTTCTTTCGCATTCCAGGTGCGCGACATAGTCGAGATGGGTGTACTCGATCACGTCCCGGAACGGCAAAGGCCGTTCGTCGTCGAACGTGCGCTGCGGGAAACCGACATGACGGCATTCCGAGACCGGCCGGTCACGCGGCTTTCCGGTGGAGAGCGGCAGAGGGTGTCCTTTGCCCGCGCCGTCGCGCAGATTCGGTCATGCGATCACTTGGACGGCGCACGTTATCTGTTTTTAGACGAACCGACCGCCAGCCTCGATATGGCGTATCAAGCGCTGATCCTGAACCAGGCCAAGTCGTTCGCGGATCAAGGGTTGGGCGTCGTTGTCGTCCTGCATGACCTGAACCTCGCTTCGGCCGTGGCGGACCGGATCGTTCTTCTCCACCAGGGACGGGTCGTTGCGGATGGCAGACCGGCTGAGGTCGTTCGCGAGGACTTGCTGAGCGACGTATTCAACGCGCCTGTATCAGTGTTTGTGTCGAAAGGACGGAAACTCGTCGCGGTCGACGTCGGTGCGAATGATTGAATATAACTGCGGTCGTTATGCGGGTGTGGGGAAAGTCAACGTTATCGTCGTTCCTTGGCCAAGCGCGCTGTCAATTTTCAAGTCGCCGTTGTGAAGTTCCATGAGTTTCTTCGAGAACGATAGGCCTAGGCCGGTTCCCTTGTGCGACAGTTCCACATTGTTGCGGCCCTGACCGAACGGTTCGATCACCTTGGCCAGATCGGCTTCCGGAATGCCGGGGCCGTTGTCGCGGACAGTGATGATGGTTTGGCCGCTATTTTCCTTGTGCGCCGATACGAAGACTTTACCGCCTTCGCTGGAATATTTGATCGCGTTGTGGATCAAGTTGACCATGATCTGCCTGAAGGCCTGCATATCGGCATAGAGTTGCGCGCAGTTCCCGGGAATTTCGATGGAAATCAATTCATCCCTGCCGCCTCGCTCGGGCTCCGCCATTAGCGAGCATTCGTGGATCACGTCGGCAAGCGGGAAGACGGTTTGGTTCAGATCGTATTTTCCGGCCTCGACCTTCGAGAGATCGAGGATGTCGTTGACGATTTCCAGAAGATGATCGCCCGCCAGCTTTATCAATCCGGCATATTCCAGGTAACGCTTGTCGATGGCATCTCCGAACACGCGCAGTTTGATTATCTCGGAATATCCAAGTATGGCGTTCAGCGGCGTTCGGAATTCGTGGCTCATATGCGCCAGAAATTGCGACTTGGATGCATTTGCCTGCAGCAACTGGTCCCTGGTTTGTTCAAGCGCTTGTTTCTGGACATCCAGGCGGAGACGGCTGCGCCATAGGAGATAGGCAAAAACAGCGCCGGTGATCGCCAGACCAGCGGTCGATGCAATGAGAAACTTCGTGGATTGGATCACCTCCAGCCGTCTCATTTCCCGGAATTCTTGCGCCAACTGAACGGTTCGCCCGACGAGGTAGTTCAAGTCATCCGCATAGATGTATAGGCGGTCATAGATCCCTTTGGGCAATGGTGCGTTCATGAGCGCCGCTTTGTCGAACAACGGTGCTTCCGAATTCACTTCGGCGAAAATCATCTCGAGCGGCGCGCGTTCTTCCGGCGTCAGGATTTCGTTGTAGGGCGGACGGTTCGGAAGACTTTTCAGCCGCTGAAAGACGATATCGAATTGCAGCATTGCGTCCTGCCCAGCCCTTGGGACATCCCCGACCTCGTGCGCGCGAAGCTGCGCCAGCAGCAAATTGTAGTGCATCCGCAATTGGATGGCGGCGAGACCGCTGGTGTCATAGTTGGTCGACGATACCTGGCGCAAGGCGGTCAGAGCGTAAATGGCGGAAGCCACGCTCAAGGCCAGAAAAAGCGCGGCCAATAGGCTGAAAATGAGTGAGAGATGCCTGTTTAGCATTTTTGCTATGCGCTACGCCGCGACGGAAACCATCGAAGCGTTTAGCGTATTTCGATCCTGTTGAGTTGCCAGATACTTCTTGCGCTGAATCTTTCGCTCGCCAATTCGCGAAATTGGTCGATGGGATAAATGATCCACAGCGGCCCTTTGTTCCTGACCCCCATCTCCTGCCCGTTCCACGTCATTGCCATCAGCACGGGATATTCGACGATGTCCTTCATCGGGATTTCGACCGTGTATCCATCCAAAGCGGTGGCAACGAGAAGGTCGCCGGTTGCGCCGACGCTCTTCATGAGCGCTGCGACGCGGGGCCCTTCGAATGTCTGTATGCCTTCTTCGAAAGGCGTTGTGGTCTTTACTGTCTCCATACCGAGGGAGGCGAGCATTTCCTTGTCGAAATGCGCCTCGTTGCCGGCATTCGTCTCGGTCAACTTGCCGGTGATCACAAGAATCACATTGCCGGTCGGGGTACTGATATCGGCCTTCGCAGCACCGGTCATACCACCTAAAATGGAAAAAGCGAATAAGACTGCTGCTGCCACGAAAATGCGCGGCTTTGTATTTGAAAATATAAGCATTTCAAAACCCGACTTTAAATTCCCCTCCGGCACGGGTCCGGTTTGGTATTGCCGGGAGCTTACCCGCGATCCGGTTAAGGAATTGATAACGGCCGTGCAGGTTCTTGGGGCTTTCCGCACAGCGCTGTTTCCACAGCGGATGTTTCCAACCGACAGCACGTTGGCTTAGGATCGGGTCAGCATTCACCCACCCTGTTTAAACATTCCAATGAGCACCGCGATATGACCCATCAGTACCCTCGCATACCCATCATCGGCTACTGCGATCCGTTGTCAGTACGGCCTGGCGGGACCGTTTCCTTCAAGGTTTCCGCTTCCGGGGACGGAACATATTCCGCGCGGCTGATGCGGTCGATTTGCGCCGACCCGAACCCGGCCGGTCCGGGGATCGTCGAGGAAGCGGTGGAAGCCTCGCTTGCCGGCGACTACCCGGCCCGGGCGCAGGCATTCAATCCGGGTTCATACGGCATTGTCTCCACGGGCCCGGCTGTGACCGAGGATGTTACATTCACTGCGATGATCTGGCCGACCCTGCCCGGCGACGGTGAACAGGTGATCATGAGTCTCAGCGGCATCGACCTCATTCTGGATGAGGCTGGGGCGCTGGCGGCACGGGCCGGTGATAGCCTCGTATCGACGGGTCGAAAGTTGGCGCCACGCAAATGGTACGCGGTACGGCTTTCTTTCGATTGCTCGACGGGCCTTCTGACGGTCGTTGAAAGCCCCTCCGATATTTGGGGCGAGGCGGCACAGGGAGAAGGCAGCGCGGCAGGGTTTGAGCCGCATCTCGGTGGGCCGATGATGTTTGCCGCGGGAATGCGGAACGGCCAAGCGGAACGTCATTTCGACGGCAAGATTGAGGCGCCGGCCGTCTACGGAGCCGCAAGCGCCGATGCCAAGAAATTGCTGGCGCGGTGGGATTTGGCCCGGGCGACCTCGTCCCTCCGTATCGAGGATGCGGGGCCGCACGGTCTGCACGGCCGCCTCGTCAACCATCCAGCCCGCGCCATGACGGGATCGGCCTGGGACGGGTCGGAAATGAACTGGCGACATAAGCCGGAACATTACGGCGCGATCCATTTCCACCGTGACGACATATACGACTTCGGCTGGGAAACGGATATCGAATGGACGGTGCCGGACGACCTGCCGTCGGGCATCTATGTGCTGCGCATCAGCCAGGACGGGCACGAAGATGCGATACCGTTTTTCGTTTGTCCGCCGAAAGGCAAGCGGACGGCGGATCTTTGCGTCCTGGCGTCCACTTTCACCTATACGATCTACGGCAACCATTCCCGGCCCGATTTCAAGCCTGAATGGAAAGAAAAGTTCGATCGCTGGAACGGCTATCCTTGGAACCCGGCGGAGTATGAGGAACTTGGCTGTTCCACGTATAATTTTCACAAGGACGGTTCAGGAGTTTGTCATTGCTCCCACCTCCGCCCACTGCTCAACACGCGGCCCGGATATATCACGATGGGTTATGGCGACAGTTCCGGCTTGCGCCATTTCCAGGCGGACAGCCATCTGATCTGGTGGCTGCATGCCAAAGGTATTCCGTTCGACATCGTCACGGATCGCGAATTGCATGAAGAAGGTTTGGACGCCCTGAAGGGATACAAGGCGTTCACCACGGGCAGCCACCCGGAATATCACACCCCGGAAACGCTCGACGCCCTGCTCGGCTACCGAAACAGCGGCGGCAAGTTCATGTATCTCGGCGGCAACGGATTCTACTGGCGGGTCGCGATCCACCCGGAAGAGAAAGGCGTCATCGAAATCCGTCGGGCCGAGGGCGGAATCCGCGCCTGGGCGGCGGAACCGGGCGAATATTTCAATGCTTTCGACGGCGGATATGGCGGGCTGTGGCGCCGGAATGGGCGCCCACCCCAGCATCTTGCCGGCGTCGGCTTCACCAGCCAGGGCCAGTTCGAGGGGACCTATTATCGGCGCACGGAAGAAAGCCGCGCCCCTGACATGGCCTGGGTCTTCGACGGGGTGGACGGGGATGTCCTGGGCGACTTCGGTTTTTCCGGCGGCGGTGCCGCCGGTTACGAACTTGACCGCGCGGACGTTCGATTGGGATCGCCGGAGACTGTCCGCGTCCTGGCGGTTTCCGAGAATCACCCCGCTTCCTTCGTCCTGGTCCCCGAAGAACTGCTGACACATATAACAACCTGGGCGAACCAGCCGATCGACGAATTGATCCGGGCAGACATGATCTATTTCGACGTGCCGGGCGGCGGGGCCGTGTTCTCCGTCGGTTCGATCACCTTCTGTGGGGCGCTGCCGTGGAACGGCGGCGACAATAATATCAGCCGTATCGTGGAAAACGTGATACGGCGGTTTACCGCTTAACCCCAGCCGCTGGGCGTCGGGGCGGTCAGTCGGCGAAATCGAGCCTGTCTTGTACGGACTCGATTCCGGCGTTGGCGCAGTTCGCGTCAATGTCGCCGCCGGGGGCGCCGGAAACGCCGACCGCCCCGACCAGCGAGCCCACGGCGCGGATCGGGATGCCGCCTTCCATGACGATGATGCCCTGCATGTGGTTCAGTTCGGCGCGGATATCATCCCGCCCCTCCCGCATCTCGCCGGAGGCGATACCGGACATGATGGAGAGCCCGGCCTTTCTTGCGGCAATTTCCAGGGTGTGGCGCCGGGCAAAAGTGTCGCGTTGGGACGCCATCGTATCTCCTGCGCGATCGAGGACCACGGCGGCGACCTGATAGCCCATTTCTCGGCAGCTATGCACGGCGGCGCGGGCGATATCGGCAGCGAGGTCGGATCCCATCAATCGCACCTTGATGATATCCTCCGCGCTCGCATTGGGGGCGATGGCGAATACGCCGGCCATGCAGGCCGCAAGTATCGTTTGTTTCATGGTCTATTTCCTCCAACGGTTTCTTGTTTGATTTGATGGTTCTTGGCCTAAGCGGCTGCGTTGACGGGCTGCGTGATCGACTCCAGGCCGATGGCCAACCCCGCGCCGATCCACATACAGAGCAGGGCGATCCAGGCGGTCAGGGCCATGACGGCCCCACCCGTGACCCCTGCGCCGACGGCGCAACCCCCGGCCAGCATCCCGCCGAAGCCCATCAGGACCGCGCCCGCCAGGTAGCGCAGCATGCCGGATTGCGCGTCAAAAACCTGGATGGCGAATTCGCGCCGGGTGAGGGCGGAAAGAAAGGATCCGGCGAAGACACCGGGAACGAGACCCAAACTGAACTGCAATGTCATGGTCGGCGAGGTTATCAGCGACATCAGTGTATCCGCGGAAGGGCCGGTGAAACTGACGCTGTTGACCGGGACCGGCGTGAAGGAAACACGCGACAGGGTCGCGGTGAATCCCCAGCCGATTGCGACGGTCGCGCCAAGTGCGATGGACAGCAAGGCGGTTCTTGCGGTGAGCTTTTCGCGGACCGCGAGCCATCCGGCCAGGATCAGGGTCGCGGCACCCAGGACGAGACCCGTATATTGTGGAAAATACAGCAGCATGTTTCGGGCCTCGGGCCCGATACTCCACAATCCCGACAAGGCGGTTCGAAGCGGTGAAAGCGCGCCGGTCAAGGCGGCCTGGGCGATGACGGTGACGATCAATCCTGTCACCAAGGCGCGCATGTTTCCCGTGCCGGACAGGACCAGAAGACGGCTTGCGCAACCGCGCGCCAAGATCATGCCGACGCCGAACATCAGCCCGCCGATGATGGCGCCTGAAAGGGTGCCGACGGTGCTGAGTTGGCGGACCTCGGAAACATCGATCGCACCGACAAGAAACAGCAATTGCGTCCCGGTCAAACCACCGCCGAAAACCATCAGCCATACGGTCACGGCGCGGCCTAGCTTCATGCCCCAGAATTCCAGGCAAGCACTGCGCAGACAGAAACGGCTGGACTGCGCAAAAGCACCGAAGGCCAGACCGATCGCAAGGCCGCCCAGGCACGCCTTGGCCGGGTCGGAAACGGCATCGGTAGCCAGCCATTCTTCTAACATGGGACCTATCCTTCACATCAGGAACGTCCCAAGATACATACACATTCAAACAAATGCATAAGAAAATGTGTATTGCGTGTCAGCGAACGGGGTTTGCACCTAGCAGCTTTCCGGTCATGTGGTCGACGGATCGTTCCACTTGTGTCTTGGTCTGGCCGTTCTTGCCCAGTACGCGTAGACCTTCGAGGAAAGCGAGAAGTGCCCGGGCGGTTTCCGCCGGCCCTTCATCGTCGACATCCGGGGCGTGGGCAATCGCCGTTTCCAAGCGCGTCAGCATGGCGGCAAAGATCTGGGCGGATTTTTTTGCAATAAGCGGGTCGTGCGGTCCCATTTCGACGGTGGCTTCGACCAGAAGACAGCCACGTTCGCCGTCCTTGCCGTATGCACGGGTCGCGTGATGCCTGATCCAGGACATAATGTCGTCCCGGCCGGCGCCGGCCGGCATCATCCTGTCCATGGTCGCCAGCGCTTCTGATCCATAGAGATCCAAGGCTTCGTGAAACAGCGCCTGCTTGTCCTTGAAGAGCTGGTAGAGGCTGCCACGACGCAGGCCGGTCGCTTCTTCCAATGCCGGGAGGGATGCGCGCTGGTAGCCGAGCGACCAGAAGACGTCCACGGCGCGGCTTAGTGCGATTTCGCGCGGTACGATACTGGGTCTGCCGACAGGTCTCATCGGGCGCTCTTCTCCATCACCAACGTGTCTCACAACTATGTTCCGGGCATCGATAGGAGAATTTGACAGAGCAGTCAAAAATAAATAATGACTGATCGGTCATAAAATAAAAATGCTGATCGGTTCTGCGACACTTTTTGAGAGGGAATGGTGGTGGCAACACAAGGCTTGGATCTTTCCTTGGCGCAACACCGCGATATCGCCGACGCTCTGGACCGGACCCGTCAAGACATGCGGTTTGCTGGGATAGGGGAACCGCTTCTCGCGCCGATGGTCGGGAACCCCATTGCACAGGTGAAGGCGCCGGGCATCTTAAATCCAATTTTCGAAGCAGAAGGGCTGCCCGTCAGGATGGTTCCGATTGAAATGCCGCGCGACGGTTTCGACGCTGCATTCGGTGGCCTTCTGTCCTTCGTGGATGTCGTCGCCGTCGTGATCACGTTGCCGTTCAAGGCGGATGTGTTGAAATTCTGCGGGACTCTGGACCGAAGTGCGGAACTTTCCGGTGCCGCGAACCTGATGACGCGTGGTAGGGACGGCGCGTGGACGGGGGCGATGGCCGATGGCCATGGCTTTGTCGCCGCCCTGAAATCGGCCGGTTTCGATCCCCTAGGGCGCAAGGCCTTCATGGCGGGTGCGGGGGGCGCCGGCAGCGGTATTGCCGCCGCGCTGATTTTGTCGGGATTGGCCGCCTTGGATGTCTACGACCCGGACATGTCGAAATCGGCACGGTTGGAAACGGTGCTCGGCGCCAGGCCTCTGGATGATCCACCTGAAGCGTTGACGGGCTATGACCTGCTCATCAATGCGACCCCGCTGGGATTAAGGGACCAGGATCCGCTGCCGTTCGATGTAACAACGGCCGGCCGGCACGCCTTCGTCGGGGATGTGATCGCCGAGCCCACAATCACCCGGCTACGTGAGGCGGCACGGAAGCGCGGTCATCGCACGATCGGCGGAATGGACATGTTGAACGGACAGATCGACGCTCTCTATCGCGGCGTGGTCGGAGCCGTGGCCGAACAGCAATTGGGAGGAAAATGATGCGTTTAGACGAATTCGAACATTCCATGATCAGGGCCGGCGATGTGAACATTCATGCGGTCATCGGCGGGAAAGGGACCCCTCTGCTCTTACTGCACGGTTTTCCTCAAACCTGGTGGGAGTGGCGGAAGATAATGCCGATCCTGGCCGGGCACCACACGGTCGTCGCCATCGACATGCGGGGCGCGGGGCAGTCGGATTGTCCGCAGGGCGGATACGACAAGGCCCAACTCGCGGCCGACGCCCATGCGGTCATGCTGGCCCTGGGACATCCGAAATATGCCGTCTGTGGCCATGATATCGGCGGTATGGTCGGCTTGGCGCAGGCGGCTTTGTTCCGCGACGCGGTGACGCATTTCGCCATTCTGGACGTGCCGGTGCCCGGTTGGAGCCGCTGGTTGGAAATCTTCTCCGACCCGCGGGTCTGGCATTTTGCTTTTCACATGAAGGCGAACTTGCCCGAACGCCTGTTGTACAATCGTGAGTACGACTATGTTTCGACCTTCATATTCGACCGGGCCTTCGACCATGGCGCCCATGACGTTGCCGACGTGAAGGTCTTCGCGGATGCCTTCGCGCAGCCGGGCCGGACCCGGGGCGGCCTGGAATGGTACCGCGCTTTCCCGAAAGACCACGCGGACGCCCTGCGATGGAAGAAAGACCCGTTGGAAATGCCCGTCCTCGCCTTGGGAGGCGATTTGCGGTGGGGGCCGGAAATCGTCGACATGATGAAGGAATTCGCGTCCAACGTCAGCGGCGGCGGGATCGCAAAGTGCAATCATTGGCTTCCGGAGGAACGCCCCCTCGAAACCAGCGAGGCATTGCTGGCCTTCCTCGCAAATTCATAACCTTTGGCCCATCGTCCATCGTCCGTCATGCATCCTTGATGGCCAGGGGCCGGACGGTGCGCTGGGAATTGCCCCCAGATGGGGGTTTGTTTCCAGCCTGCATTTGACCAGAAATGCGCCTCGCTTGTGGTCAAACAAACCAGTCATGTCATGATTTTTGAGGCGTCGATGGATTATCCGATCAAGGGTGGCCCCAATATTCTCGAACCGATCGAGATACTGGTCACTCTGCCGGCATTTGTGTGCATTTGCTTCAAGGGCGATGTCGTTGCCGTTAACAAACGTGCCCGGCAAGCCTTCGGGAACCGGCCGCTGGAACAGATCATCGGACAGCCGTTCGTCTCTTTCTTGTCGCACGATTATAAGGCCTTCGGTGCTGAAATCCTGGAACTGGTGAAGGAGGAAACCAGCGGTTTACAGGTGAAACTGGCCCCCGGCCTGAGCGGAGTGAGCGACATAGAATTGTTCTGCGTGATGACCGACCGGGTGCCAGAGGACATGTATGTCCTCTATGGCAACGACATCACCGACAAGGTGCGAAACAGCAAGGACTTGCAGCACGGCGAAGCGCGTTACCGGACCATCCTGTCGGGCACCACCGGCATGACCTGCGAAATCCGCGATGGGGTGATCGTGGACATCAATCGGGCCGGACAGTCGCTGTTGCGGGCGATGGACTGGCGCGCCTATGAAAACAAACCTTTCTGCGACCTGTTTCATGCCGAATACAGGGACCTCATCGCCGTTGAACTTGAGAGCTTATGCGACGAGAAAACCCCGTTCCCGGTTCGCATGCTTCGCTCGGACGGGACGATCTGCGATGTCGAGATGACCGTTTCATCGCTCGACGGAAAGAAGCGGAAGCATCTGTTCGCCCAGATGCACGACATATCCATCCAGAACAGCGCGTTGCGCGATTTGCGCCGGGTGAACGACGACCTGAAGCAGCAGCTGACCAGGGTTCAGGAACAGCAGGAAATGTTAAAGGAGGCCAATGCCAAACTGGCGCGCGTTTCGAAACTGGAGGCGATCGGCACCTTCGCCTTCGGCATTGCGCACGAAATGAATACCCCCATTCAGACGCTGACGTCGAATCTGGATTTCCTCCAGTCCAGTGTCGCTGAATTGGGCGAATTGGTGGAGCACTACACCCGGATATCGCTGGACGAAAATGCAGGGCAAATATCGGCTGAGGCCCTGCAACTGGCGCACAAGAAGGCCAAGGAACGCCAAATCAACTACATATTGGACGATGCCCCCAAGGCGATTGAGGAATCGATGACGGGCGTGTCCCATATTTCACTGGTGGTGAAGGCGATGCGCGATTTCACCAACCGCCATGAACCGGAAGCTTGTCTGATCGACCTCAATGCCTTTATCGCGGAAGAGGTCGCGACCCTGCGGCGAGGAATGGGAGCCGGGATAGAACTGGACTGCCGATTGGCGAATCAGGAAATCCGATTGACCGGCGAGAGGGCGGAACTCAGCCGGGCCTTAAAAAATATTGTCGACAATGCCGCTTGGGCGATCCGAGACGCGGAGAAGGATTGCGGCCGGATTACCGTTTCCACCAGGGTCCAGACCGACAGGGCTGTGGTCGAAATCGCCGATGACGGCGTAGGCATGGCTCCGGAAACGCTCAAGAAAGCGTTCGATCCATTCTATACGACGCGTGAGGTGGGGCGCGGCATTGGGCAGGGGCTGACCATCGCCCATCACATCATCAAGGAACGTAACGGCGGGGATGTAGAAATTTCCTCCACGCGGGGGAGCGGCACAGTGGTCACGATTTCATTGCCGACCGATCACGTCCCCGAACCGGACGCCGAAACGGGTGTTTTGCTGGAGGCCGTTTAACGGCTTGGCGTGCTTCCGCTGACACAGGCCCTGACGTTAATATCTGTTAACGACTGTTCGCTTTTTGACTGTAGGACCCGCGTTCCCATCCACAATCGCATGAACCAGACGTGCTAAAGTACCGTCAGGTGGGGCGAAATAACTCTCCGGACGGATGGCGGATCGAGCGCTTGCCGGAGGGTAAAGAGTGAATAGTGGGGAAGAAACATGAGAAAATCGCTCGTGTCGATTGTGACCGGTGCGCTGCTGTTGGGGTTCACTGGTACGGCGAACGCAACTGCGGTTAGCCTGGACGGGCTGAATACCGGTTTCACCGGACATTCGTCCCTGTCAGACAGTTGGTTTTACAATTTCAACGGTGTCAGAAGCCCGAGCGACAATACAAGCGATCGCTATGGCAACCGGCACCTTCCGACGAACGGCCCGACGCCGAACGGCGGGCACGATGTGCATAGCAGCGGTCCCAATCATGAGTTGGTGTTCGGCGAAGCGCTGAGGGCCAATGGGGACTTTGCCACCGGTGTTGGCCTTACGGTCAGGGGCGCGGTGGATTTCGGAAGCAGCATCACGTCGCCGGTTCGGATTATCGAGGATATTTGGAACGACAGCAGCCGTCTGCACCATGGTATCGGTGTTTATGAGCATGACGACAGCACCCAGGAAGAACAGGTCAATGCGGATGTTGACTTCAACCAGTTCCTGATCCTGGACTTCAATCAGTCGGTCAATCTCGCCGGTTTCGATTTTGCGGGCGGTGACCATCATGCCTGCAACAGTTCCAGCAACAATTGCGGCGGCTGGGAATTGTATGATTTCAGTCTCGGTGTGCTGGGGGCGGTTTTGGCTTCCGGATCGTTGGACACCAAGGATTTTGAAGTGTTCACCCCGGTAACGGGTCAAACCTTTGCACTGCGTTCCGTCATGGGCCAGGGCACAGGCGAAAGCGGTTGGTACCTGTCCGGTGTCGCCGGCGATGTTGCCGCCGTTCCCGTGCCGTTGCCGATCGCGATGTTCATGGTCGCGTTGGCGTGGCTCGGGCTCACGGGACGCAAAGGCCGTAGCGCGAAGGTCTAAAGACCTCTCACGCCTTGTTTCGGAATTTGGAGGCCCCGCAGATTATGCGGGGCCTTCTTCATTTCGTGGGTGCTTAGTTTGGCGATGACGACCGACGATGGCAGGCGTTTCAGTCTTGGTCGGGAGTGGATGGGGTCAATGCCTTCGCGGCGCGCTGTTCGCGATGGAAGATGTACACCCCGCTTGCCGTGATGATGACGGCCCCGATGATTGTGTAGCCGTCCGGCAGATTGGAAAACACGACATAACCGAACAGTGTTGCCCAGACGAGGCCGGAATAAGCGAAGGGCATCAGCGCGGAAGGGGGGGCGGATTGGAACGCGCGGATCAAGGTGAAATGCCCTAGCGCACCGAACGTTCCCATTCCGACCATAAGGCCCCATTCCATCGGTGTGGGGGCGACCCATTCGAACGGAGCGGCCATGCTGGAGACCACCGCGCCGACAAGGCCGGTATAGAGAAGCGTCGTATAGGCGTCGTCAAACTGGCGCAGCATCCGCGTCGTCAATTGGTAGAGCGCATTGGTGCACGCCGCCGCAATGAAATAGAACGCGGCCACAGGAACATCGCCAAGACCGGGCCGGACGATGATGACCGCGCCGGTCAGGCCGGCCAGGACCCCTAGAGCCCGGCGAAGGCCAATCCGCTCTCCCAACAGCGGGACGGACAGGACGGTAATCAGGATGGGGCTCAAGAACATGATCGAACTGGCCATCGCAAGTTCGACCTGTTGGATTCCCGCGAAGAACAAACACGTCGTCGCCATCAGCATCGCCGATCGGAAGATTTGCAGAACCGGCTTCTTGGTATGCGCATAGCGGGCGGTACGGCCGCGGAGCAATGCCAGAACGACGACCAAATGGAACATGAAGCGCGCCCAGACCACTTCCATCACGGGCAGCGTCTGGGCCAATTGCTTGGCGCAGGTATCGATCAGGATGAAGAACAGCGTCGTGGTCAGCATCAAGACGATGCCGCGTGGAATGTTGTCGTCTTCCAGCAGTGCCGGGCGTGAAACGGGAAGCGCCATTGGTTGCCACCGCTGTGTCGATCCCGCCATTTGAAACGCGGGATCGTCCGTTGTCGGGATAGATGCCTGATCGTGCAGAGAGAAACCGGGCTTCTTGTCTGCTCTATCCCTGAACGTGACGAATGTAAATCTGCCTTCCGCGTCGGTTTCGGGCATATGCGCACAGGTGCTATGCCGCATGGTCGTTTGCATGCCCGAACGGGTAAGCCGAAAATGCTCTGAAATCTGTGACGTGGGCCGGCACCGGCGCGACGTTGGGAGTGCGGGAAGTGCGCATTGTTTTGACGAACAACGAGGGGGGCAGCGGCATTGGATTGTCGGCTGAAATGCTCTCAGAAGGCCATGTAGTCCTCGATGCCCTGGAAAAAGGTGTCCGCGCGGTCGAGGCGGATCCCAATGTCTGGACCGTTGGCCGGGGTGGTTGGCCCACTCTGCTTGGTGAGGTGGAACTGGATGCCTCGGTGATGGATGGCGACGGATTGCGCAGCGGCGCCGTGGGATCGGTTCGTGGGTTTCTCCATCCGGTCTCAATCGCTCGCCGCGTTCTCACGGACCTGCCGCATGAGATCCTGGTGGGGGAGGGGGCCATGCGCTTCGCCGGGGAAATCGGTGCGGAGCGCGGCGACTTGCTGATGGATCACGCGAGAAAGGCCTGGGACGCCTGGTATCGTGAGGAATTGACGGAGCAACAGCGCGCCGATTGGCCGGATACTCGGATGGCCGACCTATGCTGGCAGTCGATGGACCCGGAGGTCGGCAAGGATACCACCGTGTTCCTGGGATGTGACCAATCCGGCAGCATCGGTACAGCGACCAGCACATCGGGCTGGGGTTGGAAATATCCGGGCCGGTTGGGCGACAGTCCGATCATCGGGGCCGGATCCTATGCCGACAGTCGCTATGGGGCCTGTGCCTGCACCGGCGTCGGCGAAATGACGATCCGCTGCGGAACGGCCCGCGCCGTGGTGCTCTATATGAAGGCCGGCATGGGTGTGAAGGAAGCCGTGCATGAGGCGGTGGACGACATGCGCGCCTTGAAAGGCGGGCTGATCGGCAGGGTTACGATCCACGCCATCGATACGGAGGGCGGATATCACGTTGTTGCGGTGAATGGAAAGCCGGGGAACCATTTCTGGCTCTGGCGCGAGGGCGAAAAAAAGCCATCCCGCCGCCCGGCGGACATCGTCACCTTGGTTGAAAAGACGTCCGATGCCCAAAGCACCCATGCCCGGGTAGAACGAATTGCGCGTGCGGCCGCAGGCGGACCTTCTTCCGAGACGGCAGATTGAGTTTGAGAAGCTATTCGTCTCCGGGAACACCGTAGGAGGGCGCTTCGCGGGGGTCGATGGCGCGTTGGATATAGGCGTTCAACTGCGGCTTGTAGATCTCCCACGCGGTCGCGATGTTTTCGATCGGACACTCTTCCGTCCAGTCGCAGCGCAGGTCGGCGACGGGCCAACTGACCTTGTCGACAAGCTTCATACCGGCGGAATGGACCGGCCCAGCCTCACCGCCCGCCGCCAAGCCGGCGCGCATCGCCCCGATCAACCGGTCGCCCAAATGGCCGGTCGAAGTCAGGAAGGCGTCGACAATGGCTTGCGGCACGCCGTCATGGGCCAGCATATTGCCGCCTGAGGCGACATTTTGCGCCAAGGCCTGTGTCCAGATGCCGAGTGAATTCGGACCGGAATGGATCGCTGTTCGACCGGTGCTGTCGACAGCGAGAACCTGTCGGTATTCGATGAACTTTCCGCGCTTTCGCACTTCGGCGATGGCATCCTCCGCACTCAATCCCTGTTCCATCAGGTCGAGAGCCAACGGCCCCAAGGTCGGGTCGGTAACGTTCTGGGACGCCACGGCGCCGACGCCGGCGCGGGCATAGGCACAGCGCGCGGCGACCGCGGGAGAGGAGGAGGAAACGGCGACACCGAACATGCCGGTTTCAACGCAGCGAGCGACGAGGGAGAATGTCATGGCGGTCAGTCCGGAATGACGGCGGTTGCATCGATTTCGACCAGCCATTCCGGCCGGGCGAGCGCCTGCACCACAAGGCCGGTCGAAACCGGATGCACGCCTTTGATATATTCGCCCATCGTCCGATAGACCGCCTCGCGGTGGCGCACATCGGTGATGTAGACCACGACTTTGACCAAATGTTCGATACTGCCGCCGCATTCCTCGATCAGTTGCTTGATGTTCTGCATTACCTTGTGGGTCTGCTCGACCGGGTCGTGGCTGTCCAGGTTCACCGCGTCGTCCAGGTTTTGAGGACACTGGCCGCGCATCCAGACGGTCTTGCCGCCGGTTGTGACGACTGCCTGACACAGGTCGTTGTCCAGCATCTGTTCCGGATATGTGTCCTTGGTGTTGAACTTGCGAATGCGGGTATGGACCATCTTGGTCTCCGTCCGGTGAGGATTTGGTGTTGAGTCTATAGGCGCAGATCTTACGGCACCCACTATTCCACAATGCGATCCATTTTCAAAAGCACTGAGTGGCTCACCCTTGATTAGGCATTGCCTAACCAAATTGAAGGAAACCCCCACCGGCTCCGGTGCAACTCGTGTGCGACCGTTCGGTGTTTCATGGTTCTGCTGTTGGTTAGATAAAACACAAGCAATGATTATCGAATTCGTATTTTCCGAATATAACTGACTGTCATAGTCTCGAAACAGCACAAGTTGATCGTCCAGGAATGCCGAAAGGGATCAGAAATGCCGATTGAGAAAACAGATACGCTTGTTGTTGGCGGTGGCCAGGCCGGCTTGGCCATGAGCGAGCATTTGGGCAACTGCGGCATCCCCCATATCGTTCTCGAACGAAGCCGGATCGCCGAGCGATGGCGCTCCGAACGCTGGGATTCTCTGGTCGCGAACGGCCCGGCCTGGCATGACCGTTTCCCGGGGATGGAGTATCCGGATAGTGCCGCTGATGCCTTTCCGCCCAAGGAACAGGTCGCGGCTTATCTCGAAAGCTATGCGAAGAAGATAAATGCGCCCATTCGCTGTGGCGTGGCGGTGGAGAGCGTGGAGAGATTAGAGGGCCGCCCTGGTTTCCGCGCCAAAACTTCGGACGGGGTGATTGAGGCCCAAAACGTCGTGGCGGCGACCGGCCCGTTCCAAAAGCCCGTTATACCCGCCATTGTGCCCGAAGGGGCGGTGTCGATGCAGATCCACTCCAGCAAGTATCGCAACCCGGGCCAACTGCCAGACGGTCCGGTCCTTGTGGTCGGTGCCGGGTCATCCGGGGTACAGATCGCCGATGAACTCAACCGTGCCGGAAAGACCGTTTATCTCTCCGCGGGCCCACACGACCGCCCGCCGCGGGCTTATCGCGGGCGGGATTATGTATGGTGGCTTGGCGTTTTAGGGCTTTGGGACCTGGAAGTTCCGAAGGAAGGGGCGGAACACGTCACGATCGCCGTCAGCGGCGCACGGGGCGGACACACAGTGGATTTCCGCCGTCTCGCCGCCGAGGGAATTACCCTTCTCGGCGTGACGCAGTCATATACCGATGGCGTTCTGAGCATCGCACCGGACCTTGCGGAAAATATCGCTTATGGCGACCGCAACTATCTGTCGGTCCTGGATGAAGCGGATGCCTATGTCGAGCGTTACGGCCTCGACTTGCCGGAGGAGCCGGAAGCGCGGGTGATCGCACCGGATCCGTCTTGTGTCACCGATCCGATCTTGTCCGTGGATATCGCGGAAGCCGGCATCACCGCCATCATATGGGCGACCGGTTATGCGCTCGACTACGGATGGCTGAAGGTCGACATATTCGACGAGAAGGGGAAACCCCGACACCGGCGCGGCATCTCCGATGTGACCGGCCTTTATTTCCTGGGGCTTCCGTGGCTATCGCAACGGGGGTCGTCCTTCATCTATGGCGTATGGCACGACGCAAAATACCTAGCCGACCATATTTTCAAGCAGCGCAAGTATCGGGTCTATGATCAGGAAGTGCTGGATCGGGCGGCGCAGCCGGCGGAAGGATAGGCATGCCGCTGCGCTTCACGCTTCGCCAGTTGGAATATTTCGTCGCGGTCGGCGAGGCGGGTAGCATTGCCGAGGCAGCGGAACGCGTGAACGTTTCCTCCCCCTCGCTATCGACCGCGATTTCCCAGTTGGAAGCGGAGTTCGGCGTTCAGCTTTTTGTGCGCCAGCATGCCCAAGGCCTGTCGCTGACGCCCGGCGGGCGGCGGTTCTACGTTGCGGCGAAAACGGTGCTGGAGCGTGGCGCCGCACTGCACGACATCGCCAGCGATATCTCGGAACAGGTGCGCGGGCCGATCTATGTGGGTTGTCTGGTGACGGTGGCGCCCTTCGTCTTGCCGGAAATCAGGAAAGGGTTTGAGGATGCCAACCCCGAAGTGGATTTCCGGCAGCAGGAAGCGCATCAGGGCGATCTGATCCGAATGTTGCAGCGGGCCGATATCGACGTTGCGCTAACCTACGATCTGGAAATTCCACCGGATGTTCAGTTCGAACCGCTGCTGACCCTGCCGCCGCATGCGTTGTTTTCGCCCGAGCACCCGCTCGCGAAACGCAAGTCCGTGACATTGAAGGCACTGGCCGACCAGCCGCTGATCCTGCTCGATCTGCCGGCCAGCCGGGAATATTTCATGTCACTGTTTCAGGCCGCCGGCCTGCAGCCGACAATTCTGGAGCGTACAGCGCATCTGCCCATGGTCCGGTCCCTGGTGGCCAACGGGTTCGGCTATGGGTTGTTGAACGTGCCGAGCATGAATGTCGACTCTCCCGATGGGAAGCCTCTCTGCTATGTGCCGATCCGGGATGACGCGCGGCCGATGAAACTGGGCCTCGCGACCGTTCTCTCGGAACGGAAGTCGCGCGTACTGACGGCTTTCGGCGAACATTGCCGTGCCGCGATCACCGCGGCGTCAGCGCCCGGCATGACGGTGCTGAAAGGGACTGCCCGGAAGAAGGGCTGATCAGGCCGACAGACGGTCGATCAGGGCGTCCAGCATTTGGTCGCATTTCGCCATCTGCTCAATCGCGATGAACTCGTCCGGCTTGTGGCCCTGGGCCATGGAACCGGGGCCGCAGACCACAGTGGGGACGCCAACCTGCGTGCTGAACAATCCGCCTTCGGTTCCAAAGGCGATTTTCGTCGTGCTGTTCGCCCCGGTCAGCGACTGGACGAACTTGACGATCTCGGCATCAAGCGGCGTATCGAGGCCCGGATAGCTGTTGACGATCTTGATCCCGATCCCGCCGCCGTCGCCAAAGCCCCGGGCGATTTCGATGGAAGCCTCTTCGATGCGTCGAAGGATTTCGCCGGGATCGTCGGTTTGGATATTCCGGATTTCGAAATCCACGGTGCATTCGTTCGGCACGATGTTGAGCGCCGTGCCACCGGCGATGATGCCGGGATGGATGGTCGTGTAGGGAATGTCATAGGCATCGTCGCGTGCGGTGGAGGCGGCGATCTCCGCCTGCATCGTCTGCAGCATCCCGATGAAACCCGCCGCTACGTGGATGGCGTTCACGCCTGTGGGGGCCAGGGCCGAGTGGACGGATATCCCGGTGCAGACCGCGCGGGCCGCCGTCTTTCCCTTATGCCCGTTAGCGACCACCAGTTCCGTCGGTTCGCCGACGATGCACATGGCCGGCTTCACCGGCGCGGCCTTCAGTATGTCAAGCAACCGGCGGACGCCGACGCAACCTATTTCCTCGTCATAGGAGAGCGCTAGGTGCAGCGGTGTGGTAAGCGGGCGCTTCGCGGCGGCCATCGCCGCGCGGAGGGCACAGGCGACGAAACCCTTCATGTCGGTGGTACCCCGGCCGTATAAGCGGCCGTCCCGCTGGGTCATCCGAAACGGATCGACCGTCCAGGCTTGTCCCGTCACGGGGACGACGTCGGTATGCCCGGACAGCATCACGCCGCCCGTGTCCGTCGGGCCAATCGTGGCGAACAGATTGGCGCAATGCCCGCTATCGTCCTCGACAAGCGTGAACTCGATACCCGCATCCGCCAGTAAGCTGCCGACATAGTCGATCAGCCCGATATTCGGCGTGCGGCTTACCGTGTCGAAGGCGATCAGTTTGTCCAGGATTTCGATACTGTTCTGCATGTCGGCTCCCTTCAGGGTCTGATCCCATGACTAGCGCATCAAGCCGTCTGCTTCCAATTCGCATTTAACCGTGCCCCATTCTCGTGTCCGATTCCCGGCCCCATTTCGTGAACGGAAGGAACGGGTTTGTTTAACCCGAAGGTGTTTGTCTGAAAATGAATCGTCGTTCATTATTCAATCCGGCTTGCAACTGAAGAGCGGCGAACATGATTGATGCATCGATTTCAACCGGGACAGGCGGCGCCGCCCCTGCGGCAAGCGAACCATACGATGCGATCGTCATCGGGGCCGGTTTCACCGGGCTGTACCAGCTTCATCTTCTGCGTGATCGGCTGGGCCTAAGGGTTCGGGTTCTGGAGCGCGGGGACGGGGTTGGCGGCACCTGGTACTGGAACCGTTATCCCGGGGCACGCTGCGATTCCGAAAGCCATTCCTACTGCTACTATTTCAATGATGAAATTCTGCAGGAATGGGAGTGGTCCGAACGCTATCCGCAACAGCCGGAAATCGTTCGCTACATGAATTTCGTCGCTGAAAAGCTGGATTTGAAGCGCGACATCCAATTCGGGGCAAATGTCAGCGGCGCGCGCTATGACGAAGCCGCCAACCGCTGGCATGTCGAGACGGAAGCGGGTGAAGTCTTCACGGCTAAATACTTCATCACCGGCGTCGGCTGTCTTTCGTCGGCGAATGTTCCGAACATTCCCGGGCGCGATTCCTTCAAGGGCGCTTGGTATCATACGGGCCAGTGGCCGCATGAGGGCGTGGACTTCACCGGCAAACGGGTCGGCCAGATCGGCACGGGCTCCACCGGAATACAGGCGGTTCCCGTCATTGCCGAGACGGCCGAACATCTGACCGTCTTCCAACGCACGGCCAACTACAGCATACCGGCGCAGAACGGGCCGCTGTCGGCTGAATTCAAGCGATGGGCCAAGCAGAATGCGGACGAAATCCGCCGAACCATGCATGCCTCCACCAACGGGCATCCATTCCTGTTCGAGGAGAGAGACGCCGCCGACGTCACCGATGCGGAACGTAAGGCGATATACGAGAAGGCCTGGGAAGTCGGCGGTCTTCGGTTTCGGGCTGCTTTCCGGGATTTGCTGATCGACAAGGCGGCGAACGACACGGCCGCCGAATTTTTGAAGAACAAGATTCGAGACATCGTGGAAGACCCGGAAAAGGCCGAGACGCTGGCCACCATCGACCATCCGTTCGCGACCAAGCGCCCGCCCATCGATACCGGCTATTTCGAAGCCTATAATCGCGACAATGTCAGCATTGTCGATTTGCGGAAGACGCCGATCGTGGAAATCACGAAGAACGGCGTCCGCACGACCGACACGGAATACGAACTGGATATCATCGTCTTCGCCACAGGATTCGATGCGATGACAGGGTCCTTACTGAAACTGGGAGTCGTCGGTCGCGACGGGGTGCCGCTCTCCAAAGCGTGGGAGGCCGGGCCGCGGACCTATCTCGGTCTGCAGGTCGCCGGTTTCCCAAATATGTTCACCATAACGGGGCCGGGCAGCCCATCGGTCCTGTGCAACATGCCGGTCGCCATCGAGCAGCACGTGGAATGGGTCACCGATTGTATCGAGCATATGGAGAAGAACGGCATCGATCGGGTCGAGGCGACCGAGGAGGCCGTTGCCGGCTGGGTGGACCATGTGAACGACGCGGCCAACGCGACGCTGCTGCCGCAGGCCGGACATTCCTGGTATCTCGGTGCGAACGTACCCGGGAAGCCGCGGGTCTTCATGCCCTATGCCGGTGGCATGGCTAAGTACCGTTCAATTTGTGAAGAGGTTGCCGAGGACGGATACCGAGGCTTCGTCTTCTCAAGCGACGGGGCGCGACCAGATAGGCGCGCTGCCCGGTAGCGAAAAACTTTAGCCGAGAAAAGAGATCGGAAAATGACGAGGACGAGAGATTTCGACGGCCGGATCGCGGTCGTCACCGGCGGTGCCAGCGGGATCGGCGCGGCTTGTGCGCGGTTGTTGGCGGCGCGTGGCGCGAAGATCGTCGTGGCGGATATGAACGAAGCGGGTGCGATGTCGGTTGCGGCGGAACTTGGCGGTGTCGGTTACGTCATCGACGTTCGCGATGCGGATGCGGTGGAGGCATTGGCCGACAGAAGCGAGCGGGAGGTCGGGCCGACCGATATCCTAATCACCTCGGCCGGTATCGTTCAGGCGCCCTTGCCGCCTGAAGATCTGCCGCTTGAGGTATACGATAACGTCATCGCGGTGAACCTGCGCGGAACCTACCTGACCGCCAAAGCCTATGGCGCCTTCATGGTGCGACGGCGGCGCGGGGCGATCGTGACGATCAGTTCGATCACCGCCGAACGCTCCGTTCCCTTGCATGCCTATGCGCCGACCAAGGCGGCGGTGACGAATTTGACCGCCGGCCTTGCCGCCGAATGGGGCAGTGCCGGGATCCGCGTCAATACGGTGGAGCCCGGCTTCACGCGCACGCCCGCCTTGCAGGACCAGATCGACAAGGGCAACCGCGACCCCGCGCTGCTGGCGGCGAATTCCACCCTTGGCCGCATGGTGGAGCCGGAGGAGATCGCCAAGGCGGTTGCTTTCCTGGCGTCGGACGAGGCGTCGG
>CAYGKA010000051.1:0-34095 GCA_964350445.1 uncultured Flavobacteriaceae bacterium
CCCTCGGTCGGCATGCCGTAGCCGGGGCCGACATAGTCGCAATTGGCGCGCACCGCGGCACGGTCGATGTTTCCGCCGGTGCCTAAGTAGTCGAGCGTCTTGCAGGCCAGGTCGTAGACCATGCTTTCCTGTTTGTCCTTCGGCGCGCGCACGCCGATGCCGAGCAGGTGGATGTCGCTTTCCAGCGCGGCCAGCCCGGCGACGAGCCCGGCCTGGGTGCCCGAACTGCCGGTGGCGTGGACGAGCGCGTCGATTTTCAGGACCATGCCCGCCGCCTGCTCCACAAGTTCCGCCGCGCAATTCACATAGCCCAGCGCGCCGATCCTGTTCGAGCCGCCGCCGGGGATGACGTAGGGGGATTTTCCTTGTGATTTCAGTTCTTCGGCGAGCGCTTCCATTTCCGCCTGCATGTCCGACCCGCCGGGGCGCTTGGCGATGGTGCTGCCGTGCAATTGATCCATCAGCACATTGCCGTTGAAATTATAGGCCGGGTCGTTCGAGCCGGTGCGGTCCTCCAGCAGGATATGGCATTCCAGGCCCAGCTTCGCGCAGGCCGCCGCCGTCTGGCGGGCGTGGTTGGATTGGGTCGCCCCCTGGGTGATGACGGTATCCGCGCCCCCTTCCAGCGCGTCGGCCATCAGGAATTCAAGCTTGCGCGTCTTGTTACCGCCCGACGAAAGACCGGTGCAGTCGTCCCGCTTGACCCAAATTCGCGGCCCGCCGAGCATCTCGCTCAACCGGTCCATCGGCTCAAGCGGCGTGGGGAAATGCCCCAGCGAAAGGCGCGGGAATTTCTCCAGGGCATGCTTGACCTGGGGAAGGGTCGCTTCGGTCTTGCTGCCGGCCTTATTTTTTTCGCTCATCGGGGGCTCCTTTGACATGCTCTCGCTTAGGCTAACGTGTTAAACTCATTCTGAATAATGCCAATATCGCCGAGCAGCCGCATTTTTAATATGGCTCATGGATGAATACTCAACTTCTCGAAGACGCCTTGCTTTTTCGGGAGACGCGCAATCCGCGCGCCGTGGCGAACCGGCCTTTAGCAACTGTAACATGTCTGTAACATTTTCATGGGTTTGCGTTCACACCTCCTCTATACTTCTATACCGTTTGCATCCTGCATGCGCGGGGCGGAACGCAACGCCGTGCAGGGGAAAAACAAGAACGGCCCGCGCCGCAGGGACGGCGCCGCTAGGTTTAAAACAGGAGAGAATAGGGATGTTTTCCAAGAAATCAGGGTCCCGGTTGCTTGCATTGGCCACCGCGACAGCCATGGCCGCCATCGCGGCGACGATGCCGGCCCGCGCCGGCACGGAACTTATTGTCTACACGGCGGTCGAGGCGGAGGACCTGCAAAAATACGCGGCCCGCTTCAACGAAGACCACCCGGACATCACCATCAAATGGGTGCGTGACTCGACCGGCATCGTGACCGCCAAGCTTCTGGCCGAAAAGAACAATCCGCAGGCGGACGTCGTCTGGGGACTGGCCGCGACGTCGCTGCTGCTGCTGAAGAGCGAAGGCATGCTGGAGCCCTACGCCCCCAAGGGTGTCGAGAAGCTGGATTCGAAATTCGTCGATAACTCGAGCCCGCCGACATGGGTGGGCATGGACGCCTGGGTCGCCGCGCTGTGCTTCAACACGGTTGAGGCCGCCAAGCACAACCTGCCGGCGCCGACATCCTGGGCCGACCTGACCAAGCCGATCTATGAAGGCCATGTGATCATGCCGAACCCGAATTCCTCGGGCACGGGCTTCCTGGACGTTTCCAGCTGGCTGCAGATGATGGGCGAAGACGGCGGCTGGTCCTATATGGACGCGCTGCACCAGAATATCGCGCGCTATACCCATTCCGGGTCCAAACCCTGCAAGATGGCCGCATCGGGCGAAACCACGATCGGCGTTTCCTTCGCCTTCCGCGGTGCGAAGTCCAAGGCCGAAGGCGCGCCGATCGAGATCATCGTTCCCGAAGAGGGCGTGGGCTGGGACATGGAAGCGACGGCCATCATCGCCGGCACGTCCAAGCTGGAAGCCGCGAAGACCCTGGTCGACTGGTCGATCAGCCGCAAGGCGAACGAAATGTATAACGACGGATATGCCGTCGTCGCCATGCCGGGCGTCGCCAAGCCGGTTGAGCATTTCCCGGGCAATCTGCTTGAGAAGATGATCAAGAACGACTTTGAGTTCGCCGCGAACAATCGCAAGCGGATCCTCGAAGAATGGCAGAGCCGCTACGATTCGAAGTCCGAACCGAAGAGCTGAAGACTGCACCTTTCGGGCGGCGCCGGTCCCACTGGGCCGGCGCCGTTCCATCGGGTTCCGACCCTTGGGCCGGACCGACCCGATTTTTTCCAGATTTTCCCAGGATTTCCGCACCAGACCATGCCCGACACGACATCGGACCACCGCTATCTCAGTATCCGCAATCTGACGAAGACCTTCGGGTCGTTCACGGCGTTGAATGACATTTCGTTCGACGTGAACGAGGGGGAGTTCGTGTGTTTTCTGGGCCCGTCGGGCTGTGGGAAAACGACGCTTCTGCGCGCGATTGCCGGGTTGGACGTTCAAACCACCGGCGAAATCCATCAGGGCGGCCGCGATATTTCCGCGCTTCCGCCGGCGCAGCGGGATTTCGGGATCGTGTTCCAGTCCTATGCGTTGTTTCCGAATTTGACGATTTTCCAGAACGTCGCCTATGGGCTGGAGAATGCCCGCATGGCCCGCGCGGCGGTCAAGCAGCGGGTGGCGGAACTGCTCGAACTGGTCGGGCTGCCCGACCAGGGGACGAAATATCCGGCGCAACTGTCCGGCGGCCAGCAGCAGCGGGTCGCACTCGCCCGCGCGCTGGCGACATCGCCGGGGCTGCTGCTGCTCGACGAGCCGCTGTCGGCGCTGGATGCGAAGGTGCGCGTCCGCCTGCGCCACGAGGTCAAATCGCTTCAGGAGCGCCTGGGCGTCACCACCATCATGGTCACGCACGACCAGGAAGAAGCCCTGGCGATGGCGGACAGGATCGTCGTCATGGACCACGGCGTGATCGAGCAATACGGCACGCCGGTCGATATCTACCGCGATCCCGCTTCGCTCTTCGTCGCGGACTTCATCGGCGAGATCAACAGGCTTCCGGGCGTGGTCGACGGGAAGGACCGGGTCCGCCTCGAAAAAGTGTCCCTGGCCTGCCCGACCGATCCGTTGAGGGAGGGGCAGCCCTGCACCGTCGTCGTGCGGCCGGAAGACATGGTTCTGAACATGGCGGACGATACGGCCGGAAGCCATGCCAGCTTCGGCGCGGTCGTGGATGAGGTCGAGTTTTTGGGCGCCGCCTGGCACCTTCAACTCCAATGTCCGGAGATCAGCGCGTTTCCGTTGCGGGTCAGCGTCTCGACCAACCGCGCGCGGTCGATGAATATCAGCGAAGGCATGCGCGTATCCCTGAGCTTCGTGACCGAACGGCTTCGCGCCTTTGCCGACGGAGCCGGCCCGCGATGACGGCGATGGGCAGCACCGCGCCGCGTCGCGGGACCGGCGCGAAAGTGCGTCAGAAAATCGGCACCGACGATTGGGTGATGCGGGCCTTCATGGGCGTGATCGCCGTCTATCTTCTGATCACGCTCGCCTTGCCGCTCTACGTGATGCTCTCCAAGAGCGTATCCACCTTTTCGGTCGATCTCGGCGCCTTCGCGTTCCAGGTCGATACCGGCGGCGGCTTCGGTCCCGAAATGCTTGGCTCCGAGCTTGCCGCCCGAACCAATGCCTATACCGACGACGACCTTTCCGGCGGCAGCGACACGCGCCTTTCCCCCATCCCGATGTTTCCCGATTTCAGTTTCCGGGCGCCGACGCAGTATCGTATCCGCATCGTCAGCGAAGGGGCCGCCTTTCTGTATGGCAGCGAGCGGATTTCCGACACCGAGTGGCACGCCTATTCGAGCAACGATTTCCGGCGGGTCGTCATGCGGCCGAGCGCGCGTTTCGGCATGGAGAACTACACGCGCTATTTCTCAACGCCGGCGTTGTTCCATTCGATCTACAATTCGCTGCTGATCGCGACGATCAGTACCTTGATCACGGTTACCGTGGCCTTCGGACTGGCCTATGCGCTGACCCGGTCCTGCATGCCGTTCAAGGGCGTGTTCCGTCTGATCGCGATGATTCCCATCCTGGTGCCGTCCCTGCTGCCCGGCATCGCGCTGGTCTATCTGTTCGGCAACCAGGGCGTCTTGAAGGCGCTGTTGTTCGGCCAATCGATTTACGGACCGATCGGCATCGTCATCGGCTCCGTCTTCTTCACCCTGCCGCACGCCTTCATCATCATACAGACGGCGCTATCGATTTCGGATGCCAGGCTCTACGAGGCGTCGGAAAGCCTCCGCGCCAGCAAATGGCGCACCTTCAGAACGGTGACGCTGCCGGGCGCGCGGTTCGGCCTTATTTCGGCGGGTTTCGTCGTCTTCAACCTGGTGATCACGGATTTCGGCTTGCCGAAGGTGATTGGCGGCCAATTCAACGTCCTGGCGGTCGATATCTACAAACAGGTCATCGGCCAGCAGAATTTCGAAATGGGCGCCGTGGTTTCGGTCATTCTGCTGATCCCCGCACTTGTCGCCTTCGCGGTCGATCGAATTGTCCAGCAGCGCCAAGTGGCGACCCTGACCGCCCGCTCGGTCGCCTATGAGCCGAAACCAAATCGGCGGTTCGACACGCTCTGCCTCAGCTACTGCGTTCTGGTCGGCGTCTTCATCGTCGGCCTGCTGGGCATGTGCCAATTCGCCGCCCTGGTTAAGTTCTGGCCCTACGATTTGTCCCTGTCCTTGATCAACTTCAATTTCGACCGCATGGACGGCGGCGGGTGGGCCTCCTACTGGAATTCCATCACGCTCGGGTTCTGGACCGCGATTTGTGGAACCGTCGTCATATTCTCCGGCGCCTACCTCGTCGAAAAGATGCCCGGTTTCGGGGTTGGCCGGAACCTTTTCCATATGATCGCCATGATGCCCATGGCGATCCCCGGCATGGTCCTTGGGCTTGCCTATATTTTCTTCTTCAACGACCCGGGCAATCCGCTGAACGGCATATACGGGACCCTGGGAATATTGGTCATCTGTACGATCACGCACTTCTATACCGTGGGGCATTTGGCGTCGCTGACGGCGTTAAAGCAGATGGACCGCGAGTTCGAGGCGGTTTCCGCCTCCCTCAGGCAGCCCGTGTATCGTCTGTTTACCAAGATAACCGTGCCGGTCTGCCTGCCCGCCATTCTGGACGTTTCGGTCTATCTCTTCGTCAACGCGATGACGACCGTATCCGCGGTGATTTTCCTATACGGCCCCGATACGGCCCTGGCCTCGATCGCGGTTCTCAACATGGATGACGCCGGCGACATTGCGCCCGCGGCGGCCATGGGCATGATGATCTTCTACACCAATGCGCTCGCCCGTCTGGTGCACCTCGCGGTCAGCCGCGGCGTCCTGCTCCGCACGCAGGCCTGGCGCCTGCGCTGATCGCCGGGCCCGACCGGGCCGCAAATGGCTAGACTGTTGCCAAAAACCCGGCGTTAATCGGGTTTCGTGAATTTACTCGATACGACGCGGATTTTTGGGAGCAGAGCGTGGCAGGATTGAACCGTTCTTCGATTTTGGTGGTCGACGATCACGAAGAAATCCGGAAAATCCTCATCTCGATCCTCAGGGACCTTGGCTGCGAGAACGTCCTGGGCGCGGAATCGGCCTCCGAAGCGATCGAAATCCTGACGACGGTCAAGAAATACCCGGCAAAAATCGGGGTCTATGAGATCGACGCTGTCGTGTCCGATTGGGTCATGCGCGACCTCGACGGCGCGGCGCTGCTGCGCTGGATACGGCGGCATCACAACTCCCCCAACCGGTTCATGCCATTCCTGATGCTCAGCGCCTATTCGGATGAAGAACGGGTGCAGAAGGCGCGCGATTTGGGGGCGAACGGTTTTATGGCCAAGCCGTTCACCACCGAGACCCTGGCGACCTACCTGTTGGACGCGATGCGGGACGAACGGCACTATGTCTGGCTGACCGAGTATTTCGGGCCGGACCGGCGCCGGCGCATCGAAGATGTACCGGAAGAACACCGCCAGTCGGAAGTGCCCTATAGCGAAAAAGGCGTACGATATTTCCCTTCACCCAAGACCATCCGCAACCGGGTTGGGAAAGGTTTCGAATTCGATGCCGCGGCGATTGAGGAAGCCCAGCGCGCGCTTGAAAAATGGTCGGAAGATTTTACCGATTGGACTCGTATCCATGTCGAGAAACTCGACCAGGCGCTTGCCAAATGCGTTCAACTCAACGTCAAGGGGCGCCGGGACGTTCTGTCGGAAATCAATCATCACGCCCATGAACTGCGCGGCTTGGGCGGCACTTTCGGCTTTCCGCTGGTGACGAGCGTGTCCATGTCCCTCTTCGACCTGACGCTCGGCAAAGTGACGCCCACCGATGAATGCCTGTCACTCGTCAGGACGCATATCGATACCCTGCGGGCGATCATTCGCGAGAATGTTCGCGGCGAAGGCGGCCCGGTCGGACAGGAACTGGTTCAGGAGCTCAGCATCATGAACAAGGACTTCCGGCAGCAGCTGAAATGACTTCTGCTCGACCTTCTGGAAACGGTGTTTCGGGGGAGGCTATCCGGGATTGTCTTGCAAAGCGGGTGCCGCAAATGCCTTACGCGGGCTCCGATCCCCTAAGAATACCGCGTCGCCCTGGTATTGAGGTTTGGCACATTGGGCCGTTGCCAGCGTCCAGGCCCGAAAAAGAAAGGGCCCGCCGAAGCGGGCCAATTCCAAATTTCGAACCGAATGTCAGGCAATCTGCCGCCGGCGCCGTCCCATCAGGAAGATCGCACCGATAGCCGAGACCAGCAGCGGCAGCGCGGCCGGGACCGGAACGACCGTGGTCGGCGGCAGTTGCGGATCCGGGTTGGGTTGGGGATCCGGATCGGGGGCGCTCTGCGGGTCGTATTCGGCGAAGGCGGAAATCGTCCCCGACCCCAGAAGAATGTCGCCGTTCGCACCTTGCACGATGACGTTGGTAACCGTGCCCAACCGCAAAGCCACGAGACCGAAAATCACGTCAAACTGGGCGCCCTCGTTTTGCAGCAAAGGGTTCGCGAGATAGTCGACGAGATTGATATCCTCGAAGAGCGTGAAGTTGACGCCCGAGATTGAGCTGGAAGACAAGCCCTCCGACTTCGACACGAGGCCCAGGAAACCCGGTTCGAAAGCGATTTCCAAATCCACCGGAACCGCATCGATGAAGGTTTCGCCACCGATCGAGAAGCCTTGGGTCACGACCGCGCCCGGAATAAGGCCGTCCAGAACGGTGGGTTCCGGGTCCACCGCATCATAGTCGATCACGAAGAAGAAGGATCCCTGCTGACCGAGAAAGGGCGCGAAAGAGCCGCCGCCGCTGTTCATAGTGAAACTACCAGAATATTCGATCATGGCCGCGGATGCCGGCGCAAAGGCAAAAAGAGACAACGCCGCCGCAAAAGCGGCGGAAACATGTTTGTGTAACACTGGGTACCCCCCAAGAACGATGAGGTCCCTCGCCATCACCAATCGCCGTAGCTATATTGCAAAAATGATGGATTGTCGCGCAGGAAAGTGCCGGCTTTGTGAACAGCGGTGCATGAAATACACCTTTCTTGAAAAGAGATGGTAAGGCAAATTCTGAAGAATTCCCGGCAGACTGCGCAAGTAAGATACGTAATTCTGAAGGCCCGGAAAACCCAACCTGCCGAATCCTAGCCGCTCCCTTTAGTCGTCCGGCTTCATGGTCCGTAACAACAACGGTTAACACCCGTTCCTTCGGCTGTCACATTCCTGCAATCCTACCCCATTAGACAAGGCTATAACTTGTCTATGGGGGTACAAATGAAACGTCTTTTAATGACGACCGCCCTCGCGGTGGTCTCTTTTTCTTTTCCGAATTTGGCACTTGCCGATTGCGACGACTTTTCGCCGGGCGGCGGCGATACGGTCACTTGTACCGCAACCGACGTGTTCGACGGGCCGGATGCCATCGAAACACGCTTCCTCAACGACGGCAGCAGTGACGTAACAGTCAACGTCCTGACGGGCGCGACCATCGACACGACCGCTTCGGAAGAAGACGCGATCAAGCTGAAAGACACAGACAACACGATCAACAACGACGGCACGATTGCCGGCGGGGACGAAGCCATCGTCGGCGGCGATCGGCTGACGGTTACCAATACCGGCACGATCACCGCACTGGACCAGGGCATCACCGGCGAGAACGAGGATGACAGCGATGCCAACGGTGTCCGGGTCCTGAACAGCGGCGATATCATCACCGATGACCGCGCGATCAATGTTGGCGGCGGCACCGGCCTTTTCGTAGAAAACAGCATTGGTGCGCTGATCCAGGCAGGGGATGAAGGCATCCAGGGCGGCGACGGCCTGGTCGTCGAAAATGCCGGGACCATTACGGCGACGGAGAAGACCATCGACGCCAATGGCGAGAATATCAGCATCACCAATGAAACGACCGGCATCATCCGCTCAACCGCGAGTGAGGGGATTGAAGCCGAGGATTTCGCCACGGTCATCAACCACGGCATAATCGAAGGCTTCGATGATGCGGTACAGGTTGGTGAAGAGGCGCTGATTGAAAACTACGGCACTATCGAGAATACCCAGACCCAGGCCGATATCGACGCCAATCCGGGCTTGGAGGCGCAGGACGCCATCGACATCGACAGCGGCACGATCATCAACGAGGGCACGATCCGCTCCACCACCAATTCGGCCATCGATTACGACCCGGGTGCCGCGACCTCGACGATCCAGAACCGCGGCCTGATAACCGGCACCGTCGCGGTCAACACCGATGACGGCGATACGGCGGGCCAGGAGATTTTCAATGCAGGCACGCTCGTCGGCACGCAGGGCCTCGCGCTCTACCTCGGCCAGGGCGAGGACAAGCTGGTCAACCTGAAGGGCGGCGAGATCGTCGGGGGCGCCGATTTCGGCGCGGCGGCGGACGCACTCATCTTCGATGTCGACTACTTCGACGACACTATCGGACTGTTCGCCGGCGGCGCGCTGTTCGATGGCGGGGATGGAGAAGACACCGTCTCCTTCCTGGGTCTGCTGAGCACCGATATCATTGATGTGACCCTAGACAATGGCGAATTGCTGTTGAGCGTGCTTGGCATCGGCGGAGATGCGACGCTGCGGTTGCTGTCGTGGGAGAATTTCCAGTTTATCGACAAGACCGTCACCTATGACGAGCTGGTCGCCTCGGTACCGCTTCCAGCAGGCATGCTTTTGTTCGGAACGGCGCTTGCCGGTTTGGGCCTTGTATCACGGCGGCGGTTTCGGAACCTCGACAAAGTCTAGTCGGTTCGTGCTCGCTAAAAGCGAGTTTTGGAGGGTGCAGCCATATCTGCACCCTCTTTCCTTTTGGTTCACTCGATCAGTCTTTCTGGTGCACGACCGGCGCCATACTTTCTGCCTGCCGGCAGGTATGACTCGATGCGCGTAACCAATCCCAGAGCGCCCCAGAAATCGGCGCAAATTTCAGGGATTGGAAGAAACCGAACAATTCGTTCGTGTTAGCGGATTCATTGGTTGTACCAAAGTCCGGCTGACCGACCGGCTCCCTTCAAATAAAACACAGAGCTGAGCCGTTATCCTTTTCGAACACCGAGAATATTTCCTTGCCTGGATGCGATCGCATTGGGTCGCCATCATATGATCCCTGCCCGGTGCGCGGCACGGTGACCACGCGCGGCAAGTTTTCCACTGCTTTGCGAAGCTCGCGGGCGGTGCTGCGCTGACGGGTGAGGTAGATGAGCTTCAGTTTCTGCGGGTGGGTATGTGTGCGGTCGGTACGGTGAAAAGCGATGCTGTCTTCACGAGCCAAGCCTGCCAAAACTCCGTGTCGACGCCCACCATGAGGCTTCTGATATTGGGTTGACCGGGGAAACCGTAACCCCTTCTATCGTCGAGCCATCGTAGATCGCCATTTTTTGTGATGCTTGCAGGTATAGAGCAGCGTCCCGGCGACTTACAGCGCCACGTCGATCGCCTGGACGGCATCAACCCTGCTTGCTCACATGGCCTTCGTCCTGTCATGCCACGCGATTTCGATGGGACAGGTCCATGCATCTTCCTTCCCGTCTTTCACAAACGGCGCGAGGAGGTGGATTTTGACCGGACTGTCCTGCTTGTCCTTACGAACAATGAGTGTCCGTGTGGCAATCGGCAGCGGTATTTTCCATTCAAAATCGCTGCTGGTTCCGGCCCCAGTATACCAAATTCGGCAATGCTACGCCGGAACCTTCGCCCATTCCCACAATGCACGACAGGAAAACTGCTGCCGGCCTGGGCTTGGCAAGGACGGTATGTCCCGGGCAATATGTGGATATGATTCTTTGCTTATGAGCCCACCGAAAAGAGCCATGACCGGTTGATGATACAGGCCGACCCGTCCGCGATGATGAGCCCGATTCTTCGCCAGCTTCGCGACTATTGGCTGGCGTTGAGGGGCGAAAGGACTATGCCGTCGCGCGCGGATATCGACCCGGTTCATATCCCCGCGCTCTTGCCGCATATCGTTCTGGTCGACGTGATCGGCGCGCCGCCGGTGTTTCGCTACCGTCTTGTCGGAACCGGTGTCACCGAGATCGCAAACAGGGACGCGACGGGCTGCATCCTCGACGAAAGCCTGTACGGCAACAATACCGACAGAATGCTGCTTGCCTACCGTGAGACGGTCGCGGACGGGCGTCCCAAGGCGGTGCGGGAAGTCGTCCAGTTCGTGCAAAAGGACTGGGTCAGGATCGAGGTCCTACTGATGCCGCTCTCGGCAGACGGACAGAATATCGACATGATCCTGGGGGCCGTCGACATGATCGACGCCTCCCGCGAGATACGCCGCCGCGCGCCGCGGCAAGTCCTGGATTGGACACTGTAGAACCCGATGCAACCCTACCCGCGGTCCCCTGGCAATCCTATCTCTCATCCCCATATGGTATTTGGCTAGTGGTCCAAGCAGCTGATGACGTTGCGCCGGACCTGTCCGGCAGTTCAGCAATCCGGCCGGCCGGCGCATGGAGAAGCCAATGCGATTGCGTGGAACCGTTGCCCTGTGTCTCGTCCTGTTTGCCCTGACCGGCTGTTTCGAGGCAGATAGCCCGATCTACACAACCGACGACCTTTGGACGGATATGCCCGATGCGGCGGTCCAATCCATCCTGGCCGCACCCTTCTTCGAGGAGCGGGAGATCAAGATATCAGCGACGGGCGGCGCGACCTTCATGGTTCTGGCCGATGAAACGGAATGCCCGTTCGGGGTCGCCCAATTGGGCGGGTCAAAGGCGGATGGGACGAAAAACCAGGCAGTTGCAGACCCGGTACGTGGAATCGGGGTTGCCGTTTTCAATTTGAAACCGAACTGCCATTTCAACATGGCGGAGAGCCCGTGGATGGTCTATGCCGCCGAGGTCTATCCGCAGGGCCACGCGCGCCATGACATCGGCATTGCCTTCGGCGTTCCGGGGGATGGAGACAGCGTTGTAGACTACGCCCGGACAATGGCCGTGCATCTGAATCGTTATCGAACGGTAGGCGAGGACCGCTACGAGCTCGTATCCGACGCCGCAGGCTTCAAGGCCTTCCTGCCCGCCTACATACGCTCCACGCTGGTCGATTTCGGGAAATAAGGCCCGGATTGTGGTCTGACGAGGCCAAGTTCTCCCTCACGCATCCCGCTTTTCAAACAGCGTAATCCGGCGCTCGGCCTATGGCGAAGCCGCCGCCCGGGCGAAGCGGTCTGAACGGTACGTCTTCCTTTCTAGGCAATCACGCGTCCGGCATTGCCGGGTAGGTGTTGTAGGTCGTCGCGACCAGCCAACCGGAATCGATGGGCAGCAGCACGCCGGTGATGGCCTTGGCCGCGTCGGAGCAGAGGAAGTGGATGCCGTCGGCGATGTCTTCCGGCTGGATGAAATAGTCCAGCGCCTGCATATCCAGGATCGCCTGGGGGTCGCGCTTGCCGCTGTCGATGCGGGACTTGATCGCCGGCGTCATCGTATACCCGGGCGCGACGCCGTTGACCCGAACCTTGTGGGGCCCGAGTTCGGCGGCCATGACCTCCATCAATCCCTTGATCGCCACCTTGCCGGGGTTGTAGGCGGCGAGCGGCATGGGGCGGTAGGAGTTGATCGACCCGATCATGATGATGCTGCCGCCCTGCTTTTCCTTCATCTGCCGGCCGGCGACGCGGGAGCATTGCAGCGTCCCGCGATAGTTCACCGCCCAGATCCTGTCATTTTGCTCCATATCCATGTTGATGACGGTTTCGGCGTTCTGGACGAGGCCGGCGGAGTTCACCAGCACGTCGATGGCGCCGTGGTCCTTGGCGATCCGGCCGAAAACCTCCGCGATCGCGGCGTCGTCGGCAACGTCGAGCGTTTCGGCCAAGGCCAACCCACCGGCGGCGGTAATCCGTGCGGCAACACCTTCGGCGGCCTCCCTGTTGACGTCGGCGACAAACACCTTGTCCCCGGCAGCCGCCAGTTTCAGGGCCGTTGCCTCCCCGATCCCACTTGCCCCGCCCGTGACGACCGCTATCCTTTTCCCTGACATATCGATGCCTCCCGCTCCATGGATGTTTGGGCGTGAGTTTGCCGCGCCCCGGGACTATGGACAACACGGGGTTATCGGGAACACGGGATATCGACAACCGGATACGGGAGGGCTGAATGCAGGGCATGTTGGCGACCTGGGTCGATTTCGACCCGGCGGGCGAAGCGGACTTCAACGAATGGTACAATACCGAGCACCTGTTGGAGCGCGCCATGGTGCCGGGCTTTTACAACGCCCGCCGTTACGTGGCCGTGTACGGTTCCCCGAAATACATGGCGCTCTATGACACCGAGAGCCCCGATGTTCTGACCAGCAAATCCTATAAGCGGATCCTGGAAAACCCGACCGAATGGTCGATGCAGGTGATGCCGCAATTCCGGAACTTCGACCGCTGTGTGGCCGAGCAGGTCTATCAGTATGGCCAGGGTTGGGCGCAAATTGCGATTTCTCTGCGGATTTCCATTCCCGAGAACGAGGTCGATCACGTCATCACGAGGCTGGTCGACACTGTGCTGCCGGCGGCGTCGGAGGCGTCAGGGACCGTAGGGCTTTTCCTGATGAAACCGCTACCGCCGTCGGGCGGCCCGAAACCGGCGGAAGTTTCGGGTCCGCCGATCACTCTTTTCCTAAACGCGGCCTGCCTCGACGAACAATCAGCGAATGAGGCGCTGCACGGGGCGTTGAGCCCACAAGCGCTGGAAAGTGCGGATATACCGGCCCGTTTTGTGCGGACAGGCATGTACCGCTTCGTCTGTGGCGTCGACCGCGCTGTTGCCGAACGGGCAGGCGCGGAGGGGAAGGCCTGAGCATGTCCAGCGCGCAGCCCCTCGCCGGCATCCGGGTACTCGATTTCTCCACCCTGCTGCCAGGCCCGATGGCGGGCCTGATCCTGGCCGATGCCGGGGCCGAGGTGATCAAAATCGAGCGCCCGGTCAAGGGCGAGGAGATGCGGAGCTATGTGCCGCGTTTCGGCGAGACCTCGGCCAATTACGCGATCCTGAACCGGGGCAAACGCTGTGTCGCCATCGACTTGAAGGAGCCAAGCGCGGTTGAGACGCTGCGCCCGCTGATCGAGAGCGCGCATGTCATCATCGAACAGTTCCGCCCAGGCGTGATGGACCGGCTGGGCCTGGGCTACGACACCGTGAAGAAGATAAACCCGGCGATCGTCTATTGCGCCATCACCGGATATGGTCAGAACGGCCCAAAGCGGGACGAGGCCGGGCATGACCAGAACTATCTGGCGACTTCAGGATTACTGATGCTGGGCGGCGACGATGCGGGCAAGCCCGTGATCCCGCCGGGCCTGATCGCGGATATCGGCGGCGGCACGCTGCCGGCTGTGATCAACATTCTTCTCGCCCTGCGCCAGGCGGAAGCCACCGGCGAGGGGGCGTATCTGGACATCGCCATGACCGACGGGCTTTTCGCCTGGTCCTGGTGGGCGCAGGCGATGCTGGGATCGGCGGGCACGATGGCGAAGCCGGGCGGCGAGCTGCTGTCTGGTGGATCGCCCCGCTACCAAATCTACCAGACCGCTGACGGGCGGTACGTTTCCGCCGGCCCGATCGAACAGAAATTCTGGGAAAACTTCTGCACCATCATCGAGCTTCCGAAAGAGCTGTGGGACGACGGCCGCGACCCTGCCGCGGTCATCGTGGCGGTCGCCGCGTGCATTCGGGCCAAGGATGCGGATCATTGGCGCCAAGCCTTCGAAGGACAGGATGTCTGCGCCGCGATCGCGCTGACGCTGGAAGAAGCGATGGAACAGCCGCAGTTCAAGGAACGGGGAGTGTTCGCGCGGTCGGTCATCGACGGTGCAGCGGAAATGCCTGCTCTGCCGACGCCATTGGCGCCCGCATTCCGCAATGCCGGGCCGCAAGCCGCTTCCGCCCCGGCGCTGGGCGAAGGAAATCAGGAATTCCTCGGACACCATCCGGGTGGGAAAGTGGAATGACCATGCGCCTCGCCGGCAAACACGCAATTGTCACGGGCGCCGCCTTCTATTTGGCCGACGAAGATAACCGCAACGTTTATGGACAGGTGAATACTGTCGATGGCGGGTTCGCGTCGGCAGGAATCATCTTCGATCCAACCTAACTCCTAAACAGTAGGAAAAATATCACATGAGCAAATTGTTCAGCCCAATCACCCTGCGCGGGGAAACCTTCAACAACCGCGTCGTCGTTTCCCCGATGTGCCAGTACGGCTGCGAGGCAGAAGACGGCGTCATGGGCGACTGGCACCTGATGAATTTGGGCCAATATGCAATGGGTGCGGCGGGCCTCGTCTTTACCGAGGCGACCGGCGTCTCCCCCGAAGGGCGTATTTCGAAGCTCTGCACGGGACTCTGGAACGACGAGCAGGAAGCGTCGATGAAACGCGTCGTCGACTTCTGCCACAAATACGGCGTCTCGAAAATCGGCATTCAACTGGGCCACGCGGGCCGGAAAGCCAGCACCCGTCCACCCGGAGAAGGCGGCACGCCGCTCCGTGAAGAGGAAGGCGCCTGGCAGACCGTCGCGCCCTCGGCCATTCCCTACGCGCCCGATTGGCACGTGCCGCAGGAACTGGACCGCGCCGGGATGGCGAAAATCATACAGGATTTCGTGGCCGCGACCGAACGCGCCGACCGAGCCGGTTTCGACGTCATCGAGATGCATGGTGGGCACGGCTATCTGTTGAGCCAATTCTTCTCGCCGCTGTCCAACCAGCGCACGGACGAATACGGCGGCAGCGTGGAGAAGCGCATCAAGTTCCCGCTGGAAGTGTTCGAGGCGATGCGCGCCGTCTGGCCGGAGGGCAAGCCGCTTGGCATCCGGATCAGCGCGGTCGACTGGGTCGACGGCGGCTCGACCGTGGAAGACACGATCGTCTATGCCAAGGCGCTGCAGGACCTTGGCTGCGACTTCATCGACATCACCACCGCCGGCGTCGATCACCGCCAGAAGATCACCGTCGGCAAGGCTTACCAAGTGCCGATGGCCGCCGCGGTCAAGGCGGCGATCGACATTCCGGTCATGGCGGTCGGCATGCTGAACGACCCGCATCTGGCGGAATCCGTCATCGCCGAGGGCAAGGCCGATTTCGTCATGCTGGCGCGCGGCGCCATGTACGATCCGCGCTGGGCTTGGCATGCGGCTTTCGAACTGGGGGCGGACGCCGACTACCCCAAGCAGTTCGCCCGCTGCAAGCCGCAATCCTGGCCGGAAGCCTTCGGCCTTGTCCGCGAGCCCCGTATCACCACCGATCAGCGGGCCTGACTTGGTCCCGCATCTTTCGCGGCCCGGGTCTGTTTGAGGCCCGGACGCTTCTGGAGACATCCGTTCTAGATGGAAATCACCGCATCGCCTGACGAAATCGTTCTGCTGGTCGCCGCCCTACTCGGCGGCGGCGTCGCCACCGGCTTCATGGCCGGGCTGTTCGGGATCGGCGGCGGCGGGATCGCCGTCGTGGTCCTGTTCGAATTGTTTTCCGCACTTGATGTGCCGGATTCCGTGCGGATGCATGTTTCCGTCGGTACCGCGTTGATCGTGATGCTCTTCACCGCGATCCGGTCCTTTTCGGCCCATAAGGCAAGGGGTGCCGTCGACATGGAGCTGATTAAGTCCATGGGGGTTTACGTCGTGCTGGGCGTGATGGCGGGTTCGACGCTCGCCAAGCATGCCGGCGGTGACGTGATGAAAGGCGTATGGGTCTGTATCGCGCCGATCATGGCCTTTCAGATGTTCTTCGGCCACAAGGGCTGGAAACTTGGCGACGAAATTCCGCGTGGTCTGTTCCGACCGATCTACGGCGCGGCGCTCGGTTTCGCCTCCACCTTGATGAGCATCGGCGGCGGCGTCTTCGTCTCCTCGATGATGAAACTGTTCAATCGGCCGATCCATCAGGCGATCGGCACCGCGTCCGGCTTCGGTCCGCTGATCGGCATACCGGCGGTCGCGGGATTCATCTGGGCCGGATGGGACGCGGGCGACAGGCCCCCCTTTTCCATCGGCTATATCAATCTGCCTGGCGCGGCCATCGTCTCCGTTGCCAGTATCCTGGCCGCCCCCTACGGCGTGAAGGTCGCCCACGCGCTGTCGCGCCGGTCGCTGGAAATCGCTTTCGGCTGCCTGCTGTTGTTCATGAGCGTCCGCTTCCTGGTCAGTATACTGACCACGTAACGGGAAAGGTCAGGCAGTACCGAAGGCCTTCCGAAGCGCTGCCGCCGAGTCGTCCTGGGCGCGATGGGCATCATCGACCATATGGGTGAAAGTGTAGAAGGCGTGGATCTGCCCCTTGTATTCCATCACCTCGGCCGGCACGCCGGCGGCCCGCAGTTTTTCCGCATACAACACGCCTTCATCATGCAGCACGTCCAGTTCGGCGAGCTGTATGATTGCCGGTGGCAAGCCCTCATGACTGGATGCCAGGATGGGTGAAACGCGCCAGTCTTCCAGCTCCGCCATGTCGGAAAGATACCCGCGGCGGAAATAGTCCACCGTCTCCTCCTCCAGGATGCCGAAGCCCTTGCCGTATTCCTTATAGGACGGATAGCCACCCCGGTAGTCGACGACGGGATAGATCAACAACTGGAAGATAATCTTCGGCCCGCCCGCGTCCCGCGCCATCAGGGCGACGACCGTGGCCAGATTGCCCCCGGCGCTGTCCCCGCCGACGGCGACGCGATCCGGGTCGATCCCATAGCGTTCCGCCCGATCGACGAAATACTTGGTGGCGAAGAAGCAATCCTCCACTGCGCCGGGAAACCGGTTTTCCGGCCCTTTGCGATAGTCGACGGAAATCGCCAGGCAGTTCGCCTTCTTGGCCAGGGCTCGCACCGCCTGGTCATGGGTGTCCAGATCACCGATCACATGCCCGCCGCCATGAAAGTAGAACAGGACCGGCAGCGGACCGGCTTCCTCGTAGCCCGGCGGGTGATAAAGCCGCACCGGTATGCGCCGGCCCGGAGCGTCGATGGCAAAGGTGTCGATCAACCCCAGTTCGATTTCCGGTTCCATCCGGGCGCGCGCCAGCCGGCGGTGCTGATGCCGCGCCATTTCCGGCGTAAGCGACTCGACGCGTTGCACGCCGGCGGCCTTCATGGCCTCGAACACCTGAACGATCTGGGGATGCAGGCGGGGATCGTAACTCATGAACGGGTCTCTTCTTTCTGATACGATGGAAGGGTCAGGGCTGCGCCACGAATCCTTTGAAATCCTCGATGACTTCCTTGGCGCATTCCGTGACCAGACGCTTCCCCACTTCGGGAGAGGCGAGGAAACTGTCCGCGCCGATGCGACCGTCAGGATACAGTGCACGATAGTCATCGGCATCCGTGAAGCCGCGCACCGGCTTCTCCGCCCGGTCTTCCGGCATCGACTTGATGGCGTCGGGATAGGCGTATTGCGTTATCGAGATTTCCGACGGCGTTGCGTGCGACCCTTCCCGGTCACCGAAAACTTCCTTGGATATCCGGCGAGCAGACGGAAGTGCAAACCAATCCTTGTGACGGCAGCGGATACCGGGATGGTTTGATCCGCGCTGCAGGCTGCGTTCCGCATAGATCTCATCGAAAGCGGCGTTCAGTGTGGCGATGTTTCCGCCATGGCCGTTCAGGAAGTAGAACCGCTCGAACCCGTTCCGGGATAGCGAAAGCACGTAGTCCCGGATCATGGCGATCAAGGTCGTGGGACGCATCGTGACGCTGCCGGAAAAACCCAGATGATGTTGCGCCATCCCGATGCTGATGGTCGGGCCGACAAGGATGCCCGCTTCCTCCGCCACATGATTCGCGATCACTTCGGGGCAAAGCGCGTCGGTGCCGATCAGGCCCATCGGGCCATGCTGTTCGGTGGAACCGATGGGAATGATGATGCCGTTGCAATCCTTCAGGTATTCATCGACTTCCTGCCAAGTCGCCATTTGCAGACGCATCGCGATTCCCTTCCCTGTGCTATTTCATCCGGCGCATGCCGTCCGGAACTCAATGAGTCTCTTCGACCTCCAAGCCTTCATGCGAGAGCACATCCAGCTTGGGCATCAGGTCGAGAAGGTGCCTTGAATAGTCGTGCTGCGGGTTTTCGAACAAGTCTTCCGTCGCTGCCACTTCGCACAGCTTGCCGTTCCGCATCACCCCGACCCGGTCGCACATCTGACGGATCACCGGCAAGTCGTGGCTGATGAACAGCATGGTCAGGCCCAGCTCTTCCTGCAGGTCCTTCAAAAGGTTCAGGATCTGCGCCTGAATGGAAACGTCCAAGGCGGAAGTCGGCTCGTCGCAAATCAGGAACCGCGGCCGCGTCGCAAGCGCGCGGGCGATCGATATACGCTGGCGTTGACCGCCGGAAAACTCATGCGGATATTTGACCGCCGCAGCAGCGCCCAGACCGACATGTTCCAGTAGGTCGAGGACGATGCTCTCCGTCTCTTTCCGGTCCGCGGCCAGGTTATGGAATCGGATCGGCTCTGCCACGATGTCCAGAACGCGCATACGTGGGTTCAGCGACGAATACGGATCCTGAAAGATCATCTGCATCTGGCGGCGGTAGCGGTCTCTCTCCCGCTCCTTCTTCACGCCGTCAACTCGCCGCCGGCGAAGAAAACCTTCCCGCCCGTGGGCTTGTAGAGCCCGGCGATCATCCGGGCTACGGTGGACTTGCCGCTGCCGCTTTCGCCGACAAGGCCGAACACTTCGCCCTGCTGGATCTCGAAGGACACATCCTTCACCGCGTCCAGATAACGCCGGTCGCGCGGCAGGATGGCGTTCCGCGTCACGAACCGCATGTGCAGGTCCTGCAACCGCAGCAGCGGGCCTTCCATGGCCTCGAATTCACGCACCTTGCCCAGCCAATGATTGGCGATGTCCAACTCCTTACGGGCTTGGCCGGCGCTTTCGATATATTCGACCAGCGGGAAGCGTTTCAGGCGGACATCGGGCCGCGGCACGGCGCTGATCAGGCTTTGCGTATAGGGATGGTCGGGATTGCCGAGGATCTTCTTCGTCGGCCCCTCTTCCACCACCTTGCCGTGATACATCACGGCGACGCGGTCGGTGATGTCGGCGATGACGCCCATATCGTGGGTGATGATGATCATGCCGACCTGGCGTTCGCGGCACAGTTCGCGCATCAGATCCAGAATCTGCGCCTGGATCGACACGTCGAGCGCGGTCGTCGGTTCGTCGGCGATGATCACTTCCGGGTCGGCGCAGAGCGCCAGGGCAATCACCACGCGTTGCCGCATGCCGCCGGAGAACTGATGGGGATATTGCCCGATGCGGATATCCGCGTCGGGAATGCCGACGCGGTCGAGAAGGCCGACCGCCTTCTCAAGGGCCTCGGTCTCGTTCAACGGCAGATGCGTGACGATGGTCTCGACCAATTGCCGTTCGATAGTCTGCAGCGGGTTCAGGGAGGTCAGCGGGTCCTGGAAGATCATCCCGATCCGGCGTCCGCGGATTTTGCGGATCGCCTCATAGGGCAGATTGTCGATCCGCTTGTCCTTCAGGTCGATCTCGCCTTCAGACATCTGTCCCGGCGGTTCCAGCAAACCGATGACGGCGTTGCCGATGGTCGACTTTCCGGCTCCGGACTCGCCCACGCAGCCCAGAATTTCACCGGGGTTCACCGCGAGCGTGACATGTTCCACCGCAGTGAAAACGCCGCGCCGCGTCGGGAAGTCGACCCGCAGGTTCTTGATATCCAGCAGCGCCATACTCTAAGACCTTCCGCTCAACTTACGCAGTACCGGTGCCATCAACGCAGTTTCGGATTGAGCGCGTCGCGCAGCCAATCGCCGACAAGGTTGATTGCGAGAACGAGGATGATCAGCGCCACGCCCGGCATGATCGTGATCCACCATACGCCCGAGAAAAGGTAGTCGTAACCGACCCGGATCAAGGTGCCGAGCGACGGCGAGGTAACCGGCACGCCAACCCCGAGAAAACTCAGCGTCGCTTCCGTGATAATGGCCAAGGCCAAATGGATCGTCGCGATCACCAGGACCGGCCCCAACACGTTCGGCAGGATGTGCCGCACCAGGATCGGCCCGCGGCGGATACCGATCACGCGCGCGGCCTGGACGTATTCCTTGTTCTTTTCAACCATGGTCGACCCACGGACCGTCCGCGCATATTGCACCCAGCCGGAAATGCCGATGGCGAAAACAAGAACATACAAGGCCATTTCGTCGTGAACGTCGCGGGGCAAAATTCCACGCGCCACCCCGTCGATCAGAAAGGCGATCAGGATCGCGGGAAAGGAAAGCTGAATATCGGCTATCCGCATGATAATGGAGTCGATGTGCCCGCCGTAGTAGCCGGAGATCAGCCCCAATGGAATGCCGATCGCCATGGCGAAGACGACGGACGCGAAACCGACAAGCAGCGAGATCCGCGACCCGTAAAGAATGGTCGAGAAGATATCCCGGCCCTGATCGTCGGTTCCGAGCAGGAAGCGGCTGTCGCCGTCGGCCATCCAGACGGGCGGAATTTCAGAATCCAGCAAGTCGAACTGTGTCAGATCAAAAGGGTTCGTCGGCGCCAACCAATGGGCGAACACGGCGGAAAAGACGATGACGACGGAAACCGCCATCGACACCATGGCCACCGGCGAATGACGGAAACTGAACCATAGATCGCTGTCGAAGAAGCGCCTGAGGATGTCGGATACGCCCGTCCGTTCCTTGGCGGCCGCCTCGTAGCTTTGCTCGGAATTGCTGCTCATATCGGTCGATCCCGGAAACCCAAGCGTCAATGACCGCCCGAACCAGCGCGGTCGGCGCGCAGGCGGGGATCGACGACGAAGTAAAGAATATCAACCACGAAGTTGATGAAGACGAAGACGAAACCGATCACGACCAGATAGGCCGCCATGACAGGGATATCGACCTCGAGCACCGCTTGGATGAACAGCAGGCCCATGCCCGGCCATTGAAACACCGTCTCGGTAATGATCGCGAAGGCGATGATGGAGCCCAACTGCAAACCGGTGATTGTGATCACCGGGACGAGCGAATTCTTCAAGGCGTGGCTGAAATGGATCGAGCGCGTGAGGATCCCGCGCGCCCGGGCGAACTTGATGAAGTCCGTGCGCAGGACTTCGAGCATCTCGGCCCGAACCAATCGCATGATCAAGGTCAGCTGAAATAGGGCAAGCGTAATCGACGGCAGCACCAGGGACTTCAATCCGCTTGCGGTGAGAAAACCGGTCGTCCACCAGCCCAGGTCCACCACATCGCCCCGGCCGAAAGTCGGCAGAACGCGCCAGACCACACCGAAGATCAGAATCAGGATGATGCCGATCAGGAATGTCGGGATCGATACGCCCAGCAGGGATCCGGACATGATGAGGTTGGAAATAATTCCGTTCCGGTTTAGGGCCGTATAGACACCGGCCGGCACCCCCAGCGCCAAGGCCAGCACCGCCGCGATCATCGACAACTCCAGCGTTGCCGGCATCCGTTCCACCAGCAATTCGGAAACCGGGCGGCGATGGAAGTAGGATTGGCCGAACTCACCTTGCGCGGCGTTCCAGGCGAACCGGAAGTATTGAACATAGAAAGGGTCGTTCAGGCCGAGGCTTTCGCGCAACTCCTCGCGTTGCTCGACCGTCGTGTCCTGCCCGACCATGTTGTTGATCGGGTCGCCGACGAACCGAAACATCGCGAAAGCGATGAGGCCGACCATCAGCATCACGATAATGGATTGGGCGAAGCGGCCCACTACAAAAGAGACCATCGTTTGCACAGACTCAATAAATGAAACGGGCGCTATTCACGACTGCGGCGACCCATCGATCGGACCGTCACGATACCAGACACCGAAAACCGAAAAGGCCGCCCGGTTTTCCGCCGGGCGGCCTTTCCAAAGTTACTTACGGAAGCACAACGTTGCGGAAGTCCAGAACGTTGTCGCCGCGCTGGGCGACGGTAACACCGTCACGAACGCCCCAGGAAAGCGGCTGTTGATGGACCGGCAGATGGCCGACCTCGTCCTTGTGAATCTTGAAGGCTTCGTCGATATAGGCTTGGCGTTTGGCCTGATCAGTTTCCTTTTCGACCAGCTTGGTCAGTTCATCGACGCGCGGGTTGCAGTAGTTGCCGAGGTTGAACAGGCCGACCTTCGCTTCGACATTCTGGCAGCTCATCATATTCGCCAGGACGTTGTGGCTGTCGATCGAACCCGGGGTCCAACCCAGCAGGTAGAAGGACGTATCGTAGCCGTTCTGCTGCAGGACCTTGCCGAAATACTTCGACTTGGTCTGGGCGAAGACTTCGACCTTCACACCGACCTTGGCCAGCATGCTGGCGACGGCCTGACAGATCCGCTCGTCATTGACGTAACGGTCGTTCGGGCAGTCCATCGTGACCTCGAACCCGTCCGCATAGCCAGCTTCGGCCAGCAGCTTCTTGGACATTTCCGGGTCGAACTTGTACGGCTCGTTCAGGGCTTCGCTGAAACCGTTGATCTGCGGAGCGACCATCAGGCCCGTCGGCGTCGACGCACCGCGCATGACGCGCTTCTTGATGGTTTCCAGATCGATCGCATGAGCGAAGGCCGCGCGAACACGTTGGTCCTTGAACGGGTTCTTACCCTTGATGTTGGAATACAGCAGCTCATCACGGAACTGGTCCATTCCAAGGAAGATCGTGCGTGCTTCCGGACCGGTCAGCGGGCTGACGCCTTCGGCTTCCGTAAGGCGTTCCCAATCCTGAACCGGCACGGGGAAAACAAGGTCGAGTTCACCGGAAAGCAGGGCCGCAACGCGCGTCGCACCCTGGGCGATCGGCGTCATGACGGCTTCGGTCACGTTCGACTTGATGTCTTTCCAATAGCCGTCATACCGCTTGAAGACGGTTTTCACGTCCTGGGTATTTTCGGTGATCATGAACGGCCCGGTACCGTTGGTATTCAGGTTGGCGTAGTTGCCCTCGTCACCGCCCTTCAGGTTGGTGGCCGCAACGGTGCCGTGTTCTTCGGACCATTCCTTGTCCATGATCTTCAAGAAGACGAGGTCCTGCGCCATCAGCGGGTTCGGCGCCGGCGTCGTCACTTCGATCGTGTAGTCGTCGATCTTCTTGATGGCGGAGATCAGGCTGTTACGAACCTTCTGGTCCGATCCTTCCGTGCCGGCGCGCTCCCAAGAAAAGATGACGTCGTCGGCCGTAAAATCCTGACCTTCGTGGAACTTGACGCCCTTGCGCAGATTGAAGACCCATTTGGTCGGCTCGACGATTTCCCAGCTTTCCGCCAGTGCCGGAATCAACTGCAGGTCCGCGTCGTAATCGACGAGGCCTTCATAGACGTTACCGAGCGTGCCGAGCAGGAAGGTCTCGTTCAACCCATGCGGGTCGAGCGTGCTGAGACTTCCCTGGAAGGCCCATTTGAAGGTTTTAGCCATCGCCGGCGTCGCAAACGCAACGGCCGCGACAGCCACTGCCGCCAGTAGCTTTTTACGGTTGATCATTGATTACTTCTCCCAAACTGCGTCGCGTCTGGCCTGTTCTCCAAAGACGCGGATGCGAACCTTCGACTGAAAGAGGATCAAGGCCGTTTTCCGACCCTATTAAAGGCCCCCCTTCGATCGGACTTGTCGAAGCATCCTCACTCCCAACCGGCAAAGCAAGAGAGAATCGCTCACGAAATTGTTCGATGCAGGAATTGTCTTCACGGGCGCACTTATTAGGTAGCTGGCGGGTGTTATAGAGCGGTGAAGGGGGAGACTGTTGACCTGGGCGACAGGCTGAACCGTAATGCCGCACTTGGACCAACACCGGCGGCCGCGCGCGCAATCGCGCGGCGCAATCATAATGAGAGCGCGCAACACGCGGCACATCATTTCGGGGGAGAGAAACATGGATTTGGGTATCAAGGGCCGGAAGGCCATTGTCTGTGCCGCCAGCAAGGGTCTCGGAAAGGCCTCGGCGATGTCATTGGCCCGGGACGGGGTGGACCTGGTCATCACCGGGCGCACCGCGGAGACGCTGGACGCCGCGGCGAAGGAAATCGCCGATGCAACCGGCGTGTCGGTCACCACGGTCATCGGCGACATCAAGACACCGGAAGGACGCGCCGCGGCATTGGCCGCCTGCCCCAACCCGGACATCCTGATCAACAACGCAGGCGGGCCGCCGCGCGGCAATTTCCGCGACTTCACGCCGGAAGATTGGATGGAAGCCGTGAACGGCAACATGATCACCGCGATCGAGATGATCAAGGCGACCGTGGACGGCATGATCGAGCGCAAGTTCGGCCGCATCGTCAACATAACCTCGGCCGCAGTCCGGCAGCCGATCCCGGAATTGTGCCTCTCCAACGCCGCCCGCGCCGGCCTGACGGGCTTCGTCGCGGGCTTGAGCCGGGAGACGGTTCAGCACAACGTCACGATCAACAACATCCTGCCCGGCCCTTTCGCCACGGACCGCCTGTTGAGCGGCGCCAAGGACGCGGGCATGGAAGTTGACGCCTACCTTGCACAGGTCGGGTCGTCCAACCCGGCCAAACGAGTTGGCCAAGCGGACGAATTCGGCGATGCCTGCGCTTTCCTGTGCAGCGCCAAGGCCGGCTTCATAACAGGTCAGAACCTGTTGCTGGACGGTGGCAACTATAAGGGCACGATGTAAGGGCCGCCAAAGGCTGGTCGGCACGGAAAAACCGCGGAGGGCAAGCGGCATGTTCAATGAAATCCATCTGCCGCTCGTTCTTGCGGCGGCCTTCGTAGCGGCGGCCAGTCCCGGTCCCGCCACGATGGCATTGGCCGGGACCTCCATGGCGCATGGCCGCACGTCGGGTCTCGCGCTGGCGTCGGGCATCACGACCGGGTCGCTGATCTGGTCAACGGCGGCGGCCTGCGGTCTTGGCGCGCTGATGCTGGCCAATGCCTGGGTATCGGAGGTGATCCGATATGCCGGCGCGGTCTATTTGTTGTATCTCTCCTTCAATTCGGCCAGATCGGCCTTTTCGTCGAAGGAGGTCGTTCCCAAGGCATCCTCCGGATCGGCGCGCGCGCTATATTCCAAGGGGCTCGCGCTGCACCTGACGAATCCCAAGGCGATCTTTTTCTTCGGCTCGCTCTACGGCATCGGCCTGCCGCCGGGCGCGACGGTCGGCCAATTGGCAACCGTCGTACTGGCCGTGGGCTGCTTGAGCGCAACGATCTTTCACGGTTACGCGCTGCTGTTCTCGCTGCCGCCCGTCGTGCGCTTCTACACCCGTACCCGGCGTTGGTTCGAAGGCCTGTTCGCCGCCGGTTTCGGCCTGGCGGGCTTCAAGGTCCTGACAATGCCGCTGCGGCAGGACGCCTAGCCCAGGCTGACCGAACACACCGCCCACGCCAAAAGAAAAGCCCCCGCCGAAGCGGGGGCTTTTTTAATCAGGCACTTCACCCCTATCGGGCGACGATCAGTTGCTCGTCGGGAAGGCCAATTGAGCCCCTTCCTTGATGCCCGACGGCCACCGTGCCGAAATCGTCTTCATCTTGGTGAAGAAGCGGATCGATTCCGGTCCGTGCATCTGGGTATCGCCGAACTTGGAGCGCTTGGCGCCGCCGAAGTTGTGGAAGGCCATCGGAACGGGTATCGGCACGTTCACACCAACCATGCCGATATCGACCGAATTCGCGAAGTGGCGGGCGGTATCGCCATCACGGGTGAAGACGGCGACGCCGTTGCCGTATTCGTGGTCGTTGATCATCGTGACTGCTTCTTCGTAGGTCGACGGCGTCATCACCGAAAGGACCGGGCCGAAAATTTCGGTCTTGTAGATGTCCATATCGGTCGTGACCTTGTTGAACAGCGTGCTGCCGACGAAGAACCCGTTCTCGTAACCCTGCATCCGCGCGCCACGCCCGTCGACGACCAGTTCGGCGCCTTCTTCAACGCCGCGGGTGATCAGGCTTTCCACGCGCTGCTGCGCTTGGGCGGTAATCAGCGGATTGATGTCGGCGCCCGGGTCGTCATAGGCCCCGATTTTCAGGGATTCGACACGCGGCGTCAGTTTCGCCAACAGCGCGTCGGCGGTGCCGTCGCCAACCGGAACAGCAACGGAAATCGCCATGCAGCGTTCACCTGCCGAACCGTACCCCGCGCCGATCAGCGCATCGACGGCCTGGTCCATATCCGCGTCCGGCATGATAACCATGTGGTTCTTGGCGCCGCAGAAGGCCTGAACCCGCTTATTATGGGCGCAGCCCGTCTGATAGACGTATTCGCCGACGCCGGTGGACCCGACGAAGCTGATCGCCGGCACATCTTCGTGCAGCAGCAGCGAGTCGACGGCAACCTTGTCGCCGTGAATGACATTCCAGACGCCGTCCGGCAGGCCCGCCTGCTGCCACAGTTCTGCCAGCATCATCGGCGCGCCCGGGTCGCGTTCGGAACATTTGTTGATAAAAGCGTTGCCGCAGGCAACCGCCATCGCCCCCATCCACAATGGGATCATGACGGGGAAGTTGAACGGCGTGATGCCGCCGACGACACCAAGCGGCTCGCGGATCGAAAACAGATCGATATCGCCGCCGATGTTAGAGTTGAAGTCGCCCTTGATCAGGTGCGGGATGCCACAGGCGAATTCGGTCACGTCGATGCCGCGCTGGATTTCACCCTTCGCGTCCGCCAGCGTCTTGCCGTGCTCAATGCACAGCACTTCGGCGAGCTTGTCGACATTCTGAACCAGAAGTTCGCGGAACTTGAAAATCACCGCCGCGCGTTTCGGGACCGCCGTGGCGCCCCAAATCTTGGCTGCGGCCTGGGCGTTTTCCACGCACGCGTCCATATCCTCTTTCGAGGCATAGGGAAGCTTGCCGATGACCTCACCGGTCGCCGGGTTGAAGACGTCGCCGAAACGACCGCTGTTGCCTTCTACGCGCTTTCCGCCAATCCAATGGTGTAGCTGTTCCGCCATGGTTTTTCCCCGCGCCCGTGGCGCGTCCCTCCTGCTGTTGATGTATTCCGACAATTGACCGCGTTGTAGGGCATCCCCGTAAGAGCGGCAAGGCACGGGCGGTTTTTCGTCTTAAAGCCCGTCATCCTCGTCTGCGAAGTCTGCTTCATCGAAGTCGTCTTCCTCAAGGCCGGGTTCGACGATCCCAGCCCCGCGCCGTTCCGCCCGCGGTGTGCGGCCGAACATATCGCGGTAACACTTGGAGAAATGGGACGCGCTGGTGAAACCGCTGGCGAAGGCGACTTCTGTGACCGGCATGGTGGTCTGCGTCAGCAGGGTGCGGGCGCGATTAAGGCGAAGTTTCAGATAGTATCGGGCCGGACTGGTGTTCAAGTAACGCCGGAACAGGCGCTCCAACTGGCGGCGTGACAGTCCGACCCGGTCGGCGATTTCATCGCGGGAGAGCGCTTCTTCCGTATTTTTCTCCATTTCGGAGATCGCCCTGATCAACTTCGGATGCGAAATGCGCAGCCGGGCCTGAAGCGGCAAACGCTGGTCGTCGTCGCCTTCCCGAATCCGCTCGTGCATGAATTGCTCGGAGACGCTGGCCGCCAGTTCCGGACCCGCCACACGCGTGATTTCACGCATCATCATGTCTAGTCCCGCAACGCCGCCGGCGCAGGTGAACCTGTCGCGGTCCACTTCAAAAAGCTCCGCGCGCACGTCCAAATCCGGGAATTCTTCGGCAAAACTGTCCAGGCTGTGCCAATGGATGGTGCAGCGGTAGCCGCCCAGAAGGCCAGCCCGCGCCAGGACATGCGCGCCTGTACAAATCGCCCCAATATGCGCACCTTCGCGCGCCCAGCGGCGCAGCCAGGCAAAAGTCGGCGCGTCGTGATAGAGATGCGCGTCGAGACCGCTGCAGACCATGATATTCGACGGGCGGGTGATGTCATGCATCGGCGTATCCGCCGTCATGGAGAGACCGTTGGAAGAGTTCACGGGCTGCCCGTCGCGGCTGATCGTGTACCATTCGAAAAGGGTCTCACCGGAAAGCCAATTGGCGAGCCGCATGGGTTCAACGACGCACGTGAATGCGATCATCGAAAAATTCGGCACCAGGAAGAGCCCGATCCTTGCCGGGCCTTTCGCATCCTGACGCTTGAACATCATTGCGTCGTTCGACTGCATCTCAGCCAACTCCACTCCCGCCGAATAAAGCCCTGTTCTTACCCGGCGGAAACCTCAACCAGGTTGGAATATTCGTTCCATTTCCAAGCCTGTAGCAGGCTTGTCAAGCTTATTGGCTTCGGCAAAAAAAGGATGTCGCCGCACCGCGCATTCCTGTCGCCATGAAGGAAGGGATGAATACCCGCTTGCATCCATGTTGCGCGCTGCGGCGGTTCATCCGCTTGCGCGGCGGCGCGCGTGCCGCCACCATTCGGGCCCGGCTTCCCGTCACACAGGGCGGCCGGCTCCACCCACCACCATCGCGTCGGGAGCGCGTCGATGTCAAAATACTCCATATTCAGCCTGATCAGGAACGCCGGTTCCTATCACGAGAATTGGCAGCGCGCCTGGCGCAGTCCCGAACCGAAGTCGGAATACGAGGTTATCATCGTCGGCGGCGGTGGGCACGGTTTGGCGACCGCCTATTATCTGGCGAAGGAATGCGGCATCCGCAACGTAGCGGTGATCGAAAAAGGATGGCTGGGCGGCGGAAATACCGGCCGGAACACGACGATCGTGCGGTCCAACTATCTGTGGGATGAGTCGGCGGGCATCTACGAACACTCCATGAAGCTGTGGGAAGGGTTGAGCCAGGAGCTCAACTTCAACGTCATGTTCTCCCAGCGCGGCCTACTGCACCTCGCGCATAACGTTCACGACATGCAGGAAATCGGCCGGCGCGGCAACGCGATCTGGCTGAACGGCATCGACAGCGAATTCCTGACGCCCGAACAGGTTCAGGAAATGGTCCCGTTGATGAATATCAACGGCCGCTATCCGGTTCTGGGCGCCGTTTTGCAGCGCCGGGGCGGAACGGCCCGCCACGATGCGGTCGCCTGGGGCTATGCCCGGGCCGCCGACGCGCTGGGCGTCGATATCATTCAGAATTGCGAAGTCAAAGGCTTCGACATCCAGAACGGCGTGGTAAGGGGCGTGCACACGACACGCGGCGACATCAAGGCGAAGCGGGTCGGCGTCGTCACCGCCGGGCACTCGTCGGTCATGGCCGAGATGGCCGGCTTCCGCTTGCCGCTTGAAAGCCTGCCGCTGCAGGCCATGGTGTCCGAGCCGATCAAGCCCTGCATCGACACCGTCATCATGTCGAATGCGGTGCATGTCTATGTGAGCCAATCGGACAAGGGCGAACTGGTCGTCGGCGCCGGGACGGATGCCTATATATCCTATGCCCAGCGCGGCGGCTTCGACGTGATGGAACACATCATGAGCCCGCTGGTCGAACTGTTCCCTTTCACCTCGCGCCTGCGCATGTTGCGGCAATGGGGTGGAATCGTGGACGTGACCGTCGACCGCTCACCCATCCTGTCCAAGACGCCGGTCGACAACCTGTATTTCAACTGCGGTTGGGGCACAGGCGGGTTCAAATGCACGCCCGGATCGGGCCATGTCTTCGCCCATTCCATCGCCAACGGCGAAATGCATCCGATCGCAGCGCCGTTTTCGATCAACCGGTTCAATACCGGCGCCCTCATCGACGAAGCGGCCGCCGCCGCCGTCGCCCACTGACCCGCGGTCCGCAAGGAGAGAGAGCATGTTGCAAATCACGTGTCCCTGGTGCGGCACCCGCGAAGGCGTCGAGTTTCACTGTCATGGCGAGGCGCATATCGCGCGGCCGGAAAAGCCGGCCGAGCTGAGCGACGCGGAATGGGGCGACTATGTCTTCTTCCGCAAGAACCCGAAAGGCATCCACTACGAACGCTGGACGCATGACGCGGGCTGCCGACGCTGGTTCAACGCCATCCGTCACACGGTGACGGACGCGTTCATCGCCGTCTACAAGCCGGGCGATCCGATCCCCGAGCTTCCGGCAGAATACCGGGACACGGCCGCACTCCAGACCAAAGAGACCAAGTGACGATGGCGCAGAAGAACAGACTTCAAGACGGCGGCCGCATTGACCGGTCGAAACCCGTCCGGTTCACGTTCAACGGCAAGCGGTATGACGGATTCGCGGGCGACACCCTGGCTTCCGCGCTGCTGGCGAACGGCGTATCCCTGGTCGGGCGCAGTTTTAAATACCACCGCCCGCGCGGCATCATGACCGCGGGATCGGAAGAGCCGAACGCACTGGTCCAATTGGGCAGGGGCGCACGGACGGAACCGAATATCCGCGCCACCCAGGCGGAACTGTTCGACGGCTTAACCGCCGAGAGCCAAAATTGCTGGCCTTCGGTCGGATTCGACATCGGGGCGATCAATTCGGTGATGTCGAAATACCTGCCGGCCGGTTTCTACTACAAGACCTTCATGTGGCCCGCGTCCCTGTGGATGACCTATGAGCATGTTATCCGCAACGCGGCGGGCCTGGGCAAAGGACCGACGGAGGCGGACCCGGACCGCTACGCGCAGCATCACACTGGCTGCGACGTCCTGATCGTCGGCGGCGGCCCCGCCGGCCTTTCGGCGGCATTGGCCGCGGGTAGAAGCGGCGCGCGGACGATCCTGATCGAAGAACAGAACGAATTCGGCGGCTGGCTGCTGACCGACGATACCGAAATCGACGGCATGGCGCCGACCGCATGGGTGGAAAACACCGTCAAGGAATTGTCGGGCCTGAACAATGTCACCCTGCTGACGCGCACGACGGTTTCCGCCTATTTCGACCACAATTTCCTGACCGCCGCCCAACGCGTCACCGACCATTTGGGCCCGCAGCAGGACACCAGCACGCCGCGTCAGCGGTTCTGGAAGATCCGCGCCAAGCAAGTGGTGCTGGCGCAAGGCGCCCTGGAACGGCCGATCGTCTTCGCGGACAACGACCGGCCCGGCGTGATGCTGGCCAGTGCGTTGCGCACCTATATCAAGCGCTATGGCGTGCTGCCGGGCCGCGAGGTCGTCGTCTTTACGAATAACGACAGCGCCTACCGCACCGCTTTGGATGCGAAGCGGGCGGGCGCCGTCGTTCATCTGGTAGACCTTCGGCCCGATCCGGACAGTCCGGTGGTGCATCAAGCCCGCGAGGCCGGCATTCAGATCCACGAAGGATCCGCTGTGGTCGGCGTCAACGGCGCGAAGAGTGTTCATGGCGTGGAAATCGCACCAATTTCCGAGGATGGAAAATCCATGGCCGGGCCGGCCTTCGTGGTTTCCGCCTCCATCGTGGCGATGTCCAGCGGCTGGAACCCGACAGTTCACCTGTTCAGCCAGTCCCGCGGCAAGCTTCGTTTCGACGATACGCTGACCAGTTTCGTCCCCGACCACACCCCGCAGAAAACGCGGTCGGCCGGCGCCTGCAACGGAACTTTCTCGCTGGCCGGCTGCCTCTCCGAAGGGCTGATAGCCGGGGCCGCCGCCGCAAAGGATGCCGGTTTCGATGCCGCCATCGCGGGCCCAACCCATGTGGTCAAGGAAGACGCCCCCGGGCAGATGCGTCAGGTTTGGACGGTTCCGACCGTTCATCCGCTCGGCAAGGGCAAACGGAAGCATTTTCTGGACCATCAGAACGACGTCACCGCCGCCGATGTCCATTTGGCGGCGCGGGAAGGTTATCTGTCGGTCGAGCATCTGAAACGCTACACGACGACCGGCATGGGGACCGACCAGGGCAAGACGTCGAACGTCAATGCGCTGGCGATCATGTCGGAAATCCGCGCGGCCTCCATCCCGGAAGTGGGCACCACGACCTTCCGTCCCCCGTTTACACCGACGACCTTCGGCGCCATGGCCGGCCAAGGCGTGAAGGAGTTGTTCGAGCAGGAACGCGGCACCGCCATCCACGATTGGCACGTCCGCAACGGTGCGGTCTTCGAGGATGTGGGCGATTGGAAACGCGCGCGTTACTACCCGAAACCCGGCGAGGACATGGACGAGGCGGTGCGTCGCGAGTGCCGCGAATCCCGCGAGACGGTCGGCATCATGGACGCCTCGACGCTGGGCAAGATCGACATCCAGGGTCCCGACGCGGCCAAGCTGCTGAACATGGTCTACACCAATGCCTGGGATACCCTGAAGCCGGGCCGGGCGCGCTATGGGCTGATGCTGAACGAACACGGTATGGTGTTCGATGACGGCGTCACGACCTGCATCGGCGAAAATCACTATCACATGACGACGACGACTGGCGGCGCAGCCAGAGTACTGAACTGGTTGGAGGAATGGCTGCAGACGGAATGGCCGGATATGCAGGTCTACTGCACGTCGGTCACCGAGCAATGGTCGGTTGCGACACTGTCGGGGCCCAAGGCCCGTGACGTGCTGGAAGCGGTTGCGCCTGGCTTGACGCTCGATCCCCAGGCCTTCCCCTTCATGGCGATGCAGGAAGGCGCTGTCGCGGGACTGCCGGCGCGGGTGTTCCGGATCAGCTTCACCGGCGACCTGTCCTACGAAATCAACGTGCCGGCGCGCTATGGCATGGCCTTGTGGGAAGCCTTGATGGAAGCCGGACGGTCGCATGGGATCGTGCCCTACGGCACGGAAACCATGCACGTGCTGCGCGCGGAGAAGGGCTTCATCATCGTCGGCCAGGACACCGACGGCACGGTGACGCCCGCCGACCTGGACATGAACTGGATCGTTTCCAAGAAGAAGGACGACTTCCTCGGCAAACGGTCGCTGACGCGGCCGGACACGGCGCGGCCCGGTCGGAAGCAACTGGTGGGCTTGCTGACCGAAGACCCGAACTTTGTGCTGCCGGAAGGCGCGCATCTGGTGAAGGAAGTGAAACCCAAACCGCCCATGGACATGATCGGCCATGTCACGTCGAGCTATTTCAGCCCGAATGTGGGCCGGTCGATCGCCCTCGCGCTCGTCAAGGACGGGTTGAACCTGAAGGGTCAGTCCTTCCAGGTACCGCTTATGTCGGGCCATGTGGAAACGGTGACGATCACCGATACGGTATTCTTCGACAAGGAAGGGGAACGGGCCCGTGGCTAACATCAACGCATTGGCAAGAACGCCGCTGCACGGCCGTGTCCCGTTCCAGGGCGCACAGACGCAGATCGCCGAACGTCCTTTCATCGGCAAGCTTACGCTGCGCGGCAACCCGGACGACACCGGTTTTGCCGCCGCCGTCGGCTCGGTCCTGGGCGCCGGGTTGCCGACCGAACCGAACACGGTTGCCGATACCGGGGTCTGCCAAATCTCCTGGGTCGGGCCGGACGAATGGCTGATCTACACCGCCGACGGCGCACAGGGCCCGTTGCAGGAACGGTTGCAAACCGCGCTGGAAGGCGTGCATGCCGCCGTCGTCGATGTGAGCGACTATTACACCGTTATCCGGATCAGTGGCGCGCGCGCCCGCGATGTGCTGGCCAAGGGCTGTCCGCTGGACCTGCATCCTCGGGTCTTCGGTCCCGGCCGATGCGCCGGCAGCCTGTTCCTGAAGGCGGCGATCCGCATC
>CAYGKA010000052.1:0-12171 GCA_964350445.1 uncultured Flavobacteriaceae bacterium
GCGCCCTTCATGCCGCGCCATCCGAGCGTCTATGCCAAGATGCTGGGCGAGAAGATGGCCAAGACCGGCGCCAAATGCTGGCTGGTCAACACCGGCTGGTCCGGCGGTTCCTACGGCACGGGTCAGCGCATGCGCATCGACTATACCCGCGCCATGGTCCGCGCCGCGGTCGAGGGCAAGCTGGCCAGCGTTGCCCGCGTCCAGGACCCGAATTTCGGCTTGCTGATCCCAGATCAGGTGCCGGAAGTTCCCGCCGATGTCTTGCGCCCGCGTGAGACCTGGCAGGACGGTTCCGCCTACGACACCGTCGCCGGCGATCTGCGCGGCATGTTCGAGAACAATTTCAAGCAATTCGAAGGGCATGTTTCGGAAGACGTGAAGAAGGCCGGCATCTACGCCGCCTGATCCTTCCAAAATGAAGACGTGCAAAAGGCCGGGGCGAACGCTCCGGCCTTTTCTTTTCGCACCACACAGTCTGACGCGAATGCGAGAGACAGTTTCTGATTTCTGTGCAGAATATCGCCTGCAAGGTCGAACAGGTTGCCCCGGACTTCGTTCTTGCGGACGCCAAGGAGGGCTGCGTGTCCAACATCGCCAACATGACCAAGGTCCTGCACGAAATTGCGGCTCTGCCGGAATCCGAGGCACGCTGTCTGCCCGGAAGCTTTTATAGCGACCCGGAGTATTTCCGATACGAGGTGGAGGCTTTCCTGTCCCGCGAATGGCATTGCCTGGGCCGGGCGGAGGAGATCCCCAACCCCGGCGACTACATGACCGCACGGCTGTTCGACGAACCGCTGCTGGTGGTGCGCGGGGCGGATGGCATCGTCCGTGTGATGTCGAACCTCTGCCGCCATCGGGGCATGACCCTGGCCGAAGGAACCGGAAACGCGAAACGCTTCGTCTGCCCCTATCATGCCTGGAGCTATTCTCTTTCCGGACGATTGCGGAAGGCCCCGATGATGAAGGACCGGGCCCCCGCGGCGGGGTCCTGCGCCCTGCCGGAATTCCGCAGCGAGGTCTGGAACGGTTTCATCTACGCCAACCTGGACGACGATGCCGAACCGCTCGCACCGCGATTGGACGGATTGGATGCCATGCTGGCGCGCTACCGGCCGCAGGACTTCCGTTTCGTTCAGGCCTTTGAGGAAGAATGGAAGACGAACTGGAAATGCCTGTTCGAGAATTTCATGGAGGCCTATCACCTCAACGCCGTCCATCCCGAAACGCTGTTGCCCTTCACCCCGACGGGATTGAGCCGCAAGGCCGCCGATGGCGACGGGTTCACGTCCTACTACGCGCATTACCCGGAGACGGCGGCCTCGCGCGGCCATGGCGCGCCGGACCTCGCGCCGGCGGACCGCCGCTATTCCACCCTGTTCGGCGTCTATCCGGGTCATGTCGCAAGCCAGGTCCCGGCGATGCTCGTCTCGCTCTCGATTCATCCCCTGGCCGTCGACCGGATCCGCGTGCGCTGGACCGTATCGGCGTATAGGGACGAATTGCCGCAAGCGGAAATCGACCGCTGGGTCGCGACTTGGCATGAGATCAATCGGGAAGACCGGGAAAAGCTGGAGAAGATGCAGACCGGCCTGTCCTCCCGCCATGCGCCGTCGGGCCCCTTGGGGCCGCGCGACCTGGAAGGCACGATCTGGGATTTCTACCGCTACATGTCCGGCAAGCTGGACCGCCCGGAACCGTCCTTGGTCACCGCGACGGGATAGGCGCCGGGGCGTTGCCGGCCCAATCTCACCCTTCCGGCACCAGGGTCAGTTTCGGGGTCGGCTGCTGGATCGACTGAATGTCCCAGACATATTGCGTCGGATTGCCCTCGATGACCTGATTGGCGTTGTGGTCCAGCACCCGCGCATTGGTCCACAGCCGCACCACGCCGCGCGTGTCGAAGCCTTTCGCCACCAACTCGTCGCGATACTGCTTGTTCGGCTTGTCGCCTTCGACGCGGACAAGGCCGTCCTCGCCCCGCTTGATCACCATGAAGGGCGCGTTGCGGCGCACGAAACTGAAATTGCCGCGTTCCACGATATTGGACTGGCGCTTGTATTTCACCCGATAGCGGGCCTGGCCCAGATAGGTCACTTCCTCGAAACCGGAATCGCGTTTCAGGTCCTGTTCGTAAACCGCGATTTCGCCCTTGTCGTCGGCCCCGACTTCGCCTTGGCCGATCTTGCGCAGGAAATTGAACGCCACCAGATCGCCCTCGTAGATGAAGGCGTATTTGCCGGACTTGTCGATGTTCATGTCCAGCTTGAACCGGTCCGGCAGGTAGCAGCCGTTCAAGACCAGCAGCATGGCGAGGGCGAGACCGGTGCCGATCACCCGGCGCACGGCCCGGTTCAGTCGAATAGCGGCGGACACACTTGACGTCATGGCATTCCTCCTGGCCGCAAGAGGACCATATTCGGCCCCCCTTGAACAGGCGGCACAGTGCAGCCGGTATTAGTGGGCTTCCCGCCAATTGTCGGCGACGCCCGCTTCGACCACCAGCGGCACGGTCAGACTGCGGGCCGGACCGGCGGCCCCTTCCATCACGTCGCGGATCACCGGGATCGCTTTTTCAGCCTTATCGTCGGGTGCTTCGAAGATCAGTTCGTCATGGACCTGCAGCAGCATGGTGACGTCGTCCAGGCCCGCATCCGCCAGTGCGGCCGGAATGCGGATCATCGCGCGTTTGATGATGTCGGCGGCCGTGCCCTGGATCGGCGCGTTGATCGCCTGGCGTTCCGCATAGTTTCGGCGCATCGGGTTCTTGTCGTTGATGCCGTCCAGATGGATGCGGCGCCCGAACAGCGTTTCGACATAGCCCTTCTCGCGGCAACCCTCCACCGTATCGTCCATGAACTTGCGGATGCCGGGGAAGCGTTCGAAATACTGGTCGATATAGGCCTTCGCGTCGCCCCGGCTGACGCCGATCTGATTGGCGAGACCGAAGGCGGAAATGCCGTAGATGATGCCGAAATTGATCGCCTTCGCTTTGCGCCTTGTTTCCGAATCCATCTGGTCCAACGGCACGCCGAAAACTTCCGACGCCGTCATCGCGTGAATATCCAGCCCGTCCAGGAACGCTTTCTTCAAGGCTTCCAGGTCGGCGATTTCCGCCACCAGGCGCAATTCGATCTGGCTGTAGTCCAGGCTGATCAGTTTGGTCCCGGGCGCGGAGACGAAAGCTTCGCGGATGCGCCGTCCTTCCGCCGTGCGGATCGGAATGTTCTGCAGGTTCGGATCGGTGGAACTGAGGCGCCCGGTCTGCGCGCCGACCATGGAATACGACGTATGGACGCGTTTGGTCTGGGGATTGATCTGAGTGACCAGTGCGTCGGTATAGGTGCTTTTCAGCTTCGACAGCCCGCGCCAGTCGAGCACTTTGCGGACGATCTCATGCTCAAGCGCCAATGGCTCCAACACGCCCGAATCGGTTGAATAGCCACCGGTCTTCGTCTTCTTGCCGCCTTTCAGGCCCAGTTTGTCGAACAGAATCTCGCCCAGCTGCTTGGGCGAACCGACATTGAATTCCTGCCCGGCATCCTTGTGGATTTCCACTTCCAGGTCGGCGATCCGCCGCGCGAATTCGTCGCTCATCTCTTTCAAGGTCTTGGGATCGACCATGATCCCGGCGCGTTCCATATTGGCGAGAATAGGCGCCAAGGGCCGTTCGATGGTTTCGTAAAGGGTCACCATCCGGTCGGCCAGCAGGCGGGGTTTCAGCACCCGGTGCAGACGGAGCGTGATGTCCGCGTCCTCCGCCGCATAGGCCAGCGCCTTGTCCAGCGGCACCTTGTCGAAGGTTATCTGGTTCTTGCCCTTGCCGCAGACCTCCTCGAACTTGATCGTCTTCAGACCAAGATGCAGGTCCGCCAACTCGTCCATGCCATGGCCGTGCGAGCCGCCGTCGACGCAGAAGGACAGCAGCATCGTGTCGTCGATGGGCGTCACCGGCACGTTCAGCCGGCCCAGAATCAGCAGGTCGTATTTCAGGTTCTGGCCGACCTTCAAAACCGCCGGATCGGCAAGGACGGGGCGCAGCAATTCGAGCGCCTCTTCCATGGCGATTTGCTTCGGCGCTTCCGAGTTTCCGCTGGACAGCAGGTCTCCTTCCCCTTCGCCGACATGGGCGAGCGGGATATAGCAGGCCTTGCCGGGTTCGGTGCTGAGGCAAATCCCCACCAGATCCGCCACCATGGCGTCCAGACCCGTGGTTTCCGTGTCCACAGCAAGGACACCCGTTCGATACGCGTCGGCGATCCAGTCCTTCAGGGAGTCGATATCTTGAACCAGCCGATAATCGGTTTCGATCGGCGAATTGACGGCCTCGCTGGCTTCCTGCGCCGCTTCCTCGGTCTGGAAACGGGCGATCAACCGCTTGAATTCCATCAGCTTAAGGAACTCCATCAGCCGGTCGCCGTCGAGCGGGCGGCGTTTCAGTTCCTCCAACGGCACTTCCAACGGCACGTCCTGTTTCAGCCGCACCAATTGGCGCGAAATCCGGGCAAGCTCCGCATGCTCGATCAGGCTTTCGCGGCGCTTGGGCTGTTTGATTTCCCCCGCGCGCTCCAGCAGCGAATCGAGGTCGCCGTAGTCGTTGATCAGCTGCGCCGCCGTCTTGATGCCGATCCCCGGCACGCCGGGCACATTGTCGGTCGAATCGCCCGCAAGCGCCTGCACATCGACCACCTTTTCCGGCGGCACGCCGAACTTTTCCATCACCTGGTCGTGGTGAATGGATTGGTTCTTCATGGGATCCCACATCTCGATCCCATCACCGACCAGTTGCATCAAATCCTTGTCGGAGGAGACGATGGTAACCTTCGACCCCCGCGCCGCCGCCTGTTTGGCATAGGTGGCGATCAGGTCGTCCGCCTCGTAGCCTTCCATTTGCAGACAGGGCAGGTTGAAGGCCTCCGTCGCGTCGCGGATCAACGAAAACTGCGGCACCAGTTCCTCGGGCGCGTCCGGACGGTGGCCCTTGTAGTCGGGATAGATGTCGTTGCGGAAATTGATCCGCTTGGCGTCGAAGATGACCGCCAGATAGTCGGCATCCGTCTGTTCGATCAGGTTCAGGATCATCGAAGAGAACCCCATCACCGCATTCGTCGGCGTCCCGTCCGACCGGGTCATCGGCGGCAGGGCGAAGAAGGCCCGGAAAATATAGGCGGAACCGTCGATCAAATAGAGGTGGCGCGGAACGGCGTCGGTCATGGAAATCGGGTCCTGAAAATGGTCCTGAAACGGGGACCGCAGTATGGACTTCCATGCCCGTTACGGAAAGGGCTGCGATGCAGCCTGATTCGGGCGCCGGGCATACTGGCGCGGTTTCCCGAATCCCCGATATCATTCCGGTCTACGACAAACCGATCAAAAGGGGTCAGCCGTGATCTTCACCGCGTCCAACAGTACGTCCGTGCTTGAAAAGGACGGGCCGGTCCTGGTCGAACTTGTCCGGCAGTTGCTGGAACGGTATCCGGACGAGTTCCTGCAAATCCCCTTTATTCGAACGGCCCTGGCGACGATGAAGATCGATGCGCTGGACAAGGACACTTTGAAGATGGGCGAAGTCGAAGATCCGGCCGCCCTGGTCGAAAACGCCCTCTCCCACAACATCGACGGCATGGTCGGCAAGATATCCTTGTTCCGGCCGGCGATCCTGGTGATGCCCCTGCGCAGTTTGGAGCGGGTCGGGGAAAACATGAAAGTGTCCCGGGTCCTTTCCGTGGGGCCGCGCACGGAGGCTGAGATCTACACGCTGATTGCCTGCGGGTTTGAGCCGTCGAACATCCGCGGCCTTGACCTGTTTTCCTATTCCGACTTCGTCGATGCCGGCGACATGCACGCCATGCCGTATGAAGACAACAGCTTCGATATCGTGATTCTGGGCTGGGTCCTGGCCTATTCGAACGATCAGAAGAAGGCGGCGTCGGAAGTGCTGCGCGTGTTGCGCCCGGGCGGAATTGTTGCCGTCGGTTACGAATACACCGCCTTAACCAGCGAGCAACTGCATGAACAAGGCAGCGATGTTGCCGACGCGCCGAAACTGAAAACCACGGACCAGATCCTGGATCTATTCGCGCCGCAAGTCGAAGACGTCTATTTCCGGCACGATATCCATGCCTCGCGCAAGGACAAACCCGGCAGTCTGCTTACGATTTTCAGTACTTTGGGCGGACCTGTGACATAGTCGCAGATGCCGGGCGGGATTTCGCCTATTTGCATGTATGCGGTCTACGGGACCCGTCTAGTGGTGATCGCTGACGACCGCGCCCGGCTTCAGCACGAAGCGCTTGTCGCAATAGCCGCATTCGACGTAACCCTTCTCGCCTATCTCCAGATAGACCTTGGGATGACCGATCGCCCCGCCGCCGCCGTCGCAGGAGACGCGTTTGGTTTCGACTTCCTGTACTTCCGGGCTGTCGATGGACGGTGCGGCCATGGTGGACCTCCAGCAAAGGTTTTGCCCCAAAAAGCCCGACGCGTTGCGGGCCAACCTTTATTTCGCCCCAAGCCTCGTTCAGGTCAACCGCTTGTTGCCCCATACCGGCCCGGGGCGTTATGTAATGCCTCCCCTGATGCAATTCGCGAGAGTGCAATGACTTCCCTACCGGAGAACGCCATCGAGGTGCGCGGCCTGACCAAGGAATACCGGGCCCAAGGCGCCGGCGCGGCCAAATTGGCGCTGGACCATGTGGATCTGGATATACCGCGCGGCAGCCTGTTCGCCCTGTTGGGCCCGAACGGCGCGGGAAAATCGACCTTCATCAACATCCTGGCCGGCATGGTGGTGAAAACGTCAGGCACCGCGAAGATCTGGGACATGGATATCGATCGGGAGCCGCGCAACTCCAAGGCCGCCATCGGCATCGTGCCGCAAGAATTGAACATCGATCCATTTTTCACCCCGGAAGAGATGCTGAACGTCCAGGCGGGTCTGTACGGTGTGCCGAAATCGGAGCGCCGGACCGAAGAGATTCTGCGCATGATCGGGCTGGAGGATAAGCGCAGCGCCTATGCCCGCACGCTCTCGGGCGGGATGCGCCGTCGGCTGCTGGTCGGCAAGGCCATGGTCCACAGCCCGCCGATCCTGGTGCTGGACGAACCGACCGCCGGCGTCGACATCGAACTGCGCCAGCAATTGTGGGAAAGCGTCGTCGACCTGAACAAACAGGGCGTCACCATCCTGCTGACGACCCACTATTTGGAAGAGGCGGAAGAGCTCTGCGACCGGATCGCCATCATCAACCACGGCAAACTGATCGCAAACGAGGAGAAGCGCAGCCTGTTGCGGCGCTTGGATTCAAAGACCCTGTCCCTGCGGGTGAGTAGCCAGTTGAACGACCTGCCCGCCAGCTTGTCGGATTACAACGCGACGCTGCTGGAGGACCGGACCGGCATTCAGGTCACCTATACCCCGTCGAAGACCCATGCGGGTCAGATCCTGGACGCTATTCGCACCGCCGGGCTGGACATCACCGATATCTCCACCGAGGAAACGGATTTGGAGGATATCTTCCTGCAGTTGACCCGGCGGGACGCCGCCTAGGGCGAGGCCATGGCGCTGTCGGACCTGATCCGGAAATCCGCTGTAATTCTCTGTCTGGCGCTGGTTTCCGCCTGCACCCCTTATCTCTATCCCCAAGGCCCGGCTGACCGGGAACCCGCGCTGGAGCAAGACGCCTTCGTGATGGCGGATGGCGCGCGCCTGCCGCTGCGCCGCTGGGACCCGGCCGTCATGCTGGCCGGCGCGGGCGGCGCCCCGCAGGCGATGAGTCCGACGGTGGTGAGCCCGACTGCGGTGATTCTGGCGCTGCACGGTTTCAACGACTATTCGAACGCCTTCGACACGCCGGCCCGGGCCTGGGCGAAGGACGGCATCCTGACCATCGCCTACGACCAGCGCGGTTTCGGGCAGGCGCCCCATCGCGGGCGCTGGCCCGGTGTCGAGACCCTGACCGACGACTTGGCGGCCGCGGCCGCACTGTTGCGGAACCGCTTTCCCGATGCGCCGCTGATCATCCTGGGCGAGAGCATGGGCGGCGCCGTCATCATGGCCGCCGCGGCCCGGCATCCTGATGACCTGCCCGCCGACCGGTTGGTGCTGTCGGCCCCCGCTGTTTGGGGGCGGGAGACGATGCCCGGCTGGCAAAGCGCGGCGCTGGATGTGCTGGCCAATTTGCTGCCTTGGCTGGAGGTCTCGCCCCGCCATATCCGGCGCGTCCCGTCGGACAATATCGAAATGCTGCGTGCACTGGGCCGCGACCCGCTGATCATCAAGCGCACGCGGGTCGACGCGCTGTGGGGGTTGGTCAACCTGATGGACGCGGCCAGGGCGGCGGCACCCTCGCTCAACCATGACAGCCTCATCCTCTATGGCGCGAAAGAGGACATTCTGCCGCCGGAAGCCTGGCGCACGATGATCGACACCCTGCCCCGGGACGGGCGTTGGAAACTGCGCCTCTATTCCAGCGGCTTCCATATGCTGCTGCGGGATTTGAACGCGGCCGACGTGATCGCGGATATCAGCCGCTATGCCCGCGACCCCGACGCCCTGAACCCGGCGGAGCAAGAAGCGTCCCTGCCCGCGGGCCGGCGCCTACCATTCCCCAAACGTGATGCCGCGGCTTTTCCAGGTTGAGGTTCGCGCCTCCACCGTCGCGTCCGACAGGGTGCGGCGCGTCTTGCGGCGCTGGAACCAGTCGAACAGGCGTTCGCGCAATTCCGCGCAGACCGGGTTGTAGTGACCGTCCTCGCCCAGGTCGACCAGCTCGTCCGGGTCTTCGAACAGGTCGAAAAGCTGCGGCGGGAAACCGAGATATTCGATATATTTCCAGCGTTCCGTCCGGACCATCCAGGCGCGCGCCTGGGTCGTGTCGAGGCCGAGGTCGCGGCGCGCCTCCCTGACCGCGTAATCCAACTCGCAGATCGCGATGTCGCGCCAACCGTCAGGACTTTCGCCGCGCAGCAGCGGCATCAGGCTGCGCCCGTCCAGCTCGTGCGCCGGGATTTCGCCGCCCAAGGCCTCGATAAAGGTGGGCACCAAGTCGATCGCCTCGACAAGGTGGTCACTTTCCAATCCTTGTTGCAGCCCGGGTCCGGCAACGATCAGCGGGATCTTGGTCGAGGAATCATGGAACAACTCCTTCTCGCCCAGCCAATGGTCGCCCAGATAGTCGCCGTGGTCGGCGGTGAAAACCACCAGCGTATCTTCCCATCGGCCCAGCGCGTCGAGTTCCGCGAACAGCTGCGTGAGCGCGTCGTCCAGCTGTTTGACCAGCCCCATATAGGTCGGCACGACGCGGTCGCGGACAACCTGTTCAGCGAAATTGACGCTTTCGTCATGGCGCATGAATGCCCCGACCACGGGATGGGGGTTTTGGCGTTCGGCCTCGCTCCTGATCGGCGGATTGATATCCGCCGGGCTGTACATGTCGTGATAGGGTGCGGGCGCGATATAGGGCCAATGCGGCTTGATGTAACTTAGATGCAGACACCAGGGATCGTCGCCCTGGTCCCGGATGAACCGGATCGCCTGGTCCGTCATCCACGGCGTTTCGGAATGTTCCGCCTTTACCCGGGCCGGCAGGTTGGCGTGGCGCATCACCCAACCGGACAAAACCTCACCATTCGGCCCCGCCGCAGCATTGGCAAAATCGTGCCACGGGTTTTCGCCATCGTAACCCTGGGCGCGCAGATAGGCGTTATAGGCAAGGTCCGGGTCGACCACACCGGTCGGGTGCAGCCCGTCATCGCGCAGGAACGGCTCGAATCCCGCCTGCCCGGCAAAGACCCCTTCGACACCGGTCAGACCCAATCGGTCGATGCCGTCCCGGTCTGCCGCCATATGGGTCTTGCCGGCAAGCGCGGTGCGGACCCCCATCGGGCGCAGATAATCGCCCAGCGTCTTGGTGCCCACGGGCAGCGGCACGCCGTTCAGCGTCGCGCCGTGATTCGACATGTAGAGGCCGGAATAGAACGACATTCGCGACGGGCCGCAAATTGCCGATTGCACATAGGCGTTGGTGAAGCGCACGCCGCGCCGGGCCAGACCGTCGAGCGCCGGCGTCGACAGCGTCGGATGCCCCGCGCAGCCCATATAGTCCCACCGGAACTGGTCGGCCATGATGAAGAGAACGTTCCGGACGGCGCCCGGCTTTCCGCCAACCCCGGGTTTCCCAACAGCCCCCGGTTTCCCAACGACCTCCGACATATTATAAGCCCAATCCGTTTGTTATTGTTTTACCCTTGGCCTTGTCCGAAGAACGGCAAGGGGTCCGCATCGGCGGCGGAGTCTATTCGGTTTCGGTCAAGCGCGCCACCAGCCGAGAGATGGCGACAGGAGAGAAAGAACCCATGTCGGAAATTCGCATGCCTGTGTGGCAATTCGTCCGCCTGATGGTTCAGGTCGAAGAATCCTTGAAGGCCGCGAGGCGCGGCAAGAAGCCGCCCGCCCTGAAGGACTTGTACGATACCTGGGACGATACCTGGCTTGAGCTGGACAAACGCCTGGCCGAACTGGGTAAGGAAGACCCAGACGCCTTCGCCGAGCTGATGATGCGCCAGGACGTGGTGCTGACCAACGCGACGCCGCGGCGGGTCAAGGCGGCGGTGGGCGAAATCCGTAAGGTCCTGACCAGCATGCGCGCGGCCCTGAAGCAGGAGAAGGATGCGCAGGCCAAGGAAGACCTGAGTTTCGAGATCGAAGAACTCGAAGACCTGCTTTACGACATCGAAGAATAAAATCTGAAGATATCCGCCCGCCGCCCACTCTCTGCGGTTCCATGTCGCGGTAACATGCTCTAATCTTTTCATTAGGTTGCGGGCATGCAACGGAATATGCCCCGCAACAGGGAGCACACGTCGTTCGAACACAGAATGGGAGGAATAAAATCATGTCGCGGGTAGCATTGGTAACCGGCGGAACGCGCGGGATCGGCGCGGCCATCGCCGTCGGCTTGAAAGAAGCCGGATACACCGTCGCCGCCGCTTATGGCGGGAACGACGAAGTCGCCAACAAGTTCAAGGACGAAACCGGCATCGCGGTCTATAAGTTCGACGTCTCGGACTTCGACGCGACCAATGCCGCCATCAAAAAGATCGAGGCGGAGCTCGGCCCCGTGGACATCCTGGTCAACAATGCCGGGATCACCCAGGACGGCACCATGCACCGCATGACGCATGAACAATGGCAGGCCGTCATCGACACCAATCTGGGATCCTGCTTCAACTGCAGCCGCGCCGTCATCGACGGCATGCGTGAACGCAGCTTCGGCCGTATCGTCAATATCGGGTCGATCAACGGACAGGCGGGCCAATACGGCCAGGTCAACTACGCTGCCGCGAAATCCGGCATCCACGGTTTCACCAAGGCGCTGGCCCAGGAAGGGGCGGCCAAGGGGATTACCGTGAACGCCATCGCGCCCGGCTATATCGATACGGACATGGTCCGCGCCGTGCCGCCGAACGTGCTGGAAAAGATCGTCGCCAAGATTCCGGTCGGCCGGCTGGGCAAGGCGAGCGAGATCGCCCGCGGCGTTCTGTTCCTGGTATCCGACGAAGGCGGCTTCGTCACCGGTTCCACACTTTCCATTAACGGCGGACAGCACATGTACTAGCCGCCGGCTCGCCCCGCCGCGGCAACCGGGGGGCTGATGTTCGAATGGGTTGACGTACGGGACGCTTCGGCGTCCCGTTTCGTCACATGGACTGATTATTGAACTGAATTTGATGGGAAGGAGGCGGTTCGATGGCGACCGTACGCTTGGTGGAATACGAAGATGCCAGCCCCGAGGCGCGCGAGGTTTATGACGACATCATGGCGCGCAAGAATATCGATTGGGTACCCAATATCTGGAAGGCGATGGGGTCGCACCCGCCCTTGTTGAAGGACGTTTGGTACAGCCTGCAGGAAACCATGAAGCCGGGGCGGCTGGACCCGTTGATGAAGGAAATGATCGCCATCGCGGTTTCCGTCACGAACGGCTGCGAATACTGCATCCACAGCCATACGGCCGCGGCCCGGAAATTGGGCCTGGACGACGAGATGCTGGGCGAAGTGATGGCGGTGACCGGCGCCTTCAACCGCACCAATGCGCTGGCCAACGGCTATCATGTCGAGGTCGATCCGCCGATCCTGCAAGCGGCGCTGGGCAAGCCTGCGGTCAAGGA
>CAYGKA010000052.1:12271-28673 GCA_964350445.1 uncultured Flavobacteriaceae bacterium
GCGGTCAAGGATGCGGCAGACTGACCGCCGCCATGTCCGATGTCAGGGAATACCCGGCCCGGCCGTTGGTCGGTGTGGGCGTGGTCGTCTTCAAGGCGGAGGATGTCCTTCTGATCCGCCGCGGGAAACCGCCCAACAAGGGTGCGTTGAGCCTTCCCGGCGGCGGCCAGAACCTGGGCGAAACCGTACGTCAGACCGCCCGGCGCGAAGTGATGGAGGAGACCGGCCTGGAGGTCGACGTGACACATTTGGTGGACGTGGTCGATGCAATCCGCGGCGATACCGCCGGCCGCGTCAAATTCCATTACACGCTGATCGACTTCGCCGCCGAATGGCGGTCGGGTGAGGTGACTGCCGGATCGGACGCGGAGGATGCCTTCTGGGTCCCCATCGTCGAGATCGGAAGCCTGGGCCTTTGGACGGAAACCGAACGGGTCATAAAGAAGGCGGCGGCCCTTCGCGCCCTGCCCTTGGATGACCACACCGATCCCACGCCATAGCCAGGCTGGTACGAACAGGCTAGACAGCGGTGATGATCGACGACCGCGACATGGCGCCCGGAACAGGCGCCGCCGATGCCCCGAAGGGCAAGTGGAGCTGGGGCGAAAGGCCGCCGCAGTTATACGTGCTGTGCGGCTTGGCGGTCCTATGCGCCCCGGTCTTCATGTTCGCCCCCCAGCAGGCGGCCGCCACCTTGCTGATCTTCGGCGGCCTGGCGTTGCTCACCAATCCGGTCTGCGGGGTAGGGCCGTTCAAACGGCAGCGCTTTCTGATTCCCATCGCCGCACTGCTGGCCTTTGGTGTCTTATCCGCCCTGTGGTCGATCGACGGGTCGGATACGATCAAACGGGTCTGGCGGCTGACGGCGTTTTCGGTTTTCGGCATTCTTGTCGTCACCTATGCGCGCGAGCTGCGTGAAAAAGACAAGACCTTGCTGGGCCGGTACCTGGCGGCGTCCGTCTGGGTCATCATCGCCTTGTTTCTGTTCGAACGCCTGACCGACAAAAGCCTGACCGCGTTTTTCACCGACACCACGGCCTATGAACGGCATGCCATCCTGAACCGTCCCGGCACGCTTCTGCTGTTACTGGCCTGGCCCGCGGCGGGAATGCTTTTCTTGGCCAAACGGCCCTATCAGGCCTTGGCGATGCTGATGGCCGCCGGCTTGGTCCAGGTCGGCGCCCAGGGACAGGCATCGATCCTGGCTTGGGTCGCGGGCGGCATCGCCGCGTCCTTCGCCGCCATCCTGCCCCGCGTAACGGCGGCGGTGCTGACATTGGCCGTTGCAGTTGCAGTCCTCGCCGGCCCTGTCCTGGTCAACCAGCCCACCGTGTTGCACGACCTTGCGGTCAAGACGCCGGACCCTGCGATATCCATGCGCCATCGCCTGTTGATCTGGACCTTCACGGGCGACCGCATCGCCGAGCGCCCCGTCCTGGGATGGGGGTTGGATTCCACCCGCACCATCCCCGGCGCGCAAGCGACGGCCCTGTCTTACGCAGAAAAGACCGGCATCGATTGGGTCCGGCCCCAGGACCGGGACAACCTGACAAACTCCGCCATTTTGCCGCTGCACACGCATAACGCCGTCTTGCAGATCTGGCTCGAACTCGGCATTGTCGGCGCCGCAATCCTGAGCGTCTTCGTCGGCATGCTTGCCGCCGCGGCCAGCACGGGACCGCCTGCCGCCCGCGCCACAAGAATCGGTCTATTGGCCGCCGCCTTCACCATCTCATGCGTCAGCTATGGCGCATGGCAAAGCTGGTGGGTGGCCGCCTTGTTCATAACGGGCGCCTTCGCGGCAGCCCTTCCCGATAGAGTTCGAGAAAAATGACATCAAACCAAGCAACGATCCTCGGATCGAGTGCGGTGGTCATGTGGGGCGCGCTGGCGCTGTTCACCGACATGACCGCCGGGATCCCGCCTTTCCAACTTGTCGCCATGACCTTCCCGCTCGCCTTCCTGCTGGCCGCCTGCAAGTGGACCTACGGGCGGGAGGATATCCGCACCCATTTCGCCTTCCCGCCCGCCGTCTGGGTGCTGGGGATCGGCGGCCTGTTCGGCTACCACTTCTTCTATTTCATGGCGCTGAAGAACGCACCCGCCGTGGACGCCAGCCTGATTGCCTTTCTATGGCCGTTGCTGATCGTCCTCTTTTCCGCCTTTCTGCCCGGCGAACGCCTGCGCTGGTTCCATGTGGCCGGCGCGCTTCTGGGCTTCGGCGGCAGCGTGCTTCTGGTCACCGACGGCAGCGCGGCGCAATTCCAATGGGAATACGCACTGGGTTACGCGGCCGCCTGTGCCTGCGCGCTGACATGGTCGAGCTATTCGGTGCTCTCCCGCCGTTTCGCCGCCGTGCCCACGGATACGGTCGGCTGGTTCTGCGGCGCGACCGCGATATTGGGGGCGATCTGTCACCTGGTTTTCGAGGAGACGGTCTGGCCCGAGGGTCTTTCCCAATGGCTGGCCGTGGTCGCGCTCGGTCTCGGCCCCGTTGGGGCGGCGTTCTTCACTTGGGATATCGGGATGAAGCGCGGCAATATCCGTTTTCTCGGCGTGTTCAGTTATGGGGCGCCGCTGATTTCCGTCCTGCTGCTGATCTTGTTCCGGGATGCGGAAGCGACCATTTCAGTCGGGCTTGCCTGCGCGGCTATCATCGGCGGCGCCCTGCTGGCATCGGCGGAAATGCTGGCCCGGCGAAAACCGGCTGCGGTTTCTGAAATACCTGTAGCGTAAGGGGATAGGGGATGATCGACCTTGTGATCTTCGACATGGACGGCGTGCTGGTCGACAGCGAATGGCTGATGGCGCGCATCTGGTCGGATCAGCTCAGTACCCATGCGGTCGACATCTCGCCCCGCACCCTGATCGACCGGTTCGCGGGACAGACCGACAAGTCCATGGCGGACGTCATCACGGCCGAGACCGGACAGTCGCTGCCGCGCGACATCCTGGACCAGATCCGCCTCGCGGCCCGTGGGCGGCTGGGGTCTGAACTGGAAGCGCTGGACGGGGTCGATGCCTTGTTGCTCGCCCTGCCGCACCTGCGCTGCATCTGTTCCAATTCCGCGCCGGACCGGATTCGCCAATCCCTCTCCGTCACCGGATTGGACAGACATTTTCCGGATGACCGCCTGTTCAGCGCGGCCGACGTTGCCCGGCCCAAACCCCATCCCGATCTTCATCTCCACGCCGCCGCGACGCTTGCCATCAAACCGGCCCGCGCTGTGGTGATCGAGGACAGCGCCACCGGCGTCGCCGCGGCCAGGGCGGCGGGGATGCGCGTCATCGGTTTCACCGGCGCCACCCATATCGGCGACGGCCATGCGGAGAAACTGACCGCGGCGGGGGCGGAAAGTATCTGCCCGCATATGTCTGAAATTCCCGCCCATCTTGCCCGGCTGGGCTGAACCTGCCATTTTCCGCGCGCGGCCCATTGTCGGCCCAGCCCCAAACAGTTCTATCGCCCCTTCGGAGGTCCCATGCCTGACGCCGCATCCCCGTTCGGTATCGCCGGAAACGCCCCCATTCTGCCCAACGTGGCCGGAATCGAGAAGCAGCAGATCCTGGCCGTGGCCGAGATCGCCTTCGACGACCCGGACGTCATCGCCCTGTGGTATGGCGAGACGGATATCTCCACCCCGAAATTCATCTGCGACGCCGCGGCGACGGCAATGGCGGAGGGGGACACCTTCTATTCGCATAAGCGCGGTATTCCCGACCTGCTGGCCTCGCTGGCCACCTACACGGCGGACCTGTACGACATCGAGATCGAGCCGAACCGGTTCAGCCTGACCGCGTCGGGGATGAGCGCCATCATGCTCTGCCTCCAGGCCCTGGTAACCGAAGGCGACAACGCCATCATCGTCAGCCCGGTCTGGCCCAACGCGCAATCCGCCGTGCGCACGCTCGGCGGTGAACCGCGTTACGTCACCCTGACGCCGGGCGAGCACGGGTTCACCCTGGATTTGGATGCGCTGAAAGCGGCCTGCGACGCGCGCACGAAGGTCATCTTCGTCAACTCCCCCAACAATCCCACCGGATGGGTAATGCCCGGCGACCAGCAGAAGGAACTGCTCGACTTCGCGCGGGAAAAAGGCATCTGGATCATCGCGGACGAAGTCTATGCCCGCATGGTTTATGAAGGCAAAGCCGCGCCCAGCTTCCTGCAGCACGCCCAGCCGAACGACCCTCTATTGGTCGTCAACAGCTTTTCCAAAAGTTGGGCGATGACCGGCTGGCGCATCGGCTGGATCATCCATCCGCCGCAGATCGGGGAATTGCTGGGCAACCTGATCGAGTTCAATTATTCCTGCGTTCCCCCCTTCCTGCAGCGCGCCGCCAAGGTCGCGATCGAGGAGGGCGAAGGTTTCGTCAAGGAAATGACCGACTATTGCCGGCGCGGGCGGGACATCGTCACCCAGCGCCTGCCGAACCTGCCACGGATCAAAAACTTCTCCGCCCCCGAGGCCAGCTTCTACGCCTTCTTCCAAATCGAAGACGGCGAGGACACATTGGCCACCGCGCAGGATATCGTGCGCAAGGCCAAGGTCGGCATCGCGCCGGGCACCGCATTCGGCCCCGGCGCGGAAGGCTGGTACCGCCTGTGCTTCGCCCAGAAACCCGAGCGCATCGCCGAAGCGATGGACCGGCTGGAAACCTATCTAAAGAGCTAGACCCTCTGCACCTGAATCGACCACTAGCCCCCTATCGCAGTCGGGATCGCCGGCGGTCGAATACATAGAGGATGGGGGCGACGGAACAGCAGAAGACCAACGAATCGACGAAAATCCTTGTCGCCAGTTTCGATATCCCAATCCACGTTATCAGTCCGTCTTCGACAATGACGGCCCCTGCGCGAACAACCGTATCTCCCGTCACCAGGGGTTCGACGATGTTGATCGCCGCGTAGATGAACCCGTATGCCACAAGGGTCAAAAGCATACGCAGGACGAAACCCGGCGTGGGCAGGTTGGTTCTGACCAGAACATGATTGGCAAGAACGTGCCCCAAGGCGATCAGCAAGGATCGCCACGCGAGGGCAAGCAGCATGGGTAGAAAGATCTGATCTTCAATCACGAGAAGAAGCAGGAGATATCCGGCAAACTGCAGGGAGGCGACGTAGATCGCTTCGGTAAGATACCAGGACCTGATCATCTGTTTTCTTTCTGTTTCGGTCTTTAGACGATCCCGACGATCTTGCCGAAATGCTTGCCTTCAGGCAGCGACTTCAGCGCCTTGGGCAGGTCCTTCAGCTTGAATTCCGCGCCTGGGTCGATGGGCGGGCGGATTTGGTGGAGTTCCATGGCGCGGACCATGTTTTCGAACATTTCCTTGCTGCCGCAGGTCACGCCCTGAAGCCGCAGGTTCCGCGTCACCACACGGCCCAGCCCGAATTCGCCGCTGGCCCCGCCCAGCACGCCGATCATGCTGACCGTGCCGCTGTAGCGCACGACGGCGGTGGACTTGTCCAACGTGCCGCTGCCACCAACCTCGATCACATGATCGACGCCCCTGCCGTCGGTCATCTTCAAAATGCTCTTATGCCAGTCCGGCACGTCGGCATAGTTCAACAGGTGGTCGGCGCCCATGGCCTTGGCCCGTTCCAGCTTCAGGTCGGAGGAGGAGATGATATAAACCTCCGCCCCCATCGCCTTGGCGAAGAGCAGAGCGAACAGGCTGACCCCACCGGTGCCTTGCAGCAGCACCTTGTCGCCCGGTTTGACGTCGCCCTGTTCGGCAAGTGCGTTCCACGCGGTAATCGCGGCGCAAGGCAGGGTCGCGGCTTCTTCCGCCGAGAGATGGCGGGGCGCCTTCACGACCGCGTTCGCCGGGATCAGCATCATCTCCTGCGCCGTGCCGTCGATGGGTCCGCCATGCGCGCCCTTGTAGGCGTCGGCATTGGCGAGGCCGCGCATCCAATAGCGGCTGAAGGTCGGGCAGACCAAGTCACCGACCGCAACATTGGTCACCCCGTCGCCGACCGCAACGATCTTGCCTGCGCCGTCGCAGAGCGGAACAAGCGGCAGCGATCCACCGACCCGGCCATAGCCGCCGCTGGCTAGAATCAGGTCGCGCGGGTTGATGGAAACCGCCTCCATCCCGATGACGACTTCGCCCGGCCCAGGCTGGGGATCGGCCAAGTCGACCTGCTTCAAATTCTCCAGACCCCAATCGCCTTCGATCCGCATGGCCTTCATATGCTTGCCCTCCTCGCTTATTCCTCGGTTCCGAGAATAACCCGGATATCGTCTTCGCCGCAGCCCGCTTCGCGTAGGATTTCCGCGCCCTGCTCATTCAGCCGCGGGTGATGGCGCCGCATCGGCAGCGATTGCCGGTCAAATTTATACGGAGTTTCCGGTACCTTCATTCTGCCTTGGCTCGGGTGATCGTAATGCCGGAAAAACTCGATTTCCTGCAAATGCGGGTCGTCCGGCAAGTCGGCCAAATTGTTCACCGGGCCGCAGGGAATTTCGCCTTTGCGCAACAGGTCCAGCCATTCGGCGGATGTCCGCTCTTCCAACTTGGCGCCCGCTTCCTCGTATAGCGCGTCGATGTTCCGGGCCCGCGCACCCATGGACGAAAAGCGCGTATCGTCGATCAGGTCGGACCGCCCGACCACATCCCAAAAGGCATGCCATTGCTTGTCCGTATAAGCGAGGATGCAGATATAGCCATCCCGCGTTTTGTGCGGTCGGCGGCCGGCGGAAAGCGCGCGGCGATAACCGGGCGGACCTTCCGGCGGGTCGAAGGCAAGTCCTTGCAGATGTTCCACCAGGTTGAACCCGGTCAACCCCTCCAGCATGCCGATTTCCACATAACCGCCCTTGCCGGTGCGGGCCCGGCGCATCAGCGCGGCGAGAATTCCGTTCGCCGCCATCAGGCCGGATGATTTGTCGGCGATGACCGACGGCGCGAGCATCGGCGCCCCATCCCGTTCCGCAAAGGTGCCGGCAAAACCGCTCAACCCCTGAACAACGTCGTCATAGGCGGGCATGCCGCCATAGGGCCCTTCCTCCCAAAAGCCGTGCAGTCCGGCATAAATCAGCGAGGGTTTGCGGGCGAGGACCGCATCCGCGTCGAAGCCGAGCCGCTTGATCTTTTGCGGGCGGATATTGTGCATCAGGACATCCGCGCTCTCGATCATTTTCCACAGCGCGTCGGCATGTTTCTTCTGTTTCAGGTCCAGCACCAGGCTGCGCTTGTTGCGGTTGCAGCCCAGGAACAGCGCGCCCATGCCCTCTTCCCGCGCCGCGCCGACACTGCGTGTCTGGTCGCCGCCCGGTGCTTCGACCTTGATGACGTCGGCGCCGAAATCGCCCAGGATCTGACCGGCGAAGGGGCCGAAGATCACGGTGGTCAGGTCTAATACCCGAATGCCGGAAAGTGGCAGGTCATCGTCTTGCATCCCGTCACCCGCCCCGTTGGGAAAACCGCCGCCCGACAAGCGCGCTGGCGATGTTCACCTTTTGAATGTCGATCGACCCCCCGGCGATGCCCCAACCCCAGGCGTCGCGCATCTTCTGCTCGACAGGGTATTCGGTTGAATAGCCATAGCCGCCCATCAACTGCATCGCCTTGCCGGTCACCTCGCGCACCATCTCGTTGGCGAAGCATTTGGCGATGGAGGAATCCGCGACCGACGGCAGGCCCGCTTCCGCATTCACCACCGCGCGGAAGAGCAGCAGGCGTGACGCATCCAGCCTCATCTTCATCTCTGCGATCTGCATCTGGACCGCCTGGAAATCGACGATCGGTTTGCCGAACTGTTCGCGTTCCTGAACGTAGTCCAGGACATGATCGAAAGCCGATTGCGCGACCGCCAGGCTCATCGTCGTATTGCCGCAGCGCTCCAAGTCGAAGGCCTCCATCAAACTTCGGAACCCGCCCGCCGGGACGATGACGTTTTCGATCGGTACCGCGACATCGTCAAAATACATGTCGCAGGTCGGCACCCCGCGGAAACCCATATGATACTCGCGCTTGCCGAAGGTGAAGCCGGGTGTGTCCTTTTCGACCAGCACCGCGCCGATGCCCTTCGCGCCCGGTTCGTCAGACAGACGGCAATAGACGACATAGGCGCCGGAATGCCCCGCGCCCGAACACCAGCGCTTGCGGCCGTTGACGATGACCTTGTCGCCGTCGATACGCGCCTTTGTCGTCAGGTCCGTCAAGGCGGTGCCCGCATCCGGTTCCGACATGGCAACGGCGACGACCAGGTCACCGCTGCAGACTTTCGGGATGATGCGCTGTTTCAACTCATCGGGCGCGAAATGCGCAAGGGCGAGGGTCGGTCCGAAGCTTGCCTCAAAAATCGGAAAAGCGACGGCGATTGAAATCTTAGCCACTTCCTCCAGGACCAGGACGGCGTCCAGATGGCTCATGCCCCCGCCGCCCAAGTCCGGATCCAGGTTCATGCCGAGGAATCCCAGTTCCGCGAAACGCTTCACCACATCATGGGGCACCGGGTCGCCGGTCTGCTCCACTTGTTTGGCGATGTCCGGCAGTTCGGCTTGAGCGAAACGGCGCGCCGTTTCCTGAAGCATCCCCTGCTCTTCCGTCAAAGCGAAATCCAACGCGCCATCCCCCTGTATTCTTTCTGCTTGGGCATTCATTCCTGTTGGACAGAACGATGCCGGTCGGGGCGGGCAATGTAAATCAATGCCGACGTCGATAGAGATTTGCCGAAATCACCAAAGACGGATGTCCTTGGTCTTGTCCGGCGGCGAGACGTCATCCCGCAATGCAGCGCGGACGCCCGCTTTTTCCGCTTCCTCGAACAGCCATTCGCGAAACGCGCGGACCTTGGGCCGGTTGTAGTATTCCGCCGGGCAGACGATGAAATAGGCATAGTCGATCGGAATCGTCAGGTCGAAGGGTTTGACCAGCAATCCGCTCTCGAGCGCGCTGGCGGCCAGTGTCGAGCGGCCAAGCGCCACACCCTGACCCTGGATCGCCGCCTGGATCACCAGGGCGGACATGTCGAAATAGGGGCCGTGGTTCGGGTTAACCCCCTCGATCCCCGCCGCGGCCAGCCATTGGGCCCAGCCGACTTTCATATCGTCATGCAGAAGTGTGTGGTATTTCAGGTCATCCGGCGTTTTCAGCGGATGCGGTCCGTCTTCCAATAGTGTCGGGCTGCAAACCGGGAAAACCTCTTCTTCCATGAAACGGTCACTGATCAGGTCGGTATAGCGGCCCTGCCCGTAGCGAATCGCCATATCCACATCGTCACGGGCGAAATCGACCAGCCGCTCGCCGGCGGTCAGGCGAACGTCGATTTCCGGATGGATCTTCCGGAACCGGTCCAGCCGCGCGACCAGCCAGCCGGCGGCGAAGCTGGGCAGGGTACTGACATTCAAGGCGCCCGTGGCCTCGACCTGGGAGATCTTGTTGACGCCCTGCATCAGCAATTCCAACGCCTGGCGCACCGACGGGATGAAGGTTTGCCCTTCCTCCGTCAGCAGTAAAGCGCGGTTCAACCGCTTGAACAGCTTCACGCCCAGCGCGTCTTCCAATGTTTTGATCTGATGGCTGACCGCGGCCTGGGTGACGAACAGCTCTTCCGCCGCCTTTGTGAAACTCATGTGGCGGGCGGCGGCCTCAAAGGCGCGGAGTGTATTGAGTGGCGGTAATCGGGTAGCCATGGCCCACCTCAAGTGTTTAACGGAACCTTAATCGAATTAAATATACTTATGCGAAAGATCAAGAAATATCCTTTGTCGAGATACGATTTCAGGCCTAAATCATGCCTCACAAGACAAACGGAATCAGCCGCCGAGAGGCGGACCATCTATAAAGGAGATGAGTTATGACCGATCGTGTGATGAGCTTTGCGCCCGCCGCCATGGACCTTTCTTCCCCGTTTACTGCGGGCTTCCGCGTTATCGCCACCTGGATGGAGCGCCATGAGCATCGCGCCCGCCTGGCGGAAATGGACAGCCGCATGCTGCGCGACATGGGCCTCGACAAGGTCGACGCGCTCAACGAAGCGGCCAAGCCGTTCTGGCGCGCCTAAGCGAGCGGTTTGAGTTAGAATTTTTTGTGAAATATTCTTTTCCAAATTGGAAAAGAACCCCCGGCGGGAATTTAGATCGCCGGCGGAGATGGCGACCCCTGCTACCTCGCCGTCCGGCGTCACCCAAAAGAAATCGGACGGCAACCCTGGACCGCGGTGCAATATTCGGCGCCGCGGTTTTTTTCTGGGAAATCGATGATCAGGAAGACGGAAGCCGCAGCAGCATCTTGTTGAAGCCGTTCAGCGGTTTGTAGACCGCGTCGAATTGCGGCTTGAAGCGGAACCAGTCCGGCGCGCCGGGCAGGGCCTTGCGAATTGCGTCCAAACTGCGCGTGCCGTCACACAGCAGCAGAATGTCCCGCGCCAGCGGCGGCAGGGGCATCGAGAAGTCGAGCCCGTCCAGGCTGGCCGAGAAGGCGGCGCCCGCCGGCATGCTCTTGGCGAATTCCGGGCCCGGAGCGTCGCGCAGCACGGGTATTGCGCCCGGCCCGACCGGGGCGGCGACGGTCTGGTCCGGGTTGTCTGCCCGGACGCAGTAGACGATGTGCTTCTTCATGTTCCCGGCGAGCAGCTCGGCGAAGCCGGCGCGGTCCTCGAGGCTGTGCCCGTCCAGCCGCTGCAGCAGCGACTTGTCGCGCAGATAAAGCGCGGGGTCGTAGCGCAGGGGTTCGATGAAGCTGGCGACCCGCAGGCCCGCCGTTTCGATTTCCGACACCAGGTCGGGCACCTTGTAGGCCCGGTCCCGGGAATGCAGCAGCAGGTCGTACAGCCCCGCATCCGAGGAAAGATGGTCGTTGACCAGGGGATTGCGGCGCAGGCGGTTGCTGGGCGGAAGCCCGGCCAGCAGCTTATGCGCCAGGGCTACCTTTTCCGTCCCGGTTTCGCCGTCCCCGGCCAATGCGCGCAACATGGCCTGCGCGTCATAGACACCGGTGCGGCCCAATTCGCCATAGACCATCAGGCCCAACCCGCCCTTGGGCTTCAGCGCGCGCGCCAGGCTGGCGAAGCCTTCTTGCGGCACCGGCAAGTGATGCAGCACGCCGCAGCAATCGATGTAGTCGAACGCCCCGAACTCCGCCAGTTCGAGCAGCGAGCCGGTGTAGAAGGAGATATTGGAGAGGCCGCGCGCCTTGGCCCGGGCCTCGGTGATCGCCCGGCTGGCGGTGGAAAGGTCCAGATAGACGATTTCTGCGGATACATCGGCATCCGACAGGTGCTGGGCCAGCATGATGGCCGCGTCCCCGGTACCGCCGCCGGCGATCAACGCCCGAAACGGCTGTGCGAAATCCAGCCGCCCGCCGAAGACATAGTGATTGATCTCCGCCAGATGGCTGGGCGACCCGGTGATCAGGCGCCGGCGCTCATCCGCCGGGTCCCGCGTCGGGTAGGGAAATTCCTCATACTGATCGCGGACCTGATCGGAACTCATCGCGTCATTCCGGCGTCAGGATGACCTTGCCGGTCGCCTTGCGGTCGCGCAGCAGGGCGAATGCCTCCTGCACCCGGCCGAACGGCACCCGGTGGGAAATATGCGGCACCAGCAAGCCGTCGCTATACATCAAAAGAAGTTGCTCGAGCGAGGCGCGGATCGCGTCTGGATCGAACGCGGCATATCCGCCCCAATAGAAACCGATCACGTCCACATTCTTGACCAGCAAAATGTTGGCCGGCGCCTGGGGCACCTCCCCGCTGGCGAATCCGATGACGACGATGCGCCCTTCCGGGTTCATGCAGCGCAGCGATTGTTTGAACGCATCGCCGCCCACGGGATCGAAAACGACATCCACGCCGCCGGTCATTTCCTTCACCCGGTCGCGAATGCTCTCGGTCCGGTAATTGATGACGTGGTCGGCGCCGTTTTCCTTGGCAACGGCGAGGCGGTCGTCGGCCCCTGCCGTGGCGATGACCGTCGCGCCCATGGCCTTGCCGACCTGCACCGCGGTCAGGCCCACACCGCCGGCCGCACCGTGCACCATCAGCACTTCGCCGGATTTCAACCGCCCCCGCCGCGACAGGCCCAAATGCGCCGTGCCGTAAGCGATCGGAAAGGCCGCCGCTTCATCGAAACTCATCTTATGCGGGATGACGATGCAGTTGCGGTCCAGCGTCACGACTTCTTCCGCGAAGGCGCCCTGGCCGGGGCGGGCCATGACGCGGTCGCCGGGGAAGACCCCGTCGGCGTCCGGATGGACCTCGACAACCTCGCCCGCCACTTCCATCCCCATGGTGAACGGCGGTTCCGGCGTGGCCTGATACGTCCCTCCCGCCATCAGGAGGTCGGCAAAATTGAGCCCCGCCGCCCGCACCTTGATGCGGACCTGCCGACTTTCGAGGGGTTGGGAGGCGACTTCCTCGACCCGGATTGCGTCGAATCCGGTCAGGGCTGTCAGTCGAACTGCTTTCATTGCACGCTTCCGTTCACCGCAGGGGAAAAGGGCCAAAAGGCGATATGCCAAGCCCCTCTAGAAAGAGAGAATATCCTTCGCCGGCCTGATTTCCCCGACGCGCAGATTGTTCCGGTTGAGTACCGGCGTGCAGAGGAAACGGGCAACGGCGTCGGCATCACCCTGTTCGAAAACACCGATTTTGTCGAGAACCGCGGTCAGCAGCATTTCCGCCCCGCGCAACGCCCCGTCGTCGCATTTCAGGGCGATGCCGATGCCCATCGACGGGACCGCGGCACAGAACACGCCTTCCGCCCCGGTCTTCAAGAACACCCGATTGCCCAGGATCTGCGTCATCTCGGTGCAATAACGGCCGGTGCCCGCGATCATGAAGGGATCCGACGCCACCGCAGCCATGATCCTGTCACAGGCCCGGCGCCGGTCCTCCGGCATGTCATCTGCCGCGCCGAAACGGGCGAAAGCATAGGCCAGGTTTTCCAGCGGAATCGCCCAGTTGGGTATCGAACATCCGTCCAGACCCAAGGGAAGATGCCCCATATCGATGCCGGCCATGAATTCCAGCACACCCAGGATTCGCTGCTGCACCGGATGGGTGACCTGGGAATATCCCTTGGTCGGCACGCCCATGTGCTTGGCCAGAACCAGCATGCCCGCATGCTTGCCCGAACAGTTGTTGTGAAGCTGGGTCGCGACCGCGCCGCCGGCGGCAAGCGCATGGGCGCTGTCGTCATGGCTTGGCCAATGGATGCCGCATTCAAGGTCCGCTTCCGAAAGACCGACACGGTTGAGAATTCTGTCCACGGTTTCGGTATGGCGCGGTTCCCCGCCATGGGAGGAACAAATCAGCGCCAATTCCGACTGCGACAGGCCCACCGCATCCGCCGCCCCCGTTTCGATGAGGGCAAGCGCTTGCAGCGCCTTGATCGCCGACCGCGGATAGACGGGCTGTTTGATGTCGCCCCAGGCGACTTGAACCTTGCCGGAAACATCGACGATCGCGACGCTGCCGCGATGCCTGCTCTCGACGATGGGGCCTCGGGTAACCTCCACGCTGACCGGATTGGGGTCACCGATCCGGGCTGACGAAGAAATCGAAACGGCTTCGGGCCCTGCACCTTCTGACGGGTGTTCTTGTTGGGACATGATGTGACTCTCAAGAGGATTCGTCTCTGAAACTTGCCCCTGCCCGCCACGGGATGCAAGAACAGGTCGGAGCAAATTGAACTGTATTGTCTTGGAGGGCCCGATGCGCGGCTATTTCGGTATAGGGGTGGAGAACATCTCCAAGCCCCGGAATGTCGGGGCGTTGATGCGAACCGCCCACGCCTTCGGCGCCAGTTTCGTTTTCGCCGTCGCGCCGGAAATTCGCCTGGGCGGCCTGAACCAGACCGACACGTCCAAGACCGCGCAGCACGTGCCCTTCTATACCTTCGACTCGGCGGAAAAAATTCTGCTGCCCCGGACCTGTAGTCTGGTCGGGGTGGAATTGATGGACGACGCCATCGAGCTGCCCAGTTTCCGCCACCCGGAACGGGCGGCCTATATCCTGGGACCGGAGGCAGGGTCGCTTTCCCCGGATGTTGTCGATCTTTGCGAATTCGTTGTGAAGATACCGACAAAGTTCTGCGTCAATGTCAGCGTCGCGGGCGCCTTGATCATGTACGATCGTCTGATCAGCCGCGGCAGAACAGCCGATAGGCCTGTCCGGGCCGGCGGCCCGACGGAAGACTTCGTTCCCCCGCCGTCCAACCGCCGCCGAAAGATCCGCACGGCCGCGCGGACCGACTGACGCTACATCTTCACGAACATGTTCAGGAGCCAGCCCACGGACCCGGTGAACTTGAGCGGCGCATCGGTCACCGCCAGACAGATACAGTCTTCGCCGATTTCCGCCTTGGGCTGATGAACGACATCGCCATCGGCCAGTTCCACGTCGCCGCGCCCGAACCGCCCGGCATTGTCGCTATAGGCGCCCTTCAGCACCATCACCAATTCGTTGCCGCGATGGGTGTGCTGCGGAACGGCCCGGCCGGCCTCCACCTTCAACATGAAGGCATGGCTGCCGTCCTTAAGCCCGGGCACGGTCGCGACGGAGACGCCGCCGCCCTGCCGCTCCCAAGCAATTCCGTCCAGGTCGCAGCCATAGTAGCGGCGCATCGGCGCGGGCAGTTCCTTGCCCGTCACGGTCGTGCGCCCGCCTGCGAGCGAGACCGGTTCGTCATTGGCCGGCGCTTCCGCCATGGAAAACACGCTGTCCAACGCCCCGGCCGACATTTCGACCGGCGCGATGTCTTCCAGGAAGATGCCGCCGACTTCGTCCAGCATCGCCGCGCGGCGGCGGCATTCCGGACACAGTGTCATATGGCTGGCCACGAACAGGCTGGATGCCTCGTCCAGCGACCCCGCCGCGTAACCCGCCAACAGGTCGTCGCTCAAATGATGCTGCGGGATCGATCCCACGGGACCGCGCGCCGACATAACGCTCATGCCTCAAACTCCTTCAACTGCTTGCGCATCCGGCCGATCGCCAAGCGCAGCCGCGACTTCACCGTGCCCAGGGGAAGGCCCGTCTCCGCCGCAATTTCGCTATGGGCCTTATCTTCGAAAAAGGCCTTTTTCATCATTTCCGCCTGTTCGGCGGGCAAGGTCGCCAGCGCGGTGCGGATCGCCTCCGATACCTGGCCGTCTTCATAAACGCTGTCGGGCGATGCCGGCGCATCGGGGACCAGGGCCGGATCGTTCCAGTCGAGTTCGGGCCGGTTCAGGCGGCGATAGGCGTCAATGCGCTTGTTCCGGGCGATCGTGAAGATCCAGGTCGAAACCGAGGCCTGGGAAGGGTCGAAACTTTCGGCCTTGCGCCAAACCATGGCCATGGCTTCCTGGGCCAATTCCTCCGCGCTGTCGGGCGCGGACCCGCTGCGCATGAGATAGGCCTTCACGCGCGGCCCGAAATGGCCGAACAGCGCCGCAAAGGCCGCCTTGTCGCCGTTGCGGGCGACGCGGCTTATCAGTTCCTTGTGATCGTCGGGCGACTCAGCGTCCAAACCAGCAGTCCTGCATAGCGTTGCGCCCGGCGACCGAACCGGCCGCCTGGCTTTTATCCCATTTTTCTCGACCGCCAGCACAGAATCGCCTTGAGTGCTCCGAAAGCGATTCCGGGGAGGCGGCTCCGCCACCGCGGTTGCGCCTGAGTAATCCATACTTGAAGATACGTCGATGATTCCCATCTGGATCAGAAGACGTATCGGCAAATTGTCAGGCGCGCCCGTAAATCAATCCTAGGAAACACATACGATGCAAGCCTTTGAGTCCAAACATTTTCTTTCATCCGCACGCGTCGGCCTTCGCGGAACGGCGGCGCGCCGTGCGTTGATATTCGCTTTGGTGGCCGGGATTGCCGGTTTCGGCGCTGTGCAAACCACCTCCGCGCAGGACGTCGTGATCGGGGCGTTCAACGATTGGAAAGCGCATAGCTATCAGGAACCCGAGGGCAAGGTGTGCAACATGTGGTCCCGCCCGATAAAGAGCGAACCGTCGAATGTGAATCGGGGCGATATCTATGCCTTCATCACCCATCGTCCCGCGCTGAAAAGCTGGGCCGCCGTCAGCTTCCAGATGGGCTATCCCTTGAACAAGGGCGAGGAGGTTTCCCTCCAGATCGATTCACAGAAGTTCCGCTTGATCCCGGAAGGGGAAGCGGCTTTCGCCGATGAATCCGACGACGCCAAGATCGCGGCCGCCATGCGGCGTGGAAACCGGATGGTCGTGCGCGGCGTATCGACCCGCGGCACGCGGACGATCGACACATATTCCCTGTCGGGTGTCACAGCGGCCACGGCGGAACTGAACAAGGCCTGCCCGAAGTAGCGGACCGAGTGAGACCGGCGCGAATGTCGGGCCGACACTAGGCAATCGCCGAGCAACCGCCGGGCAGACGCCGGGCCTATTCGTTGTCGGCGGCGAACTCCGCTTCAAGGGC
>CAYGKA010000052.1:28773-34003 GCA_964350445.1 uncultured Flavobacteriaceae bacterium
CGCCGGGCAGACGCCGGGCCTATTCGTTGTCGGCGGCGAACTCCGCTTCAAGGGCCTCTTCCAGATCGACCAGGTTTTGCGGCAGGGGCAGGCCTTCGGCCTTCATCGTGTCCAGCATCTGACGGATCCGCAGATAGATTTCATGCCGGTCGCCCTGCTCGCCTTCCATTTCGGTCAGCAACAGTCCGATTTCCGCCTGCAAATCTTCGAAGGCCATACGATTTCTCCCTGCTCACTCACTGGAATACTATACCCTTGCGACAAGGCGGTGATTTTAGCACGAGTTTACATCACCCCCTCACTCCCTATATGACAGGGGCCGATTTCTAGGAAAAGCGATATGACCGCATCAAATCCCGCAACCGCGCAATTTCAGGCGGAAACGGCGGCGCAACTCGACGATTTCATGCCCGGCGGCGCACTGGCTTCCAAAAACGAAGCCGGCACGGAGTCGCGCCCGAACCTGATCGGCATGGACCGGGACGACATGAACGCGTTCCTAGCGGAGCTGGGCGAACCCGCCTTCCGCGCCAAGCAGCTGTTTCAGTGGATCTATAACCACGGCGTCACCGATTTCGAGCGCATGACCAACATGGCCAAGCCCTTGCGCGCCAAGCTCTCGGACAATTTCCGGATGCACCGGCCCGACGTCAGCGCGCATCAGGTCTCAAGCGACGGGACCCAGAAATGGCTGCTGCGCTACGACGACGGGAACGAGGCGGAGACCGTCTATATCCCCGACGACGACCGCGGAACGCTGTGCGTCTCCAGCCAGGTCGGCTGCACGCTGACCTGCAAGTTCTGCCATACCGGCACGCAGCGGATGGTCCGCAACCTGACGCCGGCGGATATCGTTTCCCAGGTCATGCTGGCCCGGGACACATTGGGTGATTGGAACGTCACGTCCGACAAACGCCGCCTGACCAATATCGTCTTCATGGGCATGGGCGAGCCGCTCTACAACACCGACAATGTCATCAAGGCCATGAAGCTAATCACCGACGGCGAAGGGATTTCTCTGTCGAAGCGCCGGATCACGCTTTCCACCTCCGGCGTCGTCCCGGAGATCGAGCGCGTCGGACGGGAAGCCGATGTCCTGCTGGCAATTTCCCTGCATGCGGTGAACGACGAATTGCGCAACGAAATCGTCCCCATCAACCGGAAATATCCGTTAAAGGAGCTTTTTGCCGCGGTCCGGAACTATCCGAGCCTGTCGAATGCCCGGCGCGTTACCTGGGAATATGTCATGCTGAAGGACGTGAACGATTCTGTTGCCGACGCGAAGGAATTGCTGCGGCTGATCAAGGGCATTCCGAGCAAGATCAACCTGATCCCGTTCAACCCCTGGCCCGGCAGTCCGTATGACTGTTCATCCGACGCGCAGATCAAGAAATTCGCCGACGTCATTTGGAACGCCGGTTATTCCGCGCCGATCCGCACTCCGCGCGGCCGCGACATTCTGGCGGCCTGCGGCCAGCTGAAGTCCGAAAGCCAGCGTATCGGCAAGCGGGAGCGGATGCAGTTGGAGGCAATTCAGGCTGAAAAGGAAGCCGCCGTCGGCATCTCCCTGTAAGTTTGCACCAAATGTTTCTACATTCATATTCATTGTGAACCATCGTTGAACTGGTCTGCTCACTATTGTGCGGATTACTCTTTACAACGTGCGGGGGACACACGAGGTTGATCCGGTAGGGGCAGGCCAATTCGCTTCGATCATGGGAGATCGTGATGCGCTTCAAGAGTTTCGCACTGGCCGTCGCCGTTGCCGGTATTTTCCTCGCCGCTCAGGCTGAGGCGTCAACCGTCAGCCGCGCCGTCATAACGTTCGAGGATTCGGTCGGCGACCGGTTCGCGTTGGACAATATAATCGGCGACGCCACCAATATCGACTTTACCGAAGTGTCGGCGGCCCCGGTCGATGGGTTGGCGGTCGACGGCGTCACCTTTGGCTTCGATGTCGGGGGCAGCCCGTCCGGCGATGCGGTATTCGGCGGCCTGGATCTGAGCCCGTTTCCGTTCACGCATCTCGATGGTCTGGCGCTTGAAGGCAGTGCCTCGGGCACGCTGACCCTGGAATTCGCGATCCCGACGTCCTTCCTGTCCTTTGGCCTCTCGTTGAACGGCACCGCCCCCTCGCCCGTCTTCGGCGCGACCGTCAGCTTGTTCGATGCGGCGGATAATCTGATAGGTACATTCTTGGTCGATGTCCTCGAAGAGCAATTCTTCCCGGAAGCCTTGTTCGAGTATCAAGTCGCCGCGGTTCCCGTTCCCGCCGCCCTGCCCCTGCTGGTTGCCGGCCTGGCGGGACTGGGCGTGTTGCGCATCCGGCGGCGATCACGCGGGACCGAGTGTTGACCGCAATTCTGAAAAAGAATTTTGATCAAGGGGCCTAACGAGGCCCCTTTTTCTTTACAGCTTAAGCGTTAATTAAGGTCCGGAAGATAAAGGTGCGCTTTATTAGCACTATAATCATTGGTTGGATAAAATGCCTTGTTCTCTATGCGGCGGAACCGCGGCCACATTAAGCCCCCACATCGTGATCTATCCGGCGGAAAATCATACGGCTGACCGCTTGCTCGAGATTCTGTCGGGCTACGAACATCCATACAGTCGGCAGGAATATGGCGGCCTGCTTTTCCCAATCGATCTGGTCCGCGACCGCAACCTTGGCCTTTCCGAAGGGCTCTCCACGCCGCAGCTCCTGGACACCATCGTCGTCGACATCAAGGCCGATGCGCCGAGCCCCGCGGAGGTCGGCCGGGCAAGGCCGCTGTCAGCCTTGTTGGACGAAATCCAGGGCGAATGGCTTGTCGATCTGTTGAACAAGGATGCCCTGTACTGTCACGCACAGCCGATCATGGACAGGAGCGGCGCCATCTATGGCCATGAAATGCTGATGCGCGGGACCGGCGAAGACGGGTCGATGATCACCCCCGATCGCATGCTGAAAGCGGCGGCGACACCGGAACTCAGGGCCAAGCTGGACCGGGCCGCGCGGATAGCGGCAGTCGGGTCGGGCACGCAGATCCCCGGCGAGGCCAATGTTTTCATCAATTTCCTGCCATCCTCCGTCTACGACCCGCAGTTTTGCCTGGAAACAACCTTCAAGGCCGCGCGGACCGCCAAGATAGACCCCGCCCGATTGATCTTCGAGGTCGTCGAGACCGACAAAATCGGCGATTTCGATCATTTGGCGGCGATCATCCGCCGATATCGGGAAGAAGGTTTCGCAATCGCGCTGGACGATTTCGGCACCGGGTTCAACAACATCGAGACGGTGATCCGCCTGCGGCCCGAATACATCAAGCTGGACAAGGTTCTCGTCACGGAGTCGTCCCATGACAAGCTGAAGACCCAGTTCATTCTGGAATTGGCGTCAGTCGCGCAGATGAATGGCATCAAAACGATCGCGGAAGGCATCGAGGACCAGGAAACCCTCGATCATGTCCGCCAACTGGGCGTCGACTTCTTCCAGGGATATCACCTGGGCAGGCCGGGGCCGGTCAAAGCCTCCTGACCGCCACACGGGCTGCCGCCATTGGGCGCCCGCGGTAGCGACCGGCCGGATATCATACTAAAGATTTACACGCGTTTCCGCGGGATCTCTCCCGCACCCCCTGTTTTTTTAACACTTTACCAATAATTTGCCGTTTAGAACTAACCGTAGAGTTGAAATATTCCACGGTTCGGATGAACGGGAAGGTAGTGTATGCCTTGCGCCTTTTGCGGCACGTCCACCGCGACGCTTGCCGATCGCATCGTGGTCTACCCGGCGGAGCGGCATACCGAGCTGAAATTACTGGCCTTGTCGCCAAAACTGGCCGCGCCGTTCGGGCCGCAGGATTATGGCGGCCTGTTGCTGCCCACCCACTTCTTTTGCGAAAATCACGGTCGGTTGATCGCCGAATTGACCCCGCCGCAATTGGCGGATTCGGTGATCGTGGATGTCGTCGGCACAGCGCCGTCGCCGGCGGACGTCCGCCGCGCGCGGCCGCTTTCCACCCTGGTTAACGAGATACAGGGCCACTGGCTCGTCGAATTGCTCGGCCAAGGACGCCTCTATTCGGTCGGCCAACCCATCGTCGACCGGACAGGGGAGCTTTTCGCCCACGAAATGCTGATGCGCGGGATGGACGTTCACGGCAACGCCGTCATGCCGGACCGCATGCTTCAGGCCGCGGCCACCACGTCCCTGCGGGCCAGATTGGATAGAACCGCCAGTCTGGCGGCCGTGAATGCCGGGGCGAAATTACCCGGAAATGGGCGCGTCTTCATCAATTTCCTGCCGTCGTCCGTCTACGATCCCAAATTCTCCCTCGAGGAGACTTTCGCGGCGACACGCCATGTCGGGATCGATCCCGGCCGATTGGTTTTCGAGGTTGTCGAAACGGAAAAGATTTCCGATTTCGAACATCTTGGCGCGATCATCGGCCAGTTCCGCCGCGAAGGCTTCGCCATCGCGCTGGACGATTTCGGCACGGGGTTCAACAATATCGAAACGGTCATCCGTCTGCGCCCGGAATACATCAAGCTGGACAAAATGCTGGTGATGGACGCCGTCGACGACGCCATGAAATCGCAATTTGTTCTGGAAACGGTGTCGATCGCCCAACTGAACGGGATCAAGACGATCGCGGAGGGGGTCGAGAACCAGCGCACCCTGGACCATATCCGTAAACTCGGCGTCGATTATTTCCAAGGTTACCATTTGGGTCGGCCGGCGCCCGTTGGCGGTGCCGGAGACTGACAGTCCTCCTGTAACCCTGGGCCATTGCCAGGGGGGTGAGGGGGGCCCGGCAGGCTGAAGGCAAAGAAAAAGCCCGGACCAGACGGCCCGGGCTTTCCTTTTGTCCGATGAACCTTCGGTTAACGGAGGCCCATTACTGGAGAATGATCTCCACACGGCGGTTCTGAGGTTCGCGAACCCCGTCACCGGTCGGGACCAACGGTTCCGTTTCACCCTTGGCTTCGGTGACGATACCACTGGCCGAGTAGCCCATGTTGACCAACACGGTCTTCACGGCTGCGGCGCGGCGCTCACTGAGGCCTTGGTTATAGGTCTGGCTGCCCGACGTATCGGCGTGGCCGGTCGCGATGATCCGCGCGACGCCGCCCTTTTGGGCATAGTCATAGGCCTGACCCAGAATGCCCCGTGCTTCGGCCGTGATGTCGGCCCGATCCCAGTCGAAGAACACGATGAAGTTCCGAACGATCGGCTCCGGCTTCGGCG
>CAYGKA010000053.1:0-15390 GCA_964350445.1 uncultured Flavobacteriaceae bacterium
GCCCTGGCCACCGCCATAACCGCCCCCGCCGCCACCTTCGTTGCGGCCATCCAGCATGGTCAACTCACCGCGGAAGCGTTGCAGGACGACTTCCGTCGAATACTTCTCCTGGCCCGACTGGTCGGTCCATTTACGGGTCTGCAAGCTGCCTTCGATGTAAACCTTCGACCCCTTCTTAAGGTAGCGTTCGGCCACCTCGCCCAGCTTGTCATTGAAGATCACGACCCGATGCCATTCGGTTTTTTCCTGGCGGTTGCCGTCCCGGTCCTTCCAGGTTTCCGATGTCGCAATCGACAGGTTCACCACCTTGCCGCCGTTCTGCATCGTGCGAGATTCCGGATCGCGTCCGAGATTTCCGATCAAGATGACTTTGTTGACGCTACCGGCCATGACCCTCTCCAACCAATTTCCCGGCGCCGCACCGCTGTGGGGGCACCGTTGCTTCATGTGAACACTTTTGAATGCGCTTTGCGCTTGGCCCCGACTATACGGGACCGGGACGGCCCAAACAAAGGTGAAGTACGCCCCGAAACAGCAAAAGCTGTGGATAAAAAGGAAACGCGGGGCCGAAGCCCCGCGTTCCCCGAAATCAAACCAACGTCGCGGAAAGCTTAGTTGATCAGCGTGGCGACCCACTTGCCGCCGATGACGGTGTTCTTCGAGAACGAACCCTCGACATCACCGTTGGCATCGAAGTCCTGCGGACCCGCTCCACCGACATAGTTCACGTCCTTGCCTTCGGCGATCAGCTTCTTCGCCTTGGCCCACTCACCCGGCAGAATGATTTCCCCCGGCGCATTGGCGACTTCGCGCAATGCCGCGGCGATCTTGCTGCGGTCGGCGGAGCCGGCCTTCTCGATCGCCATGGCCATCATGAAGGTCGCGTCGTAGGAGTTCGGCACGAACGGATCGGCTGCCGGAACGCCCGCGGCGTCGGCCAGGGCCTTCCACGCCTTATACGCATCCGTCGTGTCGTCGGAGGCCGACGTCGTGAAGGTCGCCTTGCTCAGGTTTTCCGCACCGATCTGGTCGATGACTTCCTGGGACAGCATGCCGTCAGCGCCGATGAAGGTGTCGAAAGCACCGGTTTCGAGCGCGTTCCGCATGATGGTGATACCGCTGGAACCGTAATAGGCGAACAGCGCCAGATTGCTGGTACCCTTCGCCAATGTGGCGACTTCCGAACGATAGGACGCCTTGTTCGGCTCATGCGCTTCCATGGCGACGATCTTGCCGCCCTTTTCCGCATAAACCTTGGCGAAGACCGCCGCGATCGCGGCGTTATAGTCGTCGTTCGCATAGGAAACGGCGATTTCCTTGATGCCGTTCGCCAGCGTCAGATCGGCCAGCGCGACACCCTGGAAGGCGTCGGACGCGGCAGATCGGAAGACCAGGTCCGTACCGGTTTCCATCGTCGAAATGGCCGGCGAGGAGGCGGAGACCGACAAGGTCACGACACCGGCCGGGATGGAGACCGACTCGGCTTGGGCGATCGTCGCACCCGAGCAGACCGGGCCGAGAATGCCGACAACCTGATCGACGTTGATCAGCTTGGTGACGGCGTCGACCGCGGCCGACGGGTCACAGGCGCTGTCCGCACGGACAACTTCGTAGGTTTGCCCCAGGACACCGCCCTGTTCGTTGATATGCTTTGCGGCGAGGTCGACGGCCGAAGCCATCGGGGCCACCAGATCGGGGATCGGGCCGGTAACGGCCATCGCGTTGCCGACCTTCACCTGCGCGTGAGCGCTACCCGCCACCAACAATGCGGCGGCAAGGCTTCCAAACAGTACACGTTTCATGACTCTCATTCCCTATCCCCCGCTAGCTTGCTTTCCTGCCCGATACGGCGGGTCGTTTTTCAGGCAGGATCCCACCTGGGTACTTCTGCAATACTAGTTGCAAGAGCAGCCCAATTAAAAGCATCCGTAAGAACCCGGCCCGCGTTTGCAGGATCGCGGGGTCCCAGTCGGAGAAAATACCGGCGATGATGTCGATGCTGCCCTTGATCATCAATTCGGACCCGGACCATAGCATCCAGACCATGAATCCACCCAGGATGGCGCCCCGGTTGTTGCCGGATCCGCCGGCGATCAACATCACCCAGACCAGGAAGGTCATCTTGGCCGGGTCGAAAGTATTGGTCGGCTCGATCAGCCGCAGGTGCTGGGCCAGCAGCGCGCCGCCCATCCCCATGATGACGGCGCCCAGGATAAAGGCTTCGATCCGCCGCCCGGTAACGTCCTTGCCGGCCGCGCGGGCGGAAATCTCGTTGTCGCGGATGGCGGCCATCATTCGACCCCAGGGCGACAGGCGCGCACGCTCCAGCAAGAAATAGAAGATGAACATGATCACCAGCACCGTGCCGGCGAAGAACGGCTGCCACCACCAGGCCGGCAGGCTGTCGAAAAAGGCCGTCCACCCTTCGGGCGTGTTGAACATCGACATCGGCCAGGAGGAATAAAACCGCTCCTCCGTCAGGTGTTCCCAGGTCCGCGGGATCTTGTTGATGCCGCGCGGCCCGTTGGTGATCTCGGTTTCGTTCTTCAGGACCAGCTTGATGATCTCCGCGATCCCGATCGTCGCGATCGCCAGGTAATCCGCCCGCAATCGAATACAGATCGCCCCGATGACGGCCGCGATGACCCCGGACAGCGCCATGGCGAACAATTCGCCCACCACCAACGGAAGGCCCAGCCCGCCATAGTGGAACGGACTGTCCGCGGTGGTCAGGAGTGCATAGGTATAGGCGCCGACCGCCGCGAAACCCGCGATGCCCGCGTTGAACAACCCGGCGAAACCCCATTGCGCGTTCAGCCCAAGGGCCAGGATCGCGTATATCCCCCCCATTGTCAGAAGTGACATGAGGTAGAGGAAGTATCCGAGCATCTGATCCATATCTCGACCTCCTCCTAAAAGACTTTGCCGCGGAACAAACCGCTGGGCCGGACGATGAGCATCACCACCATGATGAAGAAGGCGATGCCGCTCTTGTAGCCGGGACTGATCAGCGGCGCGTCCCCGATCCAGGGATAGGCGACGAGTTCTTCCGCCAACCCGATGATCAACCCGCCGGCGACCGCCCCGAAGGGCCTGCCGATACCGCCCAGGATCGCCGCCGCGAAAATCGGCAGCAAAATCCGGAAGCCCATGGTGGATTCGATGAACTGGGTATCCATGGCCAGGAAGACGCCCGCCGCCACGGCGCAGAAACCGCCTATCACCCAGATATTCCGGATCACCTGCTCGACATTGATGCCCGACGTTCGGGCCAGATCGGCATTGTCCGACACCGCCCGCATCGCCTTGCCCATCCGGGTGCTGGTCAAAACGTAGTTGAAGGCCAGCATGATCACGATCGTCCCGACCATGATCAAAAGGTGCTTGTCCGGCACCAGGATCATCATGCCCATATCCGACGTCGCCTCGCGGATCGCGCCGTTCGGCTTGGCGATCCCCTTGACGAAGGTGATCTGGTTCGGTCCCCAGATCACCTGCACAAGGCTGCGCAGCACCAGCATCATGCCGAAACTGGCGATCACGACGATGATGGGCGAACTCTTTCGGAACGGCCGGTAGAAGTAACGGTCGACGAAGACCGAAAGCCCGATGGCGATGACCACCGCCGGCGCCGCCGCCACCAGCGGATGCAGACCGATGCCAAGGCCGATCATCAAATCCATGAAGGTCCAGGTCAGGAAGGCGCCGATCATCATCACTTCGCCATGGGCGAAATTCGCAAAGCGGAGGATGCCGAAAGTCAGGGTGACGCCGATCGCGCCCAACGCATAGATGCAGCCCAGGACGAGACCGGGAATGAAATAGAAATTGACGAATTCAAGCATTATTGCGCGGCCCCCGACCCTTCAGTTCCGGCCGGTTTGCCGCCGAGGAACATTTCTGCCACTTCGGGATCGTTGAGCAATTCATGCCCGGCGCCTTCATGCCGGTTCTCGCCATCAACCAGTACATAGGCGCGGTCGGCAATGCCCAGCGCCTGTTTGGCGTTCTGCTCGACCATCAGGATGGCGACGCCCTGGGCGTTGATTTCTCGGACGATGGAGAAGATCTGGTCCATGTAGAGCGGGCTCAAGCCGGCTGTCGGCTCGTCCAGCAACAGCAATTTCGGATCCAGCATCAGGGCGCGGCCCATGGCCACCATCTGGCGTTGCCCGCCGGAAAGCGTGCCGGCCGCCTGCTTTCGCTTCTCCCGCAGCGGCGGGAAAAGCCCATAAACACGCTCCAGCGCCGCGGAAATATCGTCCTTGCGCAAATAGGCGCCCATTTCCAGGTTCTCGTGGACGGACAGGCTGGGAAAGACGTTGTCGGTCTGCGGCACATAGGAAACGCCGCGCTGCACCACTTCGTCGGGACGCAGGCCGGTCAGATCCTGGCCGTCGAAAAGGATTTTGCCACCGCGCACGGTCAGCAGACCGAAGACCGATTTCATCGCCGTCGATTTTCCGGCCCCGTTGGGCCCTACGATCACGACCACCTCGCCGGGCGCGACCGCCATCGACACATTGTGCAGAATATCCGCTTCCCCATAGCCGCCGGTGACGCCCTGGATCTGCAGCAAAACCTCGCTCATGCAAAACCCTTCATAACAAGACCCCGCTTCGGATTTACCAGACGCCGGCGATGTCCCTCGCGCGGGGCGGCCTGATCCGAAATCCCCCTCGGTTGCTCTTTGACTCTATGCCGCGGCGCTACGCCGCCGCGTCGTGGGCGGAACTGCCCAGATAGGCTTCCAGCACGCGTTTGTCGGACCGGACATCCTCGAATTTTCCCTGTGTCAGAACGCTGCCCTGCGCCATGCAGACGACCGGGTCGCATAGCGAGGAAATCAGGTCCATGTCGTGTTCGATGACGGCGAAGGTATATCCCTTCTCCACGTTCAACTGCCGGATCGATTCCGCCAGCTTCCTAAGCAATGTGCGGTTAACGCCCGCCCCCGGCTCATCCAGCAGGACGACCTTGGCGTCCGTCATCATGGTCCGGCCCAGTTCCAGCAGCTTTTTCTGCCCGCCGCTGAGGTTGCCGGCCAGTTCGTCGCGGATATGCGTCAATTGCAGGAATTCCAGGACCTCTTCGGCCTTGCGATGGACGGCGCGCTCCTCGGCCCGCACCGCGCCCGGGCGGAACCAGGTATTGAAGATGTTTTCGCCCATCTGGCCCGGCGGAACGACCATCAAATTTTCCAGCGAGGTCATCTTGTCGAATTCGTGCGGGATCTGGAATGTCCGCACGATGCCCTTGTGGAACAGCTTGTCCGATGACAGCCCGGTTATGTCCTCGCCATCGAACAGGATCTTGCCCGATGTCGGCTCGAAGGCGCCGGCGATCATGTTGAACAGCGTCGTCTTGCCGGCGCCGTTGGGGCCGATCAAGCCGGTGATCGAACCTTCTTCAATCGTGAAACTGCATCCGGAAACGGCTTGCACGCCGCCGAACGACTTCGACACGTTCTCAATAGTAATCAAGAAACGACCTACCCCTGGAAACCAGCCTCAATGAGCACCCATCGCCCGGAAACCCCGGCATCGGCGCTCGCCCTGCACTCTCTTAAGTCGCGGCGGTTCGATATACACCCGCCGCTGAATCGTTAAGTCGCTTATAGACCCAAGCGCCGGGCCGTAAAAGCCCCTTGTCTGGACGCTCCACCGGCCCTCTTCGACATTGCGGAAAACCATCCCGGCATCCTGAAGAATGGCAAAGAACAACGGAAATCACCCTCACAGCGCCCCTGGGAATACGGGAGACGGCGGCGACGATCCGGTGCGGCCCGCGGCCGTCAGCGGTCACTCGGCCGCGTCACACTCCAACTGGTTTGGGATGACGAGCGTGACGACCGTGCCCTCGCCGACCTCAGAGGTGATCTTGAGATCCATTTTAAGCAACACAGCCAACCGGTTGCAGATACTGAGGCCGAGGCCGGTCCCCTCCTTCTCGCGCATCGTCGCGGCACGCCCGCGCCGGTAGGGTTCAAGCACATCGGCGAGATCGCGGGGCTCTATACCCGGCCCGGTATCCGAAATGGACACCGTTTTCGTCCCCCCCGGCCCGTTATCGACAACCGAAATGGTTACCGAACCGTGGTCGGGTGTGAATTTCAGGGCATTGGAGATGAGATTCGTCAGGATGAGGGTGAGACCGTGTTGATCGGAAACGACCGTGGAATCCACGGCATCCTTGTGCTCGAGGGTGACGGTCGTTTTCGGATGGGACGGCCGAACCATGTTCAAGGTTTCATCCAGGACGGTGACGAGATCCAGGGCCTCGGGCGTCACTGGGAACTGGCCCGCCTCGATCCGGGACAGGTCGAGCAGATCGTCCACCAAGGCCAGCAGGCGCGACGCGGAAGTATGGATCGCCTGGCCGTAAGTCTGGAATTTCAGCGCGGCGAGTTCCCGCATTTCATCCGACGACAACAACTGGGAAAACCCGAGGATTGCGTTCAGCGGGGTCCGCAGGTCGTGGCTCATCCGCGCCAGGAAGTCGGACTTGGCCATATTCGCATCTTCTGCCCGACGGCGCGCCTGTTGCAGTTCCCGCGTCCGTTCGGCGACCCTGTCTTCCAACGTCCGGTTCAGTTTCTCCAGGTCGAGCATCGCCTTTTTCAGGGAAGACACGTCTTCTTCCACGACGATGATGCAGGGTTCGCCGTTCATCGGATCCCGGCCCAGATGCAAATCGATCCGATGCCAGGTGCCGCTCTCCTCCTGGCGAACCTCATATTCGCCGGACGGTTCCCCGCCTTCCTTCGCGCGCTCGAACAAGGCGCGGCCCAGGTCGCTGTCCTTGAACCGGGCCAGGAAGGATTGTTCTTCGCCGAACCGGCCGTCGTCGACCTGCCCTTTTCTTTGACCATAGGCGTAGATCGCCGCCGGGTTCATAGACAGCAGGCCGCCTTCCAAATTGAAGTAACTGATCATCACGGAGGTGTAGCGCGTCGCCTCCACCAACCGTCGGTCGGTCCGTTCCAGGACCTGATTGTCGATCCTGTGCACTTCGAACAGGATGCCGTTATGAAGGTCGTCATCGATGGTGACCGGCGTCATGCGGCCGCGCACCGGTGTCGGTTCCCCTTTCGGATAAAGCGTCCAGGTATCTTCCGCCATTTCCCCGGGCCGGACATTATCGACGACCGACCGAAGCCGTTTACGCACGGTTGCGCTGTCCGTCGAATAGTCGCGGGCCCGCAATTCCTGCAACGATCCCGCCTTCCAGAAGTTCAATGCAGCAGGGTTCGCCCACCACATGGCATGGCGATCGACATCGAAAATCCAGACCGGAAGTACCGAGTTCTCGAAAATTTTAAGGTCATTCGGCGTGCGGAACACCCAATGGTCTTTTGACACCTGCGTTTCACCCTGTCCCTAAAACACCCGGATCGTTGGAAAATTAGAATATTTCCGTATACGAATATTGCTGCTGTGTCAGCCGCGGGAAAGGCAAACCCGCAGTATGGTCGGCCCGCTTTATCGGGGCTTAGCAGCTTACGACAAACTGGCTAATAGGCGGCATTGAAGCATGCGGCAATAGGATCCCGGCGAAAAATAACAAATCCGCCCTCGTATGCCCGGACGTAGGTCTGTATAGTAGCGGCCCCCGGCGCTTTTATGCGCCGCATCAATTATCCCTCTAATCCCCTTGGGTGGATCCGAATGACGCCGACAATACGTGTGCGCGGCGCGCGCGAACATAATTTGAAGAATGTGGATGTCGATATTCCCCGCGATAAGCTCGTGGTGATCACCGGCCTTAGCGGGTCGGGCAAATCCTCGCTCGCTTTCGACACGATTTATGCGGACGGCCAGCGGCGTTATGTCGAGTCGCTCTCCGCCTATGCGCGCCAATTTCTTGAAATGATGCAGAAGCCGGATGTCGACCTGATCGAAGGGTTGAGCCCGGCGATTTCGATCGAACAGAAGACGACGTCCAAGAACCCGCGCTCCACCGTCGGCACCGTGACGGAAATCTACGACTATATGCGCCTGCTCTGGGCCCGGATCGGGATTCCCTATTCGCCGGCCACCGGCCTGCCGATCGAAAGCCAGACCGTGACCCAGATGGTCGACCGGATCATGGCCATGCCCGAAGGCGCGCGCCTGTACCTGCTGGCGCCGATGATCCGCGGCCGCAAGGGCGAATACCGCAAGGAATTCGCCGAGTTGCAGAAACGCGGTTTCCAGCGCGTCAAGGTCGACGGCAAAATGTACGCGATCGAAGAGGTCCCCGCCCTCGACAAGAAGCTGAAGCACAATATCGAAGTGGTGGTCGACCGGGTCGTCATCCGCGAAGGGCTGGAATCCCGTTTGGCGGATTCCATCGAAACCGCCCTGGAACTGGCGGATGGCCTGTTGTTCGCGGAAGACGCGGAGAACGGCGAGCAGACGATCTTCTCCGCCAAATTCGCCTGCCCGGTTTCCGGCTTCACGATCGAGGAGATCGAGCCGCGCCTGTTCTCGTTCAACAACCCGTTCGGCGCCTGTCCGGCCTGTGACGGAATCGGCACGGAAATGACCTTCGACGCGGAAATGACCGTGCCCGACCGGTCGCTCTCCCTCGCCAAAGGGGCGATCGCGCCCTGGTCGAACTCCTCCTCGCCCTACTACACACAGACGCTGACCTCGATCTGCGAGCATTACGGCGTCAGCATGACCACCGCCTTCGATAAATTGCCGGAGGCCGTGCAACACGCGATCCTTCACGGTACCGAAGACCAGATCAAATTCCGCTACGATGACGGCATGCGGTCCTATTCGACCACCAAGGGATTCGAAGGCGTCATTCCGAACATGGAACGCCGGTTGAAGGAAACCGACAGCTCCTGGGTTCGTGAAGAGCTTGCGAAATACCAGTCCTTCTCCGACTGCGCCGAATGCGGCGGGTACCGCCTGAAAAAGGAAGCCCTGGCCGTGAAGGTCGGGAACAAGCATATCGGCGAAGCGTCACGGCTTTCCATCCTGCACGCCGCCGAGTGGTTCTCCGGCTTGGAAGAGAATCTGTCGCCGGTGCACAAGGAAATCGCCTACCGCATCCTGAAGGAAATCAACGAACGGCTCGGCTTCCTGAACAATGTCGGTCTGCAATACCTGTCGCTCAGCCGCAATTCCGGCACCCTGTCGGGCGGCGAGAGCCAGCGTATCCGTCTCGCCTCGCAGATCGGCTCGGGCCTGACCGGTGTTCTCTATGTTCTGGATGAACCGTCCATCGGACTGCACCAACGCGATAACGACCGCCTGTTGGCGACGCTGAAGCGCCTGCGCGACCTGGGCAATACGGTCATCGTCGTGGAGCATGACGAAGAAGCGATCCGCGCCGCCGACTATCTGGTCGACATGGGGCCGCGCGCCGGGATCCATGGCGGCCATCTGGTCGCTGCCGGACTGCCGGAAGAGGTCATGAAGTGCGAGGAAAGCATCACCGCGCAATACCTGACCGGCAGGCGGGAAATCGCCGTTCCGAAGACGCGCCGTCCGGGCCATCCGCGGCAGATTCTGGAAATCACCGGGGCGTCGGGCAACAACCTGAAAGACGTGTCGGCGGAAGTGCCGCTCGGCACGCTGACCTGCGTGACCGGCGTGTCGGGTTCCGGCAAGTCAACCTTGGTGATCGAAACGCTCTATGCCGCGCTGGCGCGCGACCTGATGAAGGCGCGCACCTCGCCCCAGCCATACAAGCGGATCGACGGCACGCGCTATATCGACAAGGTCATCGATATCGACCAGTCACCCATCGGCCGCACGCCGCGGTCCAACCCGGCAACCTATACCGGCGCCTTTACGCCGATCCGGGAATGGTTTGCCGGCTTACCGGAAGCGAAGGCGCGCGGCTACCAGCCGGGCCGCTTCAGCTTCAACGTCAAAGGTGGGCGCTGCGAGGCCTGTCAGGGCGACGGCGTCATCAAGATCGAGATGCACTTCCTGCCCGACGTCTATGTCACCTGCGACCAGTGCAAGGGCAAACGCTATAACCGCGAAACGCTTGAAATCCAGTTCCGCGAAAAGTCGATTTCCGATGTCCTGGACATGACGGTCGACGAGGGCGCCGACTTCTTCAAGGCGGTGCCGATCATCCGCGACAAGATGGTGACGCTGCAGCGCGTCGGCCTGGGCTATATCAAGGTAGGGCAACAGGCGACCACGCTGTCCGGCGGTGAGGCCCAGCGCGTGAAGCTGGCCAAGGAACTCAGCCGCAAGGCGACCGGCAAGACCCTCTATATCCTGGATGAGCCGACCACCGGCCTGCATTTCGAGGATGTGCGCAACCTGCTGGACGTTCTCCAGGCGCTGGTCGATGCCGGCAACACGATATTGGTGATCGAGCACAATCTTGAAGTCATCAAATGCGCCGACTGGGTCATCGATATCGGGCCGGAAGGCGGGGACAAGGGCGGCGAAGTTGTCGCCCAAGGCACGCCGGAAGACGTCGCCGCCGTCGAACGCAGCCATACCGGCCAATACCTGCGCCCCTATGTGAAGGCGAAGCCGGCAAAGGCGAAGAAGAAGGCGAGCTAGGCCAAAGCCCGGCGGCCTACGGTTTCCGTATGCCGCTGCCCTGACGTTGATGGTACACTGTGTCATTCCCGGTGCCGGCTGTGTCCGCACCGGGCGGGACGGAGGAGAACCGAGTCATGAGAAGCTGGGCATTTTTCAAGGCGGGGTTGGTTCTGTGCGCCATGCTGCTGGCCGCATCCCCCGCCGCGGCGGCGGATGGGGACAACCCGGCCTTCACCAGCATACCGGCGCAATATATTGCCGCCCTCGGCGATCCCGGCGCAACGCAGGGAACCGGCGCGGAGCACTGGGGCATCTGGACGGTCGATCCGGGTCCGCGCGGCGTTTACCTCAGCGATTACGACGAGTTAGCGCAAAGCGGCATTGGCCGAGGTGGCTGGCGTTTCGACCCCACGGCATGGTGGCTGGAGGAGAACGGCCTGATCATGGAATCGCCGAGCTTTCCCTTGGCCCCCGGCAAGTATCTCGTCACCGGCGGACGCTATAAGACCGCCGTCTTGACCGTGCATGCCCCGGATGCGGCGGGCGCCGCGCGTTGGGACCTCAGCGACGGCGCGACCTTGCATGACGTCACCCATCTGGGCTGCCGCTCCGCCGTTTACACGGCGAAGGCAGGCGCGGGCTCGGAAACCTGCACTCCGGCAAAAGCGCCGCGAAGCGCCTTCCGCGTCGACCCCGGCGCCGCCATGCCGCCCGTGCCGGGCTGCGCGAAACAGGACTATCACGTCCTCATCGTCATCGGCCTGGAAGCGAAGAAAAGCGCGTCGGCGTCTTAGAAGTGCCCGCCTATCCCGCCACCGCCTCCGCCGCCGCTTCATAAGCCGCCTCGGCGACCTCCATATCCGCTTCGGTGAGCGCGAGAGAGATGTAGGTTTTGCCGTCGGACTTGAAGAGGCCGTTTTCCCGCAGCGCCTCGTTATAGGCGGCGAGTTTCTTGGCGTCGGCGGCCGCCACGTCGCGGTAGTTCTTGATGTCGCGGTCGGTGAAGATCACTTCGAACATTTCCGGCGCGCCGGCGACCACATGCGGCACGCCCCGCGCGTCGAGCGCCTTGGACGCCATCGCCATCAGGCGTTTGCCGTTGGCGCTGAGGCGGTCGTATTGGCCGTCGCGGCGCATCACTTCCATCGTCTTCAACCCGGCGACAGCCGCGATCGGATTGCCCGAGAGCGTGCCGACCTGCATCAGCCATTTGTCGGCCCCCTTCTCGAACAGCGCCATGATGTCGGCCTTGCCGGCGATCGCCGCCAGCGCGAAACCGCCGCCGATCACCTTGCCGAGCGTGGTCAGGTCGGGCGTCACGCCATAGCGTTCCTGCGCGCCGCCATAGCCGAAGCGGAAGCCGGTCACGACCTCGTCGAAAATCAGCACGATGCCGTGGGCGTCGCAGATCCTGCGCACCGCTTCCAGGAAGCCCGGCTGGGCCGGCACGATGCGCTGCAGCGGTTCGATGATGATGGCGGCGATGTCCTTGCCGTGTTCGGCGCAGAGGCTTTCCAGATAGGCCGGGTCGTTATAGGGCGCGATCAGCATGTCGGCGCGCACGCCTTCGGGGATGCCGGCGCTGTCCGGCACGGCCTGGGGGAAGTTGACCAGGCGGGTCGGCGCCAGGCTCATCTGCGCTTCCGGACCCATGCCGTGGTAGCCGCCCTCGAATTTCAGGATCTTTTCGCGGCCGGTGAAGGCGCGGGCAAGGCGCATGGCGTACATGTCCGCCTCGCTGCCGGTGGAGACATAACGCACCTTTTCCGCACAGGCGACGGCGCGGCAGATTTCTTCCGCCAGTTCCACGCCGGAATGGTTGTTGGCGAAGAAGGTCATGCCGCGCGGAAGCTGCTCCAACACCGCTTCCAGCACTTCGGGATGCCCATGCCCCAGGATCATCGGCCCGGAGCCGATCAACAGGTCGACATATTCCTTGCCGTCCTCGTCCCAGACCCGGCTGCCCTTGCCCTCGCGGATGAAATAGCGGGAGTCGAAATTCCCGAACCCGCCGGCCGGCAGCACCGCCTTGGCGCGTTCAACCCATTCGGCCTGTGTGTGGACGTTGTTCATCGTCATTCTCCTCGACGCAATATTGCCGCTAGTCCAGCGTAAGTACGGGCTCGCCAAGGCGGGCCCGGTCCACGGTTATTCCCAATCCGGCGCCATCCGGCACCTTGATCACGCCATCTTGCCTGACCGGCCCGTCCTCAGCCAGCCTCGGTGAGACATAGCCCGACAGATCGCAGACATTCAGTACGAAACGCGGGTCCGTCGCCGCCGCCAAATGCAGCGCGGCCGCCGTAGTTATGTCGGCCCCCCACGTGTCTTCTATGCACATTTTCACGCCGAGATGCAGGCACAGATCCCGCGCCCGCCGCGAGGCGGATATCCCGCCGAACTTGGACAATTTCACCGCCGCCGCATCGATGATGCCGAGCGCCGAGGCCTCCAGCAAACTGTCCGTGTCATGCACGCCCTCGTCCAGTTTCATCGGCAGCCCGGTCGCCGCCTTGACGCGCGCGTTCTCCGCATTGCTGCGGCAGGGTTGTTCCAGCATCACGTCCAGATCGGCGACCGCCCGGCCAACACGCGTCGCTTCCAGCGAGGTCGCGCCGCAATTCCAATCGCCATAAACCAACGGTCCCTGACCGACGGCTTCACGGACGAGGCGAAGGCGCGCGACGTCGGCTTCCCAATTTGCATCGGCGCCCAGCTTCGCCTGAAACTGACGAATCCCCGCCGCAAAGGCTTCCCTGGCGAAACGGGCCATCTCATCCGGCTCAACACAAGTGATGGAGTGGTAGAGCGGCAGGACCGCCTGCCGCAAACCGCCCAGCAAATTGTAGAGCGGCATACCTGCCGCCTGTGCGGTCAGGTCCCACAACGCGATATCGATGGCGGATTTGGCGTAGCGGTGATCTTGGAGCCAGGCATCCAGCGACGCGCCCAGTGCCTCCGGCCCGCGCGGATCGGCCCCTAAGAGAACCGGCGCCAGTTCCTGAACCACGGGGGCGACGCCGCGCGCATAGGCCGGCAGGTAATGGGGGATCGGGCAGACCTCGCCCCAGCCGGTATGGCCGGTATCCGTCTCGATCGCCAGAACCGCCGTTTCCACCGTGTCGCAGGTCTTGCCCGACGCCATGTGATAGGTCACGTGGCTGGTCAGCGGCACGCACCAGACATGGATCCTCTTGATCCTCATCTCATCCTCCATAGATGGCGACGGGCTTGCCGAGGCGCTCAACATCCGGTTTCACACCCAATCCTGGCGCATCCGGGAGCATCGCTGCGCCACCCTGATTCCGCACCCCCTGCCCCGGCACAGGGTCGGCGGCGAGATGCGCTTGGGAAATCCAACTCGCCAAGCGGTTTGCATCGGGCGTCGAGGCTGCAAGATGCAGCGCGGCGGTATCGGCGAGTGCGCTGCCGCCCACATCCTCGATATGCATTTGCCAGCCGACGGCAAGGCCGAAATCCCGGACCTGTCTGCTGCGCGTCAGCCCGCCCAATCTATTCGGTTTGACTTTCACGCCCTCGCAGGCGCCGAGGCGCCAGGCATCGTGATGCATGCCCATATCCGACAGGCACTCATCCAGCATGATAGGGTTGCCGACGCGCCCCGCGACTTGGGCGCATTGGGCAAGGGTCTCACACGGTTGTTCGATCCAGTCCCGAGAACAAACGGAATTCAATACTTCAACCGCCGTCGCCGGCATCCAGGCCCGGTTGACGTCGAAGGTCAGACGTTCGTCCTGCCATTTCGCTGCCGATACGGCTTCGATCCGCTCTATATCAGCCGAGGGATTCGAACCGCCGATCTTGATGGAATGCGTCCGGTAGCCTTGCGCGCGCGCATCCTCGACAGAAGCGATCATCTCATCCGGCGTTCCGGTCGGGATTGACGAATTCAAAGACACCTCGGCCGGACGGTCCGCCCCGAACAATTTCCACAAGGGCATCCCCGCGGCCTGTCCGGTAATATCCCAGCACGCGATGTCGATCGGCGATTTGACCGAAGCATGCCCGGGCAATGCGACGTCCATCGCCCGAAGGACAGTTTCAGGTGCGGTCGGGTCGAGGCCGATCAGAAAAGGGGCCAATGTCTCAATCCCCGCGCGGATGCCGGGGCCATGCGCCGGAAGATATGTATGCCCCCAAGGGCATCCCTCGCCCCAACCGCTGACGCCTTCATCCGTATCGATGCGAAGGATCGTGCTGTCGAGGCTATCGACGCGCAGCCGCCCGCCCGACAGGGAGTAAGGTTTCGACAGCGGCAGGTCGAGGGCCCAGACGGTGATGCGTGTGATCTTCATAATGTCACCACGATGTTGCCGACATGCTGCTTGGCGATGAAGGCCGTTTGCGCCGCGTGCAACTCACGCAGCGGATAGGTCGCCGCGACGAGCGGACGGATTTCGCCAGCCTCTATATAGCCGACAAGGTTCGCGAAGGTGCCTGCCGGCACGACGGTCGCCCCCGTAAATGTCAGGTCGCGCAGATAGAAAGTGCGCAGGTCGAAGGTGACGATCGGGCCTGCAATCGCACCGGCGCAGGTATAGCGCCCTCCGCGCGCGAGCACGTCGATGACATCCGGCCAATTTGGGCCGCCGACGACATCTGCCACCACGGTCACCGTGTCCTGTCCCGTCGCCTCGACGAGGGCCGCGCCCAGATTGTCCGGCGCTCGGGGCAGCACCGCGTCCGCGCCGGCCAGGTAGACGCCGTCCGACTTCGCTGGGCTGCACATCGCGATCGTCCTCGCCCCGCGCCGTTTCGCCAATTGGATCAGGGCCGACCCGACCCCGCCGGACGCGCCTGGGATCAACACGCTGTCGCCTGCCGCCACAGCGGCACGGTTCAGCATGTTCTCCGCCGTGATGTA
>CAYGKA010000053.1:15490-33898 GCA_964350445.1 uncultured Flavobacteriaceae bacterium
ACCTTGCCGACCGTATGGCCATAGGCGACCGAGGATGTGGAACCCACGACTGTTCCGTCGCGCAGCACCGCCTCGCCGCCATGGCCGTCGACCTCGCCGTCGGAGCCGAAGCTGAGATAGGCGCAAATCCAGGGAAGGCCGCGGTCAACCGATGCCAGGGTCCGCTCCTTGCCGAGAAAATCCTTGTCCAGTTTAACGAAACGCATGACGTCGGCTTCCGGCAGAGTAACTTCGTTGGTCAACTCCCCCGCCCCCTTGAAGGCCTTTTCCATGCGCATGGCGTTCATCGCGAAACTGCCGTAATCGGCCGCGCCGTAAGCTTCCCCCGCCGCAAATAGCGCGTCATAGACCGCTAGCGCCGAGGCGCGCGGCATATGCAATTCCCACCCCAATTCACCCGCATAGGAAAGTCGCATGGCCCAGACCGGATGACCGGCGATCTTGATCTGCTGCGCCGACATCCAGCGGAAATGCGCATTGTCCAGCGGGGCTGTGGTGCAGGCGGCCAAGATATCGCGGGCCCGCGGCCCGTTGATAGCCAACGCCGCCCAATCCTCCGACAGGCAAGCGATTTTGACGTCACTGCCGTCCCTGTGGGCGCTCAGATGATCCATCAAACGCTGTTCAAAGAATGCCGCGCAGACCAAGTAGAAACGATCCTCGGCCAACCGCACCACGGTCGCTTCCAACTCGATCCGGCCGCGCCGGTTCAGCATATGGGTCAGGGCAATGCCGCCAACCTTGCGCGGCAGACGGTTCGCGACCAAGGGTTCCAGAAAGCCTTCCGCATCCGGCCCCGAAACCTCGACCTTCGTAAAGGCCGAAATGTCCATGATCCCCGCGCGCTCCCGCACCGCGCGCACCTCCGCCCCGACGATGGCGTGGACCGGCGTGCGGCGGAAAGAATAGTGGTCGTGCTGCTCTACATCGCCCTTCGCAAACCAGCGCGGGCGTTCATGGCCGAAGACTTCCTCATAGACCGCCCCCTTCTCCTTCAAGCGCTGGTATAAGGGCGATGGCTTGATGGGCCGGCCCGCCAAGCGGTTGAAATGCGGAAACGGAATTTCGTGGCGCAGGCAATAGTCTTCCTTGGCCTTCACCACTTGCCAGTCCTTGGTCGCATAGGGACCGAAGCGCCGGGGATCGAATTCACGCATGGATATGTCCGCCGCGCCATGCACCATCCAGCGTGCCAATTCGCGCGTCAGCCCCGGGCCCCAACCGATGCCGATCTGTGTGCCGCAGCAACACCAATAGTTCCCGGCACCGGGCGCCGGCCCGATCATCGGGTTGCCGTCGGGCGGATGGCTGATCGCGCCATGCACGACGCGCTTGATCCCCAGTTCAGCCAGAACGGGCATCCGGCCCAAAGCATTTTCCAGCCATGGCATCACGCGTTCGTAATCGGCCTCGAACAACTCGTTCTCCGCCTCCCACGGGCAATGGTCTTCCCAGACCGTGTTCGGATTTTCTTTCTCGTAGATGCCGATCAAGCCGGATTTCTGCTCCATCCGGATATAACCGGAAACAAGACGGTCATCCCGTATCACGGGCAGCTCGGTATCCAGTTGCTGAAATTCGGGTACCGTGTCGGTGACGAAATAGTGGTGTGTCATTGAGGTCATGGGCAAGATATGGCCGGTCCATTCGCCGATCTGCCGCGCATAGGTTCCGGCTGCGTTGACGACATGTTCGCACCGGATCGCGCCGAGCTCCGTCTCGACGATCCACTCGCCGTTCTGTTCCCGCCGGATATCCGTCGCCCGGCAGCGGCGAACAATCTTGGCGCCCAACTGGCGCGCCCCCGTCGCAAGCGCCTGGGCAATCCCTGTCGGATCGGCATGGCCGTCATCAGGCGTATGCAGCGCGCCGATCACCCCTTCCAGATTATAGAACGGGTGCAGTTCAGCGATCCGGTCCGGCCCGACAAGTTCGGCGTTGAAACCAAGCGCGCGCGTCACGCTGGATGTATGGCGCAGCCAATCCATCTCGTCTTCGGTATAGGCGAGGCGGAAGGACCCGCAGCCGTGCCACGTCACCGACTGGCCCGTTTCCTTTTCCAAGGCACCGGAATAAAGGTCGATATTGTAACCGACGCATTTCCCTATCCCGAAGGAACTGGTCGATTGGGTAATCTGCCCGGCGGCATGCCAGGTTGACCCGCTGGTCAGTTCCGCCTTTTCCAACAGCACGGTATCGGCCCAGCCTTCATGGGCCAGATGATAGGCAAGCCCGCACCCCATGATGCCGCCCCCCACGATGACCACACGCGCCTGATCCGGAAGTGCTGCACCCATGTCGCGACCCTTTGCGAAAATCGTTTCAATGTTGTCGAAAACTGTCGACACGGTAATCAAACATTTGTACCATCGTCAACTATGAATGATACGAACGTTTCACTCCACTCTTCGAACGGTGTCCTGGAAGCCCTGGCCGCCGGGCTGGATCAATTGACGCCGGAAACCCGCAAGGCGGCGACCTACGTCCTGGAAAACCCCAACGACGTGGGCGTTTGTTCGATCCGCGAAATGGCGACCGCCGCCGCGGTCAAACCGAACACGCTGGTGCGCATGGCGCGTACCATCGGCTTCGACGGGTATGACGATTTCCGCGAACCGTTCCGGGAAGAGATCCGCCGCGGCAACCTGAACTTCCCTGATCGTGCCCGCTGGTTACAATCCTTGAGCCAGAGCGGCCAGCTCGGCGGGCTCTACGCGGACATGGTGGCCAGTGCGATCCACAATATCGAGGCAAGCTTCGCCGCAACCGATGCCGACAAGGTCAAGGCGGCGGCGGACGACATCGTCGCCTCGCGCAATACATTCGTCCTGGGGGTCGGTGTCCAGAACAGCAATGCCCGCAACTTCGCCTATCTGGCCGATATGGCCTCCTACAACATTTGGGCGATCCCTCGGTCGGGCGGAGTCGCGTCCGACGACCTGAGCCGGGCGAATGAAAAAGACGTGCTGATCGCGATCACCTGCAAACCCTATCGCACGGAAGTGGTGGAAGCCGCCGCCTTGGCGAAGGAACAGGGTGCGAAGTTTATTGGCATTTCCGACAGTCCGGCCTCCCCCATCGTGACAAGCGCGGACCACGCCTTTGTCATCAGCGCGGATACGCCGCAATTCTTTCCGTCCTCGATCGCTGTGATCGCGATCTTGGAAACGCTGATGGCCTTCGTCATCGCGGATGCGCCGCCGGATGTCATCGACAGCATCGACCGTTTCCACGAGAGACGGCACAGGCTGGGAATCTACCAACCGTAGTTACGGGATCGAACCGTGGGGGAGCCTTCGAGAATGACCTCAGTGCCGCATGCCTTGCCAGCCTTCTACTACACAGATCCTTCGATTTTCGAGAAGGAGCGGGCGGGATTGTTGTCACGCACCTGGCAATTCGCCGGCCATGCCGCGGAACTGAAGAGGCCGGGTGACTATTTCACCTTCGAGATCGCGGGCGAGAGCCTGTTCGCCATTCATGGCCGCGATGGCGTGATCCGCGCGTTCTACAACGTTTGTCAGCACCGAGCCCATCAATTGGTGACCGGATCGGGCCGCAAACGACTGCTGGTCTGCCCCTACCATGCATGGTCCTATGATCTGACCGGACAATTGAAGTCCGCCCCAAACATCGATGCCGTGGAAAACCTGGACCGATCCGGCATCTGCCTGACGGCGGTCCGCACCGAACTGTTCAACGGCTTCATCTTCGTGAACCTGGATAACGAAGCCGCGCCGATGGACACTTGGTACCCCGGCGTGCGTACGGCTCTGCGGGACTACGTTCCGAACATCGACGCCCTGGAACCGCTGGAATGGGTCGAGGTGCCGGAGGACTGCAATTGGAAGGTCTCGGTCGAAAACTATTCCGAATGCTACCACTGCACCCTGAACCATCCGACATTTTCGACCGGCGTCGTTCGACCGGAGACCTATGACATACAGGCGCCGGGCGGCTACGTACTGTGCCATACGACGGAATGTTCCGGCCTCGACACGATGACCTACCCGATCGATCCGGACAGCAACCCGCACGCAGCGGAGTACCGGTCCTGGTTCCTGTGGCCCCTGTTCTCTTTTCAAGTATACCCCGGCAACGTCCTCAACACCTATCACTGGCGGCCGGCCGGGCACAATTCGGTCACGGTCTGGCGCGGCTGGTACACGGAAGGCGGCATGGATTCCGAAACAATCCGCCGCCTGGCGCTTCAAGACCGGTCCACGACCGTGGAGGAAGACATCCACCTCGTCGAATCCGTCCAGCGCGGTCTGCGAAGCCGGGGCTACAAGCCGGGCCCATTGGTCATCGATCCAAAGGGCGGGGTGCAGTCGGAACATTCCATCGGTGCACTGCATGGATGGTTTCTGGACGCAATGGGCGCGTGAAGCACCCTCGCCCCGATTAAAGTGTCTCCGCGCGGCTGATCGCCGAACCGCAATCGGGCATGGCGCTTCCCGCGTTGCGCAAACACCGGTACACTTGCGGTCAGGATGGGGGGACATCCTAGCGAGAACCCGATGGCACAAGGCGACATAACGCCGATCAAACGACCGACACGCTCGACAAAAGTGCCCCGGCACAGACGTCCCCCGTTACGGCTTCTGTTGGTGGGCGTCTTGATTTTGGCGGCCGTGGTGCCGCTGGTGCTGTTCTGGATTTGGTCGGAGAAAACCGAATTTCAGCGCCAGCTGGCCGACGTCAAGGATCGCCATTTGCTGCTGGCGAACAATGTCAGCGCCGCCCTGCAGCGCTACCATCGCGACCTATCCACCGATTTTTCCCTGCTGGTCCGCTCCAGCCTGGATCGCAATCCGATTCAGGGCGCCGACGATATCATGGACAATCTGGCGATTTCCTTCATCTGCGTCGTCGACCTGACCGGCAAGACGGCGCCGTTGAACGTCTATGCCACGACCCATTCCTGTGAGGAGGTCGAGGACGGCCTGGACGTGGAGTCGATCACGCCGCGCGCGGACGGCGAGACAACGGTGTTCAGCGGTGTCACCGCCGATAGAGACGGCAATCCGGTCATCTACCTGACCTGCCGTATCGGCGACAGATTGGCGATCGCCTCGGTTCGGACCGACTATATCCGATCGCTTGGCGCCGCCATCAATTTCGGCGTCAAGGGCCACGCCGCCATCGTCGACCAGAACGGATCGCTTCTGTTCCACCCGCGCCCCGCCTGGATCGCCGAACGCCGGAACCTGGCGAAGCTGGACCCGGTCAAACGCATGCTGGCCGGCGAAACGGGGATATCGCTGTTCTACTCCCCCGCCATCGAGGCGGACATGGTGGCCGGTTTCACCGCCGTCGCCGGCACGGGTTGGGGCGTCATGATCCCGCAGCCGATTTCCGAACTGCATGAAGCCGCCGCCAAGGCCAACAAGACGGCGATCCTGGTGTTGGGGTCCTGCCTGCTTCTGACGGTCGCGGCGGGTTGGCGAATGTCCCTGTCGATGACCGCCCCCCTGCGGGAAATGGCGTCGGCCGCCCGCAGAATGGCGGCGGGCGAAAAAGGTGTTCGCGTCAGCGGCAAACCCTCGCTTCTCACGCCGTCGGAATTCCGCGATCTCGGTACGCAGTTCAACCATATGGCCGATGCCGTCGAACACGCGGAGCAGAAGCTTCAGGGGGCGGTGACCGAGGCTGACGCGGCGAACCAGACAAAATCCCTGCTGCTGGCCAATGCGAGCCACGAGCTGCGCACGCCGATGAACGCGATCATCGGGTATAGCGACGCCATGGCCCAGGGCATTTACGGCCCGGTGCAGCCGGCCCGCTACGGCGCCTATGCTGATGCCATCCGGGGCAGCGCGCAGCATTTGATGCGTTTGATCGACGACATGATGGACATCTCCCGCGTCGAACATGACAGCCTCTCGCTGCACGAGGAAACGGTCGATCCCAACGGCTTGCTCGACCGCGTCATCCTGATGGTGGAAAGCGCGGCGCGGGAAAAACGCATCGTCATCGTTCAAGAGGTTTTAACCGGCAACGCGATCAGGGGGGACGAACATCGCCTGACCCAAATACTCGTCAACCTCTGCAACAATGCTATCCGGTTCAGTCGCGCCGGGTCGCGTGTCATCCTGGCCGTGAAGGACGCGGAGGACGGCTGCATCGCGCTTTCGGTGAAGGATAACGGCCCCGGAATACCGGAGGATGATATTCCCCGCCTGCTGGAACCGTTCCAGCGCGGCGATCAAGCCGGGGAAAGAAATTTCGAGGGCTCGGGGCTCGGCCTTGCCATCGTCACGACCCTGGCCAACGCCCATGGCGCGCGTTTCGAAATGACGAATATTCCGGAAGGCGGATTGAACGCCACGGTAACCCTGCCGCCGGAAAGAACCGTTCCGGGCACCGCATGAAGGCCTTTGGAATTTGGGGGAAATGATGGTCGGGGCAGCAGGATTCGAACCTACGACCTCCCGTCCCCCAGACGGACGCGCTACCAGGCTGCGCTATGCCCCGACAAGGCGGTCAAACCGCCGTTCGTACATACTCTAGGCGGCGGTTCTACTGTCTCGTATCGCCGTTGGCAAGGATGGTTTGCGCGATGGCCCGACGTTACGCGACGCCCCTTCCCGCGCGCCGCCGGAAACGCCTTTCAGCGCAACAGGTTCCGCAGGCTGAAATCGTAGCGCCGCCTGTCCGGCGAATGGCATTTCGATATCCGTTTGAAGTCGATCCGGGTCCAATCCCGGTCCCTGAACATCGCCTGAAACCGCCGGAAAGTGCCGGGACCCGCCAGTTCGAGCGGAAAGTAGAGCTCGGTCCCGACGTCGTCGACGAAGTCCAGACCGCTGTCGTAGTCCTGTATCAAGGCCATCAGCCAGGCCCCTTCGGCGAAATGTCCGCCCAGAACCACGTCCAGTTCCTTGCGTTCCATCATGTCGAAGACCCGCGGGTCCCAGCTGCCGCTGATCGTGCCGATGATCGGCAACGGCGTTTCCGGCCGCACCGCCCGCCAGGCATCGATGGCCGCCCGTCCCAGGTCGAAAGACGCGGTCCAGATCGCATGGGTTTCCGGGTAGCGTTGAAACAAACCCTTGGCGATGTAGAACCCGCGTTCGTAATCCCAATGGGCGAAGACGAACTGGTTCACCGCTTCCGGCAGGTCGTTGGCGTCGAAAAACGCGGCCAGCCCGTCCCGCCGCTCCAAACTGGCCCCGGTGGTGAGGTTGCCGCCAAGCGCCGTGATGCGGACGGTTTCCTGCTTGCTCAACCCGAAGGTCCTGCGCGCGCGCCCGACAATCGCGCTCGCTTGCAGCCTGCCGGCTTCCAAATCGGCTGCCTGGCTGTGCAAAATCCAGTTCGGATAGCGGGTCCGGGGGGTGTCGACGATCGCCCTATCGGTCTCGGACAGGCCCGAATTGAAGGTGATGGCCTTGCTGCCGCCCCTCTTCGCAAGCTCAAGCACCTGCGGCAGGGCCGCGAAATAGGCAAAGACGGCCACATAGTCCGCAGGCGGATAGTCCGACTGAACCTGTATCAGCCGTTCCAGATAGTCGAAGCGGTCGTTCGGCTTTGCGAAGACCAGCCGCAGGTCGATGCCCAGACTTTCCGCCGCCGCCTTGGTGAACGCCGCATAAGGTCCCCAGAAGGCGTTCTGTTCCTCATCCGGCAGGATCATCACGACGGTGGGACGCGAACAGCCTGCTGCCATCGCGCCCGACGCCGGACAGGCAACAGCGATAAAAACGGCGATCAGCAGACAGGCGGCCGCCGGAAAGTCAGGCAGCCGCGAACAAAAGCGCCGCGCTGAAATTGGAGTCTGGACCATCGCACCGATTTAGGATCAAACGCCCCCCGGCACGAACCTTAACACCAATGGGTTAGCAACGTGATCCGAAAATGGGATGCCGCCACAGCGCTCCCCTAGCGTTGAAGCACCGATTCCAGATCGAAATCGTAATAGGTCAGGCCGGTGGCGTAGCATTTCGTCAGATGCTTGAAATCCAAACCCTTCCATTCCCGTTCTCCAAGAATGCGGCGAATCCGAGTGATGTTCTGCTTGTCGATGGTTTCGAACGGGATGCGCAGCGCGGTGCCTATTTCGTCGACGAAATCCATGCCGTTGAAGTGGTCCAGCAAAAGCACCAGGACGATCCCGCCTTCCAGGAAATGCCCGCCGACAACGGCGGAGAACCGCCCGTCGTCGATCGCCGCCAAGGCGCGGTCGTCGAACGGGCCGCTGACCGCGCCGAATACCGGTTGCGGCCCCGCCGGCGAAGCCGCCAGCCATGCATCGACCGCGCCGAGGCCAAGCGGCAAATTCGCCGCCCAAACACCATGGGTCACCGGATACCGCCGGGCGAGCCCCGCCGCGACGGCTTTGCCACGATCATAGCTCCAATCCGTGAAAACGAACTGGTTGATCGAAACCGTCCCGTCCGCCTCCCCGATGAACCGCTGCAATCCGTCGCGGCGATAGAGGCTGGAGGCCGCCAATTGGTTTCCGCCGATGGCGCTGAGGGCGACCGTATCGGATTGCGTCAAAGCCGCGCGTTCGCGCGCCGCGCCTGCGATGGCCTTCGCCAGCAGGAAACCGGCGCTCTCGTCATTGGCCATGCTTTGCAATATCCAATTCTTGTGCCGTTCCCTGGGATAGCCGACCTCATTTCTGTCGCCGTGCCCGATATCCGAATTCAAGGTGACCACCGACAGCCCGGCCTCGGTCGCTTCCTGCATCAGGCGCGGCATTGCGCCGAAATAGGGAAAGGCCGCGACATAATCCGGTTTTTCAGGTCCCGCCAGCAGGGTCTCGAGCCGATCCACATAGTCGAAACGGTCGTTCGTTGCCGCATGGTCGATGGTCAGGCGCACACCGAGATCTTTCGCAACCGCCACGGCAAAATCCGCATAAGGGCCCCAAAACGGATTGTCAGCCGAGTCGGGCAGCAGCATGAGGACGGAGGGGCTGTCGCATCCGGCGGCGGCCGGAGCGGTACCGGAAAGGATGCCGGAAAGGAGTACCGCCGTGGACGTGCAGAACGCTACGGCAAGCCGAAAAACGGAAGACCTGCGCATTGTCATTTTATGGGAAACGTTTCCTCAAAGCGGTCGGCATTTGCCGTGAACCGGCATGAATTTGCTTTATAATGCTTTTGTTCTAGCCGACCCGCCAACGCCTGTCACCGGGAATGACGGTGAAACGCCATCCGCAGGTACACCGATACGCCGCCCGGATGCGCCGGGAACAAGGCGACCGGGCCTCACGCCATCGTCTCCGGCAAAACTCACCGCGCCATCGCCCTGCCCGCGATCCTGCCCAGCACGCCCAAGCCGTCGCCGGCGGCGGGTTTTTTGTCCTCGCTGCGCTTGTAGACGTAGAGGCCCAGGACCGACAGCGCGACCGACCACATGATGGAGAGATCGGCGAGCGCGACGATGACGGACGACGCGGCCCCCGGATCGTCGACGATGGTATAGACCACCGCCCCCATCGTCATCGACCAGGACAGGATCAACGCATAGCCCATGGTCGGGCGCATCCGCCGCACATAGGGGTCCGAACTGGCGGCTTCGGCGCGGATCGTCTCGTTCACCGCCTGAAGCCGTTTGGTCTCCTCTTGATACAGCGAAATCGCCCGCTGCGCCGTCTGGCGTTGGTATTCCAGCAGCAATGCCGGATCGGCTTGCAGGGCCGCCAGGGCATCGCCGTCGTCACCCTTCCCGGTGACCGACCGGGCGACATCCGACGCCACTTTCGCGACCTTGGCGGCGGTGCCGTCCCCGCCGCTGTCGAACAGCCCGATCAACGCCGGTGCGGCGGAGACGAGCGCGCTGATAATGGGCAGGATCATACCACCGCCACCGGCCGGTCGCGGTCGACGATGGTGATGCTGAGCGCCTGCGCCTCGGCGGCGTCGTTCACCGCCCCGCACAGGTCGCGATAGGCGTCCCGGCTGGCTTGCACGCTCATATTGCCATCGGCGGATTGCACGCCGCGCCCGACCAGAATGCAGCCTTCGGTATGGTCGTCGGTATTGCCGACATGCAGATACACCCATTGGAAATTCGGCACGTCCTGAAGATGCAGCATACCGCGATGCAGGTCGCCGAACCGCGCCTTGTATTTGGGATGCATGCCGCCGGCGGCGCGCAGTCGAACCGCATAGGTCCCGGCGGGAATGCGGGTTTCGGCCGGCACCTTGTCGATGCGGAACTCGTCTTCCAGCGTGAAGCACAGGAAACGGCCATCAGCGTAAAGCGTGCCGATCGTCGCGTCATCGTCCGATTTCACCCGTTCAAGCAGCAGTTCCATCGTTCCAATCCTTTCTCGCTACGGCCGCCGGGCCGATCCGGCGGCGACGGACCATGATACCATCGAAAGCTGTTTCATGCAGAGGCGGTTAACATGAAGAAGACGACGGCGCCGAGGCCGCCTGCGAGCAACAGCGCCACCGCCGCCAATCCGGCGACCAACCGCTTCTGTCCCGCGTCGATCCGGTCATGGACCCGGTTTATTCCACCAGAATAGGTATGCCCCAATTCCCGCACCGCAGATTTCATATCGTCGATGGCCGCTTGAATGGCTTCATACCGGACGGCGCAAATCTGCTCATGGCTGTCCAGCTTATGCAGCGCCAAGTCCCCCCGGGCCTCCACTGCCCGCGCTTCGTGGTCTCTTGTGATGGTTTGGGGTTGGGGCATCACGGCATTTTGCTCTGCAAGAAAGCCAGCATGCCGGCACGGCGTTCCAGGTTATCGCAGCCGGTCGCGATGACGCATTGATAGGCATCCAGCTTTGCAACAAATAAGCTTCCACCACTCAGAAAGAACCCGCTCCAGTTCATATTAAGGCGTATTTCCAATATGATATCAGAGGGCGTTCCAGCTCCAACTTGATTGCGGAAAGTCGTCGACACCTGCGTCAAATTACTCTTCAACCCCCCAGTCTTCCCATGCACAACGATGCTTGTTCCGCCAGAGACCGCCGCGTCTGAATCATCTTTTATGAGAACCCAGCGTCCAGACCCACCACCAGCTTGGTTCATCAAGATTTGCGTCCCAGTTTCATCGCCTGAACGCATTGCCATCCAGATCGTCGCAGCACCCCCAGGGTTTGTGTAGCTAGGCGAGGTAATACCAATTTTGTTCGTTGTGCCGTTGAAACTCAGCCTCTCGATATCCAAAGTTGGACGGTTCACATCAACGGCGGTGAGAACATGCGCACGGGCACCTTTGGATGTCCATGAACTGACGGCACCGCCGATATCGATGATCGTTCCATAGTCCGTCGCATCCCACCAATCCTCGATTGTATCAGCAAAATTGGCAGGCGAAATCGTCGTGGTGATGCCAGTGGTGAAAATCCAAGTCACTTCGTCGTCGATCCCACCATATGGATTGTTATAGCGGTCCGTGACCACGCCGCTTGCTATCCGCACCGCGATACTCGAACTCTCCGAAAGGGGAAGGTTCGGCTTTATCAGCATAACCGAGCCGTCAAAGGAAACCTGTGCATCCGGCACCGTGATTGTTCGGTCATTCGCCGGCGTCGAGAGATCCTTGATTGTGATATTGCCAGCGCCTTCCACGATGATTTCGTGAAAGTCGATGGCCAGGACGGATGCCGGGTTGACCGCGCCGGCGCCGTTTGCCGGCGCGAATTCATAGGCCACCGGGGCGGCCATCTTCGCCGCGGCGCTAGCCCATAAGGTGTAGTGATCTGCGCCCAACGTCCGAAGTTCCGCCGTGCTGTAGTGTACGGGATCGGTGCCGGGATAACCCGACGTGTCGACGATCGCGCAAAAAGTATTGCGGGCCGGTGCTTCTTCCAACGCCGCCTTGACCTCGAGGAAGGTCGATAACCGCGTAAAGTTTGAAATAATGAAAGGAGTATTGCCGTTTGCACCGGTAATGTCGGCTCGGTAGGCGTCGATAATGCCAACGTCGAGAATATTGCTGTATTCCCGCGCCACCATCGCGCCCGCGGCCCCGTCGTTCTCACCAAGCGCATGGTTGATGCCGGCGAAAATAAATTCGGGGTTCTCGGCGAGCAGAGTATTCACGCGCGCAATGAATTGGTTGTAAATCGTCGCGCCCTTTTCATGCTCGATGATGTTAGTTGCTTCCTCGGCCGCGCCGACGAATACAATTGCCTTGTCGGGGTTCGCCGCCAGGAAGGCATTAGCGAACGTGATATCCATCCCCATATTGCCCGGCGTCTGTGTGCCAGCGTGCTGCTGTAGAATGCTGCCGGTCGTGTCGGCGATGCTGGCTACAACGTTATTGTCGGGCCAACCCGACGTTGAATACCATTGGAACGCACCGGCATCATGCGCGCCCAAGCCGTCATAAACCTTTGGCCCTTCCATGTTCGATTGCCCGGTTTGCCCAAAGACATAGACAGAGAAACCGGCGCGAAGCCGGTACGACCGAGACGTTGCCGCCGCGTCGGCAACGGCCGCGTTGAATTCGGCCCGGTCGCGAACATGGCACGCGCCGTCAATGCCGGTGATTGTTACGACGTGCGGAAAACTCACGCCATTTTTTACAAATGTAACGTTGAGCGTATAGCTGCCGGGCAGTCCGGCAGCAACGCCGGCGGCCGACGGCGTCAGCTTATACCCGTCAACAATGTCCCAATGACCGCTATCGACGCCGCCGGTAATCGTGGCGCTATCGGGCTCGGTCGTGAACCCGCCGGCCGTGGTATCGTCCATCCCGGCCGCGCCGGCGCCGGCAAGCGTTTTGCGCCCAAATACGAATGTTGGGTTTATGACAGGGTCAGCGACACCACCAAAAAAACGGTGCGGCCGGGTGATGGCTAGGGATGGGCCGTATTTCATGGGTCTACCACCGCGCGATGATGTTGGTGGCGTCGGTGCCGGTCTGCTTGACGCCTTTGAAGAACCCCGCCAGCTCGTAGCCGGCCGGCACGGTATAGGTTTCGTCATTGTCCTCCATGTCGGTCACGGTGATATCGCCGCCGCCGCCGACGAACAGCACGCGCGGATAGGGTTCGGAAAAGGCGATATCGCCGCCGATGACATCCACAACCGCATGCCGGGTGGGCGGGGCCGACAGCATCGCGGCCGTGGTCCGTTCGGCGCGCGCGCCGTTGAATTCCAAGTCATGCTCCATGGTCGGTGCTCCAATCAGGGTTTGGGCCAATCAGGGTTTCGGGAAACGGGCCTTGACCGCCGTGAAGCGGGCGATCAGGTCGGTCATTTCCGGGGTGGCGGTGATCTCCCCGGCGGCGATCGCGGCGGCCAGCTGGCCGATCACCGCGTCCAGCACGAAGCCGATGCCGGCGGCCTCGTCGATCGATACGCCCTTCATGGCCGAGACCGCGCCCTTATAGGCGCGGCGGCGGTGCTCATAAGTGCGTTCAAGATCGGTCTGCGGCCGGGTGGCCCTCAAGCGGTTCGCGCCCATCGCCTCAACTCCATTGCAGGACAACGCCATGAATTTCGAGATCCTTGGTATTGTCGGTTTCGATCTGGTAGCGCATCGCCGTGCCGGCCGGCTGTCCGGCAATGTCGATGCCCGCTTCAAAAAGCAACGTGCCGTCCGCCAATGCGCCAACCTGGATAAGTACGGCATCCGTCCAATCCGCCCCATCCGTGCGGCTGGCGCGGCCGATCAAATCGGTGTTGATGGTGAAGGCCTCGTTCGCCACCACCTGAACATGAAGCAGCGCCGTATCGGGCTGGGCGTCGGCCGTGAAGGCTTCCGAGGTCAGCAGCAGGTTTTGCCGCGTCGCCGTCATGATCTGCCATTCGCCGATTTCCGTTGTCGATCCGCCGTTAACGGCCGTCACGGAAAGCCGGTAGTAGCGATAGGAAACCGCGTTTCCGAACTGGAATATGCGCGCGCCGCCCCATCCGGATTGCCCGGTCTGCGACTCCAATGCGGTCCAATCGCTGTCGTTGTTCGATCCTTCCAACACCCAGGCATTCGGCATCCGCGCGCCATCGGTGACGCCGGTATTGTCCAGCGTGTATTGCCGCGCAACGATGCCGTTCCCGGCGCCCAAATCGTATTTCAGAAAGGCGGTCGTCGTTTCACCGTTCGCCTGCCAACGCGTCGCGCCGCTGTCATCCAGGGCCCTGAAGGGTTCGTTTCCGGCGGTGCTGGACGAAGCCGACGCCGTGCCGCTCGGCGTGCCGGCCGCCGTCATGGTTGGAAACCGGTCGGCCGAATAGGCCAGGGCCGCCTCAAAGAAATCGCCGGCCGCGTCATAGACCGCGTTCGTGCTGGCGCCGACGTCGATATCGGTTTCGTCGGCGAAGGGATCGGCGATCCCGTCCACCATGTTTTCCCGGTCGCCCTTCAACGCCGCGACATCGAGCGCCAGGCGCCGGACTTCCGATTGCGAAACCGGCGCGCCGGCCGACCAGGCCATGCCGTTCCACAGCAGCGCATCGCCCGTTGCCGGCGTCAGCGCCGCGATCGCGTCCAACCCGTCGCTTTGCATCTGCGCTTCCAGTTGGGCGCGGGCAGCCGCGCTGTTGGGCGCGACGAGTACGGCCTCCATCACCGTGGAGACGAGCAACTGCGTTGCGTTGAGCGCGGCGGCGACGAAGTTCCCGGCGGAATCGAACGCCGCGACCCGGCCGGCCCGTTCCACCGCGGGGGGCAGTTGCACGGCGCCCGCCGCATCGGTGTCGGCCAAGCGAACGGCGCGGCCGATCAGCGTCGACAACTGCTGCGCCACCGCCGTCAGCCGGTCCAACTCGTTATTGATCGCGCTGGCCCGGAAATCGCCGGACTCGCTGAAATCGGTCACCCGCTTGATGGTAACGTCGCGCAGCAGCGTGACGGCCATGCCGTTTTCCGGCGGCGTCAGGAAGGTGACGCGCCCGCCCGCGCTCTGCCCCGCACCCGCGATTGCATAGCCCGACGCTTCCGGTGTTTCCGACACCCCCAGATAGACCTTAAGGTCCGCGTTCTCAAAGATCGGGAACGCGAAATCGAATTCGGTCTGACTGCCGTTGCCCGCGTATTGTACCCAGGGCGTGACATCGCCGATCTTGATATGGTCGATTGGCATGGCGTCTCCCTCAATCCCTGAATGTGGCAAAACTGTCGATGGCCGGGCCGAAATCCTGGATGGCCTCGAACAGTCCGAAGGTCCGGTCGCGCCCGGCCTGACGGGTCCTGCGCCTCAACACGGCGATCCGGTTGCGAGCGCGGTTGTCCAGCGCCACACCGCGCCCGTCGAGCGAGCGCAGCGCCGCCTGGCTGTCCCGATCGGCCGCCCCGGCAAGGCCGGCCTTCGCACGCCCGCCGACCCGGCCGCTATTGGCGATCCCGGCCAGTTGCCGGGCGCGCCGTTTCTCCAACGCCGTCAGCCTTTCGGCGTTGTCCAACGCGCCCAACAGCCGGTCCGTCCCGGCCGCCTGGAGCTCCACCGCCGCGGCGGCGTCATCGGAACGCGACCGGTCTGCGGCGCGCAAAGCCCCAATGCCGGCATTCGCGATCCCCAAGGCGGTTCCCGCGCCGCCGCCCAAACCGGATAGACCGCCCAAACCGGCCAATCCTCCCAAACTCGCCCCACCGGTCAGCGGCGCGGCCGCCAGAGACATCAATGGCAGAATGACCTTCCCTGCTCCCGAACCCATATCCTTCTCCTTCCCGGCACACGCCGGATGATCCGCTATTGACCGACTTCGACGACGGCCGACAAAAAACTCGCCGGCAATGTCCCGGACGCGGTGAAGGTCGCCCCCTGCCCGCGGTTCCAGCCCAGGAAGCGCCGCCGCTTGCGTCCGCTGAACGGCTCCGGCGCCTCATCCATCCGGAATTCCCCGAAGCGCCGGAAATTGACCGGCCTGCCGTTCACCTCGAACGGATAGGCATCCTTTACTTCCAAGGTGACGGCGATCAGCCGGTGCTTCTGGCCGACCAGGGTGCCGTCGGCGACCTGGGCTTCGACGGGAAGCGGTTCCACGACCCAGCCGAACGGAAACCCGGCCTCGATCTCGACAGCGGCATAGGGCGCGCCGCCGTCCTTTACCGCCACGGCCCCGCCGGTGACGGTGGCCGGGTCGCGCAGGGCGCCGTCGGCGAAGACCTGCACCTCGGCGCCTTCCAGGTGATCCAGGCCGGTCAGCGTGTCGGTCGGTTCGGCAAAGCTCGATTTCACCGACGCGTCGAACATCCGGTCCGGGGCGTGCTTCTCGATGAAATAGCGAGCGGCCGGGCCGCTCCCGCGCCGGACCAGGAAATAGGGCGTGTTGCCGACGACCGTGACCTTCAGAACCACGTCCGCCCCGGACGCGCCGGGACTGTCCCAAATCGTCCAGCCGCTGATTTCCTGCCGGCGCAGGGAATGATGCACGGCGACCGTTCCGTCCTTGTTCACGACGAAGCGGTGATGCGCGCTGCGCACGCCGTCCGATGCCCTGGCGGCCAGATCCACGGGTTCCCGCATGACCTTGGCGGACAGGACATTCAGGTCGCTGGCGACATAGCCGTCGCTGCCAGTATCGAAGATCACCTCCGCGCAGCCCACCGCGCGGCCCGCCCCGTCCGCCGTCACGCAGATCACCGCGCCGTCGCTGGCGACCGGCTTGATCGGCGCCACCGGGCTTGGCGAATGCTTGCGGGGATGGAAGTTCTCCACCGTCACCGGGCTGTCATCGGTCACCCGGTTCACGAAGACCCCGCCTGAGGTGAAGAAGAACTGATCGCCCAGGGAATGGATATGGGAAACGGCGTTGACCTGGCTGCCGACCAGATCGTCTTCGACGAATTCGTCATCCAGGCGTTCCTTGGTCTCGAAGAAATCGAACAGGTCGACCCCGCCCGACGCCGATCCCCATACCCGTTGCAGCAATTCCTGCGACCCGCCCCAGAAGGAACGGTTGCCGTCCAGATGAACGGAACGCGGATAACCCTTCTCCGGCGACCAGGCCTTCTGCTCGACGCTCCAGGTCCCGGCATCGGCCTGTTGCGTGCCGTCAAGATCCTCGACCGCTTCGCCGGATGCCTGCTGGTCGGTCACGATGGCGGCGATCTCGATCCGCCCGCCGTTCAGGCGCACGACGTCCCCCACCGTGGCGGCGGCGAAATCGGCCTCCGTGCTGGTCACCGTTACCGTGCCGGTGGCCGCACTCGGCGTCGCCTTCCCCATCGTCGGCCCGTTGAAGGGATGCGTGGGCAGGTTCCGGAACGCGATGGGGCCAAGCGCCCAACTGGTATGGGAACCCTGACGCTGCAACTGCTTGGGTTCGACCCCTTCATGGGTCAGCAACATGGTATCCAGCGACTGGTCGAAATCCACGCCGTCGAGCTGCGCGCCCGAATAGGGCGTCGGCAGCTCCGCCTGCAGCGCGTCGTCCCGATAGATCCGCACCGCGCCGTCCAGGAAGGCCAACAGATAGATCTGCTCAAGCCGGAAATGAAAGGCCGCCAGCCGCGCGCCATCCCCCGCCGAGGCGGGCAATTCGGCAACGAAGGCCAACCCGCCCCGGCGGGCGATAGGCCCGCCGATGACGCCGATCATGTTACGCGCCTGCCGCAACCCGCCCGGATAGGCCTTGATGTCGCGGCGGCCCAGCAGGTCCTCGTCGATGATCCCCTTGTCGAAACTGAATTGCGTGACGTGAACGCGCGCAACCATCATCACCCCCTGGCGTCGATCAGGGCGAAGTCCTCGATACGGCCGGGCGACTGGCCCTGCGCATCGGCGGTCTTGGCCTGTTGAAAGGATTGTTCGGCAAGCTTGTGCAAAAGGTCGGCACGCGCCGTGTTCTCTGTGATCGGCAGGCAGAACTCCGCCGACAGTTTGTCCATCAGGGCTTTGTCGAAATAGGGCGGAAAGGCGCTCTCCGCCGGCCTGAAGATGTAGGTCAGCACCGGCATTTCCACATTCGTGTGAATGCGCCGCTCATGAACCCGGTATTCAGCCCCCCGTCCGGTGGCGACGGATAGCCCCACACCGCCATGGCCCAGCGACAGCGCCCGCAGGAAATCCGCCGGCAGTTGATAGGCGAAGGCGAAATCCGCGACCGGCACGCCCGAAAGCTGCGCCAGGCTGCGTTGCGCCGTGGCGAAGCTCCACGGATAGGCGCTGAGCATCCCGTCCCGCACCATCGGATAGAGGGCGTTGGCGATATCCGCCTCCGCCGTCCCATCCTCGAAACCGGTGATCGGCTCCGCGCCAAGGCGGATCAGCGCGCCGCCGCACAGCGCGATATCGGAAACGGTCATGCCGCCCCTCCTTTCGACTGGATGTGTGGTCTGTTCGATCCGGGTGGTGGGGCGGGTCTTTACCCCGCCCCGCCGTCACGGCGCCTAACGGTTGGTCTGAACGCCCCAGACGATGCCGGCGGTGATCTCGCCACCGGGCGAGGCACCCGGCGTGCCGACCGTGTAGTTCAGCCGGAAATACCGCCGGCAATGGTTCGGCACATGGGCCACGGGAAACTGGTAGCCCTGCACCAG
>CAYGKA010000054.1:0-32313 GCA_964350445.1 uncultured Flavobacteriaceae bacterium
ACACGCCCGGCAGCGATAACCGCCGCGGCCACATCCCCGCCCCCTACGATCAACAGGCGGGTGATACCCCTGTCCGCCATGGAAGACAGCATCGCCGCCGGATCGGGACGCTGCCCCTTGCGATTGCCGAGGTCCTGGTCCGTCCAGGTCGGCGCATCATCGCTCAGCACCGCCGACCCGGTGGGGATGCGATCCTTGCCGTCCAGAACGACGCGCACGGGCTGGCGCCCCCGATAGCCGGGCAGTCGGCAGGTCAATTGCGGATTGTCCGCCAGCACGGTGCCGATCCCGACCAAAATGGCGTCGTTTTCGGCCCGCAACCTGTGGGCGATCTGGCGGGCTTCGGAACAAGTGATCCACTGGCTCTCCCCGCTGGCGAGCGCGATCCGACCGTCCATAGAAATCGCCATCTTCAGGGTCACCCAGGGACGGCCCCTGGCAAGACGGCTGAAGAATCCGGCATTGGCGTGCCGGGCCTCATCCGCCATCAGGCCCAAATCCACCTGAACGCCCGCTTGGCGAAGACGGTCGTATCCGCTGCCCGACACGCGCGGGTCGGGATCTTCCAGCGTGCCGACGACGCGGGCGATCCCGGCCTGTATGATCGCTTCCGTGCAGGGAGGCGTTTTACCGAAATGATTGCAGGGTTCGAGCGTCACATAGAGCGTGCCGCCCAGCGCCGCCGCGCCGGCGCGTTCCAGCGCGATCGCCTCGGCATGGGGCCGACCGCCCGGCTGCGTCCAGCCGCGCCCGACGACCATGCCGTCCGTGCCGACCACGACGCTGCCGACGGCAGGATTCGGCCAGACATTGCCCATGCCCCGCCGGGACAGGGCCAGCGCAGTCCCCATGTGCCGCTTGTCGGTTTCGGAAAAGGCCGCCCCGCCCATCGCCGGCGACACGGGTGAGGATCGGTCAGTCGTCGCCATCCGGCCGCACTTCATTATCGATGAAGGCGCCGAAGTCACTTACTTCGCGGAAGTTCCGGTAAACGGACGCGAACCGGACATAGGCGACCTGATCCAATTGATGCAGCGCCTCCATTACCATCTCACCGATGGTCTCGGCGCGTATTTCGCTTTCGCCGCTGCTTTCCAGCCTGCGGACAATGGAGTTCACAACCCGTTCGATCCGCTCCGGATCGACATTCCGCTTGCGCAGCGAGGTGCGCATGGAGCCGAGAAGCTTTTCACGGTCGAAGGCTTCGCGCTGACCGTTCTTTTTCATCACGGTCAATTCGCGCAACTGGACCCGTTCGAAAGTGGTGAACCGCGCGCCGCAATTGGTGCACAAGCGCCGACGGCGGATTGCGGCATGGTCCTCGGTCGGCCGAGAATCCTTCACCTGCGAGTCGTCATTGCCGCAAAACGGACAGCGCATTCTTCCACTCCCCGGTACCGGATATCGGCACCTGTATTCGATGTTGGCCAGTCCTGAACGATTGTAGACAGGTCTCTGAGACCGCCGAATACACCCAAAACAACGCCGGACCAGCATTCCCCGTACGGCCGCTATATTGCGACAGTCGACCCCGCCCTTACAATATCTAGCGCATGAAAATAGGACCGGTTGAAGCGGATTTTTTGCCTCGGCCCCATTCCTCCAGGCTATGCGACCAAGGCCTCATGGCTGCACCGCTGCGCGCCCGGGCCGCGGGCCGATCACCGCCAACAGTCCGGCCATGGAGATCAACATCATCCCGATCAGAGTGCCGAGGCCGGGCACCTCGCCGAAGAAGACGTAGCCCCAGAACGCCGCGAAGATCAGATAAGTATAGTCGAAAGTCGCTATGATCTGCGGCTTCGGGGACTGATAGGCCCGCGCCAACCCAACGCTGACAGCGACAATCAGGAAAGCCAGCACACACAGTACGGCAAGCTCACTGCCGCCAACAGGTTGCCATCCGCCGAACAGAAACGGGTAGTCCGGCAGGTTTCCCGCCCCCAGAGCATCGACCAATAGACTGGCCGCGCCACCGAAGATCAGAAGAAATCCATTCAGCCAAATCGCCAGAGTGAGCGCCGGCTCACCGGAACATTTCGCTCGCGTCAGGACAGCCGCCAGTGCGTAGAGCAGCGCCGCGGCGACAGGGATCAGCGACAAGGGCGAGAAATCCGACGCGGCTGGGCCCACCACGATCACGACGCCGACAAAGCCGATCAACACCGCGCCCCATTGATGTAAGGCGATGGGTTCGCGCAGAAACACGGCCGAAAGAAGGACAATGAACAACGGCCCGGTATAGAGAGAAGCAGCAACGACCGACAGATCGATAATCGGGATGGCGGCATAGATCGCCAGGTACATCGCCACCAACGCAAGACTGCGCAACGCCACCCAGACCGGGTCGGCAGGCCTAAACGCGCCGCGCGCAAGCAGAAGCAAGGCCGGGATCGCAAGCAGGGACCGGAGCACATAGATCTGCCACAATGAAAGGTCGGCGCTGGAGAACTTCACGAAGGCGTCGGTCAATGCCATGGCGGCGACCGTCAACACGATCACGAAGATACCAGGCAACACCGAACGGCCACGTTCACTGGTTGACGGTTGCGATGGGGATAGAAGTTTGGGCATGAGCATTCTCCTGATGACAGGCCCAGCCTCGCATTCACATTTAATTTGGTGTAGTCATCATTATTGGATCAAAATGATTAGTATATCTAAACAATGAAACGCACCGAACTCTATGGCCTTCAGGTTTTTCTAAATATAGCGGAACATGGTTCCCTGCGCGCCGCGGCGACGGCAATGGGTGTCAACCCACCCGCCATATCGCTGCAGTTGAAAGCTTTCGAAGAAAGCCTCGGCACGGCACTGTTCACGCGCAGCACCCGGTCCGTCACATTGACTGACGCGGGCCGCGACCTGCTGCATGGAACGCAGCACATGTTGGGCGCGATCGACGGCGCGCTTGAGCAGGCGCGGGAAGCCGGGCCGACCCGATCGGGGGAATTGCGGATCACCCTGCCCTACCGAGCGTGGCAATTGATTGTCGCCCCGAAGCTCGACGCATTCAAATCGGCCTATCCCGGGATCGTCCTCAATCTGTCGTTCCAGGAAGGGCTGACCGATATCGTCGCCGAAGGGTTCCATGCCGGCATTCGCCTGGGTGACCATTTGCAGAACGATATGATCGCCCGCCGCCTGACACCGCCCCAGCACGGGGCCTATGTCGCCGCGCCGGCCTATCTTTCTGAGCGCGGGTCGCCGCGTCGTCCGGCCGATCTCCTCAATCATGATTGCATCCGCTATCGACAGGTCAGTACCGGGCGGATAGCGGCGTGGAAGTTCCTGGAGAAGGGCGAGGAAACCACCGTCAACGTCACGGGACGGTTGATTCTGAACGACCTGCGCGCGGTCGTCGATGCCGCCGGACAAGGTCACGGAATAGGCTGGTCCTTGAGGTCTGGAATAGAGCGGGATTTGACCCGTGGATCACTTGTAGAGGTACTGCACGCCTTCGTACCGAAGCGCCCCGGCTTCTTCCTCTACTACCCAAAACCCCTGGCGCGGCTGGGGGTCCTAAGGGCCTTTATCGACCATTTCGGACCGTCCCAGCCGACGCCGCCATAGGGCTTAGTATAGGTCCTTGTAGATCGGGAACTTTTCGCAGATCGCTTCGACGCGCTGGCGCACGCTGTTCTCAACCGCGGAATTGTCATCCGGGTTGGCGGCCAGACCGTCCAGAACCTCGACGATCATTTTGCCGAGCTCGACGAATTCAGCGGTGCCGAGACCGCGCGTCGTCGCCGCCGGACTGCCGAGACGGACGCCCGACGTGACCGCGGGCTTTTCCGGGTCGAACGGAATACCATTCTTGTTGCAGGTGATGCCGGCGCGCTCGAGGCTCTTTTCCGCGATATTGCCGGTGACTTTCTTGGGCCGCAGGTCGACCAGCATGACATGGGTGTCGGTCCCGCCGGAAACGATGTCCAAGCCGCCTGCGACCAGCGTCTGGGCCAGCGCCTTGGCGTTGTCGACGACCTGGCGGCTATAGGTCTTGAATTCCGGGGTCAGCGCCTCGCCGAACGCGACCGCCTTGGCGGCAATCACATGCATCAGCGGGCCGCCCTGCAGGCCTGGAAAAACAGCGGAATTGATCTTCTTGCCCAGCGCTTCGTCGCGGCTGAGGATCATGCCGCCGCGCGGACCGCGCAGCGTCTTGTGCGTCGTGGTCGTCGCGATATGGGCGTAGTCCAACGGGTTCGGGTGCGCGCCGCCGGCCACCAGTCCGGCGAAATGGGCCATGTCGACCATGAAATAGGCGCCGACCGAGTCCGCGATTTCGCGGAACCGCTTGAAATCGATGATCCGCGGATAGGCCGAACCGCCCGCGATGATCAGCTTGGGCTTGTGTTCCTTCGCAAGACGCTCGACCTGATCGAAGTCGATCAACGCATCTTCCTTGCGCACGTCGTATTGGACCGCGTTGAACCACTTGCCCGACTGGTTCGGGCCCGCCCCATGCGTCAGGTGCCCGCCGCTGGCGAGCGATAGTCCGAGAAAGGTGTCACCCGGCTGCAACAACGCCATGAACACCGCCTGGTTCGCCTGCGCGCCGGAATGCGGCTGGACGTTGGCGAAAGAACAGTCGAAAAGTTCGCAGGCGCGTTCGATCGCCAGCTTCTCGGCATCGTCCACATAGACACAACCGCCATAATAGCGCCGCCCGGGATAGCCTTCGGCGTATTTGTTGGTCATGACCGAACCCATGGCCTGCATGACCGCGCGGCTGACGATGTTTTCCGAGGCGATGAGCTCAAGACCTTCCTGTTGCCGGCCCAATTCATCCTGGATCGACTTGAAGACGGCCGGGTCGGCCTCGCTCAAGTCACGTCCGAAAAACTGGTTCAGATCCGTGGTGGGTCCTGCGCTGCTCATCCTTGTATCCCCTTTTGGGTCCTGATCATCCCGTGGCTTCATGCGAAGCATCGATTAAGCGAAGCCATGCTGATACGCCCCGGCGAAAGCGGGAAATATCGGCGCAGCGGCGAGTTACGACATCTTGGAGACGCGCGGCTGGTGACGGCCGCCTTCGAATTCGGTTGCGAGAAAGACCTGAAGACAATCCGCCGCCACTTCTGCGCCCAGGGTACGTGCGCCCACGATGAGGACATTGGCGTCGTTGTGCTGCCGCGACAGCCGCGCGTCGGTCGTGTTGTGGCACAGCGCGGCGCGGATATGACGATGGCGGTTGGCCGCGATGGATATGCCGATCCCTGTGCCGCAGACCAGGACGCCCCGCCGGGCCGGACCGCTTTCCAGCGCGGCAGCCAGTTTGTCGGCGTAATCCGGGTAGTCGACGGACTCCCCACTGTTCGTGCCCAGATCCTGAACCGTGTAGCCCAGCCCGCGAAGTTGCTCGGCAAGTGCGTTTTTCAACGCCAGACCGGCATGGTCGCTGGCAATCGCGATGGTCTCATCTGTCATCTGAACCCCGGTCCCTTGGAAACCGGCCCCTTTTGTTTCGTACCGGGCTTCTTACCGGGTTTCTAACCGGATGCACCCCGCGTTGCATGACCCTATCCGTTCTCGGCCGACGGCGCCGAAAACCGTCCCGCGCATCAAGACGAATCTGCCGACGAACCGCGCGTCGCCGCCGAATCTCAGGGCCGCTCTGCGGCCGGTCGATATCACAGGAAAGATAGCGAAGCCAGCCCCTCTTCCCGGCAACTAAAGCCTCCTTCAAATTGACTATTAGGAAGTAAAAAAGGGATTTCTATTAGTATCCGACCATTTTCAATATTGAATTTCATTTCCCCGAGTGCTTAAGTATTGACGAGTTTAAGAATCATTTAGCTGGGGCAGGTATTCGCGCCGGTCAAAGTGCAGTGTTAAGTCTTCGTTAGGCTTCGGGATGTTTACTTGCACCCTGGTTTGCCGAACGACTGGTGGGGACGGGCCGATATTGCACTCGACCGATTCGCAGTTTGACGGCAGGGGCGTTCCCGAGCGGACCTGTTCTTCCTACGGCGGCTGCTTGGGGCAAGTTTTGCGATTGAAAGGACTTCTTGCATGAGTGATCTGAAGCGGTCTGCGGCTGACGGCCGGGGGGACATACTGCGGATGACGTCGGAAGTGGCGGCAGCCTATCTAGGAAACCATAGTGTTTCCGCGAAGGACGTCCCTTCCGTGATCAACACAATCCACAAAGCACTATGTGACCTGGGGCCGGGCGACTCGCGGCAGACCAAGCAACAGGCGACGAAGGCCGCCGTGCCGGTCAAACGGTCCGTGACGCCGGACTATCTGGTCTGCTTGGAAGACGGCAAGAAGCTGAAAATGCTGAAGCGTCATTTGCGCACCAACTACGATATGACGCCTGAAGAGTACCGCGCGAAATGGGGCCTGCCGCCGGATTATCCGATGGTAGCGCCGAATTACGCGGCCCAACGGTCTGCTTTCGCGAAAAAGATCGGTCTTGGTAAAGGCCCGGCGCCCCGCAAGACAGACAATCGGGCGATGCTTTAAGGCAAGATGAGATAAGACCGGGCCCAGAAGAAGCCACGGTCAGGCGCGAGAGGAGCACGTGCCGGGAAAAGGGTCGTCCAGAAGGACGGCCCTTTCCATGTCAGTGTTGCACAGAAGGCCGATTGCGGGGCAGTCACATATCCCAGCCGCTGGGCGTTTCGGTCCGCTTGCTTCCGGCCGCGGGGCCATGGGCGCCGCCCTTCTCCGAGCCACCCCTTGCCGCGCCACCCTTTGCCGCGTCACCCTGGCCGGTCAATTTACGCCGCAGGATATATTCCAGTTTTCTCACAGCCTCCTGCGCCAGCCGTTTGGCATTGGACTTGGCGTCGCCGACGATGATCGCTTCTTCCCCTGTGACGGGGTCAACCGCGCAAACCTTCACATAAGCGCCGCTCGGAACGAATTCGATCAGTGCGCCTTGAGGCAGAAGTCTGGAATGATACTTTTCCGTCATCGGGTTTTGGCCATTGCCGCTTGATCATTGCTCGGTGGAAACACTGCTGACGTTTTAGATAATGGACTTATAGGGCCCTGAGTCATAAGACATCCGCAATCATACAGACACGGGTCCGTTTCGGAACCCGACACCCTGCCGCCTCCCCAGTCGGACGGAATGGACCGGTAGGGGTTTTCCGGCCCAGTCCGGTGCGAGGCCGAAACGGAGAGACGTCCAGAACACGTCAGGAGAAACGAAATGACCGAGATGCGTCCGCGCTTTCAATGGGACAATCCCTTCCAGATCGACGAGCAGTTGAGCGAAGAAGATCGCATGATCCGCGATACCGCCGCCCAATATTGCCAGGAAAAACTGATGCCGCGGGTTCTGGAAGCGAACCGTCATGAGACTTTCGACCGGTCCATCTTCAAGGAAATGGGCGATTTGGGCCTGCTCGGCATGACGTTGCCGGAAGAATACGGCTGCGCCGGCGTCACCTACACCGCCTACGGCCTCGCCGCGCGGGAAGTCGAACGCGTCGACAGCGGCTATCGCTCCGCCTTCTCGGTGCAATCCTCGCTGGTCATGCATCCGATCTACGCCTATGGCAACGACGCCCAGCGCGAGAAATACCTGCCGAAACTTGCATCCGGGGAATGGGTCGGCTGTTTCGGTTTGACCGAACCCGATCACGGTTCCGACCCGGGGTCCATGGTGACCCGCGCCAAGAAGGTCGATGGCGGCTATCGCCTGTCCGGTTCCAAGAACTGGATCACGAATTCGCCGATAGCCGATGTCGCGGTCGTCTGGGCCAAGACCGAAGACGGCGTTATCCGTGGTTTCGTCCTGGAACGCGGCATGGACGGGCTTGAGACTCCGAAGATCGAGGGCAAGTTCTCGCTGCGCGCTTCCGTCACAGGCATGATCATGATGGACGACGTCTTCGTCCCGGAAGAAAACCTACTTCCCAATGTCGAAGGCCTGAAAGGCCCGTTCGGCTGTCTGAACAACGCCCGTTTCGGGATTGCCTTCGGTGCGATCGGCGCGGCGGAGTTCTGCTGGATGGCCGCCCGCGACTATACGATGGAGCGCAAGCAGTTCGGCCGCCCCCTCGCCGCCACGCAGTTGATCCAGAAGAAGCTGGCCGACATGCAGACGGAAATCTCGCTCGCCCTGCAGGGCTGCCTGCGTGCCGGACAGTTGAAAGACGAAGGCCGCTGCCCTCCGGAACTGATTTCACTGCTGAAACGCAATTCCTGCGGCAAATCCCTGGAGATCGCCCGGACATCGCGCGACATGCACGGCGGTAACGGCGTTTCCGACGAATATCACGTCATCCGGCACGTGATGAACCTGGAAGCGGTCAACACCTATGAAGGAACGCACGACGTCCATGCGCTGATCCTTGGCCGGGCGCAGACCGGTCTTCAGGCCTTCATGTAAGAAGACATTTCGGGCCCTCGCGACCCGGGAATAGGTTTGACCATTATGAAACCCCAAAACGGCGTGCCTGCCGGGTCTTCACGGCCCGGCGGCGCAGCACCCGGTCCGTCCGGTGCGGACGACCAGGGCATTCCCGCTGTGGCGTGGCTGCTGTTGCTGTTGCTGGCGCTGGCCTGGGGATCGACATGGCCGATGATGAAGATCGCCGTGGCGGAAATCCCGATCCTCAGCTTCCGGTTCATTTCGGTCGTCGCGGGTGCATCGACGCTGTTTCTTGTCGGCTGGATCAAGAACCGGGACATCCTGCCGAAACGCTGGGAATGGCCGACCATTGTCAGGATCGGCCTTCTCAACGTCGCGCTCTGGTACTCTCTTTCCGCCCTGGCCGTGACAACGCTTCCCGCCGGGCGCGCCGCGCTGCTGGCCTTCACGACGCCGCTTTGGGCGATGATCATCGAAACCCTGCTCTACAAGGCGCCGATCACCGTCCGGCGTGCTTTCGGTATCGCACTTGCCTTGCTGGCCATCGGATTCCTGACCTTCGAGGATCTTTTTGCCGCGAACCCATCCGTGATCGGCATCGCGGCGATCCTGGCCGCGTCCTTCTTCCAGACCTTCGGGTCGATCCTGCAGCAGCGGGCCGGTTTCGAATCTCCAGTTTACACACTGATCCCCTGGCAGATGGTGCTCGGCGGCATACCGATCCTGATCGCCGCGCCGATCATCGACGGCACTGAATGGATGGGGACGGTCAGCCTGGAAGCGGTATTGGCCGCCTTTTCCGTCGCTGTCTTCAGCATCTGCGTCGGGGTGGTTTGCTGGTACACGATCCTGACCAAGACGACGATGACCTTCGCAGCCTTGGGTTCGCTGGTCGTGCCTTTCGCGGCGATCAGCCTAAGCGCGGTGATGCTCGACGAAATGCTGACCGTGATGGACATCATCGGACTGGTCCTGATCACCGCCGCGATCGGGACGACGATCCGACGGCGCCGCCCGCCCGTATGAGCCAGTATGGATTGACGGACCAGATCACGAATTCGGCATTCCAACTGGCACAATCCGCACCGCACCTATAGAAGACGGGTGTGCTAATAATCCGGGATACAGGCCACCGTGCTTTTCCCCAAGCAACATATACCTTGGACATGGCCCGACTTATGACCCCTTCGCTTAGCTTTTCCCTGAACAGCAAATTACTCCGCACCGGTGCGTTTCTGTCCCTTGTTTGGGGAGTCCTCGCCTTTGCCTTGCCAAGCACTGCCTTGGCCGCCGAAACGGTGGACCAGAAGGAGGCGGCCGCTTTCCTGCAGGACCTGGGGGAAAGAGCGATCGCCGTCCTGGCCGACAAGGACCAGGCATTGGAGAAGCGCGAGGAAGCGGTCGAAGTCATGCTGCGGGGTAACCTGGAATTGGAAACCATGGGCCGTTTCGTCCTTGGCCCCGAATGGCGCAAAGCGTCGGACGCGCAGCGGAAGGACTATGTGGAATTGTTTTCCGAGTTCGTCGTGCGCACATATTCACGGCGCCTCGGCGGGTACGGCGGCCAGAATTTCCAAGTTACCGGCACGTCCCAGGCCGGAAAATCCGATGCCTTGGTCGTAACCGCGATCACGTCCGGCGACGGATCACCCCCTGTTCAGGCCGGCTGGCGCGTAAAGACAGCGAATGACGGCAAACTGAAGATCGTCGACGTCGTCGTCGAAGGCGTGAGCATGCTGCAGACGCAGAGGTCCGAGTTCGACTCCGTCCTGCGGCGCTCCGGCCTTGAAGGGCTGATGGCACTGCTCAAGGAAAAGCTGGAACAGCTTCCGAAAAACAACGGTTGATGCGTCGATTGAGACGAGCTGATTGATCCCGCGAAGGGCTTTCCGCACCCGGTTGCGGGATCCCAATTTCCGATTAGCGCGGCGATGCGTATCCGAACGTGTGCAGCAGGAAACGTTCGAGGCGTGTAAGAACCTGCCCGGTTCCGTCCAGATGACTGTCTGTGATCCCCGTCTCGTTGAGGCGACCAGCCTGGGAGTCGATGATGTTGTTCACCGTCTCATGCACTTCCAGTCCTTTTTCCGACAAGCGGACACGGACGGAGCGTCGGTCATGAGAAGACCGTTCCTGCACGAGATAACCGTTCTCCACCATCTTCCTGACATTGTAGGATACGTTGGAGCCCAGATAATAACCACGATGGGTCAACTCGCCGACGGTCAACTCGTCGGTCCCGATGTTGTAAAGGATCAGGGCTTGGATGTTGTTGATGTCTCGGATGCCCGCCCTGTCGAGCTCCCCTTTGATCACTTCGAGAAATTGCCGATGCAACCGCTCGATCAACCGGATGACATCTAAATAACGCTCCTTCACGGGAAGCCCTCATACTTTTTTTAAAGTTGACCAAAGTGCAAGCACGCCCGCGGGCGAACCGCTCCCCACACCAAACACAGAAAACAAAGACCTGTGTGAAATCCTAAGACAAATTTGCCGTTACTCACGCAAATACACAAGCACCGTGCGGAAATCGCGGCCGATAAGGCCCGAAACAGGGATATTTGAGGCCGCCCCCTCCAAATATCGCAGACCGCACCGCCCTGTACCGCCGAATCGGAGGCCAAAAAAGTGGCGGGAGAACCAGCCGGATTTGCCGTTCTACTGCCGGCACCGGCCCCTGCCCCGACTAGCCTTTCAGCATTTTGATGATGCCGGAGAAATCGACATCGGCCGATCCCTCTTCGCAAAACTTCGCATACAAGGCCGCTGCCCGGGCGCCCAAAGGCGTATCCGCGCCGAAGGATCCGGCCGCATCCTGCGACAGGTTCATGTCCTTCAGCATCATCGCCGCCGTAAAGCCCGGTGCATAGTCCCGGTTGGCCGGCGATGTCGGCACGGGGCCGGGCACGGGGCAATAGGTGGTGAGCGACCAGCACTGACCGCTGGCCGTGGACGACACGTCAAAAAGCTTCTGGGCTTCCAGGCCCAGCTTCTCCGCGAGAATGAAAGCCTCGGCAACGGAAATCATCTGAATGCCGAGCATCATGTTGTTGCAGATCTTGGCCGCCTGCCCATTCCCCGCCCCGCCGGCATGGACAATCGTCTTACCCATGATCTCAAGATACGGCTTCGCCCGCGCAAAGGCGGTGTCCGAACCGCCGCACATGAAGGTCAGCGTCCCGGCCGAGGCCCCCATGATCCCGCCAGAAACCGGCGCATCGACCATGTCGAAGCCATTGGCCGCGGCGGCCGCGTTCACATCGCGAGTGGTTTCGACATCGATCGTGGAGCAGTCGATGAAAAGCGCCCCTTCCTTGCCGTGGCCGATCACCTCGCCCTCGTAAACCGCGCGGACATGCTTGCCGGCCGGCAGCATCGTGATGACCACATCGGAATCGAGCGCCGCTTCCGCCGCGCTGGCCACCGCCGTCGCCCCGTCCGCGACAGCTTTGTCCAAGGCTTCCTGCGACAGGTCGAAGGCCTTCACCGTCATGCCCGCCTTGATCAAGTTGGCGGCCATCGGCCCGCCCATGTTTCCGATACCGATAAATCCGACTACTGGCATCTCTTTCCTCCCGATACGGCCGGTTCACCCGGCCCGTTTCTTTCAGCTTTGGCTATCTAGAGCGTCAAGTCATCCGCGCCCAAGGGGGCAAAGTGACGCTCTATCATCTCCTCGGTCACGTCCTCCAGTTTGGCGGGCGACCATTTGGGATCCTTGTCCTTGTCGATCAGCAGCGCGCGCACGCCTTCGAAGAACTCCGTCCCGGCCATGCAGGCCTGGGTCATCCGGTATTCCAGGATCATGCAATCCTTGAAACTGAGCGGCGCGCCTTTGCGGAGCTGGCGCAGGGTGACCGACGACATCAAGGGCGACTTGTCACGGATCGCCTGCGCGGTCGCCGCGGCGAAATCCGACCCGTCCGCATCCAGGGCGGCGAGGATTTCCGGCAGACTGTCATGGCCGAAACAGCGGTCAATCAATGCCTGATGGGCGGCCAGGGTCGGCTCACCCGCGTGTTTCTGGAAACCGGCGATGACATCACCCGCCGTCGCATGGAGGTCTTCTCCCGACCAGTCCGCCGCCGCCAGCGCGTCCAACAATGCCGGAAGGTCGGCGCTTGGCACGAAGGAATCATAGACCCCCGCATAGACGACGTCCGGCGCCTTCAGCCGTGTGTTGGTAAGCGCCAGATAGGCCCCGACTTCCCCCCGAAGCTTGGGCAGGAACCAGGTGCCGCCGACATCCGGAAAAAGACCGATTGTCGTTTCCGGCATGGCGAACAAAACCTTCTCGCTGACCACACGGTGGGACCCATGAACGGACATGCCGACGCCGCCGCCCATGGAAATCCCGTCGACCAGCGGGATATAGGGCTTCGGATAAGTGTGGATCAGGGTGTTGAGGATGTACTCCTCCCGAAAGAAGTCCTTCCGCAACTGTTCGACCCCGTCCCATTCCTTTGCCAGGCTGACGACGTCGCCGCCGGCGCAGAAGGCTTTTTCGCCCGCGCCCAACAGCACGATCGCCTTCACTGCCTCGTCGCCGGCCCAGGCCCGCAGCTGGGTGTCGATCAGGCGGATCATGTTCAAGGTCAAGGCGTTCAGCGCCTTGGGCCTGTTCAGTGTTACAAGACCCAGAGGCCCGCGTGTTTCAAAAAGGGCTTCCGCCTCTTCTGTCATCGGATTTCCTTGTTCACTCAATCGATAAGACGAACGGCGGCAACGCACCGCCGCAAGGGATGGGTTTTGCCGAAAGACTAACCCGCCAATTGGCGGCGGGCGATGATCAAACGCATCACTTCGTTTGTGCCTTCCAGGATTTGATGAACGCGCAGGTCACGCAAATAACGCTCTATCGGATAGTCGCGCAGGTAACCATAGCCGCCGTGCAGTTGCAGGGCCTGGTTGCAGATCTCGAACCCCGCATCGGTCGCGAAACGTTTGGCCATCGCCGCATGCATGGTCGCGTCCGGATCCTTCTTGTCGACCAGCGACGCCGCGCGGTGCAGCATCAGCCGGGCCGCTTCCAATTCCGTCGCCATGTCGGCAACCCGGAACTGCAGCGCCTGAAACTGGGCCAATGCCTTTCCGAACTGCTTGCGTTCGGTCATGTAAATCTTGGTCGCCTCCAGCGCCGCCCGCGCACCGCCCAGCGAACAGGCACCGATGTTGATCCGCCCACCGTCCAGGCCCTGCATGGCGATCTTGAATCCCTCGCCCTCTTCGCCGATCCGGCAGGAGACCGGCACGCGCGCATCTTCGAAAGTCACCATGGCGGTCGGTTGCGAATGCCACCCGAGTTTCTTTTCCTGTGCGCCGAAGCCGATACCGGGCGTGTCCGACGGGATGGCGACGCAAGTGATGCCGCCGGGACCATCTTCGCCGGTCCGCACCATGGTGACGTAGACCTCGCTGCGTCCGCCGCCGGAAATAAAGGCCTTGCTGCCGTTGATGACGTAATCGTCGCCGTCCCGAACCGCGCGGGTGCGCAGGCTGGCCGCATCCGATCCCGCCCCCGGCTCCGTCAGGCAGTAGGAAGCGAAATGCTCCATGGTCATCAACTTCGGCAAAAACCGCGCGCGCTGCGCGTTGCCGCCGAAACGGTCGATCATCCAAGCCGCCATGTTGTGGATGGAGATATAGGCGGCGGTCGATGGACAGGCCGCGGCCAGTTCCTCGAAAATGATGGCCGCGTCCAGGCGCGTCAGGGCCGACCCGCCGTGTTCTTCGCCGCAATAGATGCCCCCAAACCCCAGAGCGGCGGCCTGGCGCACCGTTTCTTCGGGAAAGATCGAATTCTCATCCCACTCGGCGGCATGCGGCAGCATTTCGTTCTGTGCGAAATTCCGCGCCATGTCCTGGAACGCTGTCTGTTCCTCAGACCAGGAGAAGTCCATTTCCACCCCTTACCTTTTGTTTTCCCGACCCTCGGCCGATTTCCGCCGGACACTCAGGTTCTTCTGTGAATAGTAGTCCCGGCCCACGGGATCAATCTGTTGGCTGGACATCATTCGGTATTCGCCGCGGCCGCGGCCGTCTTTGCCACTTGACCGGGCCGCCATTTCGGATAATTTCCACCTCAGCGCTGATTTGAGTCCTAGCTTGCGGGCGCTTTATAAAAACGGCTAAAGAGGGTTTTGGGGAGAATTCCCCCTCTCACCGGCCGTATTTTGGGCCGGTTTTTTATTGCCCTCCCCGCAAAGCTTCAGACGACGGCCGGCGACGGATGACCCAGTCCGGAAGATCAGGACCGGGTCCGCGGTGATTTGAGGGACAGCTTGCTCCGCGTAACCAACAGCTAAAGCGACACGGAAACGTGCCCTCGTGACAAGAACGGTTAACAACGGAGGGTGTCGAAATGACCACCAACAGCCAAAACCCGGAAACCATTGCCCTGCATGCGGGCTATCGCGCCGACCCGGCGACCAATGCGGTCGCGGTGCCGATCTACCAGACCACATCCTACCAGTTCGAAAGCGCCGAACATGCGCGCAAGCTGTTCTCGCTCGAAGAGCTCGGCAACATCTACTCCCGCATCATGAACCCGACGGTCGACGTGTTGGAACAGCGCATCGCCGCGCTGGAAGGCGGCGCTGCGGCGCTCGCCGTATCCTCGGGCCAGGCGGCCAGCGCATTTTCAGTGCAGAACGTCGCCCATGCCGGCGACAATATCGTCAGTTCCACGGACCTGTACGGCGGCACCTGGAATCTGTTTTCCAACACGCTTCGGGAACAGGGAATCGAGGTTCGCTTTGTCGATCCTTCCGATCCGGAAGCCTTCCGGCGCGCCACGGATTCCAAAACCCGCGCCTACTACGCAGAAACGCTGCCGAACCCCAAGCTGCGCGTCTTTCCCATCGCCGAAGTCGCCGCCATCGGCCGTGAATTCGGCATTCCGCTGATCATCGACAACACCGCCGCGCCGATCACCTGCCGGCCCTTCGACCACGGTGCGGCCATCATCGTCTATTCCTCGACCAAGTATATCGGCGGCCACGGCACCTCCATCGGCGGTCTGATCGTCGACAGCGGCACCTTCCCCTGGGAAGACTTCAAGGAGCGCCAGCCGTATCTGAACCAGCCCGATCCCAGCTATCACGGCGCGGTCTGGACGGAAGCGGTGAAGCCGATCGGCCCGGTCGCCTATATCATCAAGGCCCGTGTGACCCTGCTGCGCGACCTGGGCAGCGCCATGAGCCCCTTCAACGCCTTCCAGTTCATTCAGGGACTTGAGACGCTTCCGCTGCGTATGCGTGAACACAACGCCAACGCGCTCGGCGTCGTCGAATTCCTGAAGACGCATACCGCGGTAACCGGCGTCATTCACCCCAGCGTGCAGCAGGGTGAGGACAAGCGACGGGCAGAGGCCTATCTGAAGAAGGGCCTCGGCGCGCTGGTCGGCTTCAACATCAAGGGAGGCAAGGCAGCGGGCGCCAAGTTCATCGACGCGTTGAAGCTGTTCTACCACGTCGCGAATATCGGCGATGCCAGGTCGCTGGCCATCCATCCGGCCACGACCACCCATTCCCAGCTGAGCGCCGAAGAACAACAGTCCACCGGTGTGACGGATTCCTATGTGCGTCTCTCCATCGGCATCGAGCATATCGACGACATCATCGCCGATATCACGCAGGCGCTGGACGCATCCCAGAAGTAGCCGGTCAACGGTCGCCAAACGACAAACGACGAACGCCGGGTGCCACAGTGGCCCCGGCGTTTCCATTCCAAGGCGTTCGCGGTTCTAGGAACCGGGCCGGTCGATGGAAACAACGTCGGCCGCAATGGACGCAACAAGCCCCGCGATCGTCGGCGACGAGATCGGCTCGGCCTGATCCTCAAGCAGCGCCAGAAGATCGGCGACGCCGGCCTGAATATCGCCGCCTTTCCGGAGCAACCAATCATCCGGCACATCGCGGATCGGCACCGGGGCGCCGTCGGACGCCGGCGGCGGTGCCGCATCCGAACCCGGAAGCGCCAAACCCGGCGGGGCGACCTTGCCCTCGCGTGCCTGGGCTTCGTTGAACAGCATGTCCTTCACGGCCGCCGACAGCGTCGACGCCACCGCGCGCATCTCGGCGCGGTTTCCCTCGTCGGAGCGCGGCAATTCGGCCAGGACGGTGGACAAGGACCGGATGCGTTCCAGATACTTGTCGCGGCCGCCGAAACTGCCCCGGGTCAGGATCTCCGCACCGGCGGGAACAGACATTGAAAAGCAAGCGGCGCCGGCAAGCACGATGACGCGCCGCCTGGACATTTTTCGGCTCACTGAGAACTTCAAATTCATTCCTTAACCCAATCGAAAAACTGAATTATTCGTCTATCATGCCACGGGGTTTCATATCCGCTTCCATGAAACCCGACATGCCCGCCGCCCGCCGCCGATAGCCGGTGAAGGGCCGGCAGATCATGCCAATCAACGGCATCGTAGCTGGCGCTGGGCACCCAGGGATCGTCCCTTGCCTCAACCAGCAAACTAGGCGCTTCGATGCCGTCAAGGAAGCTCTTGGCGCTGCAGGCGCGGTAATAATCCTCGGCATCCGCAAAGCCGAACCGTGGGGCGGTAAACCCTTCATCGAACTTGTAGACCGAATTGGCCGACAGGATCGCCGACCGCTCATCCGCCGACAGCGGCAGCCGCACGGCGTCGCGCCGCATCCAGTCGAGCAACCGACGCTGATAGAACCTGTTCCGTCTACGGTCGAACCACCGCGACGCGGCCGCCAGATCAATCGGCGCACAAACCGTCGCGGCGGCGGTAACGGGGAAATCCGTCGCATACTCCGCGAGGAATTTCAGCACCATGTTCCCACCCAAAGAATACCCGATCAGAAACAAGCCTTGCCGAAACACGCCGCCAACCGCGTCTTCCAGCGCCCGCAATGCATTGGCGAGGTCTTCCGTCCGTCCGCTGTGATAGCAGTCGCTGCTCGAACCGGCTGACGGCCCCGCGCCACGCAGGTTGAGGCGCAGGGTGGCATATCCCGCCGCGTGGAAAGCCGCCGCCGATGCCTTGATATAGGCCGACTCCGAGCAGCCGCTGAGCCCGTGGATCAACGTCACCAGCCCGCCCGTCGCCGATCCCTCGGCATAGTCGGCCAAAAGATTGTCCCCCGTGCCGTCATTCATTGGCAGAACGATCCGGCGCGACGACGGCGGCGCCGGGCCGCGGCCCAGGCCTTCGACGACAAGGAAATTCCGAACGGTCTGAAGATCGCCGGTCAACCACGGTATGCGCGGCAGGAACGGCTCGGCATCCAGGTCGGGCCACCGTCGGTGCCGCATAGGACCGCCCGACATTTCCGCGAACTTGTCCCTGTCGATCACGTTTCGCCCCTGGCCCGGTTTACGAGGAGTGCGGCTGTGGCCTTCCCTGCCGACGCGCGGTAGGAATGCGCTGTGGGAAGAAGGCAGCCCCACGGAAAGGTAGCGACTGGATCGCACCAAACAAGACCGACTACCGGCAAAATCCCCGGAACGGGTCTGAAGGGTAACGGGTACGACAATGCGTTGGGTCATCGGCATTTTGGTCTTCATCATGGTCACCGTGACGGGCGCCGCCGGGATATTCGCCTTGCGGTTCAACATGTCTCTGCCCGATCTCGCCGGGGAGATCGCTCTGCCCGGCCTTCGTGCCCAGGCCGCCATAGAGCGGGACGCGCTGGGTTTGGTCACGATCCGCGCCGCCAACGACCATGACGCCTATTTCGCGCTTGGCTACGCCCATGCGCAGGACCGGCTATGGCAGATGGAAATGACGCGCCGGATCGGCGCAGGCCGCCTTTCGGAGATTCTGGGGTCTAGCGTACTGGGGCTGGACCGCTACATCCGTACGCTTGGGTTCCAACGTGTGGCAGAAGCCCAACTGGCATATCTGGCGCCGGACGTCCTTGCGGCGCTTGACGCCTACGCCGAAGGCGTCAACGCCTGGATCGAAACGCGCGACCGCCCCCTGCCGCCCGAATTCCAACTTCTGTTTCACGAGCCGGAGCCCTGGAAACCCGCGGACTCCATCGTCTGGGGAAGGATGATGGCCTTCCAGCTGGCGACCAACATGCGGTCGGAGCAAGCGCGGGAGAAACTGCTGCGGGAACTCGGCGAAGAAAAGGTTCGCGCCCTGCTGCCGGGTGCGCAGCACGGCGATCCCGTGACGATCCCGCCCGCGGCGAAGGCCCTGTTGGACCGGTTCCTTCCGCCGCCGCCCGAATTGCAGTCCGACACGGCCTCCAACGCCTGGGTCATCTCCGGCGCGCATACCAAAACCGGTGCGCCGATCCTGGCGAACGACCCGCATCTCGGCTTCACCGCGCCGAACCTGTGGTATTTCGCCCGCATAGACTCGCCGACGCTCCAACTTGCCGGGGTAACCGTCCCGGGGGTGCCGTTTCATATTCTTGGCCACAATGCACAGGTTGCCTGGGGGTTCACGACCACCTACGCCGACACCCAGGACCTGTTCCTTGAGACGATTTCGCCGGACGGGAACCGATACAAGACGCCGGCCGGTTGGCAGGATTTCGACTGGCGGAACGAAGAAATAAACGTCCGATTCAGCGACCCGGTGACCCATCGGGTTCGCACCGGCCGTCACGGCCCCATCATCAGCGACCTGTGGGACCCGGATGAGCAGAATGGCGGCTATCCGCCCGCGATCGCCGCTGCCCTCTCCTTTCCGGGATTGGAAGAAGACGACCGCACGCCGGAGGCGCTGTATCGTCTGAATCGCGCCGGCGATGCACAGCAAGTCATCGACGCCGCAAGGTTTTACGGCGCGCCTGTCCAGAACATCCATTTCGCCGACAGCAAAGGATCCATCGGCCTGATCGCACCGGGGAAGATTCCCATGCGCGCCAACGGCAACGGCCTGGTTCCCGTTGACGGCAGTTCCGGTTCCTACGATTGGGTGGGCATGATCCCGTTCGAGGAATTGCCGCGGGTCGTCAATCCGCCTTCCGGCACGATCCGCAATGCCAACAACCGGTTGGTGGACGAAACCTTCCCTCATCTCATTTCAGGCGAATGGCCTCCCGGATTCCGCGCCAAGAGGCTCGACACTTTGCTCGCGACCATGGGCAAGGCCGGCGTGGAACAAAGTGTCGACTGGCAGTTGGACATCGTCTCCTCGGCGGCCAGAACCCTTCTGCCTCTGATGATCGCCGTGGACGCAGCGGACGATGACGAGACCGCACAGGCGCTGGCGCTGCTGTCGGTTTGGGACGGGTCCATGGACCGCACGAGGCCCGAACCCCTGATCTACGCGGCCTGGCTGAATGTCCTGACCATCGCCATCGCCAAGGACGAAGTGAAAGGCGCCTATCCGCCCTATTGGCAGGAGCAGGAAGTCTTCCTGATCAACGTCCTGAGCGGTGACGAGGTCGTCTGGTGCGACAATATCGATACCGAGGTGGTCGAAGCGTGTCCGGAACTGCTGGCCGAGACCCTGGACAAGACGATCCGGCAATTGTCCGAACGGTTCGGAGACGACATGGACGAATGGCGTTGGGGCAAGGCCCATATCGCGGAGTTCGAGAACAGGTTCCTGGGGCGGTTGCCGGGGCTGGACGGGTTCGCCAATCAGCGTATCGCGACCTCGGGCGGGGACCACACGTTGAACCGGGGACAAAGCACGCCCTCGTCCGAGCCGCTTTTCCGGCACGGGCATGGGGCGGGCTACCGGGCTGTCTACGACCTGTCGGACCTCTCCAACAGCCGTTTCTCCCTGGCGGGTGGGCAATCGGGCAATCCGGTTTCCTCGCATTACGGCGACATGCTGGAAGATTGGCGGGACGGTCGCTATTTCCGAAGCGGCGGACGCCTTGGGGATATCGAACCGGGGGAGGAAGGAATACTCGTCCTCAATCCCCGCTAGGCCATGCGGCCCGGCGCCGGGACAAGGGGAACATCGCGGGAAGGACGCCACAATGGACGCAAAGCATGTCGTAACAGTAGACGACATCCGGGACGCGGCGAAAATCATCGACGGACAGGTCGTCCGTACGCCGGTGCACTTGTCCGGGCCCCTTTCCGACCTGACCGGCGCGCAGATCTACCTGAAGCTTGAAACCTTGCAGCATACCGGTTCCTTCAAGGACCGCGGCGCCTTGGTGAAACTCACCTCCCTCACCGACGAGCAGAAATCGAACGGCGTCATCGCCATGTCCGCCGGCAACCATGCCCAGGGCGTGGCCTATCATGCCAAACGGCTCGGCGTTCCGGCCACCATCGTGATGCCGGAGGGAACGCCTTTCACCAAGGTTGCCCGCACCCAGGCCCACGGCGCCCGCGTCATTCTGCACGGCGACAACATCAATGCGGCGGAACCTTTCGCGCAGGACCTTGCTGCGAAAGAGAACCTGACCTTCGTTCATCCCTATGCCGACCCCTATATTGTCGCCGGCCAGGGCACTATCGCGCTCGAACTGCTGGCCGATGTGCCCGATTTGGACATGATCGTCGTGCCGATCGGCGGCGGCGGCGTGATCGGCGGCATCGCGACGGCGGCCAAGGCGATCAAGCCCTCGATCAAGATCATCGGTGTGGAGGCGGCGCTCTACCCCTCCATGTACCAAATCGTCCACGGCATGGAACCGCGCATGGGCGGCGACACGGTGGCCGAGGGGATCGCGGTGAAGACCCCGGGCGAGATCAATATCGAGATCGCCAAGCGGTTGGTCGACGACTTCCTGCTGGTGGACGAACCCTCACTGGAAGCCGCTGTTCAGACGATGCTGGAAACCGGCAAGATCGTGACCGAGGGGGCGGGCGCCGCCCCCTTGGCCGCGGTTCTGACCCAGGGCGCGCGGTTTGTCGGCAAGAAAGTCGGCTTGATCGTCTGCGGCAGCAACATCGACTCCCGTATCCTGGCCGGCATCCTGATGCGCGGCATGGTCCGGGCCCAGCGCCTGGTCCGCATCCGGGTGCTGATCAAGGACGCGCCGGGCGTGTTGGCGCAGGTCACCCAGCATATCGGGCGCACCGGCGGCAACATCGTTGAAGTCCAGCATCAGCGGATGTTTTTCGACGTCTCCGTAAAGAACGCGGAACTGGACGTCATGGTGGAAACCCGCGACGCGGACCACGTCCAGGAAATCCTGACACGGCTGAACGCGGCCGGGTTCAAGACCAAACTTCTGTCGGATTACGCCGGATAGCGCACCAAGCCGCGCCGGGTTCAGGCGAGCGCGCCGTATTCACCCTTGTAGTAGATCAGGGGGCGGTCGTCGGTTTGCGTGATCGCGACATTCACGACGCGTCCGACGATGATCTCGTGATCCCCGCCCGGATATCGGTGCTCGATCTCGCATTCCAAGTGGCATAACGCGCCGGTCAGCAGCGGCGCACCGCCATGTCCTTCCTTGAAGCCGACACCGGCGAACCGATCCACGACCGAGGTGGCGAAGACATGGCTCAAATCCTGCTGATCGCCGGCCAGCATGTTGATTGCGAAGGCCTCAACATCCGCAAAGACCTTGACGCTATAGGCGCCGTGGTCGAGACAGAATAGGATGAGCGGCGGGTCCAGCGAAACCGAGGTGAATGAATTCACCGTGACGCCGGCCGGATCGCCGGACTTCGTGCGGCAGGTCGCAACGACGACACCGGTTGCGAACCGTCCACAGGCACTTCGGAAAAGACGTGGATCCAAACTCATTCCCACTCCGAACAATCAACGAAACGAACAATCAACGGCCTTGCGGCGGCACGCCTAACCTTAAACACTGATTCCGCACGGCAAACCCACCCGGTGGCGGACAGCGCGGATTCGCTGCTGGTATAGGTGCGGCGCAAAGCGCTGTCCATTGTTGAGACGGATAATCGATGGAAACCCCACCCTCCAGCCCTTCCGGCAAGGTTACAGGCGACACAACGGCGTCGCGCCGTCTGTTTCTGCGTGGGCGCACCCTGCGCTTGTTGGCGTCGGCACTCGCCGGGATCGCCTTCGGGGTATTCCTTCTGAAGACCGGCAAAATACCGACGGAGATTCCCGTCCCGACCGGTTGGACCGCGACGGTGGCCGGTGCGGCGGTGTCCGCGCTGATCGCCCTACTGCTCGGGCTGCGCGGATTGTGGCCGCTGGGCGCGGCCCTGGGCCCCTTGGTCGCCGCATTGGTCCTACTGGCCAGCCTGCCCGGCTGGGTCTTCCCGGTTCTGATCGCCGTGCTCGCCGGCCTGTTCTGGAATGTCCGCACAGAACGTGTGCCGCTTTATCTGACCAACCGGACAGCGCAGAAAGCCCTGGCGGACGTGATCGCAACCGTTCCCGGCGCGGATAGCGGCCGGATCATCGATCTGGGCTGCGGTTTCGGACAGACGACATTCTCCCTCGCGCGCCGTTTTCCGAACGCACAGGTGATCGGTGTCGAGACCGCTCCTCTCGTTTTCGCCGGCGCCTGGCTCCTGGGCAAGCTGGGCGGACCGAAGAACGCGACCATTGCCTACCGAAACCTCTGGCGCGAGGATCTCGCCGCCTACGACGCGGTTTATTGTTTCCTGTCCTCCGAACCGATGGCCCGCCTCCTCGCGAAGGCCCGGAAAGAAATGCGCCCCGGCTGCGTCCTTATTAGTAATAGCTTTACGGTTCCGGATTATAGTTCAGACGAAGTAGTTCTCGTCGGGGACTCACGAGAAACTCAACTGCACATATGGAAATTTTGATGTAGTTTGATGTTGAAGGTAATAAAACCGTGTAAAAAGATAGACTAAACAAGCGTCGTCATTTAATTCTTGCAAGTTATTGGGCAGGTCCGACTAGGGAGAACCCATGTTCGCGATTATCGGCATGGTAGCCGTTGTAGGGTGCGTGATCGGCAGTTACGTCGCGATGGGCGGCAAACTGGCCGTCTTGAACCAGCCGTTCGAAGTGGTGATCATCTTCGGTTCGGGGATTTCCGCCTTCGTCATTTCCAACCCGATCCGGGTCGTCAAAGGATCGTTCGGGAAGCTTGGTGCTGTCTTCAAGGGCCCCAAATACAAGAAGGCCGATTACTTGGAACTGCTGACCATGCAGTACCAGGTCTTCAAGCTCATGAAGCAAAAAGGCGCGCTCGCTTTGGAAGCACATGTGGAAAATCCGCATGACAGTACGCTTTTCGCCGAATTTCCGAAGTTCCACCACGATCATCACGCAACGGAATTCTTTTGCGACTATGTCCGCTTGCTCACGCTGGGCTCGGACAATCCGCATGAAATCTCGGACTTGATGGATCAGGAACTGGATCTCCACCATCAGGACGACCACGCCATCGGTCACGCGTTGACGGGCATGGCGGAAAGCTTTCCCGCCCTGGGGATCGTCGCGGCGGTGCTGGGCGTCATCAAGACCATGGGGTCGATTAGTGAGCCGCCCGAGGTCCTTGGCGGCCTGATCGCCGGCGCATTGGTCGGGACTTTCCTGGGTATCTTGCTGTGCTATGGTTGGTTTGCGCCTCTCGCGAGCGCCGCGAAACAGCTGATGGAAGACGAAGCCAGCTATTTTTCCTGCATGAAGGCCGGCCTCATCGCCCATCTGCAAGGCTATGCCCCGCAGGTTTCCGTGGAATTCGCCCGGAAAGCCATCGGGCATCACAACCGCCCGACCTTTGCCGAGGTCGAAGAAGCATGCGGTAACTTGCCGGCGCCACAATAGGACATCCAGGCGGCGCTGATGCCGCAAGGACACCGTACTGAACGGCTGAATTAAGGTCTTATGGCTGACACGCTCGAAGACAAACCGCTTATTCTGAAGAAAAAGAAGAAGATCCCGGCGGAAGCGCATGGCGGGGCCTGGAAGATTGCCTATGCCGATTTCGTGACGGCCATGATGGCCTTCTTCCTGCTGCTCTGGCTGTTGAATGCGACGACCGAAGAGCAGATGGAAGGGATTTCCGATTTCTTCGCACCGGTAAACGTGTCGGAAGAAAAAACCGGTATCGGCGAAGCCTTGAAGGGGTTGGAAGTCCTGGCCGAGGGCGCGCTGCGGTCGGCTTCGGCACGCCCCAAGATCACCACTCAGATCCCCACCTTTGGCGACGAAGCAGCCGGTGAAGCATCCGGTGAGGAACGCAAGAGCCCGATCGAATCCAACCCGGAATCGGGCCGCACGAAGACGCCCGAGACAGACAACCAGGCGCTTGAGATCGCCATGGCGCAGATCCAGCAGTCATTGCAGGAAGCGCCGGAACTGGCCGCTTTGCAGGAAAGCCTGCTCATGACGCCGGTGCCCGAGGGACTGGATATCCAAATTCTGGATCAGCGCGAGCGGTCCATGTACGAGGGCAACAGCACGCGGCTGACCAGCTATGCCAAGCGGCTGCTCGCCCTCGTCGGCTCGATCATCGCGGAATTGCCCAACAACATCGCCATCACCGGCCATACGGACGGGTCCGATTATCGCTCGATTACCCCCGCCTACACCAAGTGGGAATTGACGTCCGATCAGGCCGCCGCCGCGCAGCGCTGGCTGGTCGAAGCGGGCCTGCCCTTGGAACGCTTCACAAGGGTCGTCGGCCGGGCCGATACCGAACTGCTCGACGTCAAGGAGCCCGATGCGCCGCGCAACCGGCGGATTTCGATCCTGCTGCTGCGGCAGCCGCCGAAAGGCGACGGCGGATAGAGATGATACGGACAAGCAATGGCTGACAAAAAAGACAACAATATCATCTTCAAGAAGGTCAAGATTCAGGAAGCAGGCGCGCATGGCGGGGCCTGGAAGATTGCCTATGCCGACTTCGTGACGGCCATGATGGCCTTCTTTCTGTTGCTCTGGCTGCTCAACGCAACGTCGGAAGAAGTCAAGGACGGCCTGGCCAACTATTTCCAGCCGACCCTGCGGACGACGCCGAGCACGAGCGGCTCCGGCGGAATTTTCGGCGGCGCCACGGCCAACGATCCGGGTCCGATGGAAGTGACGTCGACACAGGCATTCCTGGATTCGGATTCCGCCTCCCAAACGAACCTGGACACCGGCAATGAGGCGTCCGGCCGGAATGAGGAAATCAGTTCCGGCGATGTCGGCCGTGTCGACGCCCAGGCCGAAGAGCAGACATTCACGAGGATCAAGGAGATCCTGGACAAGTCGATCGACGAATTGCCGCAGGAATTGCAGGACTTGAAACAGTCCCTAAAGGTCGAAATCACCGAGGAAGGGCTGAGCATCCAGGTCATCGACCACAATGCGGAATCCAGTTTCGAGGAAGGTACCGACACGCTGACGCCGCATGCCCGCAATGCCCTGAAGCTGATGTCGGAATTCATCACCAGGCTGCCCAACATGATCACGGTCCACGGCCATACAGGGGAAGAGGCCGTTCCCTTGGAGAACTGGGAGCTTTCGCTTCATCGCGCGAATGCCGCACGACGGGCCTTGGTCGCCTATGGCGTTCCGGTGCAGAAATTCGAGACGGTCGTCGGCAAGGGCGCCGGTGAATTGGCGGTTCCGGAAGATCCGGCCGCCCCGCAGAACCGCCGCTTGGCCGTCATCATGCTCCGCATGGCCACGGACCCGGTATACGGCACGAGCAGCACGGCGCCACCGTCCATCTTCGAACAAGACTCCAAGCCGCCTTCGCTGGAGTGACCGCGGCACCGCTCCGGCCACCGCCATCGCCACCATGGAAGTGGCAAGGGCTTGCTGTCGCAGCCCCCCCAGCCCCGCTCGGGTTGCGCTGACGGGATGTCGTCACTATCTCAACATCCACACCATATCGCCTTGAACGGCCAGCATATTGCGGAGGAAACCCTGAGCGAGCGCACTCTACCCAATCCCGACGGTGACCGACCGGAACGGCTCAACGGGCCGGGAAGTTCCGGCTTCGACCTTGGAAAAGCCAAGCATGCCGAGGCATCACAGGAAACCGCTGAGGGCGAAGGCATCATCGGCCGCCGGGTTCTGGCTTATGCGATCGATGTCGTCCTGCTGCTGATGATCTGGCCCCTCGCCCTTGTTTTCAGCGCGATGTCTTTGTTCACGCTGGCGCCCGCTTTGTTTGCGATCATCCCCATACTGCCGCTGCTGTACCACACGGGTATGATTGCGTCCTCGGCGCAAGGGACGCTCGGCATGCGCGCCCTGGGGATCAAGGTGGTCCGGGAAATCGATGGCAAACGTCCCGAACCGCTGCAGGCCTTCATATTGACCGCCTTGTTTTACCTGACCCTGGCGACATCGGGCCTTTTGTTGCTGTGGTGCCTGTTCGACGACCGAAGCCGTTGCCTTCATGATATTTTGAGCGGAACGAAGATCGTTCGCGGTTGATCCGTTTCGGCGCGAAATCTGCATGAAAGCATCGTGGTTTTTGGCGCCCGGACCTGTTACGCTTCCTGTGTGTCGAATGCCTGTCTTGTGACATGTCTGAACGATAAGAACGGCTTAGGCGACGAATTTCATGTCGATCCAACGTAACTTAGATCCGATCCTGTTTCATCGATCCGCGCCGATGACATGTCCATACCTGCCGGGCAGGATGGAGCAGCAACTGTTCACCGAACTCTCGGGACCGGGTGCACAAGGCGTTTTTGAACGATTGGGGGAAGCGGGTTTCCGGCGGTCGCATCACATTATGTATCGTCCGGTCTGCACCGGCTGCGATGCCTGCGTACCGGTCAGGGTCGTCGCCAGCGAATTCGAGTACACGCGCTCTTGGCGCAGGGTCTTGAAGAACAACCTCGACCTCACCGCCGTTGATGTCGGGGCGCGGGTGAACGAAGAACAGTTCGACCTGTTCCGGCGCTATGTGGCAAGCCGCCATGGCGACGGGGACATGGCCAATATGACCGCCCGGGATTACGTCAATCTTGTCACCGCGAGCCCCGTCGAAACAGGGCTGGTGGAGTTCCGGAAACCGGACGGTGTCCTTGTCGCCGCTTGCCTGATGGACACGTTGCGTGACGGTTTTTCCGCCGTATACAGTTTCTTCGACCCGGACGAAAACAATCGCAGTCTGGGCAGTTACATGATCCTGTGGCTTGTCGAAGAGGCCCGCCGCCGGGGTTTGCGCCACGTCTATCTCGGCTTCTGGATCGCCGACAGTCAGAAAATGGCCTACAAGCGGCGCTTCAACCCTTTGGAATCCTTCGGACCCGCCGGCTGGGCCACGACGGAAACGCCGGAATAGCACACCCCTTCACCAAGGTCCCCCTCGTGCTACAGCCAAGGCCGATGAAGCCTTGGCATTCCCGCGTCACCTCTGCGTGAACGACGGAATATGAATGGGGAACAGCGCTCACCGATACCGCTCTTCTGTTGCCCATTCACATAAAATCCGTATAACGATTAACGTTGGTGAGTGTTGAGAAAGCACCCACAGCAGATTGGGGGGAAGGTTGAGTGCCCTGCCGCTGTTAAGGGGGTCATGAGAATACGTCTCAACAAGCCTGAATCTAAAACTGGGAGAATCATGTCCATGAAACGTCGCCAATTTTTGAAGGGCGCGACTGCCGTCGCCGGCGCTGCCGCCGCGGTATCGTCCCTTGCAGCTCCGGCCATCGCGCAAGACAAGCGTGAACTGAAGCTGGTCACCACTTGGCCGAAGAACTTCCCTGGCCTGGGCACCGGCGCACAGCGCTTCGCCGACAGCGTCACCGCCGCCACGGACGGCCGCCTGACGATCAAGCTTTTCGCCGCCGGCGAACTGGTTCCGCCGTTCGAGAGTTTCGATGCCGTCTCCACCGGTGCCGCCGACATGTATCACGGTGCGGACTACTACTGGCAGGGCAAGCACAAGGCCTACAACTTCTTCACCGCGGTTCCCTACGGCTTCACCGCCAACGAAATCGACTCTTGGATCTACTACGGTGGCGGTCAGGAACTTTGGGACGAACTGGGCTCTCAGTTCAACATCAAGGGTCTGCCTTGCGGTAACACCGGCGTTCAGATGGGCGGCTGGTTCAACAAGGAAATCAATAGCCTGGAAGACTTCAAGGGCTTGAAAATTCGTATGCCGGGCCTGGGCGGTGAAGTTCTCCGCCGTATCGGTGCGTCCGCCATCTCGCTGCCCGGCGGCGAAATCTTCCCGGCCCTGCAGTCTGGGGCGATCGATGCCACCGAATGGGTCGGCCCCTGGAACGATCTGGCCTTCGGTTTCTACAAGGTCACGAAGTACTACTACTGGCCGGGCTTCCACGAGCCGGGTTCGTCGCTTGCCGTTGGGATCAACACCGGGGTATGGGACAGCTTCTCCGATGCCGACAAGGCTCTGATCCAGGCTTGTGCAGCAGCTGAAAACAACCGCTCCTTCGCGGAATTCAATGCGCGCAACAACGATTCGTTGAACACACTGATCAAGAAACACGGCGTGCAACTGCGGCAGATGCCGGAAGACGTCATGAACGCGATCGGTGAAGCCTCCGGCAAGGTCGTGGCGGAAGTGGCCGAGGTCGACGACATCTCCAAGCGGATCTACGAAAGCTTCATTTCGTTCCGCCGTCAGGCCATTTCCTGGGCCAAGATTTCCGATCAGGCCTACATGAACGCACGTCTGCTGCCCTTCAAATACGAACAGGGTTAAGCACATATATCGTGCAATGGGATCGGGGTCCGTGTCGTCAAGGCGCGGACCCCTTTTCTTCAAGAGACCGGAAGATAGTTTTCTACCCATCATGCGGTAGCCGAACGGTCGGCATCGGATCACGGGCCGCTTGCAAGTATGGGATTCCGAGCCTTAGAAAGGCATTACTTTCGACGTGAACAGGTGGGGCGGAGACGCCCAGGGAGATTTCGGTGAACGCATTGACGCGCGTGGCGCGGATAATCGACAGTTTCAATCAGGTTCTCGGCATGTCGGTCGCCTGGTTGGCCATGATGATGGTCCTGGTTCAGTTCGCGGTTGTCGTGCTGCGATACATTTTCGGGTATGGGTCGATCTTCATGCAGGAATCGATCCTGTATCTTCATGGTTTCGTCTTTATGTTGGGCGCGTCCTATGCGCTGCTGCATAACGGGCATGTCCGGGTGGATATCTTCTACCGCGAAGCGAGTGCGAAGACGAAGGCCAAGATCGATATCTTCGGCGTTCTGGTCTTCCTGCTCCCGGTCTGCATCACGCTCTTCATCTATGTCCTTCCCTATGTCCAGGCTTCCTGGGCAAATCTGGAAGGGTCCAACGAAACCAGCGGCATTCCGGCGCGCTTCGTCCTGAAGTCGACCATCCCGATCTTCTGCGTCCTGATGAGCCTGCAAGGCATCTCCATGATCATTCATTCACTGAACATCCTGGCCGGTCGCGAAGCGCCCAAGGCCGGTGAAGAGCACGAGGGCATCTGACATGTTGGCGGAACTTCTCGATCTCTTGATGTTCGCTGCGGCCTGCATCTTCCTGATGATGGGTTTCCCCGTCGCATTCACCCTGGCCGGTACCGGCCTAATCTTCGCCCTGCTCGGCTGGTCGTTGGGCGTTTTCGACATGTCCTATGTCAGCGCCCTGCCCAACCGGGTTTTCGGCAACGCCATTTGGAACGAGGTGCTGCTCGCCGTGCCGCTCTTCGTCTTCATGGGCGTCATGCTCGAACGTTCCAAAGTGGCCGAAGAATTGTTGGACACGATGGGCAAGCTGTTCGGATCGCTGCGCGGCGGCGTCGGCTATTCCGTGACGATCGTGGGGATGCTGCTTGCGGCGTCCACCGGTATCGTCGGGGCCACCGTGGTCACCATGGGGCTGCTGTCCCTGCCAACCATGCTGCGCCGGAACTATTCACCCTCCCTCGCCTGCGGCTCCATCTGCGCCGCCGGTACGTTGGGCCAGATCATTCCGCCCTCAATCGTGCTGGTCATTCTGGGTGACCAGATTTCAAACGCCTATGTGGATGCCCAACGCGAGGCCGGAAACTGGTCGCCTGAACCGGTTTCCGTCGGCGACCTGTTCGCCGGAGCGTTGATCCCGGGTTTGATGCTTGTCGGTTTCTATCTCATCTACCAGATCATCACGGCATGGCTGAAGCCTGAATCGTCCCCTGCCATTCCCGCCGAGGAACTGGCCGAGGAAAACATGGGCCAGAAAATCCTGCATGCCCTTGTCCCCCCGATCGTCCTGATCGTCGCGGTCCTGGGCTCCATCCTCGCCGGTGTCGCCACCCCCACAGAAGCGGCGGCGGTCGGCGCGGTCGGCGCCACTCTCCTGGCCGGGCTTCGCGTTCGAGAACTCGACATGGACTACGTCATGTTGACCGACAAGCCGGCCCGCTTCGGCCTGTTCAGCCGCACCGTCGGCGCAGCGCTGATCGGCTTCCTGGTGGGCGCCATGGTCGTGAACGAGTTGGTGGACGGCGAGCTACCGCGTTGGATCGGCGCCGTTGTCACGGCCGTGCTCTTCGCAGGTCTGGCCCTCATGGGCGTCATACGCGGCTTGATTTCCGCCTTGGATGCCCGCGGCAACTCCCCGATCTATATCGCAGCGCTTTCCCTCGTCGTTATGCTGTTCCTCGCGAACTCGGTCGACCTTCGTATCCGGCGGGAAGAAATCCCCGCAAGCGACATGGCATCCATCCTGGCATGTGCGGTCGGCACCGTGCTGCTCGCCTGGGGCATTCTTGTCTCACTGTGGCGGGTTTGGGCTGCGGGCATTCTACGGATGGTCAACCGTGGCACGATGGAAATCAGTTCCATGGTCTTCACCATCCTGATCGGCGCGGCCCTGTTCAGCCTCGTGTTCCGGGGCCTGGGCGGTGACGATCTGGTGCACGAATTCCTGACCGGCATGCCGGGCGGCGAATGGGGCGCCATTCTGGTGGTCATGATCGTGATGTTCGTCCTGGGCTTCTTCCTGGACTTCATCGAGATCACCTTCGTCGTGGTCCCGATCGTGGCGCCTGTCCTGCTGGCCAACGATTTCATCAGCCCGGTCTGGCTCGGCGTGATGATGGCGATGAACCTGCAGACGTCGTTCCTGACCCCGCCCTTCGGTTTCGCGCTGTTCTATCTCCGTGGCGTCGCACCGAAATCGGTCACGACGATGGATATTTACCGCGGGGTCTTCCCTTTCGTGCTGATCCAGATCCTGGCGCTTTGCATCCTGGCCTACTTCCCGGATCTGGCGAACTGGCTGCCGCAGGTGATCTTCGGGTCGACCTACGTTTAAGACGGCATTCAATCGTTACACGGAAAGGCCCCCGTCATCGGGGGCCTTTTCGTTTGCGCGTCTTGAACAGCCAAATCTTTCGCGCACATCCCAGCCGAGCAATAGAAAATGGCCATTTTCAACAATTGTGTATACGCCATCCCTGTTTTTTAACACACGTTGATGAATGGCCGAAAACTACTCATTAGTTGGCAGAAATATGGCGGTTAAAATCTGTATATAGATACCGTAAAATCATAGATGAAATGGCGGTTTTACGCCGATTTTCCGTAGAAGGATCTGTCTATGATTTTCCGTCGTTTCCTACTCGCCGCATCCGTCTCCCTGCTGGCAATGAATGCCCAGGCCGGCACGGTCACCTTCGATACCACGACCGGCACATTCGACATCGGCGACGGCAATTCCAGCTTCTTCGGCAATCCGACCGTGACGACGGAGAACGGCGTCCGCGTCTTCACCTTCGATGAAGTGGTCATGATTTCCGACATCATCAATGTTGTCGGTGATGCCCCTCTCACCATCCGGTCCCGAACGAATATGCTGGTCATCGATACCGATGTGAACGTCGCAGCCGGCAATGCAGGCGGCGGGGTTGCGGGCAATGGTGGGGCGACCGGTAGAATTTTTACCGGAGGCGGCGGCTCCGGCGGCTCCGGTGGCTCCGGCGGGTCGGGCGACGGGTTCAATCTTGCCCCTGGAAACCGGGGGAACAATGGCAATTCCGGGGCAGGTGGAGACCGCGGTCTCAACGGCCAGGACGGTGGCAGCGGATTTGGCGGAACAGCCGGCGGAAATAATGGCGTTGGCGGTTTCGGCGGTTTAACGCCCAACTTTGGCGGGAATGGGGGCAACGGCGGATCTTCCGGTGACAATGGCAGCCCAGGTTTCGCCGGCTTCAATGGTACCAATGCCGGTAACGGTTCCGATGGC
>CAYGKA010000055.1:0-31719 GCA_964350445.1 uncultured Flavobacteriaceae bacterium
CCTTCTTGGACCGCGTGTCCTGGAGTCAAGCAGCCGTTCCGAAGGCGACCACAGCCACGGCGATTACGGCCATCAGCAGAGACGCTGCGAGTACGTACCGTACGACGCCAGATTTTTCACCTTGGCGCACTTCTTCCGAACCAATTTTCTGAACCATAAAAACTTACCCTTTCCGTAGCTTTGCTACAGTCCAGACGTAAGTGCTTCGGCAAAATTTTCCAGGGTTCCGGGCGTCCAAAGAATTTCTAATTATCTGATTTTAATGCCTAAAAAAGACTCTCAAAGAATAGTGAAAACGCCATTTTGAGGCGGACCTGCCGGTGCTTCGGTGATTGCGTCCACATGGGCGAGCGGCGGACCGGACCGGCAGAGACCGATCATGTCGCGGACGGTCTGCTCAGGCCCTGAAAACAGCGCCTCAACCGACCCGTCGGGCAAATTCCGCACCCAACCGTTGAGGCCGCGCGCAGTCGCTTCCTTTTCCGTCCAGGCGCGGAACCAGACGCCCTGCACCCGTCCCGTGATGATGCAACGGATCGCAACCTCGGTCATACGCTCGATCCCTCTTGGTCCAGATGCTTTTCCATGAAGACGCTCAACGGATCTGGATTATAGGCGGCGAAAGGCTCGATCCCGACAAACCCCGCCTTGCGGTAGAGTCCACGCGCTTTGGCCTGACTGATCCCTGTTTCCAGACGCGGGACAGCGAGGCCTATTCGAACTCCACGATTTTTTGGTCAACCGCCAGGCTGTCACCGGCCGTGGCGTGCAGGGCCGCGACGACCCCGTCACTGACCGCCCGCATGACGTTTTCCATCTTCATCGCCTCGACGACAGCCAGTTCCTCGCCCGCTTTCACGGTCTGTCCTTCCTCGACCGAAACGCGGACCAATAGACCCGGCATCGGCGACAGCAGGAATTTGGACATATCGGGCGGCGGTTTGAAGGGCATCAGGCGCTGCAATTCGGCCAACCGCGCTTCCACGACACGCACCAGCGCCCGCGTCCCGGTATGGGAAAGGACATAGCCGGAATGTGTGACGTCGATTTGCACGATGGCGACGCGGCCGCCGATCGTCGCCTCGAAAAGGGGCATCCCGGGTATCCAATCCGACTTGACCTCCATGGTCTCGCCGTCGTCGAAACGGACGATATCCACACCCGCGCCAATTTCCACCGTGAGAGAAACCTCCGACGGGTCCTCGTCGCCAATGAAGACGCTGTAGGCCATACTGCCGCCCCGCGCCGCCTTGTCGCGATTGACCGAGCAGAATTCAATGATGGCCCCCGCCGCCGCGAGCAGCTTCGGGTCGGTCGGCAGCATATGCTCGGGCGTCAGGCCGTCCGGATATTCCTCGGCAATGAAGTTGGTGGTCATATGACCTTCGCGGAAGCGCGGGTGCGCAACGAGGTGCGACAGGAAGGCCAGGTTGTGGTTCAAGCCACGAACATAATAGTCGTCCAGCGCCTCCCGCATCGTATCGATGGCGGCGTTCCGGTCTTCCCCATAGGTCACCAGCTTGGCGATCATGGGGTCGTAGAACATCGAGATTTCGGCCCCTTCGCGCACGCCGGTATCGACGCGCACGCGGCCTTGCCTCTCCCGTGGCGGGCTATAGCGGACAAGACGGCCGGTCGACGGCAGGAAGCCGCGTTCCGGGTCTTCCGCATAGAAGCGCGCTTCCAGGGCCCAGCCGGTCAGTTTCACGTCGTCCTGTGTCAGGGGCAACTTCTCACCGGCGGCAACGCGCAGCATCAACTCTACCAAGTCCAGGCCGGTCACCAACTCGGTCACCGGATGCTCGACCTGAAGGCGGGTGTTCATTTCCAGGAAAAAGAAGTTTCGGTCCTTATCGACGATGAATTCGACGGTCCCGGCGGAGCAATAATCGACTTCCTTCGCAAGCGCGACGGCCTGTTCGCCCATCGCCCTGCGGGTCGCTTCGTCCAGGAAGGGCGACGGCGCCTCTTCCAACACTTTCTGGTGTCGGCGCTGGATGGAGCATTCGCGCTCCCCCAGGTAAATGACATTGCCGTGCTTGTCGCCGAGGACCTGGATTTCAATGTGGCGCGGTTCTTGGATGAACTTTTCGACGAAGACGCGGTCGTCCCCGAAGGAGGAACGGCCTTCGTTCATGGCGGACACCAAGCCTTCGCGAGCTTCGTCGTCGTTCCAGGCAAGCCGCATGCCCTTGCCGCCGCCGCCGGCCGACGCTTTCAGCATCACTGGATAGCCGATCCCATTGGCGATTCTGACCGCTTCCTCCGGATCGGTGATGGCTTCAAGATGGCCTGGAACGGTGCTGACACCGGCTTCCTGCGCCAGTTTCTTCGACTCGATCTTGTCGCCCATCGCCTTGATGGCGCCGATCGGTGGCCCGATAAAGGCAATGCCCGCGTCATCGAGGGCTTTGGCGAAAGCCGCGTTTTCAGACAGGAACCCGTAACCCGGATGGACCGCTTCCGCGCCCGTCTGCTTGCACGCCGCCACGATCTTGTCGATGACCAGGTAGCTTTCCGAACTGGCGGCGGGACCGACCGCGACCGCTTCGTCGGCCATTTCCACATGCAGCGCGTCCGCATCCGCATCGGAATAGACCGCGACGGTCTTGATTCCCATGGCTTTGGCGGACTTGATGACACGGCAGGCGATCTCACCACGATTGGCGATCAAGATCTTGGAAAACATAGGCTCTCCCCGTCGAATATATGGCACTTCGGTAAGCCATAAGTGCGGTCTTATCAAGCTACAGAGCCTAGCACGACAAAGTCTTTTAGGACGCTGCCACAGCGCCGTCCTTGAACAATCATTGACAAAATTAACTGATAGGTTGGCACTTGTGCCTTTGGATATCGCTAGATTGTGGGAGCATATGGGCATCGTGAATTCGATCGGCACTCTTGGGGGCCAATATATTTTTGCCTAGTTAGGGAAAACAAGAATGTTGATAATTCGATCGGTCTTCACATACAGCGTGATATTTTTTGCTGGCTCTTTTCCGGCAGGGGCAGCGAGTTTTACTCTCAACCTTCAACCGGTAACGGTTTGCGAAGCCATCGACCCTGCAACGTGCCAGTCAACACTGGATGCGGTACCGGGCGCGGCGCTATTCGATGAAGAATTGCTGAGAGCCATCTATGGTCAAATCGGGATTGACGTAAATGTCCTGCCATCCGTGGAAACCACCAGCCTCACCCTCTCTCGCGATAGTCTCAATCACGTTGATCCAGGACCATCGCTCCGCGCTTTCCAGACGCACCAAGAACTAATTGGTCAGGCCCCGAACACCGTTTACGTTGGCTTTACAAATACAATTGCGGACGGAAGATTGGGGACTTTCTTCCTGAGTGCTCCGTTTCCATACGCGCTTGCCCGAAACAAGATTGGACTGGATTTGTTTAATAGGGGTGCTCCACTCAGTTCAGAGGATATTTTTGCCGTTCCGTTCACCATGCGATTTCAGTCTGTTCTCGTCGCTCACCTGATTGGTAGAGTTTTGGGCGCCTCAGCCGATGACACCAGCGGGTTCATCATGTCTCCGTTCCTGGCAAGTTCGCCGCCCGGTACCGTTCCCCCCTTTTCGGCTGCCAGTGCAGAAAAAATTCGGCAAAGCTTTTTGCTGCAACCCATCGACGACGATGATCAACCGCCTGTTTCGCAAGTCCCGTTGCCCGCGCCGCTGGCGATGCTTCTCACTGCGCTTTCATGTTTCATGATGCCTGCCCTTCGGCGAAGGATCCGCGAGCGTTCTCAGGCATAACCACAGTCACCCCTTATCCCTTGATGGCGATCACATTCAGGCTGATGGGAACATCCCCGACGGTCAGGCCGCTGGTATCGTCAAAGAGGTCGAAACGGTCGACGCGCTGGACTTCCTGGAACCCGGCATTGCCCAAGAAACCGGCCAGCAACTCGGCCGTAAAACCGGCCTTGTGATAGTCCCATTCGTCGGTCTGCCCGCCGAAAAGGATCCGCATCAACTGATATTGGACCTGAACCGTAGACGCCTCATGCACCATCAAACGGCAAATGCGTTCCATGTCCGGCACGGCTAGCATAAGACGGCCGCCGTCCATCAGAATGCGAAAACATTCCTTCAAGACAGGTAGGACTTCATCGGAATAGGAAAGATGCTCCAGCACGTGGCTGGCATAGATTTCCCGGACACTTGCGTCGTCGAAACGTGACAAATCACGGAAATCACCGACGATGTCCACATTCGGGCCCGCCTGGGCGTTGAGGAGCGTCCAGCCTGCCTTCGCGACCTTGCCGCCGATATGCAGACGGACCGGCGCATCGGCCATGTCCGCCCCCTGCCCGCTTAAAGCGGGATGTTGCCGTGTTTCTTCCACGGATTTTCCAGCTTCTTGTTGCGCAGCATGCGCAGGCTCCCGGCGATCCGCTTGCGCGTGTTATGCGGCATGATCACGTCGTCCAGGAAGCCCAGGGAACCGGCCACGAACGGATTGGCGAATTTCTCGCGATATTCCTGCTCACGCTCGGCCAGTTTGCCGGGATCGTCCTTGTCGGCGCGGAAAATGATTTCCACCGCGCCTTTCGGCCCCATCACCGCAATTTCCGCTGTCGGCCAGGCATAGTTCACGTCGCCGCGCAGATGTTTGGACGCCATGACGTCATAGGCCCCGCCATAAGCCTTGCGGGTGATCACCGTGACCTTGGGGACGGTCGCTTCCGCATAGGCGTAAAGAAGCTTCGCGCCGTGCTTGATGATCCCGCCGTATTCCTGCGCCGTGCCCGGCAGGAAGCCTGGCACGTCGACGAAGGTGACGATCGGTATGTTGAAGGCGTCGCAGAACCGTACAAAACGTCCCGCCTTGATGGCGGACGCGATATCCAGACAGCCGGCCAGAACCATTGGCTGGTTCGCGACGATACCGACGGGATGCCCCTCGAACCGGCCGAAACCGGTGATGATATTGCCGGCGTAGTTCGGCTGCGTTTCGAAGAACTCGCCCTCATCCACTACTTTGTGGATGAGCTCCTTCATGTCGTAGGGCTTGTTCGGGTTTGGCGGCACCAAATTGTCGAGCGACGGTTCGGCACGGTCCCAAGGGTCTTCCGTCGCCAGCACCGGCGGTTTTTCCCGATTGCTGGACGGCAGAAAACCCAGAAAACGGCGCAGCTGGCGCATCGCTTCCATGTCGTTCTCAAAAGCCTTGTCGGCAACGCCGGATTTGGTCGTGTGCGTGATTGCCCCGCCCAGTTCCTCCGCCGTCACGACCTCATTAGTGACCGTCTTCACCACTTCCGGCCCGGTCACGAACATGTAGGAGGAATCCTGCACCATGAAGATGAAATCGGTCATCGATGGCGAATAGACCGCGCCGCCCGCGCAGGGACCCATGATGGTGGAAATCTGCGGGATGACGCCACTTGCCATGACATTCCGCTGAAATACGTCGGCATAGCCCGCCAGTGAAGCGACGCCTTCCTGAATGCGCGCGCCGCCGGAATCGTTGAGCCCGATGACCGGCGCGCCCACCTTCATGGCCTGGTCCATGATCTTGCAGATCTTGCGCGCATGGGCGGCAGAAAGCGAGCCGCCAAAAACCGTGAAATCCTGAGAGAAGATAAAGACCGGGCGGCCTTTGACCAGGCCATGGCCGGTCACCACCCCGTCGCCCGGGATCTTCTGGTCCTGCATCCCGAAGTCACTGGAATCGTGTTCGACGAACATGTCGTATTCTTCGAACGACCCTTCATCGACAAGCGCATCTATACGCTCGCGCGCGGTCAGCTTGCCTTTGGCGTGCTGAGCGTCGATCCGCTTTTCCCCGCCGCCGACGCGGGCGCGGGCCCGTTTCTCTTCGAGTTGCCGGATGATGTGCTGCATTCACGCGCTCCCCTCAACGTCCCGGAACGGGCACCAATCTGAATCAGGATTTTCTGATTGATTACAGCAGGGTGCCTTGCTTTACCAGACCCGAAAGTCTTCTAGGCCGCGCTGAGCAAGGAAATCAAACGGTGCGCCGAACGCACTTCCTCCCGCAAGCGGATGCGGCGGGCTTCGGCTTCTTCGTCCCTGCCCCAAAGGTCGGCCTGGTGTTCCTCATCCAGAAGAGAGAGCTCGAAAGCCTCGTCCGGCGTCTTGAAACCATCAAACGCGGAAAAACCCAATATTAACGAGCCCATGGCGGTGGTCATCGTGTGCAAGGCGGTCAGCTGAAAACTGTCGAGCCGGCCGACTTCGCGCGCGACCAGCATCAGCGTCGTATTGGGCTGAGGCACCGGCATGATGCCGCTTGTCACCGTAAACGGCCCGCCGAAGCGGCTCTCCGCCCAATCAAGCATCGGCGTCCAAGCTGCTTCCTGCTTTGCGGAAAGGTCAGGCTGCTGGTCGGCGCGATAACATAGAAAGTCGGACGCCGCGAAGGTCGCGATCTCCGCCGCAACGGCTTCGCGCTGCGGTTCCACGCGATCGGTCGCCGTCGACACGTAGGTCATCAGCGGCATGGCGGCCGGGTTGATCTTTTCCGTTTGGGCGTCCCACTCGGCCGCGACGGCCTCCGCCAAGGTCTGCCCGGGCAACAGAAGGTCCGCTTTTGCCGGGGATAGGACGGGCCGACCATCCAAAGTGACCCGATACAACCCATCCGTACCGCTGGCGGGTTCGGCCGCCGCATGTTTGTAGAACCGTTTCATACCGGAAGTTCAACCCACCTAAATTGCGTTGATTTGACGGATGTCCCCGTTGGGGCTAGTTCCCGAACAACCCTTTCAGGCCCTTCTGCAAAGCGCCCTTCAGCGCGTCTTCCGGCGAAGCCGGTTTCGTTTCAACCGGTTGCACCGGCGCTGCCGACGGCGTGGCAGGCTGAGCACCGCCGCTGCTTGTCGCACCGCCGGTTTTCAGATTTGCGCATGGATGATCTTCCGAGAGACCTTGAGCCAGCAAACCACCGATGGCCGGCGCCACCCCGCCCGTCAACAGGCCGAGGCCAACGCCCAGCGCCGCCTTGCCGGCCTGCAGGCCATAGGTGGGCGAGGCGAAGGTACCACCGACATGAACCGGAATACCGATTTGAACCGCGCCGGCGATGCTGCCTTGCGGCGTGACGTCGAGGTCCAGCACTTCCTTGCCCAGATTGATATCCCCGTCCACCGTGACCGTCGAGATTTCCGTTTCCAGAATGCCGGTCTTGGTATCCGCGATGCCGCCCTTGATGGTGTAATCGGCGAGCAGGCATTCGACCACGACACTTTCTTTGTTGGCGAAGAGGATTTCGGTCACCAGCGTGGCTCCCTTGCCGAATTCGCGGATCATCGCGTTCTTGTTCATCCTGCCATTGGCGACGAGCAGTTTCGCGCTGCCGCCGAGCGTGCTGGCGAAGGCCCGGGGTGTGTCACCAAGGGCGGCCAGTGAGGCATTGATGGTCAGCGGCCCATTGATGACGCCGTTGATCCCAGCCAATTGCATGATGCCGCCAATATCTAGGTTTGACCCGTCCAGTTTGAAGCCGAGCTCGGGAATCTCCTTGGAGGCATTCAAGCGAAACTCCGCTTCCACCGCGCCGCCGGCCGCATTCGCCTTGAACGGCGTGACTTGCAAATCGCCGTTCTTCAAGGAAATGCCGACATCTGCATTGGTCATTTCGGTGACCGCGAGGGTCAGCCGAGCGACCTTGACCGAGATATCCGCATCGACGGACCTCAAGGCCTCCAGGGGCAGAGGGTCGTTCGGAATGACGCGGCCGTCGCTGGACTTCGCCGGTGGCGCCGCAGCGCCGCCACCGGTCGCGCTGCCGGCCGACCCGCCTGTGCCGCTCTTGCCCTGCTGCTGGAATACCGAAAGATCCAACAGGTTTGATGTCAGATTGACGCTGACATAGGGCCTATCGCCCGTCGTCTTCGCGATCATGCTTCCAGCCAGATCGCTCTTGCCCATCTGGGCCGTCAGGCCATTCACGCGCACTTCATCGGACATGCTGCCCTGGGCGCGGCCGCGAACCACAATCGGGCCAACATCCGGCAGCGGGTTATCGGGTGTGGAGAGCTTGGCGAGGCTGGGACTGTCAAGCGCGAGCGCGACATCGACGCCTGTAACGGCAACGGCATCGGCGATAGCCCCCTGAACGGTCAGCAAGGCGGTTTCCTTGGTCCCGACCGAGACGGACAGGTCATTGACCGCGAATTTGTCCGACAAGCCGCCTTTCACCGCAGCGCCTAGTTTAAACGGTCCCAGCGCCGGAACGGACTGGCCCGCGAAATCCTGGGCGACCGGGCTGAGGTTGCCAGTTTCAACCCCTTCCGCCGCAATCCTCAGGTCGATACCCGCCTGATTGAGCAAATCGGCGATGCCGCCCTGAACGGCGACCTTGATCACCTGCGGGTCGCCCAAATCGACATTCAGTCCTTGCAGGGAAAGTGTCCCCGACGGGTCACCCGTCACTTTCGCAGCGACCGACAAGGGACCCAGCGCGGGCACCTTTTGACCGGCGAAGTCCTGCGCGATCGGCGAGAGCGCCCCGATTTGCCGGCTATCCGCCTTGATGTCGAGGTTCAAGCCCTTTTGACCGATTGCATCCTCCATACCGCCTGTTGCCGTGACTTGAATAAGATCGGGGGTCCCCAATGAGAAGTTGATCCCGTCGACACGCACGACCTTGTCCAAATCCCCCGCGACTTTAGCCGTGAGAGAGAGCGGACCGAGGGCCGGTACCTTCTGCCCGGCGAATTGCTCCGCAATCGGCGAGAGCGCGGCCACCTGATTGCTCTTCACATCGATGGAAACACTAATACCGCGCTGCTTCAGAAGGCTGGCGATCCCACCGGTCGCCTTGACCGCTAGCAAGGATTCTTTGCCGAGAACCATGTTCAGATCGGAAAGCTGGATATCACTTTCCAGTCCGCCGGTGACGACGCCTTGAATGGTCAATTGACCCAGCGCGGGAACCGGTTGCCCGGCATAGGGCTCGACGATCGGGCTCAGCTTGCCGATTTCGGGCGATTGCAGGGCGAAGCCCAGACTGATCCCGTCCACGGTCATCGCATTGGCAATAGACCCCTGCGCGTTGATGACCAGCAGGTCCGCACGGCCGAGGGCGAAGTTGATGTCACGGACGCCAAGGCCGGAAGACTGTCCGCCCTTCACCGCGGCGGTCAGCCGGTACGGCCCCAGGGCCGGCACGTCCTGACCCGCAAATTCACGGATGATCGGGGACAATGCGGCCGTTTCCCGGCCTTCGATCAGCAGCGAAAGATCGACTCCCTCAACCTTCGTGACCGATTGCACGGTACCCGTAAGCTCAATACGGACGAAATCGGGCTTCCCGACCAGGACGCTGAGGGCGGGGACAGCAAGGTCGCCATCCGCATCGCCCTGGACCGTCACCTGAATGTCGAACGCACCGATGGTCGGAACGGCGATACCGGCGACCTGTGCCGCCTGGGCCAGTTCGTCGCCCGCCAAGGCCACGACAACATCGATGCCGCGCCCGGCCGTCGGATCTTGAATCTGTCCATCGACCTGAAGGCCGATACCCGCCACTTCGCCCGCCAATTGCACCGGCCAAGCCTGGGCCGCATCGAGCATCGCCTGCGGCGACCCCAACTGTCCTTCCACGGCGATCGGCAAGGTGGTGCCTTGGCCATTCACACCGACGGTCGCTTCACCGGCGACCTTCACGTCCAGCGGGCTGGCCGGATCGGTACCGCGCACCGAGACGGTATCCAAGCGAACCGTGTTCGTCGCGCCCGTTCCCTGATCCGTCATCGTCACCGTAACGTCGGAAATATCGACAAGGCGCAGGATCGGCAGAATTCCGCCGCCGGCATCGCCCCCGCCTGCCGCGCCCTCACTCTCGGAAGACTCAGCCGATTCGGCCGCTTGATCGCCGGGCTTGGAGAAGTCCGCGCTGCTCTTGCCCGCTGCGTCCGTTTCCAGCGCGATCTGCGCGCCGCTCATCTCAATCTTGGTTACATCCAGAATGCCGGAAAAAAGCGGCATCAGTTGGATTTGCGCATCGAACCGAGCGATTTTCGCCAGTTCCGGTGTTTTTGCCCAATCAGCGTTTTGGAAGCTCAAATCCCGCACGGATATGGAGGGTGAGGTCGATATCAGATTAAGGTCCAGCGAGCCGATGGTCAGCTTCCGGCCCGTTGCGTCGAAGGCCTGCTCCTCGACGTAACTCTTGTCGATGGAAGAAACGAAGGCGAGCCCCCCGCCGACCGCGACGACCAGCAGAACGACCAATCCCAGAACGATGCGCAGCATCCATTTCATGACTTATATGCTCCAAATTCGATGCAACAGGCCCGGCAGGTCTGCGTAGCGGTCTATCACCGCCGCGGCCCCTGCCTTTTTCAATTCTTCAACCGGATGATATCCCCAGGATACCCCGATCGCATGTGTACGCGCCGCGCGCGCCATTGAAATGTCGAAAACCGTGTCCCCAATCATAGCGGTCGTATCAAAATTAGCACCTGCTTCTTTTACCGCGTCTTGCAGGATTCTGGGATCGGGCTTGCTCGGTCCGTCATCCGCCGTCTTCAGCACGACGAACCGGTCGGTCAGTCCATGCCGTTCCAAGGTGGCGTCAAGCCCGCGACGGCTTTTGCCGGTAGCGACGGCCAACAAAACCCCCAGATCGTCCAGTTTGTCCAACGCCTCGATCGTGCCGGGATACAGCGGCTCCTCATGATCCGGTTTCTGCCGGATCGTAAAGAAAGCCTGCTTGTAGCGCTCTATCAGACGATCCTGAACCTCGCGCGGAGCGTCCGGCGCCAAGCGGGGGATCGCGAAATCGAGGCGCAGGCCGACACCGGTCCGAATGTACTCGTCGCTCGGCGGCTCCAGTCCCTCAGCCGCCCAAGCCAGTTGGACGGATTCGATGATGGAATGCTGACTATCGACAAGCGTTCCGTCGCAGTCGAAGACTGCCAATCTAACAGGTGACATAAATTCCTCGCTTCCGGCGTCAAGCTCAGCGCCGCTTGGAACCGCCGTCCTTACCCCCGGATGCTCTGGACCGCGCCGAGGCCGACCGGGCCGGCCGCGGCTTGGCCGAACCGGACTTCCTGGCCGCCGATTTCTTGCCGGTGGGCTTGGTGCCCATTTGCTTGGTGCCGGTGTGCTTGGTGCCGGTGTGCTTGGTGCCGGTTTTCTTAGGTCCAGCGGACTTTTTGACGCCCGATCTCTGTCCAGCGGCTCGGTTGACACGTGTCTTCTGGTCAGCCGGCTTCCTCGCCCCTGATTGACGGGGTTTCGGTTTCGTCGGCGCTTCCCATTCCTCGAACGGATCCTGGACGAGGTCCTCGGTATCCAGGCCGAGCATTTCCAGAGTCTGGAGCATATGAGCCGGCAGCGCGGCAGAGACCCGCACCCCGGTGCCGGGGATATCGATCTCGCGTGCGTGTAGATGAACCTGCGCCGGAAACTCGTCACCGGTCAGGAAAGCTTCCTTGCCGCCGTACTTGCCATCCCCGACGATCGGCGCCCCAAGTGCCGCCATATGGGCGCGAAGCTGATGCGTACGCCCCGTACGTGGCCACAAAGCGATAAGGGCTGCGCGGTCGGCGGCCGTGTCTATCACCTTATACCAGGTGATGGCTGACTTGCCTTCCTCCGGGTCGGCCACGACCCGTTCCTGGCCGGGCCCACCCGCCTTGCTCAACGCCATGCTGATTTCCCCTTCGCGGGGGTCGGGCACGCCGGCGGTGATCGCCCAATAAATCTTGCGGGTTTCCTTGTGCTTGAAAGCATCACCAAGCCGTGTCGCGACGGCACGCGTTTTGGCCAGCATCATGACGCCACTGGTATCGCGATCCAACCGATGAACGAGCCGGGGCCGTTCACCCCCCTTATCCATCAATCCGCTCAACATGCCGTCAAGATGCCGATCGGTCTTCGTGCCGCCTTGAACGGCCAAGCCCGCAGGCTTGTTGATCACGATTACGTCGGCATCGCTGTAAACCACCAGCGATTTTACGAATTTCGAATCTTCCGCAGACAGCGTCCCGCGCCATCCGGACTCAACGTGGTCTTCGGCTTCCCTGGCCTCGCCAAGGGGCGGAATACGCACGACCTGCCCCGGCTCAAGCCGCTGGCTTGTCTTTGCCCGGCCGCCATCGACCCGGATTTGTCCCGTACGCAGCAGTTTTTGTAACCGTGCAAAGGCCAGATCGGGGAAATGCGTCTTGAACCAGCGGTCAAGGCGCATGTCCGCCTCCGCCCTGCCGACCGTTTGGTTTCTTACGCCGCTCATGTCATCACCGTCCGGATCAGGTGCAGTCCCGCGAACAACCCTATGACGCCGCAGAGCACCGATGCGGTCACATACAGGCCCGCTTTCACCATGTCACCACGTTCCAGTAGCAAAACGATATCGAGTGAAAACGTGGAGAAGGTTGTGAAAGCGCCCAAAACACCCACAGCGATGAAGGCGCGCAGTTCCTGGCTGGGAGACCAGAGCAGGGCGGAGGCTTCCACCAACACCCCCATGGCAAAGGATCCGAGCACATTGCAGACGAAGATTCCCCACGGAAAACCGTGCCCGATCAATGCGTTGACATGATACGCAAGAAAATGCCGTCCCAGGGCGCCAAGCGCTCCGCCGGCCGCGATGGCAAGGATCGTCTTCATGCGGCGCACGCTATGCTTTTGACCATTCCCGCGCAAGCAGGACGAAAGCCATTTCCAGAACTGGCCCTATGAAGCCGTCGCGTACTGCTTTACCGTGATCGACGAAAAAGTAAGAATGGTGCGCATAAGCATCGGCAACACTTCGGGAGAGGGATACGATCATGTCCATACGTAATGCATTTCTGGCGGCAACCGCCGCCTTGTCACTTACCGCCGCGGGCGCGTTCGCCCAGGATACGCCCATCGGTCCGAAATGGTGGCCGTCGGTTCACGGGGCGGAAGACCAAGCCGGCTCCAGCAACTATGTGACACCCGACAAGATCATCGGCGCCGCGGCGCTGATCAAGGAAGGTAAGGCCATCAAGCTCGGCCGCGACTATGAAGCCGCGATGCCGCTGTTCGGCAGCCGTGTTTTCGCGCTGCGCATTCCGGGTGCGCCGACCGGCGGGACGTTCGGCGACAACAAGGTGATCTGGAACGACGAATTCCTGGCCACCGAAATCGGTCAGGTCGGGACCCAGTTCGACGGATTGGGCCATATCGGCGTCCGCGTCAGCGGCGAGGCCGACGGGTCGGGCATCCGGTATTACAACGGTGTGACCGGCACAGACATCGCCAGCAGCTACGGTCTGAAGAAGCTGGGCGTCGAACATGTCAAACCGTTCTTCACCACCGCCCATCTGGTGAACGTGGCCGCGATCAAAGACGGTCCGATGGAAGCCGGACAGGAAATCTCGGTCGCCGATGTGGAAGCGGCCTTGGCGAAGGACGGCAAGACCGGCGCGGATATCAAGCAAGGCGATGTCGTCATCTTCCACACCGGCTGGGGCCGGCATTGGATCAAGGACAACGCCACCTTCAACAGCGGTGAGCCCGGCATCGGCATCGAAGTCGCCGAATGGCTGGCGGCGAAGAAGATCGCACTGGTCGGGGCCGACACCTGGGCGACGGAAGTCGTTCCGAACCCGGATTCGAAACTCGCCTTCCCGGTCCATCAGATCCTTCTGGTGAAGAACGGCATCTTCAACCACGAAAACCTGGCGACGGAACGGCTGGTCGAAGCCGGTGTTTCCACCTTCGCCTATATCTATGTGCCGATGCCGATCGTCGGCGCGACCGGCTCCGCCGGTTCCCCGATCGCGGCTTGGTAAGGCCCGACCGAAAAAAGCAGTTCCGTGAGACTGTGCCGCGGCCCATAAGGGTCGCGGCCTTTTCTTTTTCGACGTCTCTTCAGCGCGGCATGTCTAGGCGGCGGCCATCCTGGCGCGGCCGCTGCGCATCAGGATCAACACCATGACCAGGATGTTGACCAAGTTCCAACCGATGCCGTTCAGGAAGGCTGCGGTATAGGAGCCGGTGACTTCATACACCGCGCCGGACAGCCACCCGCCCAGCGCCATGCCCATGACGGTCGACATGATGATCACGCCGATGGCGCGCCCCGCATAAGCAACCGGCAAATATTCGCGGACGATGACCGCATAGCTGGGAACAATCCCGCCCTGCGCCAATCCGAAGACCAGGGAGACGATGTATAGCGAAACCAGCCCGTCAAAGGGCAGGTATAGGAACAACGCCACGCATTGCAGAACGGACCCCAGCAGCAGTGTCCGCACCCCACCGATCTTATCGGCCAGCCAACCGGAACTGAGCCGGCAGACCACCCCGCCGGCCAGCATGACAGAGAGCATTTCCGCCCCCCGCGCCGCTTCGTAACCGAGTTCGATGCAATAGGCGACGATGTGCACTTGCGGCATCGACATCGCCACGCAGCAGCCCAGCCCCGCGATAACCAGCAGGGTCTGCAGCGCTCGGGGCGACAGCCCGATCGCCATGACATCATCCCCATGCACGGCGGAACCGCCATTCGCGCGGATGCGCGCCTCGTCCGGCGGCGGCGCGCGCAACATCAGGGCCAAGGGCGTCATCGCCACAAGGCAGAACACGCCAATCCCGGTATAGGTCGCGCGCCAGCCCTCGGTTTCTACGAAATATTGGATGATCGGCGGCCAGATCGCGCCCGCCAAATAGTTGCCGCTGGCCACCGCAGCCATCGCCAGACCGCGCCGTTTGCGGAACCATTTGGAAATATCGGCGATCAAGGGACCGAAACCGGCAGCGGTTGAAACACCGATCAAGGCGCCCTGAAACAGGTTCAGGAAATAAAAATTCTCGGTCTGCGCAGCCGCCATATAGCCAAGCCCGAGGCCGACAATGGCGCATAAGGCGGGCCACGCCACGCCATACCGGTCCACAAACCGCCCAACCACCATGTTGCCGACGGCAAACCCCACCATCGTCATTGTATAGGGGATGGATGCCTCCCCCCGACCGACGGAAAATTCGTTCTCGATCAAGGGTAGAATGACAACATAGGACCAAAGACCGACACTGCCGATCGTGGCCATGGACAGGGAAACGGCGACACGAAACCAGGCGTATGACCCATCCAAGGTAGGGTCGTACCGGCATGCGGACAAAAACCTGGCAATCATGATTTGATCCTAGCGGGGCGTGTGGGAATGACCTGGGCGGCCCTGTGGGCCTTTATTCGGCCCGGCGCAAGATCGTACCGCCCTTCATCACCATTTTCAGATATCGGTCCGGCTGGGTCATGACCGAGATGTCCTCGACCGGGTCACCATCGATGACGATGAGATCGGCGAAGAAGCCTTCGGCGACCTGCCCGATCTGATCCTTCATTCCGAACAAATCGGCTGCATAGATCGTCGCCTGTCGGATCACTTCCATGGGTGGGCAGACTTCAGAGCGGATCGTGAATTCGTTGAGCTGGTGGCGGTGCATGATCCCCAGCAGGTCCGTCCCATAGGCGATTTTGACGCCGCCCCAATAGGCGATTTCCAGTGCCTTGATCCCAGCATCCAGGACTTCGAAAGTCTTCTCGACCAAGTCCGCGGCCATGCCGGCTTCCTCGCCTTCCTTTATCAGCGCCTGATAGGTGGAAAGCGTCGGCACCAACCACGCATCAAAATCCTTGAAAAGCGCCACCGACTCTTCGTCGATCAAGTTGCCGTGCTCAATCGAAGTCACGCCGAGTTTCAAGGCGCGGTTCACCGCCCGCGCCGTGTAAGCATGTGCGATGACGGGAATGTTTGCGGCATTCGCTTCCTCCACGATGGCGGTGATTTCGTCATCGGAAAACTGGGTGGAGGTGATCCGGTCCGTCGGCGACGACACGCCGCCTGAGGCCATGATCTTGATATGGGTTGCGCCGCGGCGGATTTCTTCCCGGGCTGCCTTGCGGACGGCGCTGACGCCGTCACAGACATGCCCCATCCCAGCACAGCAAAAGCACTGTTCCAGACCGTTCTGGCCGGGTGAGCGCATGTCCCCGTGCCCGCCGGTCTGGCTCAAGGCATGGCCGCAATACAGCAGACGCGGTCCTTCGATGGATCCTTCCTCGACCGCCTTGGCGAGGCCCCAGTCGGCGCCACCGGCGTCGCGGACAGTGGTGAATCCCCGGTCCACCATGCCCGACATCACTTCCGTCGCCTTGGCCGTCACATAGTAAGGCGACATGGCAAGCAAGGCCGGGAAATCGGCAGTGACGGCGATAACATGGACATGGGCGTCGCATAGGCCGGGCATCAGAGTCTTGCCGGCCAAGTCGATCTCCTCACAGCCTTCGGCGGCGAGCGGCTCATCTGCTATTTTGACGATCTTGCCGTCCCGAATCCGGACATGCCGGCCTTCGTTTCGGTCGCCCGACACCGTGTCCAAGATCGTCGCGTTCGACAGGATCAATCCATTATCCGGCGCCATCGTACCCTCCCGCAAACTGGCTTTACGGCGAGATTACGCGCACCGCCGGAAAAGGAAAAGCGGCTCCGGCATCCCCAGGCCGCTAATGCGTTCGACTTGGTACCGAAAGCTTTCCTAAAATCCCGGATAAAAGTTGCCCCTCAAGAGTTGCAGGAAGACTCAACACGCCCCATCTTTCCGGGATCAGGACATGGCGAGGGGACCCACTATTGGGAGCGCCTTGGTCCGGCGGCAAACTGATGTCGAAACCTATTTTCAGTGACCCGTTCGTCTTTCGCGGCGTACGGCGCAATCGTCAGTCTTTCCTTCAGTCCATCGCTTTCCAGGCCTTGTGCTGGCTCTGCCTATCCATGGCCGCCTACAGGCTGATGGGTGGCGAGTTGACAGCGGTCGGCGGCTTTACCACGGCTGAAATGCTGTTGGCGGCATCGATCGCCTTGGCGTTCGTCCCGCTAATGCTGCTGTATTTGGCCGCGGGGACGCAAAGATGCCGTGATTGCGGCGTGCCGGGATGGGCCGCTCTGGCTCTGCTGGTGCCGCCCCTCAATCTGCCAATGCTGATCGCCCTGGGATTATGCCCGGGCCAAGACGGGCCGAATAAATACGGCGAAAATCCGTTGCGGCGCGCGGAAGTGGGTGCCCGTTTCGACGCCATGCTTGAGGCGAAAACAGTCGAGGAATAAGCGAGATCGAATGACGTGATCTGAGAGAGAAGAGGCCCTCCAGGCGCCTATTCCTCGTAAATCACGTCCGTCTCTCCCGGCCCGCAGAAATCGGTGTCGGAACCGAAGGCATTCTTGCGCTGTCCTCGACAGTTCAACTTCACGGACCGGGGCGGTAAATGCAGGACAGGCGCGGTCACGTTCGGATAGTCCGACCGAACAACCGCCTGGGCGCTTTCGATGTCGTCTGCAACGGGCCGCAATGTGTTTTGCCCGCCAACGGCCGTGTATTGGAAATCGCCAATATAGTAAACCTTGCCCGCCTCAGCGATGAACGAAGGGGAATTAGTGGTATAGATTGTCGTAATTCGGCGTTTGATGAGGCCGCTGGTGCCCGACGCCCACACATATTCAAGAAAGTAGCCGCCCGGGTCGACTTCGAAGACGTAATAATTCTTCCCACCGTAGTCTCTTTGTCCCCGAAGCATTGTGACTAGGACATCGCCAGCATCGGAGTCGGTGCGCTTGTTAACCTTCACCCGCTTGTCGATCATAAGCATCGAATCGGCATCGAAACCCGACCAGACCAGCAAGGGTGAGGACGGGCCGGATCCATCGGAGATGACCGCCAAGGCCACGATCGCCTTGTCAGATCCTTCGGTGAAGGTCTTGCTCTTATCCAACTGATTGCCGGAACATGCCGCCAAAAACAGCGTAAAAAGAAGAACAGTCCAACGCATTTCGACCTCCAGGAAAAATCCAGTTCTAACCCGTATGCTCAACCTTCGCAGCAATCTGCCGCGCCACTTCTGTCCCGATGACGGTAATTGCCCCTGACGAGAACGCCGGGCGAAGACCGCCGCCGCGCAGCACGCCACCCAGGTCGAACGACATGATCCGCCGCCCGGCATCGTCTTCCAGCACGACGCCGACCACAGTAGGAACCGTACCTTGGCCGAAGCGAGAGACAACGGCCTCGTAGCCATCATCTTCCGGCCCCAGAAACCGTGCATGCAGGCAGTAGTCCGCCTTGTCGCAGGACAAGACAACGTCGCCGAAAATCTTCAGGGACAACAGCTCCCCTTCGATGGCGACTCTCAAATTTTCTGCATCCTTACCAATCTTCGCCGTAGTGGAAACCGCGACCGTCTCATTCCTTGGACGCACTTCCTGAACAATTTTCTCGTTTCCGGTTTGAAAGCTCCAGCGCGCGGCACAGGAAACAGTCAAAAAGACGACACAGAACGCTAAGAATATCGTCGAAAACCGCATCGTCCCGCCTTTGCCCCAATCTGATGATCTTGTTCCCAGGAATAGTAATCACGACCCGGATTGCAACCTCAAGATCAATTGCTTTGTCGAGCCAGCCGTCCAACGAGCGCTTTGGGGGGCGGCCGAATACAAGAACGGCGAAGTAAGGTGGAAAGCTGGTCGCGCCTTGGATATTCCGGTCTATAGGAAGATGGCCCCGATGACGGCAACCGATGTCCCCGTCGCGTCCATCAGAATAACGCCGGCAAGCGCAATCATCAGCACGCCGATGACGACGTCCAGAACCCGCCAGACCCGATCGCTGGTGACATAGTAGCCGACATAGAACGACACCACGGCAAGTGCCGAAAACCACATCAAGGATGCCGTCGCGGCCCCGGCAGAGAAGATCAGCCGGTCCGCCAGCAGGTCGTAACGACCCGCCAGTCCGCCGACCAGTACGACGGTATCGAACAAGACACCGGGATTGGCGATCGAGACCAGAATGGCCGTCGAATAGCGGGAGGCATTCTCGCCGCCGCCGATGGATCGGTCGTACGGCCGGAACGCGTTCCGGATGTTCATCAAGCCGAAAATGACGAAAAAGCCCGCCGCCACCAGCGAGAAGGCGAAGCGCCAATCCGGCGCCTGTGAGATCAAGGCACCGACGCCCAACGCGCCCACCGTAATCAGAGCAACATCAATGGCCACATAGATCGCCGCGATCGGCAGGACCGCTCTGTGCCGCATCAGTCCATGCTTGATGAGGTACGCGTTCTGCGGTCCCAGGGCCACGATCATGCTCGCGGCCATCCCCATCCCGGTTAAAAACGGCATCCGTTCCTACCAGTCTTGAACAAGCGTACCTGTCGGCCGCAGACCGGTGGACGCATCCTTGGCGTTGACGCGGCGATAGGCCGGTTCTTGCATCAACATCGCGTGGCAGTCCTCGAAATGCGGTGACGGTACACTTGGGAACAAATGATGAATCAAGTGATAGCAGTCGTTTCGGGGAAACAACAGCCACCGAACCGATTTCGGCACGATTGCGTTGCGCGAGCTTTCCAAGGGATCGTCCCTGTCCAGGATACCGGCGTGATCGATGACGTCGGCCCAATAATTGAAGCCTGTATAGACCCAGAGGAACGGGATCATGACGACGACGACCGCCGTAACCGGGTCGACGACGGCGTATCCGACTGCGCCGAGGATCAAGCCCGCCTTGAGAAGAAGGAAGCCAAGGCCGTCACGGCGCGACAGGTTGATACCGATATAGTTGGGCAAATGCATGGCGAAAATGGGCGTCAAGACATGGCGCGCAACGGTTTTCGCATCCAGCGCCTGTTCCAGTCTGAACGGCTTCAAGGATCGGATGTCCTGATCCCGCTCATAGTCGCCGAGATAGGCGTGGTGCGTCATGTGCTCCTCACGATAGGCGGAGAAAGACGACAACAGCACGCCTGCGGCAATTCTGCCGTACAGAATGTTGGCGGCTTTGTCTTCCGTGAAGGAATAGTGGCTGCATTCATGCACGATATTGTTCAGGCCACGCATCCGAGTACCGATGAAGAGCAAAGCCAGAACGACGCCGGCATAGGCTGCGGCACCGCCTTGTTTCAACAACACGGCGGCCAGGGTCCCTGCAACCGCGATTTGCACCAAGTAAAACGAAAGGACCAATCCAGCCTCAATTCGTCCACCGCGCTGCAGGCCCTTGAAGACTTTATTATATCTTCTGCGTATTTCCGTACCGAACATAACATCCACCCTGATATTCCCGTCACAAGGCTAACACATCCTTTAGTACCGCAGTGACCTAAGATGGTATAGCCTTATTGTGTTGGAATTACGGGATTGTTTAGCCGTATTTGCCTTTCCGAATATTCGGATTTCGCGCGGTAGCGCAGTTTTGCAACCCAACCAAGGTGTAGGCAGGCCTGCACAGATCCGGACCATCGCCCCTTATCGAAAATCGAAAACGGTTGTTCAGCCCCTTTACTCGGCAGGGCGGGATTGCACGCAATAACCTTCGCATCTCGAATAGCCGTCACGGGTTTAATTGGCCCAGACCTGCGTCCGAAAGGTAGAGGCCCCTGCGTTGATCGTGCCGGAAAGAAAAAGGCCGGCGCGAAGGCCGGCCTTTTCAATGTCATTAATGCGGTACCGTCAGAATTGCCGATGAATCATCAGTTTCTTGATTTCCGCGATCGCCCGGGCCGGGTTGAGGCCTTTCGGGCAGGTCTTGGAACAGTTCATGATGGTGTGGCAACGGTACAGCCGGAACGGATCTTCAAGCGCATCAAGCCGTTCGCCGGTATACTCATCACGGCTGTCCACAATCCAACGATAGGCCTGAAGCAGAACCGCCGGGCCAAGATAGCGTTCGCCGTTCCACCAATAGCTGGGACAACTGGTCGAGCAGCAGAAGCACAGGATGCACTCATAAAGCCCGTCCAACTTGCGCCGGTCTTCCGGCGACTGCAGACGTTCCTTATCCGGCGGTGGCGGGGACTGCGTCTTCATCCACGGTTCAATCGCAGAAAGCTGCGCATAGACCGTGTTCACATCCGGAACCAGATCCTTAACCACGCTCATATGCGGCAGGGGATAGACGTTTACCTCCCCCTTCACTTCTTCGATGAACTTGGTGCAGGCCAGCGTGTTGGTTCCATCGATATTCATCGCGCAGGAACCGCAAATGCCCTCACGACAGGACCGTCGGAAGGTCAACGTCTGATCGACCTCATTCTTGATCTTGATGAGCGCGTCCAGAACCATCGGGCCGCATTGGTCCATATCGACTTCGTAGGTATCGACCTGCGGGTTCTTTCCGTCGTCCCCGTTCCAACGATAAATGTTGAAACGCTTGACGTTCGTCGCTCCCTCCGCCTTCGGCCAAGTCTTTCCCTTGCCGATTTTGGAGTTCGCGGGAAGTGTGAATTCAACCATCGATTATCCCCTTAACCAGCCAATCAGTAGACCCGCGCTTTCGGCGGGAAGCTCTGAACTTCGTTGCTCATCGGCTGCAGGTTGACCGGACGTTTGTCCAGTTTCACTTTCCCCGCCTCGTCGATCCAAGCCAGAGTGTGATGCATCCAATTTTTATCGTCACGGTCCGGATAGTCGTCACGGGCCTGGGCACCGCGGGATTCTTTCCGGTCTTCCGCGCCGACGATGGTCAGCATGGCCTGTTCCACCAGGTTCTCGAATTCCAGTGTTTCCACCAGGTCCGAGTTCCAGATCATCGTTCGGTCGCTGACGCGGATGTCGTCCTTGCCGGACCAGACATCCTTCATCTTCTTGATGCCTTCCTGCAGGCTGTCTTCCGTCCTGAAGACGGCACAGTGGTTCTGCATCGCGCGCTGCATGTCGTCACGCAAGGCCGCCGTCGGCGTGGAACCATTGGCGTTGCGAGCCTTGTCCAGGCGGGCCAAGGCGTCGTCGCCGGCATCTTTCGGCCAGGCCCGGTGCGGACCCTCCCGATCAACGACTTCCGCACAGCGCAGCGCCGTCGCCCGTCCAAAGACGACAAGGTCGAGCAGCGAGTTGGAGCCAAGGCGGTTCGCGCCATGGACCGACACGCAGGCTGCCTCGCCCGCGGCCATCAGCCCCGGCACGATGACATTCGGGTCGCCGTCCTTCTTGGTCAGCACCTCGCCGTGATAGTTGGTCGGGATGCCGCCCATATTGTAGTGACAGGTCGGAACGACCGGGATCGGCTCCTTCGAGACGTCGACGCCCGCGAAAATCTTCGCGGATTCGGCAATACCCGGCAGGCGCTCGTTGATGATGTTCGGATCCAGATGCTCGATATGCAGGTGGATGTGGTCCTTCTCGGCCCCGACGCCGCGGCCTTCGATGATTTCCATCGTCATTGAACGGCTGACGACGTCGCGGGAAGCCAGATCCTTGGCCGATGGGGCATAGCGTTCCATGAAACGCTCCCCTTCGGAATTGGTCAGGTATCCCCCTTCGCCGCGCACCCCTTCGGTGATCAAACAACCCGCACCGTAGATTCCGGTCGGGTGGAATTGAACGAATTCCATGTCCTGCAGCGGCAGCCCCGCGCGTACCACCATACCGCCGCCATCGCCCGTGCAGGTATGCGCGGAGGTAGCGGAGAAGTAGACGCGTCCGTAACCGCCGGTCGCCAGAATCACCATCTTGGCGCGGAAGCGATGGATGGTACCGTCGTCCAGGTTCCAGGCCATCACGCCGACGCATTCGCCCTCATCGTTCATGATCAGGTCGAGTGCAAAATACTCAATAAAAAATTCAGCCTGATGCTTCAGGGACTGCTGGTACAGCGTGTGAAGGATGGCGTGCCCGGTACGGTCGGCCGCCGCGCACGTACGCTGCGCCGCCGGACCTTCGCCGAATTCCGTCGTCATCCCACCGAACGGGCGCTGATAAATCTTGCCCTCTTCGGTCCGGCTGAACGGAACGCCGTAATGTTCGAGTTCGATGATCGCAGGGACCGCTTCGCGCACCATGTATTCGATGGCGTCCTGATCGCCCAGCCAGTCCGACCCCTTGACGGTATCGTACATGTGCCAGCGCCAATCGTCCGGCCCCATGTTGCCGAGCGAAGCGGAAATCCCACCCTGAGCGGCCACGGTGTGGCTGCGGGTCGGGAATACCTTGGTGATGCAGGCCGTCTTCAGGCCCTGTTCGGCCAACCCGAAGGTCGCCCGCAATCCGGCGCCGCCGGCGCCGACCACGACGACGTCGTAGGTATGGTCGATGACTTCATATGCCTTGGACATCCGTCTCTAGCCTCCAACAAATGCGACGCGCAGGACAGCGTAGCCGGAGGCCACTGCCAGGATCGCGCAAGCGAATTTCAAAAGCATCAAGGCGGCGATCTTCGTCCCCTCTGCATGCACGTAATCTTCCAGCACGACCTGAAGGCCGAGCTGTAGGTGATGGAAGGTCGCAGCGATCAGGAGCAGCAGCAGCACCGTGTTCAACGGCGCGCCCACCCAGGCGGCCGCGACATCCGCGCCGGCGCCGGCCATGCTGGCCACATTGACAGCGAACCAGATCGTCAAGGGGACCAGCGCCACAGCGGTCACGCGTTGTCCCCACCAATGATGGGTGCCGTCCTTAGCGGAACCGAGCCCGCGTACCCGGCCAAGTCTTGTTTCCAAGCTCATTCTTCCCTCCCGCTTACGCGGCGCCGTAGGCGATCGCCCACAGAGCCAAGGTAGCGATGACGGAAAAAGCGACCGCGAAATGGCCGGTCTTTGCCGCCGTATCCAGTTCAAAACCTTTGCCCGCATCCCAGAACAGATGCCGGATTCCGTTGCCCAGGTGGTAGAACAACGCCCAGGTCCAACCGAACAGAAGCAGCCTTCCGATGAAGCTGCCGGAGAAATCGGAGACGGTGGCGAAAGTTTCCGCGCCGCCGGCCAAGGCCAAGAGCCACCATGTCAGATACAAGGTCCCGACACCCAGCCCCACGCCGGTCGCCCGGTGCAGGATCGAATAGGCCATGGTCCATTGCCATCGATAGACTTGGAGATGCGGCGATAGTGGTCGATCTTGCGTGCTCATGATCCCCCTCGCTGTGTGTTGCGGCTATTCGCCATCTGCGAACCCATGCTAAACCCTTTACGAATTTTCCCAATCGACTGGACCACTAGCGATATCCTGAGCGGTCTTGTCGATTTCCCCCTGCAGCTCCGCACAATGGCACCGCGCGTCATGCACGCCGCCAAGCGTCGGATTTTCTTAGAGAAGTTTAGCACGAACCGACCCGCACTGTATTGAGTGCGCCGGCCGATCTAGCAACTCCCTAGCCGATGTAAAGGCGAATAATCGGGCAAACTCGCACGGTCGATGCCGCACGGGCCTATCCCGAATCCGGTGACTGGCAATAATGAATCGCAAAACCGTACTGCGCAAAACATCATTCCGATGGAACGATGTCTGCCGGTAGCCAATGCCGTTGACCGGACGTCTTCGAGCTAAGCCGGCTAAGGCTCCTTCCCTATGGAGGTACCCTATCGCTTCGCTGGCCCGTGTCAAAACGGTTTTTGCCGCTTTCGAGCAAAACAGTCGCTATACCGCTAATATTGAGAAGCATCCACACTGTCCCACACGATCTTGTATGTCCTTTGCCGCAAAGCACACCGAATCTAGCGGCTGTGCGTAACTCTGGGGATAAATTGTGGATGAAATGTGCTCTAAAGCGTTGTTAATACACAACAATTTTCGAAAACTCCTCAAATTTTCATAGACAGCGGATCAGGATACGCGGACACTGATTGTGCGCGATACATCGTTCTGTCAGATCACGCGATAGCGGTTCCGGCTCGCCGGATGCCAAGTCAGGGTGAAGATGGAGCGGACGCGGCGGATGCTGCGCTGTCCGGGGCGACTCGGAAAGGCAGTGGGTTCGACGCGGGACGCGGGGCCGGTTCCAAGGATGGCGGCGCAAGCCGAACATTTCGATCAGCCGGTTTCGTGGGAGCAGTGTGTTGAAGCGCGCGCGGTCTGGGGCATCCCGGCCGCAGGTGGTTCGCCCAAGGACGGTTTTCGTGGAGATGCTCCGCGGACCGGGCCGAGGGGCCGGGCCGGACGGCGGAACAATGGCGGGACGTGTCCCGACCAGCGTTCCGGGCGGCAGTTGGGGATTGGCGGGTTCGCACCCGTTCGTTCCAGGCGGCAGTTGCCGGATGGCGCCTTCGGGCATTGATCCGGACCGGGCGGTCGGCATTCGCGGAGCCGTGCTGATTTTTACGCGGTCATATCGTCTTTCGGCGCTTGCGCCCAGGGACGGTAGGTCGCGGGTCACACGGGCAGCGGAAGGATCCGGCGGTTCAGCCGAGTGTCTCTCTCCGGCGACGTCTTGCGGGGCGTCTTCGGGCGGGAAACCGGGAAAGGCATTGTTCCTCGCAGCATGCGGTCGCCGGTCCGCCTCGGTCTCGGCCGGTGGTGCGACCTTGGGGACAGCATGTAGGTTGGGTTCGGCATCAAGGTGCTTTGCCAGGGTGACCGAGACACCGGACCAACCGGATTGCGATCTGTTTCGTGCGGGAGGCCGAAAGGTCTTTTTGAGGCGCCGGGCGCGCCGCCGCTGTCTAGCGAACTCCCGCGGATGGTAGCGGCCGAGGCAGCGGGCCGGGGGGTCTCCCACGGGCTGACCGGGAAACCGGCCGGCTTTGACGGGGGCCAGCCGGAACTCCGCGCCGCCCGACGCCTCTTTCCTTTTTGGGTCCGGTTGTGATGGCCCCCTAATTACTCGACGCCGATCAAGCTCGGCCGGTGGGCTGACCATCGGCGAACAGCTTGTCGCCCTGCTCGTCGACGATCTGTTGTCCTTTGCGGATCGCGAAGGTTTCGGCCTCCTCACGTGTAGGATAAAGATCGGCCCGGATGAACGTCCGCTCAAGCCGAACACCCTCTCCACCTGCCTCGCCGGCGGCATCCACTTTGGCGATGACACCACACAGGCGCCATTGCTCGCCATCACGCATCGGGCTCGGAGCGATCGAATAGTCCTTGTAGGTCACGGCCTCCCCTCTACCGGGCGCCCGGTCGTCATTCGCCCCAGATTTTCCGCCACCGAACAGTTTTGAGAAGAAAGACGCCATTCCAAGTATCTCCGAATTCAATCTGCCCATTCTGGGGCTGTCCACAAATGCCGTACAACGCCCCGTTATGGCATGTCTTGACCGTTCGACCCAAGCCCCAGCCCCACGGAAAATCGGACTCTAAGCTCAGTATCTCTTGGATTTCGGGCACAGATGCCCTTAGCATCCACCCGGATTTGACAGTCCCTAAATTCAACGAAGGGACGAACCAGGGGAAACCATCATGAGCACCGTTACACCCGATGCGCCGAACCACGCCGGCCTTGCCGACCTAGCATCCCGCTATGTGGATGTGGAAAGTCTGCCTTGGAAAAAGACGCGTTTCGAAGGCATCGAAACCAAAATCTTGATGGAGGACAAGGAAACCGGATTGCTTACGGCTCTGTTCAAATGGGAGCCGGGATCGGAGCTTCCTTTACATGAACATGTCGATATCGAGCAGACATATGTCCTGGAAGGCCGTCTGGTGGATGATGAGGGCGAAGCGACGGCCGGCAATTTCGTGTGGCGGCCTACCGGCAGCCGGCACGTGGCGCGCGCGCCGGACGGCGCATTGTTGATCGGGTTTTTCCTGCAGCCCAACCTGTTCCTGGACAAGAAAACTTAGGGGACGGTTTTGTCGCCCCGCGCCGCGCGGTCCATTGCCAGATAAAACTCATCCAGCTGCGGCGGCGCGACCGCTGTAGCGGAAAGCATGTCGTGGACCTGACCACGGTGATGGATTTGATGCTGAAACAGATGCAGCAGAAGGTCGCCGAGCGTTTCCTTCCAGATAACACCGGCTTCCCGCAGGGTGTCGACATGACGCGAGAGGTCGTTTTCTTCAAGGCCCTCGCAGAAACCGATCAGATCCAGATCGGAGCGGTCCTGCGCAGCCGCAAGCGCCGCGATTTCACTGAACGGGTCAGGGGCGCCATCCCGGTAGTTTTCCCTAATTTCCGCTGCGCGTCCCCCTTCCCGCATCGCATCGATATAGTACCAATCGACGATCAGGATGTGGTTCAACGCGGCCAGGATACTTCCAAAGAAGCTCGGCCGTCGCATCACCAATTCGCCGCTGGGTAGCCCGGCACAAGCCGTGAGCAGCCTTATGTTGGACCAGCGGTTGTTTTGCGCTTGTTTGACCATTAGCCGCACGGCTTGGTTCATGACCGCCCCCCGCTTAGTTGATGGCAGCGACGGCGTTGAAAACCACCATCGCGGCACTTGATACGGCGCCCAGGGCCGGGACCCAAATCGGCACGCGCCACTTGCCCACCGTGTCGCCGCGGAACCGTATCCACAGCAAGGACAGGTTCACCAAGGCAAACACGGTCAAGGTAACGTAGGACGTGACCTCTGCCAGACGGACCAAGGGAAACGCCAGTGCCAAGGTTAGGACGAGGGCGGCAACGACCATGGTTGCGACAATCGGTGTCTGCCGGCCGGGATGCACCAGTCCCAGAATTTTCGGCAGCCACCCTTGCCGCGCCAAACCGAAAAGAATACGCGACCCCATGATGATTTGAATGAGCGCACCGTTGAGCACGGCAAAGACGGCGATGCCGCCGAGCACCTTACCGTCCCAGCCGGAAGTACGCTCAAAAACAAGGGCAAGCGGTGCGTCACTCGCAATCAATTCGTCTTGGGGCACGGCTGTCACGGCGATCGCGGAAACAAGGAAATAGAGCGTCGTCGTCACCACCAGCGTCGCCACGATGGCCCTTGGAATGGTATGAACCGGGTCGTGGACTTCCTCCGCGACGTTCACCATGTCTTCAAACCCGATGAAGGCAAAGAAAGCCAGCAAGGCCCCGGACAGGACGCCGGACCAAATCGCGGTTTCAAGGGGTGGGAACAATATGTCGAGCGCATCCGGTGCGGACACCATATCGTCCATACCGAACGTAATGACGAGCAGAAGCCCACCGATTTCCACCAACGTGACGATACCCGACAGAACGACCGATTCGGTAATGCCCCAGACCGCCAATCCCGTCAGCACGACGACAACCACGCAAAGTGTTATCGTCTCCGGCGTTGCGATCAGCGTGTTCAGATAGCCGACGAACCCCAACGTAATGACCGCCGCACTGACGAGGCCTGTCGTCGCGACCATTAGGCCTACCAGCGTGCCGAGGACCGGGCTGTGAAACGCTTCGTTGAGGTAGACAGCCTCGCCCGCACTTACCGGATACCGACCCGAAAGTTCACCATAGGAGAGCGCCGTCAGTCCCGCGACACAAGCGGCTATCAGGAACGCCACCGGGCCGTAAATACCGGCTTCCGTCGAGACCTTGCCGACCAGAACATAGATTCCCGCGCCCACGGTCACGCCGACGCCATACAACGTCAACAAGATGAAACCGAGCCCCCGTTTCAGGGCCGGTTCACCGGCACGGTCAATCATCCAATCCTCCCACCCGACGGCGGCTCGCTTTCGGCCCGCTCCGGCTTATTCTCAAACCATGTACCGGCGAGCTTATACCCAACCGCCGCTGTTGCGAATGAGCCAGATCAAACCGACTTGGACCGAGCAAGCCGGCCTAGAGCGATACCTCAATCAGATAGGGCCCAGGCTCGGCAAGTCCGCGCCCGAACTGATCGCACAGTTCCTCCATGCTCGTCGCACGGGAAGCCGAAACGCCATATCCCTTGGCGAGATGCAGCCAGTCGATCTTAGGCCGGTCGAGGGAAAGCATATCGATGGCGTTCCGGCCCGGATTCTGAACCCCCACCTTGCGCATCTCCCCTTGCAGGATCGCATAGGAATGATTGGCGAAGACCAGGGTGGTCACGTCCAACCCTTCGCGCGCCTGGGTCCATAAAGCCTGGGCGGAATAAAGCCCCGCACCGTCCGCCTGCAACGAGACGACTTTCCGGCCCGGCGCCCCGATGGCCGCCCCGGCCGCAAGCGGCGGACCGATCCCTATGGCGCCACCGGTGATCTGCAGCCAATCGTGCTCCATCGCGGAATTGGTCATCGGGAAAAACTGCCGCCCAGTCGTGATCGACTCATCCGTCACGACGGCGTTGTCAGGCAACATGGCCGTCAGCATCACCGCTATCTTGTCCTGATCGATGGCGCCGGTCGGCAATGCCGGGCGGTTGAGTTCGTTGACGACCGGCGCGGTTCCGCGCGCGCCGACCGCATCGGCCAGCGCGTCCAGCGTGCCGACCAGATCGTAGTCCGCCTCGGCCAGCACATGCACTTCGCAGTCGTCCGGGACGAGACGGCTCGGCGTATTCGGATAGCCGAAAAAGGCGACCGGTTCCTTCGCACCCACCAGCACCAGATGCTTATAGGCGGACAGCATGGCCAAAGCCTGATCAACGACATAGGGAACGCGATTGACCGGCACGCGCCCGGCGCCGCGGGCGACGCGCTTATTGGAGAGCGGTGCGAAGAGTACAGCCCCGGTCTTCGCGGCGATCCGTCCAGCGATGTCGAGGCCGTCCGCACGCAAAGCGCGATCGCCGATCATCAGGGCGACCGGTTCATCGGATTTCAGCAGCGCCGCGATCCGGTCAATGGCTTTACCCGACGCGACGGGCGCTTCCGGAATGACCGGCGCGGGCGCAGGACCTTGCGATTCCGTCCAGGCGATGTCGGCAGGCAGAATGAGGGTCGATATCTGCCCCGGCGCGATTTGGGCTGCGCGGATGGCATCGGCGGTATCGCGGCCAACGGTATCGGCCGAGGCGATGGTCCGGACCCAATCGGAAACCGGCCAGGCGATTCCTTCGATATCGGTGGTCAGCGGCGCGTTATAGGCCAGGTGTTCGGTCTTATGTTCGCCCACCACGTTGATCATCGGCGTCCGCGCACGGCGCGCATTGTGGATATTGGCAAGCCCGTTGCCCAGGCCGGGCCCAAGATGCAGCAGAGTCGCCGCCGGTTTGTCCGCCATGCGGGCATAGCCGTCGGCCGCGCCCGTCACCACCGTTTCATGCAGGCCTAGAACGCAGCGCATATCAAGATGCTGGTCCAAGGCCGCGACGAAATGCATTTCCGATGTCCCGGGATTCGCGAAACATACATCGACACCCCCGGCCAGCAGTGTCTTTACCAGGCTTTCGGCCCCGTTCATCGACCACTCCGTCAAACCGTTATTGCGGGCTGAACAGGGTCACACCCCTTCCCGGCCCGCCCGATAAGGCCGGGCGGGGAGAGTGCCACGGGGACAGGGCAAGTCCCAGTGCTTTATTGGAAGTTTTGTTTGGACGTCGGTTCCTAAAAGCGCCTTATGCGTGGCCGGAAATGTAGTCGCGCATCGCCTCCGTCTCATGCTCCAGCTGGCTGATGCGGCGTTTGACCACATCGCCGATCGAGATGACGCCGACCAGCTTCTCATCATCGTCCAGCACCGGCATGTGGCGGAATCGGCCTTCCGTCATTCGTTTCATCAGGCCGTCAGCTGTATCGCTTAAAGCGCAGGTCTTCACGTTGGCGGTCATTAGACTGTCGACGGAATGTCCCATCACGTCCGTCCCGTGTTCGCCGAGGCCGCGGACGATATCGCGTTCTGACAGGATGCCTACCAAGACACCACCGGAATCGCAAACGACGACAGCGCCGATTTTCATTTTCGCCAAAAGAGCCACGGCCGAGGCAATTGTATCGCCGGGCGACGCCGAAACGATTTCCGGGCCTTTGTACTTCAGCATTGCAGCGACTGTCATACTCGTTTCCTTCCCTTGTTAGCAGGTCACGAATTGATAAGCCGGTCCCCCCGATTTCACGTTCGCATCACCAGATACGCGCTCAATGGTTCAATACTGTTAGGTTTGCGTCTGGTTTGCCCGTGACCTTCCTCACCCGTTCCGTGTTTTTCTTCACCCTTATCCGGGCCTTTACCTGGCTCCCCGCCATACAAGCGGTTCACACCTCTGGTTCCGTACTGGGATAGTATCGCCTCAAACCCGTTTTGCCGCAAATGCAACTGGACCGTATTCGACTTATTTACGGGCCGCTGGCGATCGTCCGACGCCTGCGTACCCTAAAAGGATGAGCCCGGCGTTTTCAGGAATTCAATCTCGTCCGCCGTCGATTCCCTGCCCAGGACCGCGTTTCGATGCGGGAACCGTCCAAACCGCGCGATAATGTCCCGGTGCGCGATCGCATAACCTAGATACTGATCGTTCTCCAGCGCTGCGAAACAGGGGATGCAAGCCTCCTGATCGGCGAGATCTTCGCTGTGTTCGAAAGGCACGTAGAAAAAGACCTGTCTTTCTTCCGGAACCGCCTTGTCATAGCCCTTGGCGATCGCCGCTTTTGCAAGGGAAAGGGCCTTTGCATCTTGGTCGAAGGCGCGCGGATCGTCCCGGAACAGGTTACGTGAAAACTGGTCGAGCACCAGGACCAGCGCCAAAGCACCCTCCGCTGTTTCCGCCCAGTCATCCCGTTCTCCCCGACAAGCCGCCGCATGCAGCGCCCCGAACCGCTCCCGGATCAGCCGGTCATACCCGTCGTCGCGCTCGAACCATTGCTGGGGCGTGCTCTCCTCGAACCAGAACCGCAAGACCGATGCACTGTCTTCCATCGAATACCCCCATGCGCCGAACGCCGATTAACCCGGCTCCAAAGAAGATCAGCCTATGGCCCGGCACTTCAATCCCGAATCGCCAAACCCAGGCTATTGGTGCGAAAGATACCATAACCCGGAAGCAGCGAGGTCCCGCCGTATTTTTCCCTAAAAGGCGGCTTGCACGGGCGTTTGAGCGGGGCTATATAGCCGCACCGCGCCGCCCATCCAGATGGATCGGGAATCGGCCGGAAACATGCTTGGTCGCGGAGTGTAGCTCAGCCTGGTAGAGCACTGTCTTCGGGAGGCAGGGGCCGGAGGT
>CAYGKA010000056.1:0-29281 GCA_964350445.1 uncultured Flavobacteriaceae bacterium
TGCCGGGGGCTGCTGGATATTGTCTCCGGCGCGGATTTGTCCAACGCAGCCTTCGCCTTGGGCGCCTCACAGGAATTGGAAATCGGCTATGGCCGGGTGCGCGCCAACCGCCTGACCTATGTCGGCGAGTTGGGCTGGGAAATCTATGTGCCGGGCGACTTCGCCCAAAACGTCTATGAGGCGATCGCCGAGGCCGGTCCGGAATTCGGTCTGACCCATTGCGGCTATTTCGCCATGGGCGCCTGCCGCACCGAAAAAGGCTACCGTCATTGGGGTCACGATATCGGCGACGAGGACACCCCGCTGGAGGCCGGTTTGGGCTTCGCGGTCGCCTGGGACAAGGCGGGGGGATTCATCGGCCGGGATGCGCTTTTGGTGCAGCGCGCGGACCGCGACCGGCAAGGCGCGCTCGACCGTCGGCTGGTGCAAATCATGATACGGGATTCAGGCGAAACCGCGCCGATGCTGTATCATGAAGAACCCCTTCTGCGGGACGGCAAGGTGGTCGGCGCGACGACGTCGGGCGCCTGGGGTCACCGCGTCAATTCCGGCAAGGGCGCCTCCATCGGCATGGGCTATGTGAAATGCCCGGACGGAGTCACCGAGGACTGGATTTCGAGCGGCACATGGGAGGTCGAAGTGGCTTGGAAACGCTACCCGATCGACCTGCAGTTCAAGCCCTGGTACGACCCGAAATCGGAACGTGTGAAAGCCTAGGCCCCGCGCGCTTCCCGTCCATGCAGTTTTTCTGAAAGGACCGCGATTTCCCCGGCATCCCGGCATTGCCACAGGGCCCGTACTCTATAGAGTCGGCGAGCCAACAACCGCGCTCAAGCGCATACCGAACACACCCATCCGAACAAGGGGAGGATGAAAATGCATTTCCGGTTCAAGACCGCCACGACGGCATTTGCGCTGGCCGCTTCCATCGGCCTGACCGCCATGGCGCCGGCTTCGGCTGAAACCCGCGTCACCTATAAATCCGCCAAATCCACGTCCTCCTACTACCAGATGGCGGTTCAGATCGCCGAGGCGATGAAGGCCGGCACCGACGGCGATGTCATCGTCACCGTCGAGGAAAGCCAGGGTTCCGTCCAGAACGTCATGGAAGCCAAGGCCCGCGGCGGCGACTACGTCTTCACCACCCCGCCGGTCCTGGTCAAGCTGGCCCAGGGCGGCAAGGCGATGTTCGAAGGCAAGGGCGACCCGAAATTCGACGAGATCCGCGCGCTCTTCCCGATCCCCTCGCTGACCATGCATTTCGTCATGTCCGACACCAGCGGCGTGACCGACATGGGCGGCCTGGAAGGCAAGACCATCCTGCTGGGCAAAGGCTCCTTCGGCGCGACCGAAGGTGAAAAATACCTGAAGATGTTCGGCCTGGAAGGAAAAGTCACCCTGGCGGAAATCGAGTTGTCCAACGCGGTTCCGGCCTTGAAAAACGGCCAGATCGACGGCTTCGTGACCGCCGGGTCCTGGCCCGCGCCGAACGTCATCGAAGCGGCCGCCACCACCGGCGTCACCGTGCTGTCCCTGAACGACGACCAGATCGCCCAGACCAAGCGTACCAAGCTGGTCATCCCGGCCGGCACCTATACCGGCCAGAAGAGCGATATCACGACCACCTCGCTGCCCGTCGTCGCCTATACGACGACCGCGATGGACGAAGACACGGCCTACAAGCTGACCAAGACCTATTGGGAGCAGAAGGCCAAAATGGGCGCAGGCGCCGCCTGGTGGAACGGGGTCGACCAAGACCTGATGGCGAACATCACCGGCAAGATCCATCCGGGCGCGGCGAAATACTATAAGGAAACCGGCATGGCCCTTACCGACGCGCAGATGTAAGCGCCCGGCATACACTTGTTTGGAACCCGGGCAGGCTCGCGCTTCGCCCGGGTTTTCTCTAACCGACCCGCCACGGCCACGCGATGCAGGACAACAGCCCCCTGAACGGTATTTCCAGAGCCTTCTGGCTTGGCCTGGGCGTTTGCCTCGTCGTCTTCCATTTGGGGCTGATTTTTTACGGGCTCGTGCCGAATTTGATCAGCCGCCCGATCCACATGGCCTTCGCCCTGCCCTGGGTTCTGGTGCTCGCCGCGCGGCCGGGCTGGGAGCGCCGTAGCGGCATCGCCCTCGCCGCGCTTGGCGTCGGCGCCTGCGTTTGGATTGCGCTCAACCGAGACATGTTGGGCGATCAATACGGTTTCCTTGAAGGAAATTTCCAGATCGGCATTGCGGCGGTCCTGATCCTGGTCGTGCTGGAAGCCGCCCGCCGCGCCATCGGCTGGCCGCTGCCCTGCGTCGCGGCCATCGCCTTGCTCTACGGGCTCTTCGGCCAGCACATCCCGGGCGAGTTCGGCCATTCTGGAACACCGATCGCCAGTTTTCTCGGCACGCTGACCATCGCGGAAGGCGGATTGTGGGGCAGCTTGACCAGCGTGTCGGTCAGCGTCGTTGCCGTCTTCGTGATCTTCGGCGCCTTCCTGAATGCAGGCGAGGCCGGCCAAGGTTTCATGAATATCGCCGCCGCCGCGGCCGGCCGGTTGAACGGCGGTGCGGCCAAGGTTTCCGTGCTTTCGTCGGCTCTGTTCGGGTCGATCTCCGGCTCGGCCTCCGCCAATGTCGCCTCGACCGGCGCGATCACGCTGCCGGCCATGACCAAGCTGGGCTATCCCAAGCGCCTCGCCGCGGCGGTCGAGGCCGTGGCATCGTCGGGCGGGCAGATCATGCCGCCGCTGATGGGCGCCGGCGCCTTCGTCATGGTGGAATTGACGGGTGTTCCCTATACCAGCGTGATGGCCGCCGCGCTGCCGCCGGCAATCCTGTATTTCTTTGCGGTCTGGATCGGCATCAACGCCTATGCGCGCCGGTTCGACCTTGCCCCGATCGCGGAGGAGGACAAGCCCGCCACACGGGACGTGCTGATCACCGCCGCCTTCTTCCTGGTGCCCTTCGCGGTGTTGATGTGGGGCATGTTCGTCACCCAGGTCACGCCGCAATACGCCGCCTGTCTGGCGACGCTCGCCGGCGCGGCGATGCTGTTCCTGGACGGCCGGTTGAAATTCGACATCGGCCACGCCCTGCGCCGGATGGAAGGCGCCTTCATCGGCGCGGGACGGCAGGTCGCCATGATCGCGTCGATCATTCTGTGCGCATCCTTGATCATCGGTGTGCTGTCGATCACCGGGCTTGGGGTGAAGATCACCTCGCTCATCCTGTCCGGGTCGGGCGGCTTGCTGTGGCCCTCGCTGCTGCTGACCGCCGCCGCCTGCCTGATCCTGGGAATGGAAGTGCCGACCACGGCGGCCTACGTGATCTGTATTTCCGTTGCCGGCCCGGCCCTGATCGAACTGGGCCTGCAGCCCCTGCAGGCGCACCTTTTCGTTTTCTGGTTCGCGCTGCTCTCGACCATCACGCCGCCGGTCTGCGGCGCGGTCTTCATCGCCGCCGGCATGATCGGGGAAAACTGGCTGAAGGTCGCCCTCACCGCGATGGCGCTTGGCGTCGGTCTCTACATCATTCCATTGGGCATGATTGCCAACCCGAACGTCCTTGCATTGGAAACCGCGCCAGTCGCGGCAATCCTCGCCAGCGTGAAACTCTGCATCGGTTTGGCCTTGGTTTCCTACGGCCTCATCGGTACCCGGAAACCGGTTCCCAGTGCTGTATTGATTGCTATCGGCGCCGGCGTGGTTTTTCTTAACGTCGATGGCCTTTTTATCTGATTTTCAGTATTCGCTTATAAACGTTATGCGTTTATCGCATTTTACATTTGAAAATAATCATTTTTTTACCATTCCCAAATATCATGATCGAAACTGCAAAACGGCGCTCCATAGCCGCACAACAGCAGCCGATGCCCGCGCATCGGTTGTTCATCGTATTTGAGGAATGAATATGTTCAATTTCACAAACTGGCCCGTCGGCCGGAAAATGATCGTCGCTTCCGTTGTTACCGCCATCGGCATTCTGGTTCTTGCCGTGATCAGCTTACAATCGGTTCGGGACCAGATGCTGGAAGACCGGCGGACCGCTCTGAAGGAGCATATAGCCTCCGTGATCAGCGCCATGGACGCCCAGGCTGAGCGAGCGCGCAACGGCGAGATCACCCGCGAGGAAGCCATCGAACGGTCCAAGCAGATCGCCCGCGATTCCTGGTTCGCCAAGGACGGGTACTTCTTTGCCTATGACGGCAACGGCATTGGCGCTGTCCATGCCGCTAAACCCGCGTTGGAAGGCAAAGACTTGAGCGGTGTGAAAGACAGCAACGGCGTCTTCATCGTCAAGGAATTGATCGCGAAGGCAAAGGCCGGCGGTGGGTTCATCGAATACCATTGGCCGCGCGCCAACAGCGATGTCGAAGCCCCCAAACTGGGCTACGCCGAATGGCAGAAGGACTGGGGCTGGATGGTCGGTACCGGCGTCTATATCGACGATATCGACGCCGTCTTCATGAAACAGGCGATCAAGCTCGGATCAATCTCAGCCGTGATCCTGGTCCTTGCCTTCGGCTTCTCCGTCGTCATTTCCCGTTCCGTATCCAGGCCGCTTGTCGATATTCAAGGCGCGATCAACAAAATCGCCGAAGGCGACCATACGATCGACATTAAATATACCGGCCTGACGAACGAAATCGGTGAAATCAGCGTGGCGTTGGTGAAACTGCGCCAGGACGTCAAGGAACGTGACGAGTTGCGGGCTTCCGCCCTCGCAAAGGAAGAAGAGGAAAGCCGCCGCCGCCAGGACGAGCGGGTCCGCCTTGCGAATACATTCGAACAGAGCGTCGGCGCCGTCGTTTCCGCCCTGACCAGCGCCGCCGGCGACATTCAGCAGAATGCGCAGACAGTCAATTCCGCCATTCGATCGACGAGCGAACAGGCAAGCACGATGGCCGCCAGCGCCGATCAGGCATCAGGCAATGTGCAGACCGTCTCCGCCGCCGCCGAGGAATTGAGCGCGTCGATCCGCGAAATCAGTTCCCAGGTCGCACAGGGCAGCGCCATCAGCCGTGACGCGGTTGACCAAGCCGACAAAACCAACCAGGAGGTTCAACGCCTGAACGAAGCCGCGCAGCGCATCGGTGCCGTCGTGTCCCTGATTCAGGACATCGCGGAACAAACCAACCTGCTGGCGCTGAACGCGACCATCGAAGCAGCGCGGGCGGGCGAAGCGGGCAAAGGCTTCGCCGTTGTGGCGAACGAAGTGAAAAGCCTGGCCAGTCAGACCGCGAAGGCGACCGAGGAAATTAGCGAGCAGATCGCAGGAATGCAGGCGGCGACATCGAACTCCGCGACTGCAATTGCCGGCATTTCCGAGACCATCGGCCGTATCGACGCCATTTCCGCGGCCATCGCATCGGCGGTCGAAGAACAGGGCGCCGCGACCGAGGAAATCGCCCGCAACATTCAACAGGCTTCCGCCGGAACATCGCAGGTGACCGAAATCGTCGGCAGCGTCGCGCAATCCGCCGAAGCATCGGGCGCAACGGTCGAAGGCATGGTCACCTCGGTCGGCACGATGGAACAGCAGACCGAAAAACTGAACCAGGAAGTCTCGCAATTCCTGAATACCATCCGCGGGAACGCGGTCTAATCACGGCCAACCGATCCCTACTTGGGTGGATCATCGACTGACGGAAAAGCGGCGCGTCCTTGGGATCGCGCCGTTTTTTTGTCGCTTTCCCCTAAAGTTCACTTGCCGCTCGGGGGCAATTCACTACAAGTAGCTGACCGATCCAAAGTGCCGCTCACCCAACAAAAGTGCCGGCCGGTTTGGTTTCGGTCTCCCCCTTCCGCCGACAATCTTGTTTTTCGCCCCCAAGGATTGATCAATCATCAATCAGAGATTAATAAACATTCTGTCGTTTCTTCTATTGGGGGTAAAAAAGTGAACAAGTTTTCGGGAGTTTTTCGTCTTGCACTGGCAGGACTTCTGCTGTCCTTGGGCGCCTGTGCGTCGGTCGTCGAGGGAACGGACCAAACAGTCACCGTCAAGACGATCCCGGCCGGCGCGAATTGCGAACTGTTGCGTGACGGAGAAACCATCGGGGTGGTCAATCCCACGCCCGGCAGCGTGCTGATCGACAAGAGCAAGGATGCCGTCTCGGTCAGTTGCACGAAGGATGGGCATGAAGCCGGTGCGGAAACCATGGCGTCCAGCTTCCAGGGAATGACGTTCGGCAATATCCTGATCGGCGGCATTATCGGCATCGGGATCGACGCCGCTTCCGGCGCGATGCATTTTTATCCCGACAGCGTGGAAGTCTTCCTGATCCCCAATTCTTTCGCCAGCGCGACGGATAGGGATGCTTTCTTCGATCAGCTTGTCGCACGCCGCAAGGAGCGGGGCGAGACCGAGATCCAAGAAGCCCTTGAGAGCTGCAAGAACGATCCGGCGGCCAAGAAATGCGACTCGCTCGTGCAGGAAGCGAACAAGGTCATCGACGGCGACGTCGACTCGCTGGAAGCCAAGCGCGCGTCGGCAAAGATAGGCTCGTAAGCGGCCAAGTCCCGCTTGGGGAAGTCCGTGAAATAAGGAAAGGCGCCGCACCCTTCCGGGAACGGCGCCTTTTCTTTTCTCCCGAGGGGAACCGTCCAACGCATCACGGTTACAGCGCGGCAATCACCTTGTCGAAGGCGGTCGCGAAGATTTCCCGATCTTCCGCCGTGCCCACCGTCACGCGAATGCAGCGGTCCAGCACGGGAACGCCGGGCATGCGGATAAAGACACCTTCCGTATCCAAGGCCTTCAGAATAGCCCGCGCCTTGTCCCCGTTCCCCACATCGATCGCCACGAAGTTGGTCGCCGAAGGCAATGAAATAAGACCGTGCCGGTCCGCCAGGGCCGCGATTTCCTTCTTTCCCTTCTCCACCTCGGCCACAACGTGCTTGACGAAATCCTGGTCGTGCAGCGAGGCGAGGGCCGCCGCCTGGGACAGCCGCGTCACTTCGAACTGATTGCGGATCTTGTTCATTCCCGTGATCAGGTCCTTGTGCCCGATGGCGTAACCGGTGCGCATCCCCGCCATGCCGTGCGCCTTCGAAAAAGTGCGCGTCCGAATGACGTGCGGGTTGCTCGTGTCCAACGGCGGCGCCGTCCCTTCCGGCGCGAATTCGATATAGGCTTCGTCCAGGACCAGCAGTTTGCCGGGCGTGACGCCGTCGATCATGCGCTGGATCGTATCGGCATCGTGCCATGTGCCCATGGGGTTGTCCGGATTGGCGAGGAAGATCAGCGGCGCACCTTCGTTCCGGGCGGCGGCAAGCAACGCTTCCGGGTCTTCCTTGTCCCGGTGATAGGGGACCGTTTTCAGAATCCCGCCATTTCCGTTTACCTGATAATTGAAGGTTGGGTAGGCGCCCAGTGACGTAACCACCGGAACGCCGGGAGAGACGACCATCCGGACCAAAACGCCGAAGATGTTATCGATACCCGCACAAACGCAGATCTCGTCCATGGAAACGCCATGATGCGCGGCCAAGGCCTCGCGCAATTCATAGTTTTCCGGGTCCCCATACCAGGAGGCACGCCCGATTTCCGCCTCGATCGCGGCTTTCGCCTTGGGCGACATGCCGAACGCGCTTTCGTTCGCGCCGATCCGTGAAAGGAACTTGCCGCCACGGGTCCGTTCCAGCGCTTCCGGGCCGACGAAAGGGGTCGATGCGGGCAAGGCGCGGACGACACCCGTGAAGGGGATGTGATTTTCGGTCATGGGGGCGTCCTCCAAGAAGGTCACGACATCCGGCCCGGCGCCTTATCGCGGCAAGATTGCCGGATACGGCAACCGCACGAGCACGGCGCCGTTATAAGGCCCGGCGATGGGCCTGCCAATTCTGTGCTTCAATGAAAATCCGCGTGACGTCCGGATAGGCTTTCTTGATTTTCGCCTCTATCTCGCTCACCGCGCGCTCGACCGCGACGCTGCCGGCGGAATCCTTGAAATCGAGGCTGACGGTCACGAGCACATCGGTCGGCCCAATATGAGTCGTCAAAATCTCGTTCGTGCGCAGGACCGAGGGCTGCATGGCGATAATGCGTTGCAGCGCGGCCGTGACCTCGGGATGCGCGGCTTCCCCAATGAGCAGACCCTTCGTTTCCACCGCCAGGAACACGGCCGCCATGGCCAGGATCACCCCGATGACGATGGACGCGGCCCCATCGTAGACCGGGTTCCCCGTCACCTGCCCCAGCCAGATCCCGACAAGCGCGGCTATCAGCCCCATCATCGCGGCACTGTCTTCCAGCAGTACGGTGATGATCGAGGGATCCTTGGCCTCCAGCACCGTCCGCCAGATCGGCCGTCCGCGGCGGGTCTTGTTGAACTCCCGCGCGGCAACGATCCAGGCGCCGGCCTCGAACAGGATGGCCCCGCCAAGGACGAAGTAGTTGATCATGACGTTTTCGATCGGGTGCGGGTCGATGACTTTCAAGACCCCTTCGTACATGGAAAAGCCCGACCCGACCGCGAACAGCAGGATCGCCACCACGAAGGACCAGAAATAGACCTCCCTGCCGTATCCGAACGGGTATTTGGCATCGGGCGCGCGGTTCGCGCGGTGCAGCCCGTAGAGCAGCAAACCCTGGTTGCCGGTATCGACCAGAGAGTGGATCGCTTCCGAAAACATGGCCGACGACCCGGTATAGGCGGCAGCCGCGAATTTGGTCAGCGCAATCAGGGAGTTCCCAGCCAGGGCGGCATAGATTACAAGCTTCGAACCATGGGCGGCCATGAGCCTGCCTCCCTTATCTTGAATTCCGTGCGGGACACTAGCAGTCAGGTTCCGGCGCGGCTAGGATACCGGAATGAAATTGTCACTCCTTCGTTTCGCCGCCGTCTTCGCAACGGTCCTGTCGTTGTCCGCCTGTTCCCTTTGGGAAGACGAACCGCCGGCGCCTTTGCCACCGGCGCCCGTCGGCGTGACGCCCGGACAGCCCGGCATCACCGGCGCCGTTTCCGCGCCGGCGCCGCAAACCCAACCACCGCCCCAACCGGTGCTGGAGACCGCGCCGGTCGGCACGGTCACAACCGGTCCGATCCCGCAATCGACCGACCCGCGCAATTTTGCACCCCCTTATGCTGTGCGGATGGCCTTCATCTGGTACGACTATCCCGGCATGCAGGGGCAGGACTTCTTCGAGACGCGCGTTCTGCTGCAGGCCGCCGGCGACACGACGCGGATGAACTTCCCGCTCGCTTATCTGGGCCTCAACTGCGATGGGTTGATCCGCTTCGATACGGGCGGTGATCCGCATTTGGTCGGCGGCGATTTCCTGATCAACTGCAGCGACGGTTCGTCTATTCAAGGGGTCATCGTACCGGTTACCGGACAGCCCGCCATCAATGGTCAAGGGGTGGATCAATACGGCCGCAGCGTCATATTCGCCATTCAGATGGACGAGGGGTAAGGGCCCCGCAACCCGGCCATGCCCGACCGAAACCGTAAGTCGAGGAAACAACGCCATGGCCGACGCCGCGACGAATGACGGAAAAACCAGGGACAGAATTTTCGTCGAATCCGAATGGGCGGATTTGAGGGAATGCGTCTACGGGTCGCCGCATAATTGGGTCCTTCCGGTTTTCCACGCCGACGCCAAACTGCGCGCCCAAGGCGAATTCGGGGAGCTGTGGGTCAAGAACCAGGGCCGGGCCATGAAGGATGTCGCGCCGGACCTGTTCAACGAGTTCAGTGCCCAGATCCAGGGGGCGATCGACCTGCTGCGATCCTTGGGCATCACCGTTCATGTCGCGGGTGAGATCAGCGAAGCCAACCGGGCCTTCCCGCGTGGCGAGGACCATGGCGTCGAGACGGGGTGGATGCGCGACCCTTTCGTCACCATCGGCAACAATGTCATCGAATTGGCCCCGCGCAGCCTGTTTCATCGTCGGCAGCGTTTCGCCATCCGCGAAATCCTGGCCGGCACCATGGCCCGCGGCGCGCGCTATTTCGCGCAGCCGGACGGCGGCGCGGATGACGAGCGCGAGGGACCCGGCTGGGGCTATCTTGAGGGCGGCGACGTCTTCGTGTTGGAAAATACGATCCTGGTCGGGCATTCGGGCGGCTGCAGCAATCCCGAAGGGGCGCATTGGCTGCAGCACATGCTGGGCACGGCATATCAAACAATCGTCGTACCCATCGACCCGATGTTTCCGCATCTGGACTGCGTGCTGATGACCCCCTGCGAGGGGGTTGCCTTCGCCTGTCTGGACGCCCTGCCGGAGGGCCTGCCCAAAATCATGCAGGACTGGGACGTGGTCGACATTCCCAAGTCGCTGGCAAAGGCGCATATGGCCTGCAACAACCTGGTGCTCAACGACCGAACGGTCATCGTCCCGTCGGAGGAACCGCTCGACACCGTCGCCCAGGAATTAAAAAACCGGCGGTTCGAAGTGATCCGCATTCCCTATCGCGTTCCTTGCATGGCCGGCGGCTCGTTCCGCTGTGCGCACCAACCCCTGATCCGGAAAAAGCCGCGCTGACGAATGTCAGGCTTTGGTCGGGCTGCGGCCAGACCGGGGCCAAACCGGCGCCAGACCGGGGCCAAGCGCGGGTCAGACGGGGGTGGGCATCGGCACGCCCAACTCCTGGGCGATGGGTTCCAGCGACGGCAGAATGCCTTCATAGAGCGTTACGCCTTCAGCCAGGGCGGCGCGTTTCCGCGCCAATGCGCCGTCGCCCGGCAGGCGGACCGGCGGCTTGCCGTCGGGCACGCGCGCATTGCGGCAGGCGTTGGCGGTGTGGGACACCTCGCGCAGGAAGGATTCCCTGCCGCCGAAGGCGTCCGGATCGGTCACCTGGACGAAGACCGACGCGCCGGTATTGGTCGCCCCGTCGGCCCGGCCGAAACCACCTATGCCTGACGTCATCGCCTCCACCATCAGGGCGAGGCCGAAACCCTTGTGGCCCGCATCCATGCCGCCCAGCGTCAGCAGCGCGCCCGGCGGATCTTCCTTGAGGACGGCGGGGTCGTTGCTTGGGTTGCCCTTGTTGTCGATGAACCACTGTCCGCCCATGGGCTGGCCCAGACCGATCATGCGGTAGGACATGCCGAGCGTGGTGATGGAGGCGCTGATATCGACCAGGATGGGGTCGCCGCCGGCTTCCTCACCCGTAGGGATGCCATAGGCCATGGGGTTCGGTGTGAAGACCTGTTCCACCGCGCCAAAGGGCGCGACGCCGCTGGCAGCGGGATCGGAACTGAGCAGCGAGATGACCATTCCTTCATCCGTCGCCAATTGAAGGAAGGCCGCCAGGCAGGCGATATGATGTGAGCGCCGGATAGAAACCGCGCCGATGCCGAACTGTTTGGCGCGCGCGACCGCTTCCTTCACCGCTTGATGGGTCAGCCAGACGCCGGACATATAGTTGCCGTCCCAGGTCAGGCAAGGGCCCTTGTCATGAAGAACGGCCGGGTCGCCGAGCGGGGGCATTTCTCCGCTCTGGGTGTGGCGCAGGTAGCGCGGGGCCTGGGCGAAACCGTGCGTGTCATGGCCCATCAAATCCGCTTCGAGCAGATATTTGCTGACGATCTCCGCCCGCTCCCGAGGCATCCCGGCCCCGGAAAACAGCGCCGTCCCAAACTCTTCCAGCGCCACTGCGTCGTAGCGCGCGCGGTTTTCCGTTCCCATGCCGAGTTCTCCCCATATTCAGAATGACAGGGCGGTATCGTATGCGATGCGGCGGGAATGCCAATCCGCTGTTTCAGGATGGAGCCAAAAGGGTGATGTGCCTTAATCGAAACGATAGGTGTCCATGGCCAGGATGGCATGCGTGTAGCTGTGATGCAGGATCGTGCCAGCTGACCCGCCGCCAGCCCCCATCGCAGCGAAAAGCGGCATGATGTGATCTTCCGTCGGATGGTTCATCGCGCCATTGGCTTGGAGCGTGCGGTAGGCGAGAAGATCGTCCCAGCGCGCCTGCTCCACCGCTTCCGCCGCCCAGTCGCGAAAATCCACCGCCCAGGGCGCCGGTGGCGCATCGACCCGCTGGCCCCGGAAGGCATGGAGATTATGGGTCACCGCGCCCGACCCGACGATCAGGACGCCATCCTCCCGCAGGCCGCGCAGGGCCGCGCCCAGCCGGCGGTGAAAGGCGGTGTCCCGCCCTTGCCCGATCGCGACCTGGATGACGGGGATACCGCCGTCGGGATACATCAGCTTCAACGGCACCCAGGCCCCGTGGTCGATGCCGCGGGCGGGGTCGATTCCGGTCTCTATCCCGGCCGCGACCAGGGTTTCGGCGACGCGTGCCGCCAAGGCGGGGCCGCCGGGTACGTCATAGCGCTGCGCAAAAAGCGCGGGGGGAAAGCCGTAGAAATCGTGGATGGTTTCCAACCGCGCCGCCCCCGTCACCGCCGCCACCGGCTGTTCCCAATGGGCGGAGAGGCACAGGATCGCCTTGGGCCGCCCGATCTCCTCCCCCAATTCGACGAGGAAGTCCCGCGCCGGACAGTCGGTCAGGATCAGCATCGGCGAACCGTGCGACACGAACAGGGACGGTAGGACGGTCATCGGGAACCTCGGATTACCTTCGTTTCAGGAAACAGATATGCGCAAGTCTTCGCACTCACAATGTTCGTGTTCCGTTGTTATACTGTGCGGAAAAACACAGGAGGAAACCATGCCCGACGGATCCTGGCGCGACCGATACGAAACCGCCCAAGGCGGCGTTCGTCTGACCGAAGCGGAGGTGGCGCAATACCAGCGCGACGGTTACGTCATTCCCGATTATCGCATTCCGGAAGACATGCTGGCGGAAATGCGCCGCGCCCTGGATGCGCTGATTGCAGAGAATCCCCATCTGGCCGCCGACAACATGCTGTGCCCGCATCTGCTGAATGCCGGGGTTCAGTCTTTGAAGGGCGACCGGATCTGGCTCGATTTCGCGTCCTACCCGGACATTCTGGATATCGTGGAGCAACTGATCGGCCCGGATTTCCTGCTTTGGGGCACGACGGTTTTCGGCAAGCCCGCCTTTTCCGGCAAGGAAGTGCCCTGGCATCAGGACGGCGAATACTGGCCGATCAAGCCGCTCGCCACTTGTTCCGCCTGGGTCGCGCTGGACGACACGACGCCGGAAAACGGCTGTCTGCGCGTCATTCCCGGCTCGCACAAGGGCAAGCGCTTGCGCAAGCACCACACCGACGACGGCGACCATCTGGCGCTGAACCAGGCGCTGGACGAAACCGAGTACCGCGAGGAGGAAGCCGTCGACTTCGTCATGAAGGCCGGACAGGTGTCGTTCCACGACGTCTATCTGGTGCATGGGTCCATGCCCAACCGCTCGCCCAACCGGCGGGCCGGCTATGTCTGCCGCTATATGCCGACGACCAGCCATTTCGACCACGATTTCGGCGCAGAACTGCAGCAGCGGTCGGGGATCGTCGATTTCAGCGGCCGGCGGGTGATCCTGATGCGCGGCAAGGATGCCTGCGGCAAGAACGATTTTTCGGTGGGCGCGGGGACGTAGGCGCGCGCCGGGCGAAAGCCTAGCTTGCTTCCCGCAGCAACTGGCCCTTGCGGCGGGTCCAGTCGCGTTCCTTGATCGTCTCGCGCTTGTCATGCTCCTTCTTGCCCTTGGCGAGGCCAAGGCTGAGCTTGCAAATGCCGCGATCGTTGAAGAACAGACTTACCGGCACCAGGGTCATGCCGTCGCGCTTGATCGCACCGATCAGCTTGTCCCGCTGCTTCTTGTGGACCAGCAGCTTGCGCAGCCGCTTGGGCTCGTGCTGGAAGGCCGCCGGCGCGTTCGGGTATACGGCGATCTGAACGTTGAACAGATAGAGCTCGCCGTCCTTGAGGCCGGCATAGGCCTCATTCAGGCTGGCGCCGTTCGTGCGCAGGGATTTCACCTCGGTCCCCGTCAGAACGATGCCCGCCTCGATCGTCTCCAGAATCTCATAATCGAAGCGCGCGCGGCGGTTCGTGGCCACCGTGCCGTTCGTGAGGTTCTTGTTCTTGCCTTTGTTTTTTCCAGTCATAGCGCTTCACATATGGGACAGAAAACGGGCGGGTGCAAACCCAGCGCCCCCGCCCGCCAAAAAATCCGACCCGAATTTGCGATCAGAGCAGGCCCGCGCCCTGCAGCGCGGCCTTCACCCGTGCCTTGCTGCTGTCGGCGATTTCGACCATCGGCAAGCGCGCGAAGGCATTCGCCTTGCCGAGCAGACTGGCGCCGTATTTCACCGGACCGGGGGAGCTTTCGCAGAACATCGCCCCATGGACCGGCATCAGCTGATCGCGGATCTTCCCGAAAGCGGCAAAGTCCTTGGCCCGCCAGGCGGCGTGCAGCTTGGCGCACAGCCCCGGCGCGACATTGGAGGTGACCGAGATGCAGCCATGGCCGCCCTGGCCCAGGAAGGCGCCGATAGTGCCGTCCTCGCCCGAAAGCTGGGAGAAGTCGTCGCCCAGCGCGATCCGCGTCAGCACCGGACGGTTCAAATCGTTGGTCGCGTCCTTGACGCCGACGATGTTCGGGAAATCCTTGGCGAGCTTCGCCATGGTTTCGACCGACATGTCGATGATTGACCGGCCCGGAATATTGTAGATGACGATCGGGATATCGACCGCCTTGGCGATCGCCGCGTAATGCGCGTAAAGCCCGGCCTGGGTCGGTTTGTTGTAATACGGGGTAACGACAAGGGCCGCGGCCGCGCCCGCCTGCTTGGCGTGTTTGGTGAGGTGGATGGCTTCTTCGGTATTGTTGGAACCCGAGCCCGCGATGATCGGCGCGCGGCCGGCCGCGGCTTCGATGCACAGGTCGACGACCCGCTCGTGCTCCGCATGGCTCAGCGTCGGCGACTCGCCGGTGGTGCCGACCGGGATCAACCCTTCGGTCCCCTCGGCCAACTGCCATTCGACGAAGGCCTGGAATGCTTTCTCATCGATGGCGCCCGTATCCGTCATCGGCGTGATCAAGGCCGTCATCGACCCTTGGAACATGGCAGCCATGGTAGATCCTCCCCGCAAAAGCGCCACGGCGGTTTCCCGCCCTATTTCGGCCGGACATTAACCGCAGGACCGGCGGAAAAACAAGATAAGTCTGAGGGATAGAGCGTTGACGCGAAAGGCGTAAAATGATCGCGAAAAATTCGCCCGCCGGATTGCGCCCGCGCCGATCCTGGCCAAGAGTGCGTCAAAACAACAGGAGGCAGGAATGACGGAACACGCGAATTTCGGACTGAACGGCAAGACAGCCCTGGTCATCGGCGGGTCGAGCGGCATCGGCCGCGAAATCGCACTGGCCTACCGCGATGCCGGGGCGACCGTGCTGATTGCGGGACAGTCGCAGGACAAACTGGACGCCGTTCGGGCGGAACTGGGAGGGCAGGACGGAACGAAAATCGCCTATTCCGTGGATGCGCGCGACGTCGGACAGCTTCGCGCCTTGCGCGACAGTGTCCGCAGCGACCATGGCGGCGTCGACATCCTTGTGAACTGCCAGGGAACGACCGCGATCAAGCCCGCGCTGGAATTGTCGGAAAGCGAGTATGACGGGATCCTGGACACCAACCTGAAAAGCGTTTTCTTCGCCTGCACCCTTTTCGGGGAAGACATGATGGCGCGGGACGGCGGCACGATCATCAACATCGCCTCGCTGGCGTCCCATAACGGCTGGTCTCGGGCGGCCGCCTACAGCGCCAGCAAATGGGGCGTTGTGGGCATCACCAAGAGCTTCGCCGCCGAATGGGGCATGGCGGGCGTACGGGTCAACGCCATCGCGCCCGGCTTTTTCCTGACCGACCTGAACCGCGCCAAAATGCCGGAGGAGCGCAAGGCCGAGGCCCGCCGCCGCGCCGCAATGAACCGGATGGGAGACTTGCAGGAACTGGTCGGCGCGGCGATCTATCTGGCCTCCTCTGCGTCGGGCTTCGTCACCGGTTCGGTCCTGAACGTGGATGGTGGGTATCTGGCGTCGGGGATTTGATGCCCGACACCGACGATTGACGCCGGCGGCGGCAACGGGAGGAAACACATGATCGAGATCGCCATCGCGGGCGCCGGGATCGGTGGGTTGACCGCCGCGCTTTGCCTGCATGAGAAAGGGTTTTCCGTCCGCGTCTTCGAAGCCGTGCGGGAGGTCAAGCCGCTGGGCGTGGGCATCAACGTGATGCCGCATTCCTCCGCCGTGCTGCACGCGCTGGGTCTGGGTGACGCGCTGGATGCGACGGCGATCCGCACGCGCTGCATCGAATACCGGACGCGCTTCGGTCATGTCATCCAGTCCGACCCCAGAAGCGTGGAGGCGGGCTTCGCCGCCCCGCAATACTCGATCCATCGCGGCGTGCTGCAGCTTTTGCTGCTGCAGGCTGTGCGCGACCGCCTGGGAGAGGGCGCCGTCGTCACCGGCGCGCCGGTTTCCGGCTTTGAGCAGACCGGAGACCGCGTGACCGTCCTGTTCGACGACGGCAAACCGTATGAAGCCGATATGTTGATCGGTGCGGAAGGCCTGCGCTCGAAGATCCGCGCGCAGCTGCATCCCGACGAAGGCCCGCTGCGCTATGAAGGAACCATGATGTTCCGCGGCGCGGTCGAGATGGAGATGATCGGCGACGGCCGGACCATGGTCATCGCCGGCAATCACGATATGAAATTCGTCACCTATCCGATCAGTGAGCCGTTGCGGAGAGAAGGCCGGGCGCTGACCAATTGGGTCGCGGAACTGCGCAACAGCGCGCCGCGCCATATCCAGGACGCGGACTGGACGCGCGGCGCGACGACGGACATCGTCACCCCGTTCAAGGCTTTTCAACTGTCCGATATGAATGTCGCGGAAATCATCGCGTCGACCGCGGGCGTTACCGAGTTCCCGATGATCGACCGCGATCCCGTCTCCTTTTGGACCTTGGGCCGGGTGACCCTGCTGGGTGACGCGGCGCATCCGATGTATCCGATCGGCGCGAACGGCGCGAGCCAGGCGATCCTCGACGCCCGCGGCCTGGCCGACGCGCTCGCCGCCGATCCCGGCCCCGGCGGCTTGAAGGCCTATGAGGCAGAGCGCCTGCCGTTCACCACCAATGTCGTGCTGACCAACCGCGCCGGTGGGCCGGAGAAGGTGCTCGACATCGCCGATGCCCGCGTGACGGGACCGGACGACCGGATTGAGGATTTGATCACGCCTGCGGAGTTGGAAGCGGTGGCCGCACACTACCGCGCCGTCGCAGGTTTCCATAGGAAGGCGACCGTATAGAACCTCGAAGGGCGGGTTGGCCTTCATATTTCGGTGACGGTTTATTTAATTATGACATCTGATCCGAACGCATTCTGTCCGCAGGCGCCCGACATCGGCATTAATTAAGTAAACCGTCACCGATATTTGAGGAAGGCGCAACTATACGGCCAGTGACCGAACACGGCCTCCCCGACCTCCGGTTCCCGACCTAGGCGATCGCGACCAGTTCCACGTCGAAGGTCAGGGCCTTGCCTGCGAGCGGATGGTTGGCGTCGAGGAACAGCTCTGTGTCGGTCACCTCGGCGACCACGACGGTCACGGCGTGACCGTCCTGAGTCTGCACCTGAAGCGCGGTTCCGGGATCGGTCGGGATATCGTCCGGCACGCTGGCAAGGGGCATCGCCTGCACCTGGCCAGGGTCATGTTCGCCGTAGGCGTCTGCCGCTTCAACGCGCACGGTGCGTTTTTCACCGACCTCCATATCGGCAAGGCCCGCTTCCAGCCCCGGGATGATTTGCCCGGCGCCCAACTCAAACGAGAGCGGATCGCGCCCCTCGGAGCTGTCGAACACGGTGCCGTCGTCCAGCGTGCCTTTGTAGTGAAGATGGAGAGTATCGCCCGGTTTGGCTTGGGTCATGGCGGATGTCCTTTCGGGGGATGGTGGATTTGCCGACGCCGCGTGGCGCATCGAGTGTTTGTTTGTCTATCGCTAGGCTAACAATTGCGCAAAGAGATGAAAACCCGGATTGCCTGTTCCGGCAGGCGCATACCTGTATCGCCGGGCGAAATCGGGCACGGCGACGGTTCACTCAACTTAGTTTCCATACAGGTTCTCGGCCTGCCGCGTGCCGTCGATTTCCAATTAAATATACTGTCACCGATTAATACAATTAAATATACTGTCACCGATTAATACTGTCACCGATTAAGAGTGACCGATCAAGAGACTGGAATGGCCGTGTTGCGCAACGCCGCCCGTTGGCGCCTCCTCCGTTTCAAAGGCCGCAATGCGCTTTCCGGATTGATCAGACCAGCGCCGCGATTCCTGCCGCTTGCCGGCCAAGCTCTACGCCCTATGTCGCATTCGTGGTTTGAACGCCGGCGCAGTATCGTGCCCGCAGCGAAACGAAGGAGACCGCCATGCCCCCTACCCTGAAGATCGTCATCGGTTCCACCCGTCCCGGCCGAAAAGGGCCCGCCGTGGGGGCCTGGGCCGCGAAGGCAGCGGCGGCGCATGGCGGGTTTGCGGCCGACCTTGTTGACCTGGCGGATTTCGACCTGCCGCTGCTGGATGAAGCGGCGCATCCGAGCCAAGCCAAGTACGAACACGAGCACACGAAACGTTGGAGCGCGGCCATGGGCGCCGCAGACGCCTTCGTCTTCGTAACACCGGAATACGACTATTTCCCGCCGGCGTCCCTGGTGAACGCGGTTCAGTGCCTGCACCGGGAATGGCGGTACAAGCCGGCGGGGGTGGTCAGCTATGGCGGCATCACCGGCGGCATGCGGTCTTCCGGGGAATTGAAACTGCTTCTGGGCGGGCTGGGCATGGTGGCCATTCCACAGGGTGTTTCCCTGCCGTTCTTCGGCGAGCATATTGGCGAAGACGGCACCTTCTCCCCGCCCGAACGCTCCACAAGCCAGGCGGAGGCCATGCTGGACGAATTGCTGAAATGGGCCGGCGCCTTGAAGCCGCTTTACCTGTGACGGCGCGGACGGTCCGAAAATCACCCCTCTCCTCACAATTAGATCAACTGTGACGGCCATCAGTTGTGGTGGAAGGTCACATTCAGCTAGTATCCGCGCCATGATCGCACGGATCGCCCTTATACTTGCGTTCGCCGTGCTCTGGCCTTTACAGGCCGGCGCGGCAGCGCCGCTTTCGGACGCGGACCGGAAGGAGTACGAGGCTGCCTTCCACGCCGCAATGAACGGCCAGTGGAACGCCGCCTGGCGCCACGCGGACAGGACGAGCGATCCCCTGCCCCGCAAAATGCTCGACTGGCTGTCCATGATGGATAGCAAAGGCGGCCGCAGTTTCGAGGAGATGGCCAAATTCGCCACGGACAATCCCCATTGGCCAAGCAATTGGCGGTTGGAAGTCCGTGTCGAAGATGAGATGGCGGACTGGATCCCCGCCACCGACGTGCTGGCCTGGTATGAGTATCGCGACCCCCGAACCCTGAACGGCATTCGGCAATTCGCCCGCGCTTTGACCCAAGGCGGTGAATACGCGCGTATGGAGGCGATGCTGCGCAAGGCTTGGGTGGAGCTCGATTTCAATGCCAAGGAAGAACACGCGTTCCGCAAGGATTACCGCAAATTCCTGACCGATGAAGACAATATCGCCCGTCTGGACCGCCTGTTATGGGAAGGGGATACCGCCGCAGCGACACGGCAAGCCCGCCGATTGCCCGACGAAATGCGCCGTCTGGCCGAAGCGCGAATCGCGCTGCGCGAGTTTTCCGGCGGGGTCGACAATGCGGTCGCCAGGGTGCCTGCCGCCCTGCAGGATCATCCCGGCCTGATTTACGAGCGCGTCCGCTGGCGCCGGCGCAAGGGTCTTGAGGACGAGGCGGTCGATCTGCTGCTTCAGGACAAGATCGATCCCGGCGAGTGGTCGAGCACCTGGTGGCGCGAACGCGGCATACTTGCCCGCAACGCCCTGGAAGACGGCAAGATTACCATCGCGTACCGGCTGGCGGCGGAACATGGCGCGAAGGAAGGCTACCCCTTCGCGGAAGGCGAATGGATGGCCGGTTGGATCGCCTTGCGGTTCTTGAAAGATCCGGTCATGGCCTTTCCGCATTTCCGGCGCATGTATGGGAACGTCTCCTTCGCCGTCTCCCTCAGCCGGGCCGCCTATTGGGCCGGGCGCGCGGCGGAAGCGGCGGGCGAGGTCAAGATAGCCGCGCAATGGTATACGACCGCCGCCGCCCATGGCAGTTCCTTCTATGGTCAGATGGCCGCCGCGCATTTGCCCGCGAATTCCCGGCCGCTCCTGGCCAAGGAACCGAAGCCGATCCAGGCGGAACGCGACGCGTTCGAAAAACATGATCTTGTCCGCCTGACACGCATTCTATCGGTCCTGAATGTGGATCATCTGGTCCGCCGTTTGATCCGCCATATGGCGCAGGAGATGGAACGCCCGGTGGATTTCTCCCTGCTCGCCGAATTGGCCCTGGATCTCGGCCGGCCGCACGATGCGGTCTATGTCTCGCGTCAGGCGATCAAGAAGGAGATCATCCTGACCGAGACCGGCTATCCGATGCTGCGCCTTGAAAAAGGCCTGGGTATCGGGCCCGACATCGTCTTCGGCCTGATCCGGCAGGAAAGCGGGTTCGAACGCACCGTCGTCAGCAGCGCGGGGGCGCGCGGCTTCATGCAGTTGATGCCGGCCACCGCCAAGGCGGTCGCGGCGCGGCACAACATGCAATACAGGTCCGAGCAGTTGACCGGCGACTACCACTATAATGTCGCTCTGGGCAGCGCCTATTTGAAAGGCCTGATCGACCAGTTCGACGGATCGCTGATCCTGGCGCTCGCCTCCTACAATGCGGGGCCGTACCGGGCGCGACAGTGGATGAAAGAATTCGGCGACCCGCGCGGGACCGTGGAAGAGGCGCTGGATTGGATGGAGATGATCCCGTTCACCGAAACCCGCAACTATGTCCAGCGGGTTCTGGAGAACATAACCGTCTACCGAACGCGTCTGACCGGCAAGCCGACCCTGCTGTCCTTCAACAGCCTGACCGCCCCCGTCGTCGCCAGCAACGTCTTCATCAGTCCGCCCCGGCCGCCGCGGCGGCCGAATCCCGAAGGCTGAAAACCGGTCTTCGGCCGCTCGCAAACCTGTGTACGGCAAAGCCGTGCCGGTTCAATGGACTTTTCCACCGGAACATGAGGGAATGCCTGCCAACGGGATGCCTGCCCGCTGGCCAGGCGCGAATTCAAGTTGGGGGAACATTTCAATGTCCGAAATATCCGGAATCAAGGCATGCGTCTTCGACGCCTATGGCACACTTTTCGACGTCACCGCCGCCGCGGCGCATTTGAAGGATGAATTGGGCGACAAGGAAGCCAAGCTGGCGGAAATCTGGCGGCTGAAACAACTGCAGTATTCCTGGCTGCGCAGCCTGATGGGCGGCTGCTATGTGGAGTTCTGGCAGATTACCCAGGACGGATTGGATTTCGCGATGGAGGCCGTCGGCCTGAAGGACGACGCCCTGCGCCAAAAACTGTTGGACCTGTATTGGAAGCTGGACAGTTATCCGGAAGTGCCCGCGATGCTACAGGCCCTGAAGGACGGCGGGTTGTCGACGGCAATCCTGTCCAACGGGTCACCCGACATGCTGGACGGGGCGGTACAGTCCGCCGGTATCGGGGACAAGCTGGACGCGGTTCTTTCCGTCGACGCGCACGGTTTCTACAAGCCGCGCCCAGAGATCTATGAGATGGTGATCGAGCGTTTCGCCATCGCACCGCAGGAAGTCTGCTTCATGTCGTCGAACGGCTGGGATGCCGCCGCCGCGGCCCATTTTGGGTTCCAGGTCTGTTGGGTGAACCGAACCGGCCAACCGCAGGAGCGCCTGCCGGGCGAGCCGAAAAAGATTTTGAAAGACCTGAGTGAACTGCCACCATTGCTGGGATTGTGACGGATGACGAACGGGGCCGGTTTCACGGAAAGAACCTTTCGCGCCCAGGATGGGCTGAAACTGTATTTTCGCGACTACGGGCCGCAGGATGCAGCGGACCTGCCGATTCTGTGTCTGACCGGTCTTGCCCGCAATTCCAAGGATTTCGCCCCTTTCGCCGCCCGGTTGGCGGCGGCGGGACGGCGTGTCCTGTGCCTTGACTACCGCGGACGCGGCCGGTCGGCCTACGATCCGGACCCGATGAACTATCAGCCGCCGACCTATCTGAACGATATTCGCCACATGCTGGCGGCCTTGGGCCTGCACAGGGTGATCGTCATGGGGTCGTCCTTGGGCGGTATCCTGGGTATGGGCATGGGCGCGGCCATGCCGACCAACATCGCCGGGCTGATGTTGAACGATGTCGGGCCCGAGATCGATACGGCGGGTTTCGCGCGGATCCAAGGTTACCTGAAGGCCGACCGCCCGCACCGAACCTGGGACGAGGCGATCGCCGACCTGAAATCGATCTTCACGAATAACAGCTTCACAGAGGAAGAGTGGCGGGACGTCGCCGAAGGCACCTTTGCCCAAGGGGAAGATGGGTTGCTGCATTTTGATTGGGACGTGAACCTTTACAAGCCCATCGAGAAATCACCGGAGATTCCCGACCTGTGGCCGTATTTCAACAGTGTCCGTCATATACCCATGCTGGTCTTGCGGGGGGAAAAGTCGGATATTCTGCTCGCGCAAACGGTCGAACGGATGGTGAAGTGCCACCCGTCCATCCGGGCCGTCACCGTTCCCGGCGCCGGCCATATCCCGACGTTGAAAGAACCCGAAGCGATAGAGGCCGTCGATGACTTCCTTGCCAGCATCCGCCAGCACGAAACACAGCACTGATCCGAACGCGCCCCCGCGGGCCGACGAATTGCCGACCATCGACGATGTGAAGGCGGCGCGGCGGCGCCTGCAAGGGGCCGCGGTTCGCACGCCGCTGTTGGAATCGATCCTGCTCAATCAGCGCCTGGGCGGCCGCCTGCTTATCAAGCCGGAATGCCTTCAGAAGACGGGCAGTTTCAAATTCCGTGGCGCCTACAATAAGCTCTCCTCGCTGACCGACGCGGAAAAGGCCTGCGGCGTTGTCGCCTATTCCTCCGGCAATCATGCGCAGGGCGTGGCCGCGGCGGCGCAAATGTTGAAGATCGATGCCACCATCGTGATGCCGGCGGATGCGCCGGCCATCAAGCTCGCCAATACCAGGGCCTATGGCGCGACCGTCGTCACCTATGACCGTTTCACCGAAAACCGCGAGGAAATCGGCAACGCCATCGCGTCCGAGAAAGGGGCCGTGCTGGTCGCCCCCTATGACGACGCTTATGTGATGGCGGGCCAGGGAACCATCGGCTACGAAATCGCCGAACAGGCGGCGGAACTGGGCGCCGTTCCGGAAGCGGCGCTGGTCTGTTGCGGCGGCGGGGGGTTGATCTCGGGCACCGCGCTGGCGCTGTCGGACGCCGCGCCGGGCCTGCCGGTCTATGCGGTGGAACCGGACCTGTTCGACGACACGAAACGGTCGCTGGCAAGCGGCACGCGGGAGTCGGTCCCGCCGGAGGCGCGCTCGATCTGCGACGCCTTGCTGTCGCCGATGCCCGGGCGCCTCACCTTCGCGCTCAACAAGAACCTGCTGGCCGGCGGCTTCGGGGTCAGCGACGACGAAGTCCGCCACGCAATGCGGGTCGCCTTCACCGAATTGAAGCTGGTTGTGGAGCCCGGCGGCGCGGTCGCGCTGGCTGCGGTGCTGGCCGGGGAGATCGATATCGAGGGCAGAACCCTGGTCGCGGTCATTTCCGGCGGCAATGTGGATCCCGCGCAATTCGCGGCGATCCTGGCCGACGGGGCCTAGGAAGTTCAGGGACGGGCACTAGCCCTTCTGCGCGAGCGCGGCGGGCTTGATGACGTTGTCGCCGGCACCCGGCGCGTCGCCCTGGCTGTCGGACGCACTATCCACGCCGACCGGTTTGATCGCGGCGGCACCGACAGCGGCGGCACCGACCCCGGCCACTTCCTTCTTCGCGTCCTCGCCCGCCTTGGTCTTGGGCGTCAGATCGACGCGCTTGCACAAGCCCTGAATGAACGCGCCGGCTTCGATCGCCAAAGCCTCGTGGACGATATCGCCCGTCACCTTGGCGGAGGAATAAAGCTTCACAAGCGATGCCTGGATGGAACCGTTTACCGTTCCCGACACCATGACCTCGTCGGCATAGATCGCGCCGTTGACCGCGGCATCCGGCCCGATGGTCAGTTTGCTGGTGCGGATATCGCCATCCACATGGCCGTCGACCTGAATGTCGCCATCACTTTGCATATCACCGGTGATGCGGAGGTTCGCCGAGACGATCGAGGGGGCGAAGACTTTCTTCTCGGGCACGGTCGCGCCGCCCGACCGGGATGCGTTTGCCTTCGTCTTGGAACTGCCGAACATAGCCCGGATCCTCCGCCTTGGTTTGCGGCAGCGTGTTCAAAGGCTGCCTTTTCACTCACCCTTTGAAGACCAGCCTTCCCGCCTCGAAGAACTTGGCCGGATCGACCGGTTTGCCGTTGATCAAGATTTCATAATGGATATGCGGTCCGGTGCTGCGCCCCGTGCTGCCCATCTTCGCGATCTCGAAACGGTGCGGCACGACATCGCCCTTTTTCACCAGGATCGTGTGCAGATGCGCGTAGCGCGTGGTGATCCCGCAGCCATGATCAATGACGATGGACTTGCCGTATTTGCCGTCGCGGCCGGAATAGGTGACTTCACCCGGCGCCGTCGCATAGATCGGTGTCTTCGGCCAGCCGGCCAGGTCGACGCCCTTATGCATCGCCATCTTGCCGTTGATCGGGTCACGTCTTTTGCCGAAACGGCTGGTGAAATGGTAATTGTCGACCGGCGGGATCCAGGGGGCGCAGGCCATGACCTCGTCCAGCGCCTGCCACCGATCCGCCTTTTCCGAGAGGGTCGCGACATTCACTTCCAAGTCCTGCGCCGTTCCGCCTTCAAAATCGAGCGCAAAGAACGGACCGCCCTGCCCTTCCGCGACGGGCGCCCCCAGCGCGGCCATTTCAACGGGGCCCAGGCCCGCGAGCCCCAGCATGCGTTCGGCGCGTTTGATCTGGCGGTCGGTCTTCTCGATCAGGGCGACAACGACGTCTTCCTGGCTTTCATGCAGGTCGCGGATCGTCGCCAGCAGGCGCCGGGTCATTCCAACCGCATCGTCCGCCTGTTCCTGATCCTTCGCCTCCATCCCGGCGACGGTGCCAAGTTCGGCCACAACGTCGTTCAACGTGTGTTCGACGGTCGTCTTTTCCTCGCGCGTGCGGCGGATATCGTCGAGCACGGCATCGATCGCGACTTCCAGCGCGCCGACGGCGTCGCCGGACTTCTCGATTTCGCCCAGGCCGCCGACCATGTCGTCGGTAACGTCGCGGATACCCGATACGAGCGAGGCGAGACGGTTTTCGATACCGGCCTGAAGGTGACGGGTTCCGGCCAGTTGACGGCCGACCTCCGCCAATTTGCGGGCCGTGTCTTCCTTGGCGGATTCCGCATTGGCCTGGGCGACATGCGCCTCCTCGAGGCGGCGCTCCAAGGCCGTGAGATTGATCGCCAGCCCGTCGCCGCGGTTGCGCGCCTCAAGCAGGGATTTCTCCAGCACGGCAACGCGGGAGATCAGTCCCTGCCGTTCCTGGTCCAGCGTATCGCGGCCCGCCATCACGGTGCGCAATTCGGTCCGGGTCTGCCGCAGGTCGCGCGACAGGTCGCCGACGCGGGTGCGGCTTTCGAGCAACTGGGTGTCCAACTCCGCCAGGCGCGTTTCGAGCTTGTTGCGCTCGGCCTCGACCGAATGCTTCTGCTTGCTCAACGTTTCGACACGGGCGGCCATTTCCTTGGCGCCGACCGCAAGGTCGGTTTCCCGCTCCCGCGTTTCGCTCAAGGTGCGGCGCAACAGGTCGATTCGGTCATGCAGAACCTGACGTGAGGCGATGATCCGGGCGCGTTCGGGATCGCTGGCGTCGACATCGACATTGATCTGCTCGACCAGGCTGGAGAGCTTGATGTTCAGATCGTCGATGGCACCCAGTTCGTTACGGAATTCCTGCAGGTCGTGGGCCGACACCGCGCTGCCGTCGCCCTGTTTCCGGGCGCGCGCCGCAAGCGACTTGGTCGCGACGGCGATCTGCTGCTGATAGGTGGTCAGGTCGTCGCGCAGATCTTCGATCGCCAGCTTGGCTTCGCCGATTTCGCGGTGCTTGTCGTCGATCACGGTCTTCTGCCAATAGGCCGCGCCACTGACGCCGGCGGCCCAGAGCCCGATGGCCATGCAGGCCCCGGCGGCACCGATCTGCAACCGGCTGGAAAGACGCATGTACCGGACCTGCCCCTCCGACCGAAGGATCAGTTCCCGTTCGCGGAACACTCTGCGGAAAAAAGCACCGATGCGATTGCGCCCGGCATCATCTCCATGCCCGAATGAAGAATCCCCGAAAGAAGAATCCAAAACTCACTGCCCCTCAAACATGCCGCCGCACCGCGCCCCATCGGCCCTTCACGACGGTATTTCCCTCAACATCAAGAATCCCCTTCCGCGAATCGCTGCCGCGGCAAGTGGATCCCCATTCTTTTGATGCCGGGGCTCTTTCCAGCCCCGAACGACGGAAAAACTAACCGATTTAATCGCAAAAGGCCAGTTCTTACGCGCCGGGCCGCAGCGTGCCGTGATCGCGGAAACGACGCCGCAAGGCTTTGAGTTCGCTGGCTTTTCGTCGAGCAACCGAGAGGCATGACAAGGTGGCGGGCAATCGTCCGCGGCCGAAGGCGTCAGGCGACCTTCGCGGGCACGGCCCCGGCGGCTTCGCGGATCCAGTTGCGGAAAGCGCGGACGGCGGGCCGGTCCAGGCGTTCGGGACGGCAGACCAACAGCCAGGAATCGGCGCGTTCGGCGACGATCCCGAACGGCGCGACCAGCCGCCGTTCGACCTTCAGGTCAGGCATGGCGAAGGGTTTCAGGCCCATCGCGACGCCCTGGCCCTCCATCGCCGCTTCATAGGCGAGGATATAACTGTCCACCGTGATCGCCTCGCTCTCCGTCGCCGCCGGGACCCCCGCCTTTTCGAACCAGATCGGCCAGTCCTGCGACGCGGTGTAGATTTTCAGCAGCGGAAAACGGTGCAGATCCTCGGGCCGGCTGATGCCGTTCTTGCCGCCCAGCAGTTTCGGACTGCACAGCGGGGTGACCGCGGCGCGGGCCAGGACCTCGCGATGCACGCTGGGGTCGCTGGGGGTTTGCAGCACAATGCCCAGATCGGCGTGTTCCGCGTCGAAATCCCACGACACGCGCGACGTTTCCAGCCGCACCTTTATGTCCGGGAACCGTTGCTGGAAATCGTGTAGCCGCGGGATCAGCCAGTTCATCGCCATGGTGATATAGACCTGAACCGTCAGCTCCTTCGGGCTTTCCATGGCGCGGACCAATTCGGTCCCCTCCGCGATCCTGTCCAGCGCGTCCCGCATGACCGGGAAATAGATCCGCCCCGCCTCGGTCAGGGAGACGGATTGCGGCCCGCGCTTGAACAGCAGAACGCCCAGTTGAGCCTCAAGCGATTTCACCTGGTGGCTGATCGCCGAATGGGTGACGGAAAGCTCCTCCGCCGCAGCGCGGAAACTCAAAAGGCGGGCGGCCGCTTCGAACGCCTTCGCGGCGCTGAGCGACGGTAGTTTGCGGGACATGGCCGTTAGCTTCCCTTACGCTGAATATCCGCTGACCGGTCCGGAAAGCCTAAAAATGCTGCGATGCAGCAATACACACATCCGGATAAGGTTAGTTGAATTCATGTTGAAGTGAGAATCAATCGTTTGCTGAGATTTCGCGAAACGGGGGATTTTCCGGGTATCATAGCGATGAGTAGAGATGCCCAGATGGCCGATATCCTGATGCCGGAAGACACCGGTTCCACTTCGAAAAGACGGGGTGGACGCGCCGCCCGAAAAGCCTTGCGCGCCGCCCCGCTGGCGGACGACAAGCGCGCCATCCGGCCCGGCCTGGAAGGCGGGCGGTATCAGCCGCTGACCGGCGCCGATATCGAAAAAATTCACCATGCGGTCCTGGACGTTCTGGAAAATATCGGGCTGGCGGATGCGATCCCCAGCTGCCGCGATCTTGTCCTGGCCGCCGGGGGGTCGCTATCGCCACAGGGACGCCTATTGTTCCCTAGGGCACTGGTGGAGGACACGGTCGCCCGGGCGGCGCGGAGGTTTCCGCTCCACGCCCGCGATCCCCGCCACGACATGGAACCCTGGGGCAACAAGGTCTATTTCGGCACCGCGGGCGCCGCCGTTCATATGATCGACCCGCGCACCGGCGCCTATCGCGAATCGACCACCGCCGACCTGTACGACATGGCGCGCATGGCCGATGCGCTGGACAACATCCATTTCTTCCAGCGCACCGTGGTCTGCCGCGACCTGCCCGACCCGTTGGATATGGACACCAACACCTGTTACGCGTCGATCAGCGGCACGTCCAAACATGTGGGCACCAGCTGGGTGACGCCGGAAAATCTGGCCGTCAGCATGCAGATGCTGCACGCCATCGCCGGCGGCGAGAAGCAATGGCGCGACCGCCCCTTCGTCAGCATGTCCTGCTGTTTCGTGGTGCCGCCCCTGAAATTCGCGGAAGACGCCTGCCGGACGCTGGAACTGGGCGTGCGCGAGGGCATGCCGATCCTGCTGCTGGCCGCCGGCCAGGCGGGCGCGACAAGCCCCGCGGCTTTGGCGGGCGCGGTGGTGCAGGAGACCGCCGAAGTGCTGGCGGGCCTCGTCTATGTCAATCTGATCAGCCCGGGTCACCCCTGCATCTTCGGCACCTGGCCCTTCGTCAGCGATTTGCGGACGGGCGCCATGTCCGGCGGCAGCGGCGAACAGGCGCTGTTGATGTCGGCCTGCGCCCAGATGGCGCGGTTCTACGACCTGACCGGCGGCGTTACGGCCGGCATGTCGGATTCCAAGGTGCCGGACGCCCAGGCGGGGTATGAGAAGGGCTACAACCACGCGCTGGTCGCCAATTCCGGCGCCAATCTGGTCTACGAATCCGCCGGCATGCATGCCAGCCTTTTGGGCGCCTGCCTGGAAAGCATGGTGATCGACAATGACTCGATCGGCGGCGCGCTGCGCACGGTGGCGGGCATCGCGGTCAACGACGAAAGCATTTCGGTCGAGGCGATGCGCGACGTCTGCACCAAGGGTCCGGGCCATTTCCTGGGCCATGCGCAGACGCTGGACCTGATGCAGTCGGAATACGCCTATCCGGTGATCGGCTGCCGGGCGAGCCCGAAGGAATGGGTCGAGCAGGGATCGCCCACCATCATCGACCGGGCGGAAAAGAAAACGCGGGAGATCATGTCCAAACATTTCCCGCGCCACATCCCCGACGG
>CAYGKA010000056.1:29381-31045 GCA_964350445.1 uncultured Flavobacteriaceae bacterium
CATTACGGCAACACGCTTTATCCCACGCTTGAGGAAAAGACCGGGCAATACGTTTCCTGGCATGGCTGCGGCGGCATCCGGTTTGCGACGAACGAGGCGGAACTGGACTGGTTCAAACATGTCGAAGGCGTCAGTAAGATGATCGGCTTCCGCATGCAGATTATCGGGCCGGATGAGATCAAGCGCATCAACCCCTTCGTCGATACGAAAGGCGTGATCGCCGGGGCCTGGACATTGGATGACGGCCATGTGGACCCGGCCGGCTGCTGCAACGCGCTGGCCAAGGGCGCGCGGGACATGGGCGCGGAAATCATCCGCAACAATAGGGTGCTGGACATCAACCAATTGCCCAACGGCGAATGGCAGGTGGTGACGGAACAGGGCACAGTGATCTGCGAGCATGTGGTGAACGCGGCCGGCTGTTACGCCCGCAAGGTGGCGGAGATGGTGGGCGCGGACGTGCCGATCACCAATATGAAGCACCACTACATCGTCACCGACCCGATCCAGGAGTTCTTGGACCGCGACGAGGAAATGGTCGTGATGCGCGATCCCTATCCGTCGTCCTATTACCGGCAGGAACAGAAGGCGGGATTGATCGGGATTTACGAAACCGACAACGCGGCGGAAGCCTGGGCCGAGCGCGGCGGCTTCCCGGAATGGGAGTCGGAGAACGAGCTGTTCACGGAGGAGTTGGACCGCATCATGCCCTGGATCGAGCGCGTGATGGAACGCATGCCGATCTTCGCCAATGCGGGCATCAAGCGCATCGTCAACGGCGCCATCCCCCACACGCCGGACGCCAACCCCCTGCTGGGCCCGGCCGGCGGGTTGAAGAATTACTGGATGTGCAACGGGTCCTCCATCGGCATCGCCCAGGGGGCGGGCTGCGGCAAATACCTGGCGCAATGGATGGTGCATGGGGAGGCCGATATCAACATGGCGGGCCTCGACCCGCGCCGCTTCGGCCCTTACGCGAACGAGGTCCATACCCGCGAACGCAGCTTCGAGGATTATACCCATATGTACGCCCTGCACCTGCCGGGCGAGGAACGGCCCGCCGGGCGCGGCGCGCGCACCTCCAGCCTGTACAACATCCTAAAGAAAAAGGGCGCGCTCTATGCGCCGACCTTCGGCTGGGAACGGCCCAAGTATTTCTCCCGCGACGGGCGGGAAGAGGAAATCACCTTCAAACACAACAACGCCTTCGACGCGGTGGCGGCGGAATGCAAGGGCGTGATGGAGGCCGCCGGGATCTGCGACCTCAGCGGCTTCGCCAAGTTCGACGTGACCGGTGCCGGGGCGGAAGCCTTCCTGGAGCGCCTTGTCGCCAACAAGGTGCCGAAGCGCGCGGGCGGCATCGGCTTGTGCCATTTCCTGAACGACCACGGGCGGATCGAAGGCGAATGCACCATCACGCGCTTGGCCGACGACCGCTTTTACCTCTTGTCCGGTGCCGCGGCGGAAGTCCGTGACTTCGATTGGCTGACCCAGCATGTGGAGCCGGGGGAGGACGTGACGATCACCAACATCACCGACGACTGGGGCAACCTCGTCCTCGCCGGTCCGAAGGCGCGCGACATTCTGCAAAGCCTCACGGACGCGGACCTGTCGAACGACGGTTTCAAATGGCTGACGGGCAAGGAGATCGCGATAGCGGGCGT
>CAYGKA010000057.1:0-5575 GCA_964350445.1 uncultured Flavobacteriaceae bacterium
GGGTGGGGCTTATACGCGCGACGACGTGGCGGATCATGTCGATGCCTGCGCGCCGGCCTTCGAACTTGTGGATGACCGCAACGCCGATTACGCGGGGTTGGACGGGGCCGGCCTAGCCGCCGACAATGCCTGGAACGGCGGCGTGGTGATCGGCGAATTCACCGATGTCTGGCGGTCGCTCGACCTCACCCAGGTTGCGGCGTCTCTGGAATGGAGCGGGGAGGCGGACGCGGACGCCTCCACGGGCGAGGCGATGGGCCATCCCTTCGAAGCGGTTGCCTGGATCGCCAATCACTTGAACGCGCGCGGGCAAATGCTGAAAGCGGGCGAATTCGTGATGACCGGCAGCACGATGAAGACGCGGTTCCCCAAGGGCGGCGAGCGGCTGCGCTACAGCCTCGACGGTCTGGGGGATGTCCGTGCCGTTATCGTCTGACGGTCCGAAAGGCCGGTGGGTGGAGATAAAGTGAAAATCCTGCTGACCCATACGCCCGCGGCGCGCGGCGCTTATTACGGGGACCGCGCGTTGACGGAGCTTGGAAAGCTGGGCGACCTGCGCCTGCATGAAGGCGCGGACCCGATGGACCCCTCGGCGCTGATCACGGCCGCCGCGGGGGTGGATATCGTGGTTTCCGATCGGATGACCGCGGCGCCGGGCGCCGTCTTCGACGCGCTGCCGTCGCTTAAGGCCTATCTGCGCTGCGCGGTTGATATCAGGAATATCGACGTGGCCGCGGCCTCGCAGGCCGGCATTCTCGTGACCCGCGCGACGCCGGGTTTCGCACCCGCCGTCAGCGAGTTGGCGGTCGGGTTGATGGTGGATCTGGCGCGCGGGACCTCCCGCATGGCGGCGGCCTATCATGCCGGACGGGACCCTGAAATCACCATGGGCCGTCAGGTTTCCGGCAGTACCGCCGGGATCATCGGTTTCGGGGCGATCGGGCGGCATTTGGCGCCGATTCTTGCCGCGATGGGCATGACCGTGCTTGTCGCCGACCCGCGTGCGACGGTCGATGACGCCCGGTTCCGGCAGGTCTCCTTCGATGACCTGCTGGCCGGGGCCGATTTCGTCTTCTGCCTCGCGCCGGCAACGGCGGAGACGGGAAACCTGATGAATGCGGCGGCCTTCGCCCGCATGAAGACGGACGCCTTCTTCATCAACCTGTCGCGCGGGAACCTGGTGGACGAAGCGGCGCTGGCAGCGGCCCTGAAAGGGGGCGGCATCAAAGGGGCCGCGATGGATGTCGGCCGCGCGCCCGATCAGATGCCGAGCGCCGCCTTGGCGCGCCTTCCCACGGTCGTCGCAACACCGCATATCGGTGGATTGACGCCCCAGGCCATCGAACATCAGGCTTTCGACACCGTGACGCAGGTGGCCGCGCTCGTCGCGGGTGCGGTGCCGCTGCATGCGGTGAACACGGCAAGCTGGACCCGTCGGGTCGACCCGTCCGGCTGATCCGATGATCGGGCGCAAGACAGGGCTTGCCGGGCGGGGCGGCTTTGGCTAGTTTCCGCGCGCCTTCGACCAAGGGGGCCAGCGGCCGGGCCAAGCAGCCCGGTATACGCTAAAGACGGAGAGGTGCCGGAGTGGTCGAACGGGGCGGTCTCGAAAACCGTTGTGCTAGCGATAGTACCCAGGGTTCGAATCCCTGTCTCTCCGCCATTTTCTGATATGACTTGTTGTCTGTTGATGGGTGTTCCTGGGCGCGGGGAGCGGCCTGTTACACCAATGTCGCGACGAGTTCCAGAACACCCCCTGGACTTTGGCTTGCAGATGGAAGGTTTCATGAAGGGCAAGGGCCGCGGGATGGTCGATCATGTTGTTGCCGTCAAAGGGCCTCTAGCCGTCGCACCCTTCAAGGGGGTATCCCAGCTTCATAAGAAATGCTCGGAGGCTATTGGAGATTGATCCCTTACGGTCATAGACGACGTTCGCAAAAGCGATTTCGAACGTTCTAGATCGTGTATCCGGGCTTTTCACACACCGCGATTGTCTAAGTGCAAGGGGTTGCCGCTGCATGCCGCACCTTAAACAACACTGCACAAAAGGGCTTTCCAGATGTCTCCTCACCTCAACCCGTTCATTCGCTTAGTCATGCAAGCGACCGTGCTTTTCACCCCCTTTGCATCAATCGCCGGAGAGACAGATCGTCAGGTAATCTGGCCAACAAGCATTGCGGTCCAAACTGAAACCGGACAGCAAATCCCTGCAGGTGCTTATGGTGTTGTCCAGATTCAATCTCCTCGCGTTGCAAACCTTCTGCAGCTGCGAGGCGTTATGGGGCGTGGTATCGCCATCATGCGAAGTGACGACCAACAGGATTGTCAAAGTCTACAGCTGCGGTTTGTCGCTGGAGATTTTGGGGGCGACAGCGTCTCGACCCACGCGGCGCAACCCATTCGCCTGATCCTTCAATCTGCACGCGTTTCAAATGCGCTGGCGCGCGGTGAAGACGTCGTAAGCGACATGTATATCATCAGCAGCCAGACCAACGACCCCGACGCGGATATCATCATTGAAAGCGGATTGAGTGAAAGCCATGGCTTCGTGCTTAATCCGGGAACCTCCATTGTTGCAGACGTTTTCGGTTCGGCGACAAGCCGCTTGAGTTGTTCAGAAATGTAAGGCCAGACAGGCGGGGTGAATGCCGTTAGTCGTTTGCCCTGTCTGAACGAAACTGCGATGGCGTCCGCCCAGTGATCCGGCGAAATTCAGTATTGAAACTTGATTTACTGACAAACCCGGCGTCAAACATCACCTCCGTGATCGGAAGTTCGGTTCTACGCAAAGCATCTTGAGCATGGCGAACACGAAAGCCATTGATGTAACGAGAAAAGTTCTCACCTGTTATTCGGTTGATTGCGGTTGAGACATCTCGAACTGGTACTGATAACCTCCGCGCCACCCGCGCGAGCGTCAAGTTGCTGTCGGTGTAGATGTTCTTGTCATTCATTAACGCATCTAGTGTGGCCAGCATCGCACGGTCGCTGTCGGTGGGACTCTCCGGGCCGGCAAAGCTGTCTTTTGTAGACCGCAGCAGCATCGGAGCACCGACTAGGGCAACCACAAAGATAATTGCCGTAAACACGCCTGATATTCCGGTCAAGAACCTCAGAACATAGGCGTCTCCCGCCAATATGCTTGCGGCAACGACCAAAAGGTCGGAGGCAACCATCATACCAAGCAAGAAGATCGTGGCATAAACCGAAGAGCGCAAAATACGCAGCGCGTGCGGAGCAACATGCACGAAGTCATCCGCGCTGCAGGGCAATAGCCGCGCGACTCGAAAAAGGTAGATGCTGGTGATACCCAGGACGAACACATCCGCTGACACCGGGAGGTCCGACACTATCGTGACCTGAGCCAAGACAACCGGAATACCGTTCACGAGCAACGGCTTTCGCCATTCGGATGCTCCGTTTTGGGTCAATGCGTTGAAGCCAAGATAGGCCGACGGTGCGATCATCACAGCCACCATCGGCTGAAGTTGCCCTGCCCACGTCGAGTCAAATGAAAGTCGAAGACCCAGTAGCAAGCCGGCGGCGGCCAGCGTTAGAAGAAAAGTGCAAAAGAAGAATCGCGCTAAAAAAGGTATTCGTGCGTCTTGGGACAAAGCAAACGCAGCGATTGAGGTCAAAATACTGACAATCCAGGCAAGGGGCAGAGTGGTCATCATGCTTCCCGATACTGATGGGGTGATCCAAGTCGCCCCTCATCGATTCCGCGCTAACAAACGCCCGCAGGCCAACAGTTCTACTGGGGTCGGAGCGACCATCTCAATATTTTGATCGAATGCCAATCTTTGTGCTGTGCCTCTCGATCTGCACTGCGTCAGGTTGCTCCAACTGCGAATAAAGTCGATCTTTCTCGCTCTACCGCTTTTCCTCGACCGCATTCGCGCCCTGCTTCGGTTGCAACGCATGGGCGGCCTTGCCGATGACCTCGAGCCGGACCTGGGCGTAGGCAGCATGTCCCAGCAAATGATGGTACGGGACCGGCGGGCCGGACCAGGTCGGTTCGAAGGACTGGACCGTGTCCGCATCGGTACCCGATTTCGTTATCGAATGGTGTGAACCGGACGACCCGATCCCTTCGTCCGGGTTGAACGGAACGGTGATCGTCGCGGAGTCGGCCCAGTTTTTGTCATGCAACAGTTCCAGGACGTGCAAGTTGATAGCTTTTCCACCCTTGGCATCCGCTACTCCAAGTTCGTAGATCCTTTCGTCTTGCACGCGGCAGAGGAACGTGGCGGACGCCGGGTGCATCCACAGTATCCATGAGGGCGATCAGCGGGACCCGCTGATTGCCGCTTCCTGTTCGGATCCCGATAACGGTGTCGGCTCTTGCGCCAAAATCCGAACGGTGCCGGCTGGTGGTGACTCCCACGCGTTCAGGTGTTGATCCAGCAACTCCGCAACGGTCGACAGCCCTGACGCGTCCGAACTTCGTGATTCAATCGTGACCAGTCGTTTAAGCGTATTAAGATAGGCTGGATGTTCGGCTGCGGCCGCGTCATTAGGGGCGGAGCCCATATCCGCGCAGGCCTGACCGACTGTGATATGGCCGAAAAAGGCAGCCAGCCAAAAGACTCGCCTGACGGTTGAGAGAGGCATGCTTAGTCCCTTTTGTGCACATACATGCACCGCATCACGCATAGGGAAAAATGCAGTGTAAGACCGAGAGGTCACGCCGGCCCCTGCATAGTCGACGGCTTCTGCGGGGGCTTTTCTCATCGCCAGTCGCGTTCCCTAAGCGCGGGTCTATTCGTTTACCAGCAAGTCGACGAAGCCTTGGGGAACGCCGTATCCGAGATCGATGAATGTGCGCTGGCGCATGTGCGCGAACCTGAATTCCGTTCGATGGAAGTAATCGTGACTGCCGTCGTCCACCGGATAATCCACGAAAAGCAGGTGTGTGGCTGGGCCTTCGCCTTCACCCATGAGAGGCACACCCAAGGCTTCACAGTTCGTTCCCAACCCATTGCCAAAATATTGCCGCGATCGGGACAGCATGGCGCATGGCGTTTCGGCGCACAGGCGAAAGGCCCTGCGGGCATGCTCACGGCGAGCCTCGGGGACGAATTCCAGATAGTTGCGGCCGATCGGATTGACCTTAAAATGGTTCTTCATCTGTTCGCCAACGACGCGGAATACGACACGGTCGGGATCGGACACGTCATACAGAACGGCATGGGCGAGGGCGCGGCCAAGGCGTGAAACGTCGAAGGCTGCCTTTTTGGGAATGGCCCCGTCGTTCTCTTTCAGGATCAGTGCGTAGATTCTGGCAAGCGATTGCAGCGGCGCCGACTGAAGATGATCCAGAAGTTCGGTGAGCCCGCTCATCGAGCCGGCCTCTTGCTGATGGTATTTTGGTGGCGTCCCGTCTCCGCACGACGTCATCTCGAACTCCGAAGCCTGCCTGATTGTCAAAGTCTTGTTTCTGTGGGACCAGAATGTGATCCAACCGAATTCTAATGTTAGACGAAGCTGTTCCAACAGGAAACAAGGAGCATCTTGTCCCGTGGACTATGCGCAGACCGCGCCCCTTTTCTTCAAGACCCCGTATTTCTTCAAG
>CAYGKA010000057.1:5675-30765 GCA_964350445.1 uncultured Flavobacteriaceae bacterium
CGTGGACTATGCGCAGACCGCGCCCCTTTTCTTCAAGACCCCGTATTTCTTCAAGGCCCCGTATGTCCGTCGACGGCCGATGCCGGGGATCGACCTTGTCATCCGGCGCACGGTTAAATTACCGTAGGCGCTTGGTTTTCCCTGTCGGATTCAGCAGCCTCCGCGTTGAAGCCCGAAATTGACGGTGGGTGTATTCGCGCATGGGGTACTGTGTTTTTATGCTGCGTCCGGACTCGATCTACGATGACAGCCCTTCCGAGCAATATCAGTTCCCGAAAAGTTATCTCAGCCGCACCAAGGACCTGGCGGGAGATTGGGCGGTTTATCTGGAACCGTCCAAGGTCAGAAATTCGCGCGGCTATTTCGCCATCGCCCAGGTGCAGCGGATCATCGAGGACCCATCCGCCCCCGGTCTGTATCTGGCCCTGATAAAACCTGGAAGCTACCTGGAATTCGGCAACTCCGTGCCTTTCAATGACGATTTTGGACCCATCGAGCGCGGCCTGCTCAACGACGCAGGCAAGCTTTCGGGCCGCGCGCAGGCCGCCGTCAGACCGATTTCCTCCACCGACTTTCTGCGGATCATCGAGAAGGGGTTGGCCCAATCGGACGCAATTCTGCCCCGCCTGGACGGGGGCGGATCGACTCTGGGCCTTTCGGATGACAGCGCGCCCTTCCTGTACGAGACGGAGCGGCAAAGGGTGGAGTATTTCGTGAGCCGCCCCATTCGCGACAAGGCGTTCCGGCGAGTGGTCCTGCGCGCCTATGATGAACGCTGCGCCTTCACAGGGCTGAAATTCATCAACGGCGGCGGGCGGGCGGAGGTGGATGCGGCCCATATCAGGCCGGTGGACCGGAACGGCCCCGATACAGTGTTGAACGGCATCGCTTTGTCGGGGACGGCGCATTGGATGTTCGACCGCGGCCTTGTCAGCTTGTCGAACGATTTCGAAATTCTGATCTCCCGCCGGGTCAACGATATCGATGGGGTGCGATCGTTCATCAACAAGACCGGCCGCGCCATTTTGCCCAAAAACCCATACGAGCAGCCCCATCTGCATTTCCTCGAATGGCATCGGGAGAATTGTTTCAAGGGCTAGGCGGAGCGCGTCCGCTCAAAAATTGAGTTGGGCCCCGATAGGCAAAGGGCGGACCCGTCCCCATGTGTTGAAGGGTTCGCGCCTGCCGCGCGGTTCCGGTCATGGAGTGCAAATCTTGTTCGATATCTGGCTGCCGTTGATCGGCGGGTTTATTCTTCTGATCGTCGGTGGCGAGCTGCTCGTCCGCGGCGCGGTACAAGTCGCCGCCGGTTTCGGCGTATCGCCGCTGGTGATCGGCTTGACGCTGGTCGGTTTCGGGACGTCGACGCCGGAACTCGTCACCTCTGTCCAGGCCGCGCTGTCCGACGCGCCCGGCATCGCCTACGGAAACATCGTCGGGTCGAACATCGCCAACATTCTCCTGATCGTGGGTGTCGCGGCGCTGATCAGTCCGATCGCGGTCGCCTCGGCGACACTTAGACGGGATGGGGCCGTGATGTTCGCCGCGGCCGTCGTCTTTTCGGCGCTTGCCTGGATGTTGCCGCTTGGCCGCACCGTCGGGGCGGTCTTCGTCGCGTGTCTCGCCGCCTATATCTATCTCGCCTTCCGGCAGGAACGCGCGTCGGCGCCGTCCGGCCACGGCGCGGTCTATGACAAGAGCCTCGCCCTGCAGGAAGTGGACGCCGCCGCGGTGCCTACCGCCCCAGCCGGCGGGTCGGTCCTCGTCCCGATCATGATCGCTTTGGCGGGGTTGGTCCTGGTCGTTATCGGCGGGCGGTTTCTTGTCGATGGGGCGGTCTCTCTCGCCCGCGGTTTCGGCGTTTCCGAAACGGTGATCGGATTGTCGATCGTCGCAGTTGGCACGTCCATGCCGGAACTGGTGACCTCCGTGGTCGCCGGGATCAAACGGCAGGGCGACGTCGCCTTCGGCAACATCGTCGGGTCGAACATTTACAATATCCTCGGCATCGGGGGCGCTACGGCGCTGATCGAACCGGGCTGGGTCCCGGCGGAGATCGTCGGTTTCGACAACCTGGTGATGATCGGCGTCACGATTCTGCTGGTCGTCTTCGCAATGACGGGGGCCAGGATCGCGCGCTGGGAAGGCGCGGTGCTGCTGACCGGATATGCCGCGTATATTTATGCGATCTGGCCTCATGCCGCCGGATGAAGGCCGACCGATGCCCTTCGCTGAACCGTCCTCGATTCCGCAACACTCCCGACCCGCCGGCCCTGAGCGAGGCCGGTTGGGCCAATGGCCGAAAAAGGGAGGCCGGTGATCTTTCGCCGGCCTTTTTCGGCCCTCCCCCATTTTCGCGGTCGGTACCCCCGTCTAGGGAATGACCAGATCGAAAGCCGCCTTCCCGAAATCCCGGCCGTTGATGCGCAGGCAAATATACTGCGGGCCCGGATAATATCGCCGCGTGGTGATCGGCTTGACGGCAAGGTTCCTTTTGAAGACGACTTCGCCTCCGGCGGGAAGACGGACCGTCGCGCCTTTGAAGACTTTCTCGCCATGGGCGCCGTTGGCCTTCAGGAATTTGGCGACATAGTCGACGACCAGGGACTGTGATTCGGTGCTCTCCGAGATCAGCGTCGCGTTCAGGGCAAGGCTTTCCCCCAGCGCGATCTTGACCGGGCTTACCTGGAATCCCCCCACCCGCAACTTCGGCGGCGCATGACCGAACACGGCCAGGGCGTCGGGGTCGCCCGACTTGATCAGACTGCGGCAGGCATGCCGCAACAGCTTGCGCCGATTGCTGTCGGCGCCCTGTATCCAGCCGCGGGACAGGTCCACGACAAGGGCCGGATGATCCTTGGAAATATCATTGAGGTGGTTCGCCACCGACCGCCGCACATAGTCCGACGGGTCGTCGCGCAAGCGTTCCAGCAGCGGTAGCGTCGGGGACGGGTCCGCGATCAGCCGCGGCAATTGCTGGGCCCAGGGCAGGCGTGGCCGCGTTCCTTCCGAAACCAGCCGCCGTACGGACGGGTGCGGGTCTTCGAGCCAGGCCTCCAGAACCGAAAGGACGTGTGCCTGATCGTGTATCAGCGGATAGCGGATGCCGAATTCGGCGGAAAAGCGCTTGGTCATCTCCTTGAGCGCGGCGAGGGTGGCGTCCAGATTGTCGAGGCCATATTTGCCGGCGACGATGCTCAGCGGCCAAATGGCGAATCCCCGCATGCCGCTTTCGTCGCTCGCCTGCTCCGGCGAATTGCCCTCTTCGGGATGCAGAACAGCCTGCAGGATGCGCGACCGGTGTTCCGTGTCCGCCGGCAGGTGGCACAGGAGGGTATCCGCGATGAGGTCCACCCGCGCCTTCAGTTCCAGCTGTTCGAGTTCCGCCAGGACGGAAGCGGCAAAACGCACCCGGCCGAAGGCGGGGTAAGCGGACTCGATATGCGTTGCCAGCAGGTTGACCACGGCCGGCGAAATGGCGTTCTTGAAAGGCTCCATCAATGCCTCGTTCGCAGGGGTTGATTCACGGTGCATTGATATTCGCAAATAAGACATTCAATGGCATATTTGTTAGATGAGTAAAGCAAGCACCCTGAAGCGGCTGGAACGGCTCGACCGCCTCGCCGCCCGGTTGAAATCGGATGAGCCGCTGATCCTCAAGGATATCGCCGCCGAAATCGGCGTCAGCACCCGGACCTTGAGCCGCGATGTGGTTATTCTGCGCGAGAGGGGACTGCCGATCGAGGCTGATCGCGGGCGCGGCGGCGGCGTGCGGCTGCATTGGCGTTGGGGAATCGGTAGGATAGCGCTCAGCTACCGCGAGGCGGTCGACCTACTGGTCAGCCTCGCCGTCGTCGAACAAATGAAGTCGCCGATGCTGATGGCCAATCTGTCACCGGTACGCCGGAAGATCATGGCGTCGTTTTCCCCCGCCGACAGAAGCCGGGTCCAGACGCTGAAATCCCGGATACTGATCGGACAGACGGCCTCCCTGATGGTCCAGGAAAACTATGCGCAGCCGCAGGCGGCGCTGGTCGAACCGCTGCATGAGGCTTTCCTTCTCATGAAAGTAGCCCGGATCGACTATCGGGACGAACAGGGCGTGAAGACCCGGCGGTCGATCGAGCCGCATTTCCTACTGCTCAATTACCCCGTCTGGTATGTGCTGTGCTGGGACCGTATGCGGGACGATATCCGCACCTTTAGATGCGACCGAATGCGCAGGGTCGCCTTGACCGACGAAACCTTCCGCCCGCTTCCCTATGACAGGTTCAAGAAAGCGCTGGAGGGCGTCGACCTCGTCCTGCCCTAGGGCGTTGCCCTAGAGTCCGGCGGCGGCGCCGTCGCAACGCGGGTCGCTGGCGCCTTCGATCAGGCCTTCCGGATGCCACATCAATGCGCCGGCATGGCCCATCACTTCCTCGAACGGGCCGACCGGGTCAATGGCGTGGCCGGCCTTGCGCAGGGCGTCGATGACGGCAGGGTCGAAACGGTTCTCGATCCGTAGACTGGTCGTCGTGTCGCCCCATGTCCGGCCGAGCAGCCAGCGCGGCGCGGAAACCGCCTGCTGGAGGTCCATGCCGTGGTCGACGACGCGGGTATAGACCATCGCCTGGGTCTGCGGCTGGCCTTCGCCGCCCATCGTGCCAAAGGGGAAGACGCGGCCGCCCGGCAGTTCCGCCAGGGCGGGCTGGATGGTGTGGAAGGGATAACGGCCCGGCTGCAGCGGGTTCACCGACGCCGGGTCGAGGCTGAAACTGACGCCGCGGTTCTGCCAGGTGATTCCGGTTTCCGGCAGCACGACGCCCGATCCGAACTCCCAATAAATACTCTGGATGAAACTGACGGCCGTGCCGTCCTTGTCCACGACGCCAAGCCAAACCGTGTCGCCCTTCGGCTCCGCATCCGGCCACGGGGCCGCCCGGTCCATCCGGATCGGCGTCGCCAGGGCGGCGATATGCGCCTCCGTCAGCAGGGATTGCGCATCCTCCTCCATGAAGGCCGGATCGGTGATCTTGCCGTCGCGCACCCGGAAGGCGGCCTTGGTCGCTTCCACAAGGCCGTGGACATAGTCGACCGTGTCGGGTTTTGCCTTTGGCAGTTGGTTCTGGATGGCGAGAATCAAGAGGGAGGCGAGACCCTGGGTCGGCGGCGGGATGTTGTAGATCGTCGCACCGTTCCGGGATATCGAAAGCGGAGTCGCGACCTTTGCCGAATAGGCTTGAAGGTCGGCAGCGGTGACAGGGCTTCCCGCTGCTTCCAGATCGGCAGCGATATCCTTCGCCAGGGGACCGCGATAGAAGCTGTCCAATCCTTCCATGCCGAGACGCCGCAAGGTGGCGGCCATCGCGGGCAGGGTAAGCTTCCGGCCCTGTGTCAAAGGCGCGCCATTGTCGGAAAAACCGTCAAGGAAGCCGGGCTGGTCCTTCAGTTCGGGGAACTTCTCGGCGCAATTGCGGGCGAGGGTTTCGGCAATGGGAAACCCGTTCTCTGCGTGAAAGGCAGCGTCTTCGAGCAGGCGGGGCAGAGGCAATCCGCCGCCAAGCTGGGACCGGCTGAAACTGAGCGCCTTGTCCCAACCGGAAACGGTTCCCGCCACCGTCAGCGCCGCAAGCGGTCCGCGTTTTGGAATTTCGGTAAGACCGCGTTCGGCATAGAAGTCCCGGGAAGCCCCCACGGCCGCAGGGCCGCTGGCGGTGATCGCCACGACCGGGCCATCCTTCGGCCGGATCAGCCAGAACCCGTCGCCACCCAGCGCGTTCATATGCGGATAGACGACGGCGATGGTCGAAGCCGCGGCCACCATCGCCTCCACCGCGTTGCCGCCGTCGCGCAGCACGCGCCGGCCGGCCTCCGCCGCCAAATGGTGCGGTGCGACGACCATGCCGCCATAGGATTGACGCGCCGTTTCGGAGACGTTCATCGTTTCCTCCCGCCGGAGAAAGCCCGGGGCCGAGTTCAATAAGGAACCGAGACGCTAACGAGGTTGCCGCCGCGCTGCAATCGCCGGAAAGCGCAATCGCGCCGAATGGTGTCTATTTCACCTGGGCCGTATGAAGAAAGAACCTGACATATGATTCCGCCCCGGAGTCATGATACCGAAGTACGATAGGTCGAAACGAACCGCCGTCGAATACCGGCGGTGTGATGTGAGGCGAAGGGGGACAGGCATGTCGGACGAAATCGAACGGAAACGCAAGGAATCGGAAGCCTGGTATTGGTGGGGCATACCAACCTTTTTCCGCTGTCCATGGAATGTCGACCCGAACGCCTGCGACATCGGCTTGGTCGGCGTGCCGCACAGCACCGGGAACGGATCGACCGAACGGGACCAGCATTTGGGGCCGCGGGCGGTTCGCCACGTTTCAGGTTACTACCGCCGCGCCCATGGGGTTCACAATTTTTCCCCGTTTGAGACGGTGACCTGCCACGACCTGGGCGACGTGCCCTTGCCGGAAGCCAATAACAACGAGGCCTGCGTCCGGGATATCGAGGAGTTCTACAAGACGCTGGACGCGGCCGGCACTTTCCCCGTTTCCGTCGGCGGCGACCACGCGATTACGGGACCGATCCTGAAGGCCATTGCCGGTGCGGGAAGCAGGATATCCAACGGGGAGAAGTGCGCGCTGGTCCATTTCGACGCCCATACCGACAGTTACGAAAACATGGAACATTGGCTTGGCGCCCGGAAATCCGCCGCGCATTGGGCTGCCTATACGGTGCGCGAAGGGGCGGTGGATGCGGTGGCGAGTTCACAGCTTGCCATTCGCGGCCATCCCTCGGCCAAGATCCATACCGAAACGGTCGGCGGCAAAAGCACGGAGTTGGGCTATCGGGTCATTCCGATGCAGGAGATCGACGATATCGGGGTGGAGGAGACAATCCGGATCGTACGCGACCGGGCGGGCGACAAGCCGGTCTATGTCACCTTCGACTTGGACGCCCTGGACCCGTCGGTCGCGCCTGGGGTCGCTAATATTGAACCGGGCTTTGGGGGCCTGTCGATCCGGCAGGCGACCAAATTGCTGCAAGGGCTTAAAGGGTTGAATGTGATCGGCGGGGATGTCGTTTGCCTGATGCCGACCAAGGACAATCCGAACCAGATCACCGCACAGGTGGCGATGGTGGTTGCCTTCGAAATCCTATCCTTGATCGCTTATCGAATGAAGCAGGACTGAGGGCGGGATACACCGCACAGCATATCAGAGGTGGGAGAACATCATGAACGACCTGCCATCGACGGCGGATGTGGTGATCGTGGGCGGCGGGGTGGCCGGCTGTTCCATCGCCTATCACTTGGCGCAGATCGGAATAACCGATGTCGTGCTGTGCGAACGCAAGCAGCTGACCTGCGGCACGACCTGGCACGCGGCGGGGCTGGTGACGCAGCTTCGCGCGACGCGGAACATGACGGAACTCGCAAAATATACCGGTGAGCTCTTCACAAGGCTGGAGGAGGAGACAGGGCAGGCAACCGGCTTTCGGAAAAACGGGTCGCTGCGGCTCGCCAAGACTGAGGCGCGGTTTGAAGAATTGAAGCGCGGCATGTCGATGGCCCGGAATTTCGACCTGGAAGCGCATATCGTCACCCCGGGCGAGGTGAAGGAGCGCTGGCCGCTGGCGAAGGTCGACGATCTCGCGGGCGGCATCTGGATGCCGAATGACGGCCAAGTGAATCCGGCGGACGTCACCATGGCGATGGCCAAAGGCGCCCGGAAGGCCGGGGTGAAGATCTTCGAAGACATGATCGTACGGCAAATCCTGGTGGAGAACGGCACCGTGGTCGGTGTCCTGACCGACCAGGGAGAGATCCGGGCCAAGAAAGTCGTGATCGCAGGCGGCATGTGGTCGCGCGCGTTGGCCGCGCAGATCGGCGTATCCCTGCCGCTTCATGCGGCTGAGCATTTCTACATTGTGACCGAAGCCATTCCCGACCTGCCCAGGAACCTGCCTGTCATGTTCCTGGGGGACGAGTGTTCCTATTACAAGGAAGACGCGGGGAAGCTGCTGCTCGGCTGTTTCGAGCCGGAGGCGAAGCCGTGGGGGCATGACGGCATTCCCGAAGATTTCAGCTTCGATTCCTTGCCGGAGGATTTCGAACATTTCGAGCCGATTCTGGAAATGGCGGTCCAGCGCGTGCCGGTGCTCGCCGATACCGGCATTCAGCTTTTCTTCAACGGCCCTGAGAGTTTCACGCCCGACGACCGCTACCTGCTGGGGGAAACTCCGGAAGTGAGCGGGCTGTTCTGCGCCTGCGGCTTCAACTCGGTCGGCATCCTGTCTTCCGGTGGTGTCGGCAAGTCGCTGGCGGCTTGGATTCGGGACGGGCGGGCGCCGGTCGATCTGTCCGACGTGGATGTGCGGCGGATGCACTCCTTCCAGTCCAATCGAAACTATCTGTACGACCGGACCAAGGAGACCCTTGGGCTGCTCTTCGCGATGCATTGGCCTTACCTGCAATACGCGACGGCGCGCGGCGCGCGGCGCAGCCCGTTTCACGACCGGCTTGTTGCCGTCGGCGCCTGCATGACGGAGGCGGCGGGTTGGGAACGTCCCGGCTTTTTTGCCGAGCCGGATGGGAGGGCGGAAATCGGCTATTCCTATGGGCCGCAAAGCTGGTTCGAGGATTGCGCGCGGGAATGTCGGCTGACGGCGGCGGCCGTCTCCCTGTTCGATCAATCCTGCTTCACCAAGTTCCGGTTCGAAGGCCGCGATGCCTGCCGGGTGTTGAACAGGCTCTGTGCCAATGACGTGGATGTGGAACGCGGCCGGCTGGTCTATACCCAGTGCCTCAACGATCGCGGCGGGATCGAGGCGGACGTGACCGTTACCCGGTTGGCGGAGGATGTATTCCTGCTCGTCTCCACTGCGGCGACACAGACGCGCGACCTGTCTTGGTTCCGTCGTAACATCCCCGGCGATGCCCATGTGGTGGTGACCGATGTGACGGCAGGACTGCCGATGCTGGGGCTGATGGGCCCGAACGCCAGACCCATGCTGCAAAAGCTGACGGGCGAGGATTTCGGCAATGAGGGTTTTCCCTTCGGCACAAGCCGTGAGGTTGAGATCGGTTATGCCCGGGTCCGCGCCAGCCGCGTCACCTATGTCGGCGAGTTGGGGTGGGAGCTTTATGTCGCAGCCGATTTCGCCCAGCACGTCTTCGATGTCTTGACCGAGGCGGGTGCTGATTTCGGCTTGGGCCATGCGGGCTATTTCGCCGTCAATTCGCTGCGGATGGAAAAAGGCTACCGCCACTGGGGGCACGATATAGGCGAGGAAGACACACCGATCGAAGCCGGACTCAATTTCGCCGTCGCTTATGGCAAGCCGGGCGGATTCATCGGGCGGGAGGCGCTGGAAAAGCAGCGGGCCGAGCGTGTCAGGTGCAAACGCCTCGTCCAAGTGCGTCTCGACACCGGGTCGATGCGACCGCTGCTGTATCATGAGGAACCGATCCTGCGCGACGGCGAAATCGTCGGGTCGATAACCTCCGGCGGCTTCGGCCACCGTGTCGGCGCATCGCTGGGCATGGGCTATGTCCGGTGCGAAGACGGCGTGGACGGGGATTTCCTCACCGGCGGCGGGTTCGAGGTCGAGGTCGCCTGCGAGCGGTACCCTGCCACGGTTCAGTTAAAACCGTTTTACGACCCGGCCAATGCCAGGGTGAAAACCTAACCCCACAGCGGCCGACAACAGGCGGTCTTTAGGCGGTGAAACGCAAAAAAGATGTGAAGTCTTGCGGCATTTCCAACCCGGCGAGTTCGCACTAGGTTGCTCCAAACCCAATCATCTTTTGGAGATGTCGTTGAGAGACTTTCATTTTCCGGGACGGTCCGCCGTTCATGCCCAGAACGGGATGGTTGCGACCTCGCATCCGCTCGCATCGCAAACCGCGCTGCAAATCCTGAAGGACGGCGGTAACGCCATCGATGCGTCGATCGCCGCGGCGGCCGTGCTGGCCGTCGTCGAGCCGCAGATGACCGGCATCGGCGGGGATTGCTTCATTCTGTTCTGCCCGAAAGGCAGTGCGGAGGTGAAAGCCTATAACGGTTCCGGGCGGTCGCCGAAGGCGGCCACGTTGGCTCATTATCAGGAACAAGGCCTCCAGAAAATTGACGCCGTCTCGGTCGATTCCGTAACCCTGCCGGGCGCCATAGAGGCTTGGTCCCAGGTCCATGGCGACTATGGATCGAAGGATTTCGGCCGCTTGTTCCAGGATGCCATCGGCTATGCGCGGGACGGTTATCCTGTACACGCGCGCGTCGACAGCGACTGGCGGGCGATCGAGTGGCTCCTGAAATCGCGCGACGCCATCGGCAGCGTGTTCATGCCCGGCGGGCGTCTTCCCCAGGAAGGAGACATCCACCGGCAGGAAAAGCTGGCGGAAACGATGCAGATCATCGCTGAAAATGGCCCTGCGGGATTCTACAAAGGCCCGGTGGCCGAAAAGATGGTGAGGACGCTGCGCGGGCTTGGCGGGCTTCACACGATGGAAGACTTCGCCGGGGTCAAAGGGAATTACGTCACCCCGGCCAGCACGAATTACCGGGGATATGACGTCCATCAGGTGCCGCCGAACAACCAGGGCGTCACGGCATTGTTGATGTTGAACATCCTGGAAGGGTTCGGGGTCGGCGATCTTGATCCGGTTTCCGCGGATCGGATGCATCTCGAGATCGAGGCGGGCCGCATCGCTTATTTGATGCGCGATCGGTATCTGGCCGACCTGGAGAGCATGACCGTCTCACTGGAACAGCTATTGTCCAAGTCCTGGGCCGGAGAGTTGCGCAAGAAGATCTCGATGGAAAAGGCCATGACCGATATCGGCGACCTCGGCCTTGAGACATCCGACACGGTTTATCTGTCGGTGGTCGACAAGGATCTGAACGCGGTCAGTTTCATCAATTCCGTCTACCACTCCTTCGGGTCGGGTCATTTCTGCCCGAACACGGGCGTAGTGTTCCAAAACCGCGGCAGTTCCTTCAACCTCAATCCGGATCATCCCAACTGCATCGGCCCGGAAAAGCGGCCGATGCATACGATCATGCCGGGGATGATGACCAAGGGCGACAAGGTGGCGATGTCTTTCGGTGTGATGGGCGGCGATTATCAGCCTTACGGGCAATGCCGTGTCGTCAGCGACGTTGTCGATTTCGGACTGGATGTTCAGGCGTCAATAGACATGCCGCGCGTCTTCGCACGTGGCGCGCAGGTGGATGTGGAACGGAGTGTTCCAGCGGCGGTGGTGCAGGGCCTTTCACAGAAAGGGCACAAGATGACCCTTGCCGGGACGGCGCTGGGCGGCGGCCAGGCGATCTTTATCGATCACGACCGCGGCGTCCTGACCGGCGGGTCGGACCCACGCAAGGACGGCCTCGCCATCGGTTTCTAGGGGTAGAAAAGGTCAGGGGCGCCGGATCTTGATTTGATCCGGCGCCCCGCGACTTGGTCCCATTGGCCGATCCGGCCGTCAGCCCATCTGATAGCCGGGTGTCGATTTCGACAGGGCGATTTCCTCGTCCGTCATGACTTCCTCGATCCCCTCGAAGAGCGGCGAGGACAAGTAGCGCTCACTGGTATCCGGCAGCATGCACAGGATCACCGTGCCGGGGTCGGCCTTTTCAGCGATCTGCATGGCGATTGCAAAGGTGGAACCGCCGGAAACGCCAGTCATGATGCCTTCCTGCGCCGCCAGTTTGCGCGCCCATTCAATGCCGTCCGTGCCCGCAACCGGGATCAATTCGTCATAGTACCCGTTGTCGATCGCTTCCTGCAGGACATAGGGGATGAAATCCGGCGTCCAACCCTGGATGGGATGCGGCTGAAAAGCCGGGTGGCTGTGTGCGGGCGACCGGTCGTCGTTGCGCCCTTGGGCATTGCCGCTGCCGAGCAATTGCGCGTTGGCGGGTTCGGACAGGATGATCTTGGTTTCCGGCCGTTCCTTGCGCAATACGCGCCCGACGCCCGTCACGGTGCCCCCCGTGCCGTAGCCGCTGACCCAATAGTCCAGGCGCTGACCATCGAAATCTGCCAGGATTTCGCGCGCCGTCGTGTTTTCGTGGATCTTGGCGTTGGCTTCCGTCTCGAACTGGCTGGCCAGGAACCAGCCATTCGCCTGGGCCAGTTCCTTCGCCTTGTTATACATGCCGAAGCCTTTTTCCGCCTTAGGCGTCAGAACAACCTTCGCGCCCAGGAAACGCATCAGGCGACGCCGTTCGATCGAAAAACTTTCAGCCATGGTGATGACCAGGGGGTAGCCCTTGGCGGCGCAGACCATCGCCAGGCCGATACCGGTATTGCCGCTGGTCGCCTCGACGACCGTCATGCCGGGCTTCAAGGCGCCGCTGCGCTCGGCCTCCTCGATGATGCTGACCGCCAGCCGATCCTTGACCGAGGCTGCGGGATTGAAGAATTCGGCCTTCACATAAAGTTTCACATGGTCGGGCGCCAAGCGGTTGACCCGGATCGACGGTGTGTTGCCGACGGTGTCCAATACGCTCTCATAAGTTTGACCGCGGCCCGATGTGGTCCGCGCGGATGTATTGCTTGTCATCTCTCACCTCCAGTTTTTTCTGTCCCATGGCGGGTACAAGTGCTGTTGTGACCATGAGATAGATCTTTGTTCGGGTTTGGCCCACCCGGTTGCGCTTCTCCTAACATATTACCGCGATAATTTCTTTCCGAAGTTGGCGGTTACTGTTTTTCCGGGCGGTCATTCCTTACGTCGATCAAACCCGATTTGGATTCCTGAATGAAAAAATCGGTTTCGTGCTCGCTTGCGCAGGCCATTTCGCGGGCGTATGGACGGTTCGAATACCTACCCCGTCCAAGGTTGGACAGTCCGCCGGGAAACGAGGGGTGAGGGCAAGGATGGTTCAGGTCGGAAGATGATCGATTTTCGTCCGGTGGTTCACATCATAGGTTGGATATCCGCCATGATCGGTGGTTTGCTGACCCTGCCGACGGCGCTGGACCTCAGTGTCGGTAATCCGGACTGGAAACCCTTTCTGGCCAGCTCGTTGCTCAGCGTCTTCATCGGCGTGTTGCTTGTCCTGTCGACGATGCAGCGCAAGCCGCTATCCCTCGACCTGCGCCAGGCGTTCCTGGTCACGATTTTTGGATGGCTCACGGTTTCAATCCTGGGTGCGATACCGATGCTTGGTGTGCAGATCGGCTTCGTGGATGCTTTGTTCGAATCCGTTTCCGGGCTCACGACGACGGGCTCGACCATTCTCACGGGGCTTGATTCATTGCCGCCGGGACTTCTGTTGTGGCGCGCATTGCTGCAATGGGTTGGCGGCATCGGCATTATCGCCATGGCGACGCTGATCCTGCCGATGTTGCGAGTCGGCGGCATGCAACTGTTCAAGATCGAAAGTTCGGATACCTCCTCGGAGAAGGTCACCAACGCTATTACAACCATGTGGCTTCTGATGCTGATCTATCTGGGTTTGACCGTCCTTTGCGGGGTTCTGTTCTATACGTTCGGCATGAACGGTTTTGACGCGGTCACCCATGCTATGGCGACACTCTCAACCGGCGGGTTCTCGACCCACGATGCGTCCTTCGGATTTTTCAAGGATTTGCGGTTGGAGTGGGTCGCCACGTTTTTCATGTTCTGCGGGTCGTTGCCATTCCTGCTCTACATCAAGGCCCTGCAGGGTAACCCGTGGAAGCTGTTCAGTGATTCCCAGGTCCGTGTGTTTTTCTTGAGCCTGGTCCTAATCATCTTGGCCGTCAGTGTCTGGCAGATCCAGACGCGGGACATCACGATTCAGGCGGCATTTGCGAACGCGGCATTTAACATCACCTCTGTCGTGACGACCACCGGTTTCGCGACGGAAGATTACACGAAGTGGGGGTTTGGTGCTTCCGGCTTGTTTCTGGTGCTGATGTTCATGGGGGGGTGCACCGGGTCGACGTCCGGGTCGATAAAGATCTACCGCTACCAGATCCTCCATATCATCGTGCGTGCGCATATCAAACGATTGATCAGCCCGCACCGGGTCGTGCCGCTGTCCTATAATGGCAAGAGTGTGTCGGAGGAAGTGTCCTTCTCCGTCCTCGCCTTCTTCGCCGTGTTCATCGGAACGATCGCCGTCGTGACGGTCGGTTTGAGTTTCATGGGGCTCGATATCATTACCGCCTATTCCGCCGCGGTTACCGCGATTACCAATGTTGGCCCTGGTTTGGGGGATGTCGTCGGCCCGGCCGGAAACTTTGCGTCGCTCACCGATCCGGCAAAGATCCTGTTGACCGTCACCATGCTGGCCGGCCGCCTAGAGATCCTCGCCCTGCTGGTTGCCTTTGACAGCGATTTTTGGCGGTACTGACACCGGAGGAGAACCCGATACGCCGGTCCGTCCCGAGAGGCCGGCGCTTGTAAGTGGTCCGCAAACTGGGCATCAAGGTTTCTTTCCGGTGGAGACGGGGCGGAGTAAACAGTGGCGCAAGGCAAGGCGAATGAGGTGAAGGCGACGTTCCGCAACGGAAGTGCGGGACGGGCGTCGGAGCATCTGGAAAACGACCGCATGGCGCATCTTGTCCGCTATGTGGCGCGGGGGCTGACGCGATCGTTGCAACTTCGTTTGGCCGAACATGACATTCAGTTCGGGCTTTGGGTCTATTTGCGAATTCTCTGGGAAACGGACGGTCTGACACAGCGGGAATTGAGTGACCGCGCCGGCCTGATGCAGTCGACGACCCATACCGCCCTGGCGAAGTTGGAGGCCAAAGGCTACGTGACGCGGAACCATCCCGATGGCGACCGCAAGAAGCGCATCGTCGAATTGACGCCCGCCGGCCGTGCGGCGCGGAAAGTGCTGGAACCTCTGGCTGAGGATGTGAACGAAACCGCGATGGCCGGGATTGACCCGGAACAGGTCGATATTCTCCGCGCGGCGCTGCTGAGGATGGCAGTCAATCTGGACAAGGACGAGGAGCAGGCGCTCCTCGCCGGTCAGAAGGTGCCGCCGACGCGGCTGCCGAATATCTGACCCGGTTCGGGTCGCTATTCAGCAGCGACAGAGCCGGCCACCTTGGTTCGCCAATCCACCGTCTTGGGCAATACTTCCTGATAGGACTGAATACCGGCGCGCGGCGGCACGTCACCGCCGATGCCAAGCGCCTGGTTGCTTTCCGCCATCGTCTTTGCCGCATCGACCATCAGCCGCCGGAACTCTACGATCGCCAAGTCGGATGCGCCCAAGATGTCCAGGCTGCGGTCGACGATGGGGCCCATGCCGACCCACATGGCGATATCCTGGTTCGGAATGCCCTTGATGCCGGTCATGTTGCCGTCCTTCATCGCGGCGCGATCCTGCAGGAAGTTGTTTTCCAGGCTGCGCACGGGGCTCCAGTCCGGGTTCAGGTCGACCCCCGGTTCCGCCGCGCAGAAGCGGCGCCAGTCGTCGGTCTTGATGCAGGATTCCGGATCGCCCCAGGCGATGAAGTAGAAATAGCTGTGCGTGTCGTCCATCGGCACGATGACTGCCGCCACGTTGTACAGGTTGTTGGGTGGGATCAGCGAAACGAAGGGCGCGATGTATTCCGTGACCCGGATATAATCATGCGTCGCCGCGTTCTTGATCGGCCGACGGATGGCGGCGTAGTGAAAGCCATAGGGCGTCCGCTCGATCTGCAAGCGTGGGGATTTGTCCGTCGATGGGCGGTACCAGCTCTTCTCATCCGCTTCCGCCCCGCCGACGCGCGCCGGCTTCATGTCTGAAAAGTGGAGCGAGGAGGAATGGGCGGAATCGATCTGACCTTCCTGGATCTGGGCCCAATTGCAGGGAATGGCGATCTTCAGAATGCTGACCTGATCGTTGGCGTCTTGCGCGAAGGGCGGCGGGTCGAAGTAGGGCATGTCTTCAGCCGCGCCCAAATAGGTCCAGACGAAACCGCCGCTCTCCCGGACCGGATAGCTGCGATGCTTGACCTTCTCTTTCAACGCGCTTTCGGGTGGCTCGGACGCCATTTCCAGGACCGTGCCGGAAACGTCGATCTTCCAACCGTGATACAGGCAGCGCAGGCCGCATTCCTCGTTTCGGCCAAGCGCCAGGAGAGCGTGGCGGTGCGGGCAATAGCCGTCCAGTACGCCAAGGCGGCCTTCGGTGTCACGAAAGGCGACCAGTTCCTCACCCAGGATTCGCAGCCGAACAGGCGCGCCGTCGGGTTCGGCAACTTCTTCAGCCATACAGACAGGGATCCAGTGACGTCGCATCAGGCGGCCCATCGGCGCATCGCCCTCGACGCGGGTCAGCAGCTCGTTTTCCTCCCGAGTAAGCATCATTGCCTCCAACTTATCATTAGATATCTAACAAAAATTTCTAGCGCGTTTTGAGAATGCCGTCTAGTCTCAACCTTCGGACGGTAAGAAGCCTAAAAAAATAGGGTGGCGAATGTTGGACTTGGTTATCCGCGGGAAGCGCACTCTCGCGGAAGGCATCTGTGAATTCGAACTTGTCTCCGCGGACGGAAGCGAGCTTCCGGCATTCACCGCGGGCGGCCACTTGCCAATTGAAACACCGTCGGGTGGCATGCGGCAATATTCCTTGTCGAATGACCCGTCCGAACGCGACCGCTACGTCATCGGCGTGAAGCTCGAGCCCGAGGGGCGCGGCGGATCCCGCTCCATGATCGAAGACACGGCGGAAGGCGACCCCTTATCGGCCTTGCCGCCGGCCAATGATTTCCCACTGGAAGAAGCGCCGGCCTATATCTTGATCGCCGGCGGCATCGGCATCACGCCGATCCTTTGCATGGCCCGCGTGCTGACCTCCTGGGGCAAGCCGTTCCAATTGATCTACTGCACCCGTTCCCCGGATGTGACGGCCTATGGCGACGCACTGTCATCGGGTGAACTGGCGGGAGAGATCATCGTCCATCATGACGGCGGCGACCCCGACAAGGTGTATGACTTCTGGGATCTGTTGGAGACGCCGACCAAGGCGCATGTCTATTGCTGCGGCCCTAAGCCCTTGATGGAGGAAGTGAAGGGCGTCACCGGCCACTGGCCGGCGGCCGCCATCCATTTCGAGGACTTTAAGCCGGTGGAGATGTTCCGTTCGGCGGACGTCGCCTTCGACGTGACCTTGGCGAAGATGGGACGGACGGTAACGGTGCCGGTCGGATCAACGATCCTGGAGGCGCTGCGCACAGACGGCATCAAGACGCCCAGTTCCTGCGAAAGCGGTACCTGCGGCACCTGCAAGACGCAATACCTCTCCGGCAATGTCGATCATCGCGATCTGGTTCTGATGCCGGAGGAGAAGGCCGACAAGATCATGCTCTGTGTTTCGCGTGCCGATGAAGGGGGCTTGGTCCTTGACCTCTAACCCCCCGATACGCGTCGGTGTCGCCGGGTTGGGGCGCGCCTTCGTGCTGACCCTGCCGAGTTTCAAAGCCGATCCCAGGGTGAGGCTTGTCGCCTGCGCCGCGCCGCGCCAGGACTCGCGGGTGGCATTTCAAGCCAAGTTCGGCGGCCAAACCTATGCGACAGTCGAAGAATTATGCGCTGACCCGTCGGTGGAAGCGGTCTATATCGCGACACCCCATCAATTGCACCGCAACCATGCCGAAACAGCGCTGCGGGCGGGCAAGCATGTGCTTGTCGACAAACCGCTCTGCGTTTCCATGGAAGACGCGCTGGCCATCGCCAAAACGGCGGTCAAAACGGGGCGGCATGTCATCGTGGGCCCCAGTCACAGTTTCGACCTGCCGGTCCTGAAGGCTTTGGAGATGATCGAAAGCGGATCCTATGGTCGGGTCCGGATGATCCACGCGCTGAACTATACGGATTTTCTGTATCGGCCACGAAGGCCGGAGGAATTGGTGACCGACGAAGGCGGCGGCGTCGTCTTCAGCCAGGGCGTGCACCAGGTGGATATCGTCCGTCTGTTGGGCGGCGGAATGGTATCTTCCGTGCGCGCGTCGACAGGGCAATGGGACCCGGACCGGCCCACGGAATGCGCCTATTCGGCGCATGTTAACTTCGAGGGTGGTGCCTTTGCCAGCATGACCTATTCCGGTTTCGCGCATTTCGACAGCAACGAGTATTGCGGCTGGACCGGGGAGCTCGGCCATCCCGTCGATCCGAAAAATTACGGGGCTGCGCGCCGTGCCCTGACGCGGGTGGAAAGCGCTGAAGCGGAAACCAAGCTCAAATCGGGCCGGACTTTCGGCGCCGCCGCCGAGCTGCCCTGGGCCAGCGAGAACGAGCATTTCGGCCCGGTTGTCGTCAGCTGCGACCGGGCGGATTTGCGCCTGACGCCCACAGGCGTTTGGGTTTATGGCCATATGGAAAAGGAATTCGTGCAGGTGCCGGTCGGCGCTGTGCCGCGTCGAGGAGTCATCGACGCCTTGTGGGCGGCGGTGCGGGAAGACGCGCCGGCCATCCAGGATGCGCGCTGGGGCGCGGCCAGCCTGGAGGTCTGCCATGGTATCCTGGCATCGGCACGGGAAGGGCGCGACGTCGCCTTCGAACATCAAGTCCCGGTTCGCAACCGGACAGCAAGAGAATTGGGATAGGGAGGGAACATGTCGAAGCTAAGTCTATCCATAGCCATGGGCGACTACGACAGAACGCGGGCGATCTACGATGGCCGGGTGCAGATCGACGGCATCGATCCCGTCTGCATGCTGCAGGTTCCGGAAGAAATGTTCTTCCGGGCCTTCCGCCATCACGCCTATGACGTGTCGGAGATTTCCTTTTCCTCCTATGTCGTCAGCTTGACACGGCCGGACCCGCACTATGTCGCCGTGCCCGTCTTCCTCAGCCGGGCGTTTCGTCATACCTCGATCTACGTCAACACACAGGCCGGCATTTCGAAGCCGGAAGACCTGAAAGGCCGCAAGATCGGCATCGCGGAATATCAACTGACCGCCAATGTCTGGGCCCGCGCCATTCTTGAGGACGATTTCGGTGTCGCCCCGTCGGACGTGGAATGGATTCGCGGCGGCATGGACACGCCGGGACGGCCGGAGAAACTGAAGATCGACCTGCCGCCTTCCGTCCGCGTCACGCCCGCGCCTGACGGCGGGACACTCAACGCCATGCTCGCCGATGGGGAAATAGACGCCTTTATCGGGCCGCGCGCGCCGCGGAGCTTCCAGGAAGGCGATCCACGGGTTGGCCGGCTGTTCGAGGATACGGTTTCGGTCGCCGAGGAATATTACAGGCGCACCAAGCGATTTCCGATCATGCATCTGCTCGGTGTGCGGCGCAGCCTCGCGGAAGAGCATCCGTGGATTCCAGGCGCCTTGCTGAAGGCTTTCGCCGCGGCAAAGAAACTATCGCAGGATGCACTCGACGATACGTCGGCGACAAAGGTGACGATGCCGTTCGTCGAGGACACGCTGCACCGTGCGCGAAGCCTGATCGGTCCCGATTTCTGGTCCTACGGCGTCGGCGCCAATCGTGATATCCTGGACTACTTTCTGGAACAGCATCACCGCCAGGGTTTGTCGACCAGACGGGTCGCCGTGGAGGAGCTGTTCCACCCGTCGACGCAGGAATCGTTCAGCCTTTGAGAGAGTAGGAGGCACTGGTCCCCGACCCGTCAATTGCCCATTTGACACCGTTTTAGGAAGGACTGTACTCTCATTGTTAGACATCTAAGAATAATAGCCGGGCATACCGGCTCAACAGGCGAAAAGCACCAAAGCAGCACAAAAAAGCGCTTTGTATAGGGAGGAAAAAATGACCAACAAGTTCAAGAGTATCTTCGTTGCCGCGTCCGTTCTTGCCGGCACGATGTTGCCGCTGCAGTCGGCCCATGCGGAATATAACCTGACGCTGTGCGGCGCCAGCCCGGGCGGGTTGTGGTCGCTTCTGGGCGCCGGCGTCGATGCCGCCGTTAAAGCGTCCTTCCCGGGATCGACGGTGACCTATCAGACATCGGGCGGTGGTTTCGCGAACGTGGTTCAGCTCGACCAGAACAAATGCGACCTTGCCATCATTCACGATGCCGAAGTGAAATCGGCCCTGAACGGTGAAGCGCCGTTTACGGCGCCGGTCGACAGCATGCGGTCGGTCGCGGTGATGTACACCTGGGCGCCGATGCAGATGCTTTTCAACAAGGAATACGCTGACGAGCACGGTATCAACACGATGGAAGACATCGCGGCGAAGAAGCTGCCGGTGAACATTCTGTTGAACAAGAAGGGGAACGTGGCCAGTGACGTCGGGGCGTCGATGCTGACGGCCGCGGGCGCGTCGCCGAAAATGATCGAGGAATGGGGCGGCAGCGTGACCTACGCCGCGTCCAAGGAACAGGGTGAATTGATGCGCGACCGGCGCGCCGACGTCATCCTGAACTCGCTCTTCGTCAATCACGGCTCCATCCGCGAACTGGCGAACGCCATCGAACTGAAACTGGTGCCGGTGACGCAGGCGACGGCGGGCAAGGTCGCCAAGGAATGGAATATCAGCGGTTTCACCATTCCGGGCGGGTCTTACCCCTGGGCGGCGGACGACACGATGACTGTCACGCTCTCGGCTCAACTCTTCGTGCGTGAAGATGCCGACCCCGCCATGGTCAAGGACATCACCACGGCGCTGATCGACAATGCCGACAAGGTCAGTGGCGTGCACAAGGCCATGAAAGCCTTGGACGCGAAACTGATGGCGACGGCATCCGCCGCGCCTTACCACCCTGCGGCGGAAGCGGTCTACAAGACCAAGGGCCTCCGCTGATCGCGATTTCAAGGGGCCGGTGCAACCGCGCCGGCCCCTTCCTTGTTTCGCACTGAATTTATTGCAGGAATTCTGACTTGTCCCTCGTATCGGTTGCTTTCGATACCGGGTTGCGGCGCAAGCTGACCGGTACTCTCGGCAATGGCGTGAAGGTATTCGCGGCCGGCACGGCGGCCTGGACTGTCTATGCGGCCGGGTTTTCCCGCACGGACGTTCTGTCGCTGACCATCACGTTCTTGTCCTTGATGCTGGTCCTAACATTCCTGCTGATCACGCCGTCTGCGAAGTCCGATAATTCGAAACTGCCCTGGTACGAATGGATCGGTGCGGCCACAGCGCTGGCCGCCGGAGCGTATTTTCTGACCCAAACGGACAATATCGCGGTCCGTATCACCTTGCTGACGCCGCTGTCGATCTATGACCTGAGCGCCGCGACGGCGATTATTCTTTTGTCGATCGAAGCGATGCGGCGGACAGTCGGCCTCGGCCTCACGGCCATCGTGCTGATGTTCATCGCCTATAACTTGTTCGGCGATCTACTGGGTGGCCCGATGGGGCATGGGGAGATCAGTTACACCCATTTCCTGGACATCATGGTCTTTACGACCGACGGGTTGTTCGGCGTACCGCTGCGTGTGGCGGCGACCTATGCCTTCCTATTCGTGATGTTTGGGACGGTCCTGGCGAAGACCGGCGGATCCGACTTCTTTTTCGACATCGCGGCCAGCCTGACCGGCGGGACCAAGGGCGGGCCTGCAAAGATCGCGGTCATTTCATCGGGCCTGTACGGCACGATCTCCGGCAGTCCCACCAGCGACGTGGTGACGACGGGGTCGGTGACGATCCCGATGATGAAACGGCTGGGCTACAGCGCTTCCTTCGCCGGTGCGGTCGAAGTCGCGGCGTCGACCGGCGGCAGCCTCGTGCCGCCTGTGATGGGCGCGGCCGCCTTCATCATGGCCGAGTATACGGGCATCGAATATCTCGACATCGCCATGGCGGCGATCTTGCCGGCGTTGCTTTATTACATTCCGATCTATCTGCAGGTGCATTTGCGCGCAGACAGGATCGGACTGCAAGGGCTCGACCCATCCCTGATCCCGCCCGTGCTGCAAACCCTGAAGAAGGGCGGGCTTTTTCTCGTCCCGCTTTTCGTGATCACCTGGGCTTTGGTGGAGGGATATACCCCGACCTATGCCGCCATCTACGGCACGCTTTCGGTGATCGTGGTTTCCATGGTCCGGAAGGATACCAGGCTGAGTCCCGCGCTGGTGTTCGACATCCTGGCCGATACCTGCGTGAAGTCGGTGGCGGTTGTCGGCGCCTGTGCCGCCGCCGGGCTGGTGATCGGTGGAATCACGATGACGGGCCTCGCCTCCAAGTTCGGCGTCCTCGTTTTCCTGATTTCTGGGGACAGCGTCGTGATTTCGCTTGTGGTGGCCGCGGCGTTGACTTTGCTGCTCGGCCTCGGCATGCCGACCCCCAGCGCCTATATCCTGGCCGCGGTCCTGATCGCGCCGGTGATGGAGGGGCTGGGCATCGACCTGATGGCGGGCCATTTGTTCCTGCTCTATTTCGCGGTCATGTCCGCATTGACCCCGCCCGTGGCGGTGGCTGCCTATGCGGCAAGCGCGATCGCCGATGCGCCACCGCTCAAGATCGCCGGCATTGCGGTTCGCATCGCAATCGGTGCCTTCCTGGTCCCCTTCACCTTTGTGCACGACCCGGCGCTGATTCTTCAGGGCACGCCCGTGGAAATCGTTTCCGCCTTCATCCTGGTCGCCCTTGGGCTGGCGATGGTGGTGGTGGCGCAGGAAGGTTATTTTAAAGGGCCCCTTTCGGTGCCCGTTCGGTTCCTGCTGCTGGCTGCCGGTCTGGTCACGATCTTCGTGCGGCCATTCTTGTTTGGAGGACTGTCATGACGACTGTTGAAGAAACCCGCCGGGACGTCGTTCTCGGCAACCACATCCTGGCTGGGGAAGGCGTGTTGGACGTGTTCGGCCATGTCAGCGCACGGCACCCGGACCGGCCGGACCGGTTCTTCCTCTCCCGCTCCACAAGTCCGGCGCAGGTCTCGGAAGAGACATTGCTAGAATTCGACCTGGACGGCAAAATCGTCGGGGGTGAAGGCCACCCCTATCTGGAACGCTTCATCCATTCCGAAATCTACAAGGCGCGGCCCGATGTCGGGTCCGTCGTGCATCACCATGCGCCCTCCATCATGCCGTTTGCGGCGACAAGCACGCCGCTGCGGCCGATCTATCATCTGGGCGCGGTGATCGGGCCCGACGTTCCGTTCTGGGACAGTCAGGATGAATTCGGCGATACCTCGATGTTGGTCTTCAACCCGGAGATGGGCGCGTCGCTGGCGCGGTGCCTGGGCAAGGGAAATACCGCCCTGCTGAAACGCCACGGAGCCATCTGCGTCGGGGAGACGGTGCCGCGTTCCGTCTTCATCTCAGTCTGTATGCGGGACAATGCGCAACTGCAGGCCGACGCCATGGCGATGGGCAAGCCCGATTTCCTGAGCCCCGGGGAGGTTGAGAAGGCCAACAAGGTCAACGGCTGGGGCCGGCCGCTGGAACGCGCCTGGGAGCATTATTGCCGCGTCTACGGCTAGCGACTAGCATCCCCGGCAACCAACGAATGCTGGAGGAAGCCCGTCCATGTCCGATCAATCCGCCGCGCCGCTGATGTCCGCCGCCACCCGTCTGCGAGCGCGCCTTGCCGAGGGCGGAATCGTCGCCGCGCCCGGCGCGCCTGACGCGTTGACGGCCCGCTTGGTTGAGAAGGCCGGCTTCGACGCCGTCTATATGACCGGGTTGGGGGCGACGGCCGCCCGCGTCGGCCAGCCCGACCTGAGCATCCTGACACAGACAGAAATGGCCGACCATGCCCGCGCCATGGTGCGCGCCGTCGGCATTCCGGTAATCGCGGATGCGGATACGGGTTATGGCGGGCCGCTCAACATGCGCCGCACGGTGCGCGAGTACATTCAGGCGGGCGCCGGCGCGATGCATATCGAAGATCAGATCAGCCCGAAGCGCTGCGGCCAGCTCACGGGCCTGCGTCTCGTCGACCGCCAGGAAGGCGTGCTCCGCCTGAAGGCTGCGGTCGAGGCACGGTCGGAAGCGGGCGCGGATGTTGTCATCATCGGCCGGACCGATGCGCTGCAGCCGGAAGGATTGGCGTCGTCGCTCGACCGGGCCAAGGCCTATGGCGATACGGGCGTCGATCTGCTGTTTGTCGATGGGGTGAAGACCCGCGCCGAGGTGGAAGGGATCGCCGCCGGTTTGGATGCGCCGAAGATCGTCTCCATCGTCGATGGCACGGATGCGGCCAAGCTGACAATACCGGAATTGCAGCAGATGGGCTTCTGCATGGCGCTGTATGCGGTGACCACGCTGTTCTCCGCCGCCGCTGCGATCCGCTCGGCATTGGATCATCTGAAGGCGCAGGGATCGCCGGAGGGAATCGCGCCGCAGATCACCTATGCGGAATTCTGCGACATCGTCGGTCTGTCCGATTTCCAGGATTTTGCCCACCGTCATGAAACAGAGCATGGCTCGGGCGGCGACTGATCCGGTCAGTTCACCACATTGATCGGCGTGCCGGCGAAGTATCCCTCAATGGCCTCGACCGCGAGGCGGTAGATCTCACCCAGCGCTTCCGGCGTGTTGTAGCCGGTATGCGGGGCCAGCACGACATTCGGTAGCGCGCGGATCGGGTGGTCAGCTGGAAGCGGTTCCGTGTGGAAGACGTCCAGGGCGGCGGAAATCCGCCCGGATCTCAGCTCTGCCATAAGGGCTTCCTCCTCAACCAATCCGCCGCGCGCCGTGTTGACCAGCAAGGCGCCGTCGCGCAGCCGGGCAAGATGAGCCGCCGTGACGATTCCTTCCGTCTCCGGCATCAACGCCAGGTTCAGCGACACGACATCGCTTGTCCCGAACAGTGTTTCAAGATCGGTATAGGCAAGGCCAAGCGCCGCCGCGCGTTCGCGGGAGGGATTGGCCGTCCAGGCGCAAACCTCCATGCCGAACGCCTTTGCCAGGGTTGCCACCCGTGCGCCGATCCCGCCCGTTCCGACGATGCCCAAGCGCTTGCCGTTCAGGTCGAAGCCCGACCGCAACTGGTTCCAGTTCCCATCCCGCATGTCTTGGTCCGACAACGGGATGTTCCGGGCCGCCGCCAGCATCAGGGCCATTGTATGTTCCGCCACCGTGGTGTCGGCGTAACCCGGCGTGTTGCAGACGGTGATACCCAGGCTCCTCGCCAGGTCAACATCCAGGTTGCTGCGCGCACCGATACCGGTAAAGGCAATCACCTTCAGGCTTTCTGCCGCGCGCAGGACGTCCTGAGACAACCGCCAGCCTAGAATGACGGCCTCGGCATTGC
>CAYGKA010000058.1:0-29898 GCA_964350445.1 uncultured Flavobacteriaceae bacterium
CCGGTTTGGGGGTGGGAATAGTGCCGCAGACGACAGCTGCGCGCGTCGGCGACGGTCTGGTCGGTCTGCCGATCGCGGGGTTGGACCTGAAGCGGACGGTGTCGCTCTTCGCCGTCGCCGGCCGGCGGTACTCGACCGCCGCGGCGGGCCTGATCCGTCTGGCGCGGTCCGTCGATTGGGCCGGCATGATCGACAAGGCGAGCGACTCTACTGACGCCGCAAGGCCTCGAGGATAGTCGCGACTGAAATGCGGTGGCGGAAATCCACATCGGCGCCGCCGCCGATGATCCTGCCGTCGGTGGCGACGATATAAGTGGCCGGGGCCGGGATGAAGCCGGCGCCGTTGCCCTGCATGTCCTCCAGGTCGATCGCCGCTGCGGTCATGATGTCCTGCAACTCACGTCCCATATAGATCATCAGGCCGTTCGCGAGGGCGTATCCATTGTCCAAATCCGTCAGAACCGGGAAGGGCAGGTTGAACGCCTCGCATAGCGACCTGGTCCGCTTTGCCCGATCGGGCATGACCGAAACGATGGACCCGCCGGCTTCTCGGATTTCGGGAAAAGCGTCGCCGAGGGAGGTCAGTTCCAACATGCAGTATGAGCACCAGGAGCCGCGGTTGAAACTGACGACAAGGGGGCCGTTCTTGAGCAAGTCGTTGGAGGATACGATTCGTCCATAGGCGTCGGGCAGGGCGAAAGGCGGCAGGACGTCACCGACCTTTGGCGCGGCGTCGATAGCGCCGCCGTCATCCAGACGCGCGACAAAAGTGTCGTACGCAGCCGCTGTTTCCGGACTCGCCTCGCGTTGCTGCGCCTCATACGCACGCAGTTTTTCCGGCAAGGGGGCGTCGAGGTCCCTGAAATCCTGAAACGAACTCATTTCTGCCGCAACCCGCACTGTCTCCAGCCGAAAGAATGGACGTGGGACGATAACCCGACCCGAAAAGCGATCGTATCAGAAAGTACCATGCATAGGGGGTATGGAAACCATTCCCGTTTGATATTTAACAAGCATGCTCCGCGCGGGGCATGCTTCCCTCGAAAACGACGCCGGCGATCGGATTGCTCCGGACAACCGGCTCACGCCGATTTTGAGGAAGTTGGTCATGCCCCGCGCGGGAAAACCCTTTTACCGACATGCGGTCATTTTCGGACTCGCCGCCGGCTTGTTCGTGGTGATGCAGCACCCGGCCGCGCCCGCGGCCACGGTGGAGCCCCATGACGTCGGGGAAACCGTGAGATGTATGCAGGCCGGCATGGAAACCCGTCCCGAATGTAAGAAACCGATGCCGCCCTGTCCGCTGCGGAGCACCGGCGCCGGATCGGCCGGCCCGTTGGTCATGCTGCCCAATGGGGTTTGCGGCATGCTGGTCGACGGTGGAAGGAAAGAGAAAAAGTGACCCAGGAGTAAACCGGTTCGGAAAACAGAAGAGCCGGCGCCGGCCGGATTGTCGCCTGCCTTGCCTCTATCCCTGTTGACGGCGGATGTCCTGTGGCTATGGCCCGGTCGCCGCTACTTGATAAGGCGCAAGCCCGGCTTGGCGGAAATGTCGGTCAGGTTCAGGCAGTCTTCGCGCTCCCCGTTCTGGTCCGCGCAGGCCAGGATCGAGTTCAGAAGCAGGTGTCCGATCCCCTCGCAGGAAAGCTCCGACATATCGAACAGTTTCAGGCTCGTCTTGCCCGGCGGAAGCGGCGCGGCCTCAACGGCAAGGCGCTTGGCGACGATCCCGTCTGTGTCGAAAGCGACAAGGTCCAGCCGCAGGGAATCGAAGGTGCTTTCCGTTCCGTTCTGCAGAACTAGGTAAGCTCGGCAGGCATTCGCCTGGGGTTCCAGCTTATTCAATTCCACCTGAAGCTTCTGCGTCTCGCTTTGCGCCAAAGCTGCCGGGACGGCGGCGAATACGAGAAGCGAGGCTGCGATCACGGTCGAAAAGCGCATCATGATTTCCTTCAACGTCGAGGTTTCTGCCGGTCCGGAGAGGAGCGGTCCCGGTATACGCTCACTCTCGCTGCGCGCCGCAGTCTAGACGGTCCAACGGTCCGAAGCCAAGCTTTGAAGCAGCCCATGCCCGCAGCCGGCCAGGACGGCGGCTCCCGATCTCCATACTGTGAGAATGGCTTGCGGAACCAAGGTCAGGTAACCCAGACTGGCCGAATGATTTCAAGATCCGCCGGGCTTGTCGGCACCGGCATCACCTTGGGGGCTTGCGCATATGAAGACGGTTTTCACGGAACGACATCGCTTACGGAATTCACAGACGGAACTCTACGGCGGAACGCTGGTGCGGCCTTTCGAGTGCCCCGAACGCATGGATTTCATTACCGCAGACCTGAAGAAACGCGGCCTTGCCGACCTTGCCGAGCCGAAGGAATACGGGATGGACCCGGTTCTCGCCGTTCATGATGCGGGCTTCGTCGACTTTCTGTCGAAGGCTTGGAAAATTTGGACCGACAGCGGTTACAAGGGCGAGGCGATCACGACGGTTTGGCCCGCCCGCTCCTATCGGTCGGACAAGATACCGAACCATATCGACGGGCTGCTGGGCTATTATGCCCTGGCGGCTGAAACCTCTATCTCCGAAGGCACATGGGAGGCGGCGCTCGCCTCTAAGGACGTGGCGCTGACCGCCGCCGACCTTGTGATGGGAGGCGACCGGGCCGCCTTCGCGCTGTGCCGCCCGCCCGGCCACCATGCGTCGAGCAGCCAATTCGGCGGTTACTGCTTCCTGAACAACGCGGCCATTGCGGCGAACCATATGCGCGGCAAGGGCGCGTCGCGTGTCGCAATCCTGGATGTGGACTTCCACCACGGGAATGGCACGCAGGAAATTTTCTATCACCGGAACGACGTGCTTTTCGTCTCCCTCCACGGTGACCCCATGGAAGCCTTCCCGCATTTCCTGGGCTATGCGGACGAGACCGGCGCCGGTGCGGGCGAAGGATACACCGTGAACTTTCCATTGCCGCGTGGGGCGGATTATTCGGCCTGGGGCGCAGCGTTGGATGAAGGCCTTCGCCGTATCGCCGATTTCGGGGCGGACGCGCTTGTCGTCTCGCTCGGTGTCGATACGTTCGAAAAGGATCCGATCAGCTTCTTCAAACTCCGTAGTCAGGATTTCACCGATTATGGACGGAAGATCGCCGGTGCAGGCCTGCCGACGCTCTTCGCCATGGAGGGCGGTTATGCGGTGGAAGAGATCGGTATCAATACCGTCAACGTGCTGGACGGTTTCATGTCTGCCACAGGTTAGGGGAAGGAATGATCGAATATTCGGATTTCACACCGAACTGGATAGACGAAGCCAGGGACCGTATCGCCGGAACGACGGTGGTGACACCGCTGGTGCCGTCGCCGTATCTGAGCGCGTTGGCGGGAAGCGATTTCCTGCTGAAATTGGATATGACCCAGCCGATGGGTGCGTTCAAACTGCGCGGCGCGGCCAACGCCATCCTCGCGCTTGGGCCCGATGTCGCCGGTGTGACCTGCTGTTCCACCGGCAACCATGGCCGCGGCGTCGCCTATGCGGCGCGGGCGCGGGGCTTGCGGGCGGTGATTTGCATGTCCTCGCTGGTGCCGCAGGCGAAGATCGACGGCATCAAGGCCTTGGGCGCGGAGGTCCGCATCATCGGAAAATCCCAGGATGAGGCGATGGCGGAAAGCCGGCGTCTGGTCGAGGCCGAAGGGCTTGTGGAAGTTTCCCCCTTTGACGACCCATATGTCATTGCCGGCCAAGGTACGATTGGTCTCGAATTGCTGGATCAGTGCCCTGAAATAGCGACGGTGCTGGTACCCCTTTCCGGTGGCGGACTGGCCGGTGGTATCGCCCTGGCCGTCAAACGGAAGCGGCCGGATATCCGGGTCATCGGCATTTCCATGGACCGGGGCGCCGCGATGCATGCCTCGCTCCAGGCTGGAAAGCCTGTAGAGGTCGAGGAGGTGGCGAGCCTCGCCGACTCGCTGGGCGGTGGGATCGGGCTCGAAAACCAGCTGTCCTTCCCGCTGTGCCGCGATTTCCTGGACGATGTGTTGCTGGTGACGGAGGCGGAGATCTACCGCGCCCTGCAAACGGTCTATTACGAAGATCGCATTGTCTGCGAAGGCGCCTGCGTCGTCGGGATCGCCGCACTCCAATCCGGCAAGTTGCCGAAAAGCAACGGGCCGACGGCGACGATCATCACTGGTCGCAACATCGACATGACGGTTCATGCAGATATCATGCAGGGCCGCGACGTCTTGCTTGCGGACACAACAATAAAGGGGCGGACTTATGCCGCGTGACATCCATATTCTGACCGAAGCCCAGTTGCGCAAGTTCATTTCCGTGGACGAAACGGCGGTCGACATCGTTGCGAAGGCCTTCGCAACCCTGGCGGGCGGCGAGGTGATCATGCCGCCGATCCTGTCCATGGACATCCCATCCGAACATGGCGAGGTGGATGTGAAGACGGCCTACATTCCGGGCTTCGACGGTTTCGCGGTGAAGATCAGCCCCGGCTTCTTCAACAATCCGAAAATCGGCCTGCCCAGCACCAACGGACTGATGGTCCTGTTCTCCGCCAAAACCGGGGTCGTTGAGGCCGTGCTGCTGGACAACGGTTATTTGACAGATGTGCGCACTGCCGCGGCGGGTGGCTTGGCCGCCAAGCTGATGGCGCCGCGCACGGTCGATACGGTGGGCGTGATGGGCACAGGTGTTCAGGCGCGCTTGCAGATACAGGCGGCCTATCTGGTCCGCCACTTCAAGAAAGTGCTCGTCTGGGGCCGAGATGCTTCGAAGGCCGCGGCCTGCGCGGCGGACATAGCCGCGTGCCTGGGTATCGAGGCCGCCGCGGAAGCCGACCCGGCCCGGCTGGTCGCGGAAAGCCAGCTCGTGATTACTACCACGCCGTCGACGGACCCGGTGTTGCAGGCTGATTGGCTGCATCCTGGTTTGCATATCACGGCGATGGGGTCGGATCAGGCAACCAAGAACGAAATAGACCCCGCGGTGTTTCGGCATTTGGCTGCCTATGTGCCTGATAAAATCAGTCAATGTAAAATACTGGGTGAACTTCGATCGGCCCTGGAAGCCGGTACAATGGCATCGACAGACGGGTTGTCCGAATTGGGCCAGGTCATATTGGACCCATCCCTCGGTCGAAAATCGGACCAAGATATAACACTCTGCGACTTGACCGGCACGGGCGCACAAGATACCGCAATAGCCACATTCGCTTTCGCGGCGGCAAAGGCCGCCGATGCTGGGGTGATTGTACAGGCATAGGTGGCAGCCGGCACCGTTGCTGAAGAACTTACCGGCCCAAAGGTCCTTTTTTACGTGGAACGCTGCGGGTGACAGCCTTTTCAGGCTGCTTTCATTACCGACCGGCTGTAAAAAAGAAAGGATCGAAACATGCTAACCAATGACCAATTGGACAAATGGGATCGGGAGAACTTCTTCCATCCATCGACGCATCTTGCGCAGCACGCGCGAGGCGAAAGCCCGACCCGCATCGTAACCGGCGGGTCCGGCGTTTATATCGAAGACCGCGACGGCAACCGGTTGCTGGACGGCTTCGCGGGCCTGTACTGCGTGAATGTCGGCTATGGACGTCAGGAAATCGCCGAGGCGATCGCCAAGCAGGCGAAGGAACTTTCCTACTACCACGCCTATGTCGGGCATGGGACGGAAACGTCCATCACCTTATCCAAAATGGTCATAGACCGCGCACCGGACAACATGTCCAAGGTTTATTTCGGCCTGGGTGGGTCGGACGCGAACGAAACAAATATCAAGCTTGTCTGGTACTACAACAACGTCCTGGGCCGTCCGGAGAAAAAGAAAATCATCTCTCGCTGGCGCGGCTATCACGGTTCCGGACTGGTGACCGGTTCGCTGACGGGGTTGGAACTATTCCACAAGAAATTCGACTTGCCGCTCGACAAGGTCGTGCACACGCAAGCCCCTTACTATTTCCGCCGCCCCGACCTCGATATGTCCGAGAAGGATTTTGTCGACTTCTGCGTCAAGGAACTGGAGTCGTTGATCGAGGCGGAAGGGCCCGACACGATCGCTGCCTTCATCGGTGAGCCGATCCTGGGCACCGGGGGCATCGTTCCGCCGCCGGAAGGCTATTGGCAGGCGATTCAGCAAGTTCTGGCGAAGCATGACATTCTGTTGATCGCGGACGAAGTCGTCACCGGCTTCGGCCGACTGGGCACGATGATGGGCACCACTCATTACGGGATCGAGGCGGATATCATCACCATCGCCAAGGGACTGACGTCTGCCTATGCGCCGCTGTCCGGCTCCATCATTTCGGACAAGGTCTGGAAGGTGCTTGAACAGGGCACCGACGCGTTGGGTCCGATCGGCCATGGCTGGACCTATTCGGCGCATCCGATCGGTGCGGCGGCCGGTGTCGCCAACCTGAACCTGATCGATACGCTGGACCTGGTCGATAACGCCCGTGTCATCGGGGCCTATCTGAATCAGTCGATGCGGGATGCGCTCTCAAGCCACGCGAACGTCGGCGACGTGCGTGGCGAAGGCATGCTCTGCGCGGTGGAATTCGTGAAGCGGAAGGACGGACGGGTCTTTTTCGATGCCGCCGACAAGGTGGGGCCGCAGGTCGCCGCCGCGCTGGCAAAGGAAGGGGTCATCGGCCGGGCGATGCCGCAGGGCGATATCCTGGGATTCGCGCCGCCGCTCTGCCTCGACCGCAGCGAGGCCGATATCATCGTTGACGCTGCCCGTAAGGCGGTTCTGTCCGTCCTGGGCTGATGCCCATTGCCGGTCAGGTCACGTTGTGGATGGATAGTTCGACAGCGTGAACAAAGTTCGCGGCTGAGGAACGGGCGGCCATCAGTATGAAGGCGTCCGTTCCCTCCCGAAGGATGATCGAACCCATATGCTCCATCACCGTGCGGGCCACTGACCCGAGGGGGAAGGCGGTTTCGTCCAGATCCAGCGGGCAAAGTCGTTCCAATGCCGGCAGGGCCGCTTCACCGCTTAAGCGCAGCATGGCCCAACTGTCGGACTGGTCGGTGTAGTAGCCATTGTCACCCAGGGCATTCCTGATCTCTGTGACCGCCTCGTTCCCGGCATACGGGAAAAGCGCGAAGACTTGGTCTTGTTGCAGACCCAAAAAGCGCACGGCGCCGTCATCGCTTGCTTCGGATGACCCGGGCACCGGAACCGCACAGCCATATGCGGCCTGAACGGCGGATTGAAACGCCTGGGCGCCGCCGCGTGGCGTAGCGATGGCGACCAGGGCATTCCCGGCCATTTCTTCCAAGATTGTGTCGCCAAAGCTTTCCCGATAACCGTCGAGCGGCGTTTTTGCTTCCAACATCAAGCTAGCCACGGACTCGCTCCCCTTCCGGATCGAAGAAATGCGGCGAAACGATCTCGACCTCTATGCTTTCACCGCGGATCGGATCCGCCGCAATGACGGTCTCACCAAGCCGGTCGGCTCCGCGCTGGATGAAACCTAGACCGATGGAATGGCCGAGCGTCGGAGAATAGGCGACGGATGTCATCCAACCTTCGTCGTTTTCCAGGGTCGGCGTGTTGCCCTTGGCGATGAAATGGGCGCCGGACTTCAATTGATTGTTGGTATCGGCCGGCTTGAACCCGACAAGGGTAAGGCCGTCTTCCCGATTGAGATCGGGCCTTTCCGAAAGAACGCCGCCGATGCAGTCCTTCTTCCTCGAAACCATTCGGGACAGGCCCATATCCCGCGCCGTCGTCTGACCGTTCAACTCGTTTCCGGCGGGGTGCCCCTTTTCGATCCGCATCACACCGAGGGCTTCCGTGCCATAAGGGACAGCGTCGAATTCATCGCCTGCCGCCATAAGCGACCGGATCAAACCGTCGCCGTAACGTGAAGGAACGGCGATTTCATAGGCAAGCTCGCCGGAGAAGGAAATCCGGAACAGACGCGCGGGGGTTCCGCCGCATACCGTGATTTCGGCACAGGCCATGAACGGGAAAGCGTCATTTGAAATATCGAACGCCGGGTCGACGATCTTCTGCAGCAGTTTGCGGGAATTCGGCCCGGCGACCGCATATTGCGCGAATTGCTCGGTCGCGGAGATCAGATGCACGTCCAACGCTGGCCACAGGCATTGTCGGCAGAATTCCATATGCCGGAACACGCCAACGGCGTTCGCTGTCGTGGTGGTCATGACGAAATGCGTTTCCGACAGCCGCGCGGTCGTGCCGTCGTCCATCACCATGCCGTCCTCACGGAGCATCAAGCCGTAGCGGACCTTGCCCACCGGCAGTTTCGCGAAGCCGTTGGCATAGACCTTGTTCAGGAATTCGGCCGCGTCCCGGCCTTGGATGTCGATCTTGCCCAGCGTGGTGACGTCACAGATGCCGACCGACTTGCGGGTGGCGATCACTTCGCGGTCGACGCTTTCCCGCCAATGGCTCTCACCCGGTTTCGGGAACCACTGCGCCCGCAGCCACATCCCCGCTTCGACGAAGACCGCGCCTTGCTCAACGGCCCAATCATGGCTTGGCGTCAGCCGGGTGGGGCGGAATGCCTTGCCGCGGCTGCGCCCGGCGAAGGCCGCGATGGCGACCGGTGTATAAGGTGGGCGGAAAATCGTCGTGCCGGTATCGGGGATCGACTTGCCGCTGGCCTCGGCCAGTACCGCAAGGCCAAGCACATTCGCCGTCTTGCCCTGGTCCGTCGCCATCCCCAAGGTCGTGTAGCGTTTCAGGAGTTCGACGGATCGATAGCCTTCCCGCCTAGCCAGATCCACATCCTTCGTGGTGACGTCATTCTGAAGATCGATCCAGGCCCGTGCCTTGCTCTCCTTGACCCACCAGAATGGGGAAATGTTCACTGTTTCGTCTGATGCCTGCGGGATTTCCGCTGTTGAAGTCGAAAAACCCAAATCCCCGGCCGCGAGTTGTCCCACTTCGGTTCCTTCCCGGAAGGCGCCGGCCAGTGTCAGGGTGCCTGTGGCGGCACCGGCGACGCTCATGCCCACGGGCAGGTCCTTGCCGGGGACAAAGGCCCCTATATTCTCCGCCCAATCGGGGCGGCCGCGTTGATGGCAAGTCAGGTGCACATTGGGGTTCCAGCCACCTGAAACCGCCAGACAGTCGGTCGGCATTGTCGTACCGTTCGACAGGGTCAGGGACGAAACGCCCTTGCGCCCTTTGGTGTCGACCACCGCCGTTCCCATGGCGATGATAGCACCCGGAATATCGACGGGGGCGGGTATGAAACGGCTGTCGATCACCGCAGAAACGGTAACCCCTTTTGCCACAAGGTCCGTCGCGGTCCGCCAGCCGTCGTCATTATTGGTGAAGACGGCGACATTCCGGCCGGGCGCGACACCCCAGCGATTGGCATAGGCACGCACGGCGCCCGCCAGCATGATGCCGGGCCGGTCATTATTGCCGAAAGCGATGGATCTTTCCGTCGCGCCGGCGCAGAGCACCGCACGTTTGGAATAAATCCGCCACAGGACCTGGCGCGGTTTTCCGTCGGCCATCGGCAGGTGGTCTGTCTTCTTCTCCAGCGCCCCATAGATACCGTGGTCGAATGCGCCATAGACGGTCGTCCGCGGCATCAACCGAACAGTCGGCAGGCTTTCCAGTTCGGCGAGGGCGGCCGCAGTCCAGTCCTGGGCGGCACCGCCGGCGACCTCATGGGTTTCGGCGTTCAACCGGCCGCCCATCACGAAGTCCTCGTCTGCCAGAATCACGCGTGCGCCGGACCGAGCCGCCGCCAAGGCTGCCGTCAGGCCCGCCGGTCCGGCCCCGATTACGAGAATATCGCAATGGAGGAATCCCTTGTCGTAAGTGTCCGGGTCGTCCTTGCCGGAAAGCCGTCCCAATCCGGCGGAAGCGCGGATCGCCGGTTCGTACACCTTCTCCCAGAATGCTTTCGGCCACATGAATGTCTTGTAGTAGAACCCGGCGCTGAGGAACGGCGAGAAAAGGTCGTTCACCGCCATCAGGTCGAAATTCAGGCTGCCGCGATAGTTCTGGCTCGCCGCGTGAAGCCCGTCATAGAGTTCCGCGACTGTGGCGCGGGTGTTCGGCTCCTGGAACGGACCGCGCCGCAGTTGAACCAGCGCGTTCGGTTCTTCGGGACCCGCCGTGAAGATCCCGCGCGGGCGGTGATACTTGAAGGAACGGGCAACGAAACGAATGTCGTTCGCCAGCAGGGCGGAGGCAAGCGTGTCGCCCGGATGGCCCTGCAAGTGCTTGTCGTCGAAGGCGAAGGAGATCGTCTTGGTCCGGTCGACGATTCCGCCGTTGATGCGCATGCTCTGGCTCATGGTCACCCTTCCCCGCCGTCGGAAGCGGCGGGCGCCTTGCGCGCCAGCGCGACGTCGCGGGCCAATTCCACTTTGGCAATCTCATGGGTCAGCGTATCGCGTGTGATGACCAGCCAGGACCGGTCGCCCTGCTCGTGGAACCATAGCTCGCGGTGTTCCCCGGCGGGGTTGTCGCGCAAATATTGATATTCGTAGAACAAGTCGGCGGCGTCGGGGGCCTGCCAATCGGGTCGGTCGATCAGCGAGGCGTCGCCCAGATAGATGAATTCGGCGGCATCGCGCGGGCCCAGCAGGGGATGATTGATGATCATGCCATGCGCCTCCTCAATGCAGGTTCGGTTGGGCGCCGGCGCCCTTTTCGTCGATCATGTGGCCACGCTTGAACCGGTCCAGGCGCAATTCGGTCGCGACCGGATGGGGTTCGTCCTTGGCCAGCAGATGGGCGTAGCAATAGCCGGATGCCGGGGTTGCCTTGAACCCGCCATAGCACCAGCCGCCGTTGAAATAGAGGCCGTCGATATGGGTTTTGTCGATGAAGGGCGAACCGTCCATCGACATATCCATGACCCCGCCCCACATGCGCAAAAGGCGGGCCCGGCCGATCATCGGCATCAGGGCCATGCCGCTTTCGCAAACGTCTTCCACCACGGGAAGATTGCCGCGCTGGGCATAGGTGTTGTAGCCGTCGATATCGCCGCCGAAGACAAGGCCGCCCTTGTCGGACTGGCTGATATAGAAATGGCCGGCGCCGAAGGTGATGACACCAGGAATCACCGGTTTCAGACCTTCCGAGACGAAGGCTTGCAACACGTGGCTTTCGATCGGCAGGCGCATGCCCGCCTGGGCCATGACCCGGCCAGACGACCCGGCGACGCAGACACCGACTTTCTTTGCGGAGATCGGCCCCTTCGTCGTTTCGACGCCGGTGCAGACACCTTTTTCGATCTGAAAGCCGGTGACCTCGCAATTCTGGATAATGTCCACGCCCCGACGATCGGCGCCGCGCGCATAGCCCCAGGCGACCCCGTCATGCCGTGCGGACCCGCCACGCCTTTGCAGCAGGCCACCCTTGATCGGGAAGCGGGCATTGTCGAAATCCAGGAAGGGGTAGAGCTCCCGGACACCGTCCTGGTCCAGCAATTCTGAATCCGCGCCCGACAGATGCATCGAGTTGCCGCGCCGCGCATAGGCGTCGCGCTGCGCATCCGTGTGGCACAGGTTGAGCACGCCGCGTTGGGAGACCATGGCGTTATAGTTGAAGTCCTGTTCCAGCCCTTCCCACAGTTGCATGGAAAGTTCGTAGAACGGTTCATTGCCGGGCAGCAGATAGTTGGACCGGATGATCGTCGTGTTGCGGCCGATATTCCCCGATCCGAGCCAGCCTTTTTCAAGCACGGCGACATTGCTGATGCCGAACTTGGTCGACAGATAATATGCGGTCGCCAAGCCATGTCCGCCACCGCCGATCACGATGACGTCGTAGGCGGGTTTCGGCTCCGGCTCCCGCCAGGCGGGCTGCCAGCCTTTGTTCCCCGTCAGCCCCTCCCACAGGACGCGAAGCCCCGAATACCGCATATCGACCACCTTCTTGAATTGACCGTGCCATAGTTGTTGGCCACGACCGTATTGACTTGCCAAAAATGGTCGAAAACTTTCAAAATCCGGCTATGAGCGATACTCAATCCCAACCCCTCCGCGTTGGCTTCTTGTTGATCGACGGTTTCGCCTTGCTGTCATATTCCTCGGCGGCGGAACCGATGCGCGCCGCGAACCATCTCGCGGGTCGACTTCTTTACGATGTGCGGCACATTCCCGTCGCCGGAGGGCGGGCGGTTTCCTCCGGTGGGGCGGTAATCGACGGCACGGCATCGCTGGATGGCGCCCGCGATTTCGACCTCATCCTCGTCGTTGCCGGCGGCGATCCCGCGAAATTCGACGACCGGCGGGCCTTTCAATGGCTGCGAATGATGGCCCGCCGGGGGGTGCAGATCGCCGGCGTATCGGGCGGACCGGTCATTCTGGCGCAGGCAGGCATCATGGAAGGGCGCCGCATGACCGTCCACTGGGAGCACATTCAGACCTTGGCGGAAATTACGCCCACCATGCTGGTTGAACGGTCGCTCTATGTCATAGACCGGGACCGCATGACCTGCGCCGGCGGCACGGCCGCCTTGGATTTGATGCATGCCTTGATTACCCGCCACCATGGGGCGGCATTCGCCCGGCGCGTCAGCGACTGGTTCATGCATACCGATGTGCGGCCGTCGGGCGGGCCGCAGCGTGCCGGTCTGGTCGAGCGCTATGGCGTTTCGGACCCGGCCGTCATTCAGGCCATAGAGATGATGGAGAACCACGTGGCGGACCCGTTGAGCCTTGATCAACTCGCCCGTCTCAGTGGCTTGGGGGCGCGCCAGTTGAACCGGTTGTTCCGCGAAAAAATGGGGAACAGCACGATGGCCTTTTATCGTGGTTTACGTTTGGAGAAAGCCCGAAACCTTCTGGAGCAGTCGGTCTTGAGCGTCACGGAAATCGCTTTGGCCACCGGGTTCGCCAGTTCCGCCCATTTCTCCACCGCCTTCAGGGTCCGGTTCGGGCATCCTCCTCGGAACTCTCGTTGACGTTTACGTAAATGTAAATTTAAGGTCGTTCGGTTCGAAAGGATCAATTAGTCTTCAGTCAAAAGAGACAAATATCTTTAAGGGAGGAAACAGTGAGCAACCGCTATGCCGCCTATACGAAACTTCGGATCGACTATCCCGCCGACCGGGTTTTGCGGATCACTTTCGACCGGCCGGAAACCTACAATTCCGTCGACCGCGAAACCCACAGCCAACTCGTTGAAATCTGGCGCACGATCGACGCCGATCCGGACATCAATGCCGTCCTGGTGACAGGGGCCGGGAAGGCCTTTTCTGCCGGGGGCGATTTTGACCTGATCGAAGACATGATCGAGAGCCAGGATGAACGCATGCGCGTTTGGAAGGAGGCAAAGGATCTCGTCTACAACGTCGTCAATTGCAACAAGCCTATCATTTCGGCCATCAACGGGCCGGCCGTTGGCGCCGGATTGGTGATCGGCATATTGGCCGACGTTTCCATTGCCGCTAAATCCGCGAAGATCGTCGACGGCCATACGCGGCTTGGGGTCGCGGCCGGTGATGTTGCGGCGATTATCTGGCCGCTGCTTTGCGGCATGGCCAAGGCGAAATACTACTTGATGACCTGCCGTCCCGTGAGCGGGGAAGAGGCGGAGCGCATCGGGCTTGTCTCCCTCTGCGTCGAGGATGACGAATTGATGAAGACCGCCCTTGATGTGGCTGTCGAGTTGAGCACAGGCGCGCAAAGTGCGATCCGCTGGACGAAATATGCCCTGAACAACTGGCTGCGCATGGCGGGTCCAATTTTCGATACCTCAACCGCTCTCGAAATGCTCGGCTTTGCCGGCGACGAAGTGAAGGAAGGCGTGGCCTCCCATCGGGAAAAGCGGAAGCCGGTCTTTAGGAAGGATTGCCCGGTCTAGGGCCATTCTTTTCGGACAGGAAGAATAAGTAAGAACAAATTGGGGATACGAAAGTGCGTGGATTGGTTGGAAAAAGAGTTGTCGTGACCGGCGGGGCCAGTGGCATCGGACGGGAAATCTGCAAACGGTTCGGCGAGGAAGGAAGCGACGTCGGCATTTTCGACCTCAACGAAGCCGGCGCCCAGGAAACGGCGGATATTATCGGCAAGGCAGGCGGCCAGGCGAACGCCTATCGGGTCGATATCACAGACCGCGCCTCGGTTGACGCGGCGGTCGCCGCTTTCGCAGCAAGAGGACCGGTCGATATCCTGGTCAACAATGCAGGTTGGGACAAACCCATCGCCTTCCTCGATACCGATATCGATTTCTGGAAGAAGATTGTCGATCTGAACCTGTATGGACCGCTCCACATGCACCATGCGGTTCTACCGATCATGGTGGCGCAGAAGTCCGGCCGGGTGGTGAATATCGCTTCAGACGCCGGGCGGGTCGGGTCGTCCGGAGAGGCGGTCTATTCCGCTTGCAAGGGCGGTATCGTCTCCTTCACCAAAACCGTTGCCCGGGAACTGGCGCGCGCGAACGTCCAGTTGAACGCTGTCTGTCCCGGGCCGACGGACACGCCGCTGTTCGAGGAATTCGCCCAAGGAGAATCAGGCGCGAAGGTTGCGGAGGGTCTGAAGCGGGCGATCCCGATGCGCCGATTGGGCGAGCCCGGTGACTATCCAGGCATCGTTTCGTTCCTCTGCAGTGACGACGCGGCCTACATTACCGGCCAGGTCATCAGTGTCTCCGGTGGATTGACGATGCACGGCTGACGCCGTCGCGCAGAGGATATGAACACATGGATTTCTCCCTGACCGAGGAGCAACTGGCTTTCCGAGAAACCGCAGAGCGGTTCTCGCGCGAAAAGCTGGCGCCTTTTTATATGGACCGCGACCGGGACGATGGCCTCGATCGTGATCTGGTGCGGGAAATGGGCGCGCTCGGCTTGATCGGCGCTGATTTGCCGGAGGAGTATGGCGGGCTCGGCGTGAGCGGCGTGACCGCAGGCGTCATCACGGAAGCCATTTCCTACGGCGACATGAATGTGTGTTACGTGCAGCTGCTCGGCTCATTGTTGGGGCAGATCATCGTCCGGAACGCCAGCGCCGCCCTCGCCGATGAATGGGTGCCCCGGATCGTTTCGGGCGATGCGATCGTGGGACTCGGCCTGACCGAGCCGCGCGGCGGCAGCGATGCGGCCAATCTGCAATTGCGCGCCAGCAAGGTTCAGGGTGGCTATCTGCTGAACGGCGAGAAGACGTCGATGAGTTTCGCCGGCGGTGCGGACGCGGCGGTCGTCTTCGCCCGGACCGGGCCGCCCGACGGCGGCGCGCGCGCCGTATCCGCCTTTATGGTCGGCATGGAGGACGACGGCGTCACATCGACCCGCTTCAACGATATCGGTTCGAAAATGGTGGGGCGGGGATCTGTCTTCTTCGACGATGTTTTCGTTCCCGACGACCATATGATCGGTGACGAGAATATGGGCTTCGTACAGGTCATGCGGGGTTTCGACTACAGCCGGGCCTTGATCGGCCTGCAATGCGTCGCAGCGGCCCAGGCGTCGTTGGACGAAACATGGGCGTATGTCCGGGAAAGGGAAGCCTTCGGTGCACCGTTGGCGCAGTACCAAGGCGTATCTTTCCCGCTTGCGGAAAGTGAAACCTATCTCACGATGGCACGGCAACTTTGCTACTTCGCACTGGACCTGCGCGACCGGGACCAGCCGCATACGGCTGAGGCGTCCATGTGCAAATGGTATGGGCCCAAGGTGGCGCACGAAGTCATACAGCAATGCCTTCTGACACATGGGCACTACGGATACAGCGGTGACCTTCCGCACCAACAACGGATGCGGGACGTTCTGGGGCTGCAGATCGGGGACGGCACGGCGCAGATCATGAAACTGGTGATTGCGCGCGAAAAGGTCGGGCGGGCCGCGGTTCAGCATGCAGTTCCGAAGCCGCCAGGCGCTGCCAATTGACGGGCCTTTGGCGTTTGGTTTTGCTTTTTTACGGCAAAGCTTCCGTGTGATGCATCCAGCCGTTCTGTGCTAGAGTGTATCGCCAATCGTAAGTGTGGTCGGCTGAGCCCGGGGGGGCTGAGGGGGGTGATATGGCGAAGTCGGGATTCGGTGACCCTGGACCAAATTTTCCAGTGGGTCGATATGCGGCGGTTCTGACATTCCTTTTCATTGTGTTTTGCGCCGCCGATATCGCGAGCGCCCGAACTCTCGCCATCGGTTCGATCAGCCTGGATCCGGTGGGCGAGACGCGCGTCTATCAGCCTTTCGCCGATTATCTCGCCGACAAACTCGGGGCATACGGTATCGAAGACGGGAAAGTGGTCGTCGCTGACTCGATTGCCGCGATGGCCGCGATGCTGCGCCGGAAAGAGGTCGATATCTATATCGACAGTTCGGTTACGGCATTGATGGTAAACGAGCTGGCCGGGTCGAAGTTCCTGCTGCGACGCTGGAAGGATGGCCATGACGCCTATCGCGGCGTTGTCGTCGTGCGCCGTGAAAGCCCCATTGCGTCACTGGGCGATTTGTCCGGCGGCACCGTGGCGTTGGAGGAGCCGTTCTCGACATCGGGTTTTCTCCTGCCCGCTTTAGCGATTGCCGGTCGCGGATTGCCTTTGGTGCCGCTGCGTAATACCGGCCAATCGCCGCCGCCCGGATCGGTCGGCTATGTGTTGGGTTTCGACAGCGAGACCCAGATGGCCTGGGTGGAGCGGCGCCAGGTTACCGCGGCGGCAATGGCGGAAGAAGATTACAAGGCGCTCTCCGATTCGGCTTTAACGCCGCTCCGGGTCCTCTATACGTCGCCGCCCGTCCCCTATCACGTGGTGGTCCATGGCGCACATATGGATGTGCGCACCCTATCGCGTATCCGGGAAGTTCTGCTGAACGCCCACGACAGCCAAACAGGCGCGGAAATGCTCGACGGGTTCGATCGAACGACGATGTTCGATGAAATTCCCGGGGATCTTCTGGGCAACGTCATGTCCTTGGTGCCTGGGCTGATGCGGCTGCTGGAAACGGGGAACTAGATGAGCGTTCCCCGCTTCGGACTTGGAATCAAGGTGGCGTTGATCGCGTCGGCAATCGTCATATTCATTGGCGCCGGATTGTTCGGCGTCGTCGCCTATGAGCAACGTGTTACGTTTCAGGAAATCAGGGCCGCGGAAATGATGGAAGCCGTTCGAAAGACGGCCTATCAGGCGGAGAACCATCTATACAATTACAATATTCGGGAATTGCGTGCGATTGCGGCGGAGATAATGGAAGGGCGTCGCGTTGATCTTGTGTGGATACTGGATTCCGAAGGCAGGATCCTCTCCGATGGAAGGCCGCGGCCGGCACTGCGGAACAAGAGGCCCCAAGTCGGTTTCATTGACAGGTTGCTGGCCGGTGGTGTGGCCAGAACGGAAGCGGACGCGACGAATTTGTGGTCCGGCACACCTGTGATGCTGAGTAAGAACGAAGTTCTCGGCTATGTCGTTGCTGCTGTACCGATGGAGGAATTCAATAACGCCATTTGGTCGACGATCCGCAAACAGTCGGTGGTTCTGGGACTTGCACTGATCTCGGGGATTTTTGCGGCGATCTTGTTTGGCCAGCGTATCGCCGCTCCCGTTGAGTCGCTTCGGCAAGCGGCGGAGCGGATCGGGAAGGGCGATTGGGACTTCAAGCTTGAAATCGATCGCCAGGATGAGATCGGTGCCTTGGCTAAAACGATCAACGTCATGGCAGAGCGATTAAACGAAGGCGCGGTGACGCGCGACCGTCTGCAGGCTCTTGTCGATGAAAAGACTGCCGAAATCAGCTTGCATCGCGACAAACTGGAAGCGTTGGTCGATGAACGGACTCATGAACTTCAAGTGGCGAAAGACGCTGCGGAACGGGCCAGCCGTGTCAAATCGGAATTCTTGTCATCGATGAGCCATGAGTTGCGGACGCCGTTGAACGCAATCCTCGGGTTTGGTCAGCTCTTGGAATATTCCGATCAAAGCGGCATGGACGACGAGCAACGCCAAGCCATCAGCTTCATAAACAGCAGCGGCGATCATTTGCTGAACTTGATCAACCAGGTTCTGGATTTCAACAAAATCGAAGACGGCAATCTCAGCGTTCATGTCGAATCTTTTGAACCGTTCGATGAGTTGCAGGACTGCTTCGCTATTGCGTCCGCAATGGCGGTGAAACATGGCGTCACCATTGAACTCAAGAAGAGTGTGCCTGTTCATCCCGTCATCCGAGCCGATCGAACTCGGGTGAAGCAAGTTCTGCTGAACCTGATGACCAACGCCATAAAATACAACCGCCAGGGCGGAAAGGTTTGCTTGGATTGTGATGTGATCGATGACCGGTATTTGCGTCTGATCGTCGCCGATACGGGGATTGGCGTTCCCGCCGATCGGCAACATTTGATGTTCGAACCGTTTCAGCGCCTGGGGCATGAATCGTCGACGATTGAGGGGACTGGCATCGGCCTTACTATTACACGGAAACTGGTAAATCTGATGCGCGGGCGTATCGGCTTCGAGAGCGAGGAAGGAAAGGGGTCCACATTCTGGATCGACCTGCCCTTGGATCCGCGATGGAAGGACGGCCCACCGGTACGAGATCAGGATGAGCGCGAAGCGCCACCGGTCCTTGAGAAGCCGGTCAATGGCAAGCGCAGCACCTTGCTGTATGTCGAGGACAATGCCGACAATGTGCGCCTGATGGAAATGATTCTCGACAGGGAGGACGACTTCACCCTGGTGTCGGTCCCGAACGCGGAAGAGGGCCTGGAACTCGTGGCGCAGATTGCGCCGGATGTGATCCTGATGGACATCAACCTTCCGGGAATGGACGGGTTTCAAGCTTTGAATGCGCTGAAAGCCCAAGCCAACGGTCGGTGTGTTCCGGTCATCGCGGTTACCGCATCGGCCTTGCCGTCCGAAGTGCAACGCGGTCTCGATGCTGGTTTCACCGCCTATCTCACCAAGCCGATCCGCATCGATGTGACTCTCAGCGCCATACGGAATGCGGTGACGGCGAACGGACAGCGCTTACCCTAGTTTCTCTGAGGGCTGAACCTGCCATGGCCCTGAAGAAGGCGCTATTTCGGCAGCAGAAGCCATACCTCCTCTGTCGCCTTCACTTGGCCCTTAAGCCCGCTGGGAAGTGCCGTACTGACAGCGTTGACGATCTCGTAGCGATCTTCATAGAGCCGCTGAACTTCCGCAGCCGGAACGGAAAAGGGTGGTCCTTCCGTCAGGGCTTGGTCGTAGGCGAAACAGATAAGGAATTGCGGTGCGCTTCCTGTCACCGCCATCAGGTGCCGGGCATAGCGGTTGCGCATGTCATCGGGCAGGGCGACCAGCGCCGCCCTGTCATAGACGGCATCGACGGGACCCAGCATTTCCGCCGTCATCTGGAAAACATCGCCAACGAAAATGTCGATGTCGGGCGCGGAGTAGCGATTGATCGATCCAAAGGCTGTGATGGCAGGGGTGAGGCCCAGTTCTTCGAACAACTGCCTGATGGCGGTCGCGCTCAACTCCGCACCGGCTACTCGATAGCCCTGGCTCAGTAGCCAGGCGATGTCTCGAGTCTTGCCGCAGAGCGGAATGAAAATGCGGATCCCAGGGTCAAGGCCAAGCCTGCCGAAATACGATTCCAGCAGGGCGTTTGTCTCCCCTTCGTGGAAGCCGATCTGGTTTGTTTCCCAACGATGGTGCCAAAAGTCTGGATCCATTGTCCTGTCCGTTCCTGTTGTTACGCATCTTTGATCATCCTAGGCTACAAGTTCAAGTTAACTTGAGGTCAAGGGCAAAAAAGCATGGCGGTATTGGATATCAGCGAGGTGACTCAGCGATCCGGTCTGCCGGCCTCGACCCTGCGATATTATGAGGAGAAGGGATTGATCCGTTCCGTCGGTCGCAACGGTCTGCGGCGTCTGTTCGACGATGGTGTGGTGGAACGCCTCTCTTTCATAGCGCTCGGGCGTCATGCCGGGTTCTCGCTGCAGGAGATCGGTGAATTGTTCACCCCGGACGGCCGGTTGTCGATCGACCGGGACCGGTTGGTGGCCAAGGCTGATGATCTGGACAAGCGTATCCGGCAATTGACCGCCATGCGCGACGGCCTCCGCCACGCCGCAAAATGCTCTGCCCCTAGCCACCTGGAATACCCGAAATTTCAGCGCCTGATGCATGTCGCCGGCAAGAACCCGTTGCGTGGAAAGCACTGAATAGTTCCATGGCTGTCACCGCAAGAGCGGCGGATACTCGCCATGTTTCGTGCCGACCTATGGCAGCACGACCAGTGGTGGGAGTTTCGAGCACAGGTATGACAAGAGCATTAGGAAAGGATGGGCGATACAGAACAATATTCGGACTGCTATGGAGATTCTGGGATCGCGGGACCTTTGTTCAAAGTCCAACATCCGGGTGCGGCAGGGTGAGCTCGCGCGAGTTCTGCCAACAAGGGCCATCGGCAAAAAAGATCATTACGCCAACATGGCGCCTACCGGGAACTTGATCGTTCGAACCCCGATGCTCGGGTTGGTGACTTCGTGGCTCCAAACCTCGCCAGGCCAGCGATATTCAATGGTGCCTCTGGCCGGCCAATAGACGGCTGTGTAGAGCGTCCCGAAACCGCGGTCGTAGGCCAGCGAATAGAGCGGCGGCTTCTGGAAAGCGGCAATGAAACGATCCGACGGTTCGTCATGCAATGTCAGACGCTGCAGCAGGAACCTTTCCCGCTCGACCGTCGCCGTGGCCCGCGCATGGCGGTGCCATTCGACCTGCTCCTGATGGTTTGTCGCAACCGGCTGATCCGTCACCATGGCGCCACGGTCAGGGGACATGTAGACGGTGTTGTACCGCCCATTCTTGTCGACGACCGTAACGTTGTAGGCCATATGACATGGTATGCGTTTCAGCGCCCGGACAGCTTCCTGCGTGGTTCGGCAGAATTCCAGCACATAGCGTATGATGATCGGCACGCCGAAACCGTCACCGACGATCGTCCGTCCGCCGAAGGTGAGCGAGACGGCAAGTCCCGCTTCGTTCATGCCGTCGACCAAACCGAACAGGCCGTCGGTCATACCGGTGACCCAGCGATCGTTCCAACGACTGTTCAGAATCACGGCATCGGAAAGTGCGGGCGAGTAATCGTAGTTACGAACCAACAGCGGTTCGTCCCCGGCCTTCACCGCTTGCGAGCAGCCCGACAGGTAGGGCGGCGGACAATAATAGCTCAAGAAGCGGGCCGCCATGTCTCCGCCGCCGACCAGTTCGACGAGGGCGTCATATGTCGGCACGAGTTCCGGCATATGCTTCTTCAAGGCCCTGTAACCTGCCAAGTATGTCTGTCGCGCCTCGACACCTTCCGACAGAAACCAACGTTCATAGGCAGGCCAATAGGACTCGAACAAGGAGCGCCATCGATCTCCGGGCTGTGCCTCGGAGATCGATTGGAACGTCAACAATGCCTCTTGCGAACCCCAGTTCACCACGTCACCTGTGCCTATGGCCTAGAGGATCTTGAATGCGGGCTCTGAACTTTGGACCGGAAGAGCACTCGGCAAGGGCCGTGCCTTATACTGTCCTTTAATGCCGTCGATCCATGCCTTGGCGCGCTTGGTCAGGCGGAATTTGTCATCCATCGCCCGTCCGCGGGTAATCAGGATGCCGAGATCGGCGCCTTCGTACCGAAAATCGCCAACGCCTTGAATGCGCAGGAAAAAGGCCTCAGCTTCGCTTTCGACCGCACGGCGGTGATAATCGAAGCGGTTGTACTCGACCGACCCGTCCGGCATAAGCCGCCAGATGCCGCTTTCCGGCGCCTGCGTGATGATATCGACATTGTCGTCGGTGTGTTTGACCACCATCTGACACCACTGGTCGATATTGTCCGGGTCCGCCCACCGGTCGTTCAATTCCTCGACGTTCAAGTCGAACTCGACGCCGGAAAATTCCAACAGATGGAAGAGGAACAACGGCGCGTCCGCATGGGCGAAAGCCGCATGGTTCGTCATGGAACTCGCACCGGTTACACGCGGGTTGCATTCACCGAGATAAATCGAACCGTCATCCTGATCAATCAGGAAGTCGAGTTCGAAATAGCCGCGATACCCTTCCTCAACGAGCTGATTTCCGAAGTCGAAGGTATATTTGCGCGCGGCGTCGCGAATTTTCTGGTCGAAGGCGCCGGCGAAGATTTCATTGCCGCACCAACCGCCCCGATACGGTGTCAATTCCTTGAACCCGACAAGTTCGGTCATCAACGGACCGACGATCGTACCCTGCTTCGTCGCACAAGCTTCGATGGCCGACCCGCGGCAGGTGATCCGCTTCATGATCTTGATCTCGCCTTTGCCGACGATCTCATGTTCATGTTTGCGGAAATCCGCTTCGGTCTTGATGAAGAAGGTTGTGTGACCGGAATCGCCGAATGCGGATTGCAGCACCAGGTCGTTTCCAATCGGTTTGGACACTTCCTTCAGGTGTTCCCAGCTTTTTACTTCCGACAGCACGTTGGGAACACTGGGCACGCCTGCCTTGTTCCCGATGCGGACGGTTTCGATCTTGTGATCGATCTTCTCGCGGAGCTTCGCTTTTGGGAACCAGACCTCAATCCCCAACTCCTTGCAGATTTTCTCGACACGCTCGTCGAACATCAGGAACACCGCCTTCGGCTTGCCGCCTTTCGAGCGAATGAAATCGATGACCTCCTTATGCTCCAGAAGGTATGCATTGATGTCCTCGATCGACTCGAACTCGGCATGTGGCTGTTCGCTCGGCACAAAGGCGTTCGGGTGACGGCCGTCGTAACAATCAATGTAGTTGATGTAGCGGAAGTTCCGGCACCACTCATCAATACCCAGCAGGTTGAAGTTCGTGGCGCTGATAAAGAAAATGGGATCTTCGTTCCGGTGAAAATATCGACGCACTTCGGAGATGTTCTTCAGCTTTATATTCTTCTTCGCGGGACGACGCGCGGCAGCCCCAGCCTTTTTCGCCCCAGCCTTTTTCGCCCCAGCCCTTTTCGAGGTGGCCTTCTTCGCGACGGCTTTCTTGGCGCTGGCCTTTATCGCAGCGGTCTTTTTGGTGCTACTCTTTTTGGCGGCGCTTTTCGTTGCGGCCTTGCCAGCCTTACCCGTTGCTTTCGCACTCATGAAGTTACTCCCTCTTCTCTGTTCCGTTGTACTTGGGCGGCGTCTTCTATCGCGATGCGGGGACGCTTCGCCCATTTCTCTCGTTTAATCGCCTACTTACCGTGTTTCTTTTCCGCAGACCGGGTCAAGGCATCTTCCGTGAAAACGCGAAGCCCTAAGTCCGGGCGGTATCCATGGATTTCCTTAACGTCCAGGTTTCGCAGAAACTCGATGATCTCGTCACTGACAACTTGTCCCGGCACTAGGATTGGAAAGCCGGGGGGATAGGGAATGATGAATGTCGCGGAGACGACCTGACGTCCCGCATCCATCGCTTTCGTCAGGGTACCATCCGTCAGTCCAAGGTACTCGCATTCTTCTTCGGCATAGGCCAGGAAGAACGCCGTCCGCATGTCCCCTTCAGCGGTCGTGCCGGTCGGGTCCGGCCTGAAAGCGTCATGAAAGCGCGAAAAATCCGGAAGCGGCGGCAATTCGTGGGTAAGGGAATGGATCTTCCTCTCATGAACCCGGCGTTCAGGACCGTTCATGTCTTCCGTCCGTTCCTCCAAATCCTTCGCAATCTTGACCAGGATTTCGATCAGATAGGCAATCGAACTCCGGGTTGTCCCGATATTCGTCATGAATAGCACGGTGTTCCGCGAGGTCTTGTTGACCTGGATTCCGTACTGGTCCATCAGGACGTCATTCTTGAAGGTATCGCCATCCAGGCCCGTTCCACCGACGAACAGTGTCACCCGCGTTGCATCCAGGCAAAACTCGTCGCCGGACCATGCTTCCCAAATGTCGTTCCATCCACGTTCCGGGTCGTAGTAGCTCTGGATGCCTGATTGACGGTGCTCGCCCGGGATCATGTCGCCGACCGTCAGCACCTTGAAATGTTTGGACAGCAATGGATGGGTGCTGACCCTTTGGCGAAGAACCATCGCCAACTCGACCTGTTTCTGGACCAGATCGAACCCTTCCAGCTCAACCTGGCGCCGGCCGATATCCAAAGATGCCAGGATCTGGTAGTTCGGCGAGGTCGACGTGTGGGTCATATAAGCTTCGTGGAACGATTCCTCCACTTTGGAATTGAAGTCCTGATCGTACATATGGATCATCGAACCCTGCCGAAGCGAAGTCAGAGTCTTGTGGGTCGACTGGGTTGCATAGGCACGAATTCGAACCTTGTCCGGATCCGGATAAAGGTGCTTGTCCAGCAACGCATCGATGTCGCCCTCCTTAACCTTGGAGAGTTCCTTCTGCTTTTTCGCATAGAGTTCCCGGTAGGCGTCGGACCGGTATTTGTTCTTCAGCGATTGCGCCGAATGCATTGCCGTACGCGTTCTATAGGTCGGTCCGAAGCGGGCAAAGCCGAACCATGCCTCATCCCACAGGAAAACCAAATCCGGCTTGATCGCCAGACACTCTTCCATGAAACGCTCGACGTTGTAGACGATCCCGTCGAAGGTGCAGTTGGTCAACAACAGCATCTTCACACGGTGAAGTTTTCCAGCCGCTTTCAGTTCCAGGAGGGTCTTTTTGATCTCCCGAAGCGGGACGGCCCCATACATGGAATATTGATGCAGCGGGAAGGAATCCAGATAGATCACTTCCGCGCCGGACAGGACCATGCCGTAATGGTGCGACTTGTGACAGTCGCGATCGACGAGAACGATGTCTCCCGGACGCACCAAGGCCTGCACGACAATCTTGTTGCACGTCGAGGTCCCGTTCGTCGCGAAGAAGGTCTTCCTCGCCCCAAACGCACGGGCGGCCATTTCCTGTGCTTTTTTTATCGGGCCGTGAGGCTCCAGCAGCGAGTCGAGCCCACCGGATGTTGCTGACGTTTCCGCCAAGAAAATATTCATCCCATAGAATTCGCCCATGTCCTTGATCCAATGCGATTTCGCAATGGATTTTCCGCGCGAGATGGGCATGGCGTGGAACACGCCCGTCGGCTGTTTGGAATACTGCTTCAAGGCTGTGAAGAACGGCGTGTCGTAACGCGCGTCGACCCCGCGCAAGATGTTGGTATGTAATTCCAAAAAGTCTTCGCGATTATAGAAGACACGACGGCAGGCATCGCCGACACGGCCCGCGATATCCTCTACCGCCTGATCGGTCACAAGATAGAGGTCGAGCTCAGGGCGCATGGCATTGACGACGTCGGCGAGTGCCACGCCGTAGTCCTGCGGTTCCAGATCGTCCAGGTTCTCCAATTGCGCCTGCATCAGGTACCTGTTGAGGACAGGCATATTGTGGGCGGAACGCAGTTTGAAGCCAAAACGTATGACGACGGATTGAATAGCCGGATTGAACAGAACGGCGATCAGCGCGTCCTCGAAACTCGGGACGAAAATCGGTTCGTAGGTGAACGAGTCTTCGTCGCGCCTGAAATCCGTGAGGCTGTCCCGCTGCTGCCGCTGCTGCGCGTGACTGATGTCGTCGACAATCAGGACCTCGAAATACGGGCGACGGCGAGCCCGTTCGTCGACGTCTTCCTCCTCGTCGTCATTCTGTTCGGAAATATCTATGCTTGAATGAAGATTTATGTGTTTGCGGCGATAGCTTTCGCTCATCAGCGCGCCGACGATCTTGTTTACAAGGATGAAAAGCTCTTCATACGCTTCTTCCCGAAACAAGGCTTTGATCTGCAGCACCACCACCCGGCCCGGGAAAGCAAAATACTCTTCCATGGGTGAAACTTGTTCTACGAGAGTATTGACGGCTTCGTGATCGGCGGGCCTTCCCCGCCCCTCCGCCAAACGCTGGCAGATGTTCTTGATTCTGTTCCAGGTGTCTGCTCGGAACATTGATGCATTGTAGTATTGGCTGAGTGAATTTCTTTCTTGTGGTTTCGCTTTTCGCGCCACTAGTCGACTCCCCCCGTTATTGCCTGCAACACGATAGGATCAACGTTTGGCTGATCGCTTTCGGCTTGCAGTGGCATTGTTAGTGCCGGTTCTGGAACGCCGATACCTTCCCGGGTTCCCTGACGCGGCATTCCCAGCTCTCCCAGGCTGCCAAGGTAGGCACTATGGTAGCCGGGTTGGTAGACAGGAAATTCTGCATTCCTGTCTCGGAAGCTCTTCAACGTTTGCCCAAGGCCGCGAAGCCCGGTCGCCCTCTGGCGCCGAACGGTTTCGAAATCGACTTCGATCGGAATGATTTCTTCCTGACCGGCCGATTGATAGATCAGGTTCCCGGCTGGCCCGACGACAACCGAGCGCCCGACACCGCCGGCCCCAAGGCCGTTGATGTCGAAGATGTAGCATTGGAACATCGCCGCCGAAGACCGTGCGATGGAAAGCTCGACATCCCGGTCGATCGTGCCGGTCAATACCGGGTGCAGAAGCACCTCCGCCCCCATCGCCGTCAACTGCCGCATCGTCTCCGGGAACCAGATATCGTAACAGATTGAAAGGCCGAAACGCCCTACATCGGGCACATCGAAAACAAGACATTCATTTCCGCCGGTGACACCGTGCTCGTAAGGCGCGAATGGAAACATCTTTCGGTAACGCGCGACGACCTCGCCGGCCGGATTGATCACGACGGCCTCGTTGTAAAGATTGTCCTCGCTTCGCACGAACATCGAACCGGGGACAATCCAAACGTTGTGCTGCCGTGCCTTTTCCTGAAACACGGCAAGCGTTTCATCCAGATTGGCAGGGTGGTTTTCCGGAACCGGCCCATAGGGTGCCAATTCGCTGAACAAAATCATCTGCACCCACGGGAACCGCAGCATTGCCAAGTCGATCTTGTGGCCCATCGCGGATACATTCTCGTGTAGAGCCGCGACGTGCATTTGAATTCCGGCAATGGCAAAAGGAATCATCTATCTCGTTCCTGCCCATCAGGGCTCGCTACTGTTCAACATAGGGTACCAGGTTACAACATCCACCCGGCATCATGATCCATGGCGTCTCGACCAGGGATCACGGTCGATTACTCGGCTGCGGCGGGAAGAGCGGCGATCTCGCGCAAAGACTGCTCAAGGATCGTCATCCCCTCGTCGACGATGGCATCACTAGCCGTCAGCGGAACCAGGATGCGGATGCTGTTCCCGAACACGCCGCAGGACAGCAGGATCAAACCGTTGTCCAGGGCTTGGGCGCAGAGCGCCTTAGCAGCCGCAGCGTTCGGCGTATTGGAACCATGACGCTCGACGAGTTCGAAGGCGATCATGGCGCCGAGCTGACGAATATCACCGATCGGCAGGGAATCGTCACGGGCCGCGGCAGCGCGTATACGCTGGACCACTTTGTTGCCCAGCACCTCTGCACGCTGCTTCAGGCCCAGTCGCTCGATTTCATCGAGCACGCCCAATGCCGCTGCGCAACTGACCGGATTGCCGCCATAAGTGCCGCCAAGCCCACCGGGCTCCGGCGCATCCATGATCTCCGCCTTGCCGACGACGCCGGCCAGGGGGAAACCGCCCGCCAAACTTTTCGCCATCGTGATCATATCAGGTTCTACGCCTGAATGCTCTATCGCAAAGAGTTTCCCGGTACGGCAGAAGCCGCTCTGAATTTCATCGGCAATCAATACAATGCCGTGACGATCGCAAAGCTGGCGCAGGTGCTTCAGCAATTCGGTCGGGGCAATGTAGAATCCACCTTCGCCTTGGACGGGTTCGATGATGATTGCCGCAATGCGTTCCGGCTCGATATCCGCACGGAACAACTGCTCAATCGCGGCAAACGTATCCTCGACGGTGACGCCATGCATCGGCATCGGAAACGGGATGTGATAGACCTCACCTGGAAAAGGACCGAAACCTCTCTTGTACGGCGCGACTTTTCCCGTCAGCCCCATGGTCAAGTTGGTCCTGCCATGGAACCCGCCCGAGAAGGCGATGACACCGGACCGCCCGGTATGAGCGCGGGCGATCTTGATGGCGTTTTCCACCGCTTCGGCGCCGGTTGTCACAAAGAAGCTCTTCTTGGCCGATTTTCCCGGTGCAAGCGCATTCAATTTTTCAGCCAGCTCGACATAGGGTTCGTATGGGACGACCTGATAGGCCGTATGCGTGAACCGCGCCATCTGTTCGGCAGCCCGCGCCAATACGGCAGGATTGCAGTGCCCCGTATTCAGGACGGCGATACCGCCGGCAAAGTCTATGTACCGCCGGCCTTCGACGTCCCAGAGTTCGGCGTTGTCGGCCTTCTCCGCGAAAATCTGTGTTGCCGTGGCCACGCCGCGCGGCGTGGCCGTCTGACGACGGATATTGAGGGAGTTGTTGTCAGCCATTTTATCAGCCTTTCGACGAATTGAACGGGCGCTTCAAGCGGCTTCGCCCGCCGAATGCGCATGCATTGCCTGTTCCGCCGTCGGCACGACGATGTCGGCGCGCGGTTCGTGAACGGAAAATCCGGATGGCATGTCCACGGCATTGGTGTCCGTCACGGTGTCTTCCAAACCGGTGACGGCGGTCGCCGCCGCGACGGGGGCGGCAGCGGCAATACGATGGGCTGCGCTCCAGACATGCCCGAAGGGGTCGACGAACTTGCAGAACCGCTCGCCCCACGGTGCGTCGGACAGGTCGTACAGAACGCCGGCGCCGGCGACCAGCGCCCGCTCCCAGACCTCATCGGTATTGGTAAGATAAAGGTGCAGACCCACCGGTGCGCCACCGAATGCGAGCGGCGACAGAATGCCGAATGCGGGCATCTCATCCATCACGCGGATGATGGAATTTCCGATCTTGAGTTCCGCCTGTACGACGCTCAGACCGTCTTCGCTCCGAAGGCACGACAGGACCTGGGCGCCGAATACTTGAGCGTACCAGTCCAGCGCAGCGTCGGCGCCACGAATGACAAGTTGGGGAGTTGCTGTGCGATAACCACGGGGGATGGGGGCAATCTTTTTTGCCATGACATATCTCCTGGCAGTCGGCGGATGCGCGATTTTCATCGGTCATCAGCACCTATGTTGGTCCGCGGCCGATCGTGCGTACCCGGCGTCAATTCAAGTCCTGAAAGCGCAACGGATCTCATCGGCCTTGGAAATTATTGAAACATCATGACACATGATGTACACCATGGGTAATGATGTAACTGTTTTTGAGCAAGGCGTCAACAACATGGATCAAGATGTAGCCCTTGGTGTCAGCACGACGGTGACGCAGGCCGACATACCCTTCCTGCGGCAAACAGGCAGGTTGGGCGAGTATGCGGTTGTCTTCCGGGCGTACCGGCAGCAGCAGGGCGGCGGCTTCGGCGATCAGTCCGTGCATCCCTATGCCTGGGGCGTTCTCGTCTATGTGGACGGCCTTGTGGCACGCGTCCACAGCGCCCGTGGATTGCCAAGGGAATGGATGGATTTGACGCGCCTCGAGAAATGGATGCGGGAGCAGGGCTTTTGGTACTGGTGGATGCGGAACGATTTGGAACCGCTGAGTGAAGGCTCCGTCGACGTCGATGCCGAGGAGCAGAGCGGTCCGAATGGGGACCCGGGTGTGCAAGGCGCTATTCCGCTGACGATGCAGACCCCGAGAAGCTGATCAAAGTATAATAAAAACAATATGATGTGAGGTTTTAACCCTCTAATTCAGTGGAAATCGAAATGGAAGATGATTCGAGCTGGCCGGACCGTGTGCGGCACGCCTTGCTGGATTTGACCAGCGTGTTCATAGCGTAGCTGCCTGACCTTCCATTCGCAATTTCCTTCTGGACCTCGGCTGGCTGCTGGCGCGGTTCCTTCGGGCAAGCACAACGCGAATCAACAACTATTTGAACCGACTGCTCGAAACCATCGCGCCCGCAGGGCGGCAGGCCTCGTTCAGGCTTTCCGGAAGCGGCGCCGCGCTGGTCGGCCGTCTGCTCCACGGATTGGTGCTTTTCATCTTCGTTGCCGCCGCGGCACGGGCTGCCAAGTTCGAAACGC
>CAYGKA010000059.1:0-29860 GCA_964350445.1 uncultured Flavobacteriaceae bacterium
ACGGCATCGCATTTCATGATTATCGTTTGAGAACCGCGAGTCCCCAACTGTTTGAGCCGTTCTTCGATCCGAACAAATGGCCGATCTATCCGGGATTCGGAGGGCCGTCGGCGGGCGACGGCAGATTGGAATTCGTATCCGGCGAAGAATCCTATCCAAGTTCTCTCAGTTTGCGGCAGTTTATTGAGTATTCTTTCGAGAGATATGACGCTGATGGCTACTCCAAGGAGGCCTGTCGGACGCTGCTCGCCCCGGAGTTCGATCTGCTGTCGGCGCGGTCGAGGGAGAAGACGGTAGGGGGTGTGGCAGCCGGGGCTCAATTCGGATCAAGGGATCGGGTGACGCCCTATGATGATTGCAGGAACCATCAGTTTTGGCACCGATCCTTTCCCGGCAAAGAGTTCTCCCGGTTCACGCCCGTGTCGGCCGCCGATCTACGGATCGACAGGTCGACAAGGATAGCGACGGCGGGAAGCTGTTTCGCACAGCATATCTCGCGCTATCTCAAGGCCAACGGATACAATTATTACGTCTCCGAACCTGCCCCGGAGAACTTGTCCGAGGAGCAGAAGCGGCATGCCCAATATGGGATATTTTCCGCGCGCTTTGGGAACATCTATACAGCACGCCAGCTGGCTCAGCTCTTCACCCGGGCATACGGCAAGTTCCATCCCGTGGACGATTGCTGGACCAAAGATGGACGCGCGGATGCTGGTCCGGTTGTTGACCCGTTCCGTCCGAGAGTGGAGCCCGATGGGTTTGAGAGCGCGGGAGATATGCTGGCCGACCGGCGAAGCCACCTCGCCGCCGTCCGTGACGTGTTCGAACAATCCGACATTTTGATCTTCACATTGGGTCTTACGGAAGGCTGGCGTTCGCGTCAGGACGGCGCGGTCTATCCGCTGGCCCCTGGTGTGGCCGGTGGGCGCTTCGATGCGGCGAAGCACGAGTTCGTCAACTTCACCTATCCGGAAGTCGTTGATGACCTGAACGCCTTCCTTGCCGGCTTGAAGACCGTCAACAAAGCGGCGCGGGTGATTTTGACCGTTTCCCCGGTTCCTCTGATCGCCACTTATGAGAACCGGCATGTCCTTCTCTCCACGACCTATAGTAAGTCGGTTCTTCGTGCCGCAGCGGAAGACGTCAGTTCGGCGCATGAGAATGTGAGCTATTTTCCGTCCTATGAGATAATCACCGGTGCCTATAACAAGGGTGCCTATTTCAATGACGATTTGAGAACGGTGAACGACGCAGGTGTGGGCCATGTCATGCGCGTCTTTCGAGACTTTGTCGGTATGGAAGAAGCTGAGGAACCCAATCGGGAAGATGACGACCTCACCGAATTGGTGAGCCGATTCCAGCGGGAAAGCGCCGTTATCTGCGATGAGGAAGAAATCGACTCCCGATTGCCGTGACTTGTCCCCCGGTCAAAAGCGGGTCTAGATCAGCGTCTGCCTCTTTTGCGGGGTCAGCAACATCATGGTGACCTTTGCCAAGCTGGAGGGATGACTTAACCCGCGAAGCGGGTATAAGCTTGTAGGAGTTCTTGCCGTGTAAGGACGCAGTGCATGCGAATATTGAACCATGATCGGCGGATCAGGCCAATTTTTCTATTGCCACTTGCCGTGGCATTTTTTGGCATTGCCTACGTCTTCATGGTCAATGAGCGCTATATCCTGACGCTTGTTTTTTGGCTCCTGACAGCCGTTTGCATTTTCTCATGTTTTAAGGATAGCCGTTTGACAAAAGCCAACCGCCGACATGCGCACATGCGTGATCGTTGGGGCGGAAGATAGGCACCACGGCTTCAAAGGCTTGCCGTGAGGCGAGGCAGGCCGCACTGTTACGCAGATGAAAACGTCCCATCCCAGCACCGTCGGCTATGCCGAAGAAGCCGCCGATCTTCTTGTCCGCTACGAGAAGATGGATTTCGCGGAAATCTATGAGCGCGTCTGGTATCTGCTGCCCGAGCCGCCTTGCCGGATCTTGGATATCGGTGCGGGAACCGGCAGAGATGCCGGGGGATTCGCTGAATGGGGTTATGGGGTGACGGCGATCGAGCCTGTCGCCGAACTGCGGGAAGGCGCCCAGCGCCTGCACCCTTCGCCAGACATCGAATGGATCGACGACCACCTGCCGGACCTGGCCGCCGTGGCGGACCGCAAGCACGCCTATGGGATCGTGATACTGTCCGCCGTGTGGATGCATCTGGACGAGGATGAGCGCGCCAAAGCCATGCCGATCGTCGCATCGCTGATGCAGCCCGGCGGGGTGCTCGTGATGTCGCTGCGTCACGGACCGGTCCCGACAGGACGGCGGATGTTCGACGTTTCCGCGTCCGAGACGGTGGCGCTGGCGGGGCGGGAAGGGTGCGATTGCCTCTTCGAACGCCTGTCGGGGTCGCATGAGGACATCAACAAGGCGGCGGGCGTGACCTGGACGCGGTTGGTCTTCCGCAAGACGTCGACGTCCTGAGGATAGGCCGCTTTACTCCGCCGCAGCCAAATTGGCCGGTGGCGGTCCGAAATCCGCCATCTTTTCCCTTAAGCCGACGACGAAGGAAGACACGCCCGAGCCCCGCAGCGGGACGTAAGGCTTCATGGACTGACGGCACAGCCGTTTGGCCTTCAGGGCGGCGCTGTGGCTGATACAATCGGTGGGGAAGACCACCGCGTCGGCCCGCACCACGCAGCCCGGCAGTTCGTCCAGTGATTGTTCCATCCCGCCGTCATGGTGCAGGAACTCGCCGTTCCACCGTGTGACGAGTTCGCGCAGGCGATGAACATTGGCCAGCCTGCCGCCGATATAGAGGATGCATCTTCCATGCAGATCCAAGGGGCAGTCTCCCATCCCGCAATCCCGGTCACGGGAATCGTCTTCTACCGGGACCGTTTTGAGCAGGGCGTTCTCCAACGCCAGAACTTCGTTCCGCAGGGCGTTAACCGCTTCTTCCAGTTCGTCGTTCCGGCGTCGCGTTTCATCCATGTCCCGGGCCATTTCACGCAGCCGCCAGCTTCCGGCGGCGTCCGGCTCTCCGTTCAGGTTCGCGGGAGACCGCGCCGCCGTGTTTGAGGCGAAACCGACCTGGGCCGTGCGAGCGGCGATCAGTTGCCTCTGTAATTCTTCGATTTCCCTGTCCTTTTCCGCCATCCTGCGGGCATGCCGTGCGGTCTCGTTCTCCAACCGTTCGGTGAGGGTGTCGACCTCCGTTTCAAGGGAATACAGCGTGTCCAAATCGGCCCGGTTCGACGCCCCGATCAGGTGGGACAGCATGTGGATATGACCATAGGCGCGCGTCCCCAGACCGGTTTCCAGACAAGGATGGCTCATCAACGCCCAATAAGCGCCGGGAATATCCCTGCCTTTGCGCTCTTCGTTCCAAAGAGTTTCGAGGAATTCCGGCGTTTCCGCCTTTCCGAACCGGCGGATGGCCGCGCTGTGGCGTTTGTCCAAGAGTTTTTGCAGCAGTTTCGCCGTCGTGCCGCCCTGGCCGCAGGCTTGTACGAAATGGCCGTGCAAGCGGAAATCCGCCCCGGTGTCTTCCTCCGTTTGCAGGCGCAGTTTCCGGGCAAGCGCTCGCAGATCCTGGGTGGTCAGGCAGGTTCCGATGACCGAGCAGTGCCAACCGGAATTTATGTCCCAGAGTTTCTTACGTTTGGCTGATTTCATGTGAATCATATTTGTCGCCATGTAGAGCAAATGCGAAGCAGTCGCAATTATAGCAACATGCCGGAAGAGTTCGCAAACCATAATCAGTCGCAATAAAAATGCCGCTTTGGGCAAATAGAAAAAGACCGGCACGTGGGCCGGTCTTTTCGGAATCAAAGAACCAAAATGTTTCTGCAAACCGAGCCGGTCAGGCCTGGGTGGCCGGTTCTTGGGCCGCTTCTTGGGCCGCCATGTCGAAGATTGGCAGGAAGCTCTCGGCCTCTTGGGCGCCGGAGAGCGCATACTTGCCATCAACGATGAAACACGGGACGCCGCCGATGCCGAGACGGCGGGCATGTGCATCCTCCGCCAAGATCTCGTCAGTATCCTCGTCGGTTTCGAAATAGGCCTGCAATTCAGCGCGATCGATGCCCGCACGTTCACCGATATCCAGCAAAGTTTCCAATTCACCGATCAACTCGCCGTTCAGGAAATAGGCGTCGAACAGAATGTCGGTGACCTCGTTGGCCTTGTCGATTTCGGGCCGTTGAGCGAACCGGATCAGCCTGTGGGCCTGCACGGTGTTTGGGGTTTGGGAAATTTTGTCGAACTGAAAATCGATTCCGACCGTGGTGCCGACATCGCGGATACGGCCATAGATCTGGCCCGCCCGGTCGGTGCCGCCGAATTTCACGTTCAGATAGGTCTGGCGGTCCATGCCTTCCGCCGGCATGTCCGGGTTCAGCTGGAAAGCCCGCCAACGCACAATGACCGGCAGATCCGGCCGCAGGGCCAAGGCTTCGGTCAGCCGCTTCTTGCCGATGAAGCACCAGGGACAAATCGGATCGGAAAAAATATCGACTATCATGGAACCCTCCGTCTTTCCGCGATCCCTCGACCGTCATCTCAGGACCTCGGGATCTCCAATGGATATTTGGCCGCGACCCTGCCTGGGCAATCCCGCTGCGTCTCCTCAAACTTCCGCGAGGGGGCGGGCGAGGCTGGAAAATCACCTGTGACGGGTATGGCGGGGCCGTTCAGCCGATCGCCTGACGCGCCCGGGTCAGCAGCTTTTTGGGCGTGTCATAGGCTTGGACGGACGCCACGCCGCAATCGACCAGCACATGGATCGCTTCCATGACTTCCTCGCCCAGCGCGAATTCGGAATTCTGCAGGATGCCGGCGATGCGGAAGGCGACCTGGTTGGCTTCCTTCTCTGCTGTCGCCGGCATGATGATGCCGAATTGATAAGCGCCCAGACGGCCGACTGCGTCGGAGGCCTTCACCATGCCCGACAGCCAATTGGCGATACGGCTCAACAGCAGTTCCGCGTTTTCCCGACCGTAATCCTTCTCGATGCGCACCGCGGTGGGGATCGAGACGACGGCGACCGAGAGATGGGAGTCGCGGTCGAGCGCGTGTTTCACCTCGCGTTTCAAATGCGCGTCGAAGAAGGTCGTACTGAAGACCGAACCCAGATCGGCATCGATATTCTTTTCCGTCGTCAGCATCCAGTACGGCGCAATGACGGAATTCCAGAGACGGCGCCGGTCCACCATAAGCAAGGTATAGGTCGTCAGCGCGCCATAGTCCTTGTCGTGCGGCAGGACCACATTGGCGCCGCCGCGATAAAGCGCCATTTCTGGCGGGTCTGTGTCTTCGTCCTTCACCACCAGCATCGGCATATTGAACAGCCGGGTGTTGTTCCGGATGTGGGAGGAGAGATAGAGCACCTTCTCTCGGTCGTCATAGAGCGTAGCGGTGATCACGACGGCGTCGAAATCCTGTTCGTCCAGACGGTTTGCGGCGCGGTAGGGGGCCTGTTCAATGACCGCATCCAGGCCCTGGCCCAGCAGCGCGTCGTAAAGATCCGCCTGATATTCGCTGGATTCCGACACCATCAGCAGCCGGGCGGTTTGCGCGTGGTCGTAGACGCCGACCTTGGACAAGTCGGCGGTCACGCCGAACTCGGCGCAGGTTTCCGCCCTGCGGAACAATTCGCTTCGCATGGCGGCCAGGCGCCGGACGCTTTGCAGACGGGTGAGGATCATCTCGTTGCCGCTGCGATCGCGTTCGAGGATATCGGCCGCCCGCAATTCGACGGCCCGGTTCCGCAGCGTTTCGTCGGACCGCATGCCGATCAGGATCACCGGTATGCTGCTGGTCGCTTCGTCCGCCTTAAGGGCTTCAAGGATGTCGAGGGATGCTTCGCCCTTGAACCGCCCGAGGAGAACAATATCCGGTTGCTGCGCGCGGACGGCGTCGACCACCATGTCCGGATCGGTGGTGACCTTGATGTCATAGCCTTCTTTTTCGAGGGCGGCTTGCCGTTCGGATGCCGATTCCTCGTCGCGCTCGGCGAGCAGAATATGCGCAGTTCGCGACATGAAACCTCCCAGCATCACGCTTTGGCCGGCCGTTTCCCGGTCCTGGCCTTCGCCCCCAAAACAGTCTCCCCGCCGCGACCCTACGGAGTCACGGTCAAGGCACTAGAATAGTCTATCCCGGGTGTGGCGCAATTGTGTCGATAGCGAAATTGAACAACCGTCAACACTTCGTTGAATTCGAGGGGCAAAGCGGCGGCAGAACCGCGCTGGACCAAACCGCCGCGATTCCCGATAGTGCGCCGAATATCACGAACCGCCCCGTCGAGGGGCGGCATCTGGCTTGGAGGGACTGTTTAGACCATGACGGCATCGATTTACGACCGGGATTTGGACAAGAATGCGGCGAATTACGTTCCCCTCTCGCCGGTCACGTTTCTGAAACGGGCGGCCACGGTCTATCCGGAAAAAGTTGCGGTCGTTCACGGCGACCGCCGCATCACTTACCGGGAATTTCACGACCGGGTCACGCGCTTCGCCTCAGCGCTCGTCAAACGAGGGATCCGCAAGGGCGACACGGTCTCCATCCTGGCGCCGAACATTCCGGAGATGCTGGAGGCCCATTATGCCGTGCCGCTTGTCGGCGCGGTTCTGAACAGCATCAATACCCGCCTGGATGCCCCGACCGTCGCTTTCATTCTGGAACATGGCGAAAGCAAGTTCGTGATCAGCGACAAGGAACTCAATCCGGTGATGGAGGAGGCGCTCGCCCAACTCGGCAAGAAACTGCCGGTTATCGACATCGACGACCCAATGGCGAAGGGCGGAAAGCTGATTGGTGAAAAGGACTTCGAATCGTTTCTTCAGGAAGGAGATTCGAATTTTGAGTGGTCACTGCCGGAAGACGAATGGCAGGCCATTTGCCTGAACTACACCTCCGGCACGACGGGCAATCCGAAAGGTGTCGTCTACCACCATCGCGGGGCCTATCTGAATGCCATGGGGAACGCGGTCTCCTTCGCGCTTACCCCGAACAGCGTCTACCTCTGGACTTTGCCGATGTTCCACTGCAACGGCTGGTCCTATACCTGGGCGGTGACCGCCGTCGGCGGAACCCATGTCTGCCTGCGCGCGGTCGATCCGGCGATGATCTTCCCGTCCATCCGCGACAATGCGGTTACCCATATGTGCGGCGCGCCCATCGTCCTCACCATGTTGATCCACGCACCGGCCGGTCAGAAATGCGATTTCCCGCAGGTCGTGGAGGTTGCGACCGGGGGGGCGGCGCCCCCGTCCGCCGTGATTTCGAACATGGAAAAGTTGGGATTCCACGTGACCCACCTCTACGGCATGACGGAATGCTACGGCCCCAGCGCGATTTGCGCCTGGCAGGATGACTGGAATGACCTTTCCATGGAGGCCAAGGCTTCCAAGGTCGCGCGCCAGGGCGTTGCCCTCGTCACGCTGGAAGAGCAGCGGGTCGTCGATCCGGACACGATGGAAGATGTTCCCGCGGACGGAGACACGATCGGCGAATTGGTGATGCGCGGCAACACCGTGATGCGCGGGTATCTGAAGAACCCGGCCGCGTCGGAAGCCGCCTTCGCCGGCGGTTGGTTGCATACCGGGGACCTCGCGGTCATGCATCCCGACAGCTATATCGAAATCAAGGACCGGTCGAAGGACATCATCATCTCCGGCGGAGAGAACATCTCCTCCCTCGAGGTGGAGGAAGTGCTCTACAAGCATCCCGATGTGATGGAAGCGGCCGTCGTAGCGGCTCCGCATGAAAAATGGGGGGAGACGCCGTCCGCCTATGTCACCTTGAAAACGGAATCGGAAGGCAAGGTCAGCGCCGATGACATCATCGTCTATTGCCGCGAGCACATGGCCCGATACAAGGCACCGACCAAGGTGACTTTCGGGCCCTTGCCGAAGACATCGACTGGGAAAATCCAGAAATTCGTCCTTCGGGACCTGGAGAAGGCGGCCGACTGACCTTTCGGGAGTATGGCGCCATGACGGGACCTGAGCATATCGCGCTAATCGGCTGCGGTTTTGCGGGTACCAGCGCGCTGTTTCAGCTTGTCGACCGCTATCCGGTCAAACGGATCACGGTGTTCGAAGCATCGGGCGTTTTCGGTCCTGGGTATCCATACAATCCGGACGAATGTCCCGACTATCTGATCAATAACACGACGGACACGATGTGCCTGGTGCCGGAAAACCGGCAGGCCTTCATCAATTGGCTGCGCAGTACCGGGGTTGCGGAGGACGTGGACGCCAAGGGCCATTTGCCGCGCGCCTTGTACGGCAGGTTTCTGGAAGATGTGGTTCGAACCGCGCGGACCGTCGCGGCAATCAAGGGAATTGCGCTCGACCTGATCCCGGCGGAGGCGACGGGTCTGCAGGAAACCGGGGAGGGCGTGGAAATCACCTGGCCCGACGGGGTGGTACGGGCGGATGTGGCGATCCTGACGACAGGCCGCTGTCCGGATCTGTTCCGGTTCGGGGAGGCCGGCGGCGGCTTTTTTACTAACCATGTCATGGAACCGGATCTGGACAGCATTCCGGCCGATGCGGCGGTCGCGGTGTTGGGCACATCGCTCAGCGCCTATGACATCGTGAACCGGCTTTTCGCGCCGGATACCGGGTGTCGCTTCGAACGCGGGATCGACGGAACCCTCGCCTATAGCCCCGGCCCGAACACGCGCCGGGTCACCCTTCATTCCCGCAACGGCCGCCTGAAGAAGATGCAGTCGCAGAAGCTGATGGCCCTGTCGCGGCGCCATTTCGCCATAGACGCCTTTCGGGCGCGGGCGGCGGAGAAGGGCGGCCTGACGCTGGAGGACATGGCGCAGATGATCCGGGCGGAGGCCGCGGCGCACGGCGCATCCATAGACTGGGACGAGGCGGCCGCCCCCTATTCCGATTGCACCGATGCCGTTGCATTGAACGCAAAGGCCGGCGCGATCCTGACGCGCGACATCGCCGCTGCCCGGAAGGGGGGCGCGGCCAACTTCCTGGTGGATATGTTCGCCCATGCCCAACTCGACATCTGGGACGGCTTCGCGGAACGCCTGCTGAGGGCGGAGGAAGAACAGCGCTACCGACGGAAATACGAGACCGCCGTTCTCACCTACAGTGCCCCGTGCCCCGTGCCGACAGGTGAACGACTGCTGGCGCTTCACAAAGCGGGCGCGCTGACGGTGCGCGCGGGGGCGGCGGGCTTCCGGCGGGAGGGCAAAGGCTTCCTGCTGACCCACCGTTTCGGCGAGGATCGCGCCGATGTCCTTATTGATGCCAGTGGCGGGGTCAACCGCCGGGTCGAAGGCCCCGGCCAACCGGCGCTTATTCGCGACATGGTCGCGGGCGGGCTTATGAAGGGTTACTTTGCCGCGGGCGAGGACGCCTCGCTGGGCGCCGATATAGATATGAAGACCCTGCGCATCGTGGGCACGAAGAATGTCTACACCGCCAGCATGCTGCTTTGGGGCCCGGGCTTCTTCACAAGCTCCGCCTATATGATGGCGGCTCTTCTGGATCGCATCCTGAAAGGCCTGTACGGTCGCCCCAAGAATTTGGCGCGGCCGAATTAACAGCGGGGTACGGATGGCGCAGCATTTCAATCCGCCGGACGTCTGGCAGCCTTTCGGCGCGTTTTCAATGGGCGTAGCCCATGGTGCGGGCCGTATCGTGCGTTTGAAAGGGCAGGTGGCTCTCGACCCGGCGGGCAATATCGTTGGTGCCGGCGACATGCCGGCACAGCTCGGCCAGGTGCTTGAAAATATTAGACAGACCCTCGCCCATGTCGGGGGGCGGATGGAGGACATTGTCAGTCTTGTCCAGCATACGACCGATATTGAGGCCTTCATGGCCTGCGGTGAAGTCCGCCAGACCTATTTCGCCCCGCCTTATCCCGTCACGACGACGGTTGAGGTCAAGCGGCTCTTTGATCCGAGCTTATTGATAGAAATCACCGCTACGGCCGAAATTCCGGAAGCCCGATTTGTTGCCCCGTCGAAGGGCGTGGACGAAAGATAAACATCAACAGGTTCAAGCCGGTTCGGCAGCGCGCCGGTCAGAGCGTGTAGAGGCTGCCGAATTGGGGCATTTTGTCGTTTATGCCGCCCAGGCGCAGGCTGTGCCAAATGATAGCATGGTTGCTGCTGGTGACGGGTTTGCCCAGCTTGCGTTCCGTTTCGGCCGCCAATCCCAGCAAGCGGGTGCTGGTGCAGGCGACGAAAACGCCGTCCACGTTCGGGTCGCTGCCGAGTTCGATGACGGCTTCCGAGACGCTTTCCGGGTCGATGGCGGCGACGGCGGCGTCATTGTCTTCCAGGAATGACCCGAATGCAGCGATGTCGAATCCCTGTTCGGCGAAGAAACGGCCGAAAAACACGTTCACCGATTCCTGGTAAGGCGTGAGGATCGCAAGGCGCTGGACGCCGAGCACCCGCAGGGCTTCCACCGCTGCGGTCGCGGGGTTCGTGACCTTGGCCGTCGGTTCCGCTTCCAGCAACAGCTCCGACACGCGCTCAGGCCCGATCGCAACGGAGGCGGAGGTGCAGCCGTAAGCCACCACATCCATCGGCGATTGCGGCAGCAGCAGGCGTGCGGTGCCGGCGATCTTGCCTTCCATCGCGCGCAGCGTCTCCGGCGTGATCTCGGGAGAATTTTCAATCCGCGCGTGATACAGCGCGACGCCGTCATCCAAGGCGCCCAAGACAGTTCGAAACTCGTACTCCATGGTTTCGTCGCTTGCGAGCACGACGGCCCCGATGCGGGCGCGGTGGCCCAGCTTCCTGCCGACCCGATAGTCCATCTTACGGACAGGCGGCATGGCGGGGGTGAGGTCCAGGGCGGCGTCGGGCATGGGGTGATCCTTCTGTGAAAGGCGGACCCAGTCATCATAAGCGGAAATTGCCCTTTCTTGTCAGGACAAAATTCCGTGCGACGTGGCGAAATTTTCATCCGTGCCGCCTGGTGCTTACTAGTCTCGGCGGTATCGCGTGGCGGCGGTGAGGCAAAGGGGTAGCCTGGCGGCAAGAAACCTTTGACCGGCGTGATGGACAAATTCCCTCAATGCACTTTGCCCGACGTGGTCGAATGGGGCATAAAACTTCGGCGAAAAATGAATGGCCATTCAGTATTTAGGGAGGGAGGTCCGCATGCCGGAACCAGTCGATATCGGCGGCACGTTCTCTTTAGCCGGAAAAACGGCGCTTGTTACCGGCGCAAGCAGCGGTTTGGGAAAACGTTTCGCGACGACCCTGGCAAGGGCAGGCGCGGATGTAATCCTTGCGGCGCGCCGCACCGACCGCCTGGAAGCCTTGGCACGGGAGATCGAGGGCCTGGGGCGCAAGGCCCATGTCGTCGCGCTTGATGTGGTTGACAGCGCCTCGATCGACGCAGCGGTCAAGCAAGCGGTCGAGAAGGCCGGCAAAATCGACATTCTGGTGAACAATGCCGGAGTCGCGGTCACCGAACCCGCGCTGGACCTGACGGAAGAAAACTGGGATTTCGTCGTCGATACGAACCTGAAAGGCGCGTTCTTCGTCGCCCAGGCGGTCGCCAAGCACATGGCGGCGAGCGGTAACGGCGGCAGCATCATCAATATCGCGTCGATCCTGGCGGAACGGGTCCTGAAAGAGTTGGTGTCCTATGCGGCTGCCAAGGCCGGCCTGCTGCAGGCGACGAAGGCGATGGCGCTGGAATGGGCCCGGTACGACATAAGGGTCAATGCCATCGCGCCCGGCTATATCATAACCGAAATCAACCGCGATTTCCTGACCGGCGAGGGCGGGGAAAAGATGCGCAAGGGCGTGCCCATGCGCCGCTTCGGCGAGGAACACGACCTGGATGGCCCGTTGCTGTTGCTGGCAAGCGACGCATCCCGTTACATGACGGGATCGTTGATCACTGTCGACGGCGGCCATGTGCTGTCCGTGCCGTAATTGAATTTACTTGGATAACAGACAACCGAACGAGGGAGTGACCATCATGATCGTCGACCACCGCACCTATACCTGCCATCCCGGCAAACTGAACGATTTCGTCGCCGTCTATAAGGAAAAGGGCCTGCCCATCCAGCTTCGCTATCTGGAGAAAATGGTCGGTTGGTATTCTTCCATGGATATCGGCCCGCTGAATCAGGTCGTCCATATGTGGGCCTTCGAAGACCTTGCCGACCGCGCCGCGCGCCGCGCCAAGATGGCGGCCGATCCGGGTTGGGCTGTTTATTTGGCCGCCGCGACCCCGCTGCTGATCAATATGGAAAACAAGATCCTGTCCGCGACATCCTTCTTCGATCTCGATGCGATGGCAAAAAACGCGCCTTATAACAAATAGTTATAGGGCCATATTGGTGAAACATATGATCTGGTGGGAGTGAGACCATGGACTTTACCCTGACGCCGGAGGTGGATGACTTCCGCAAGCGTTACCGCGCCTTCGTCGATGAGCATATCATTCCGTTGGAGAGCGACCGGACGGCCTACGACGCGCATGAGAACATCGCTCATGACGCGCTGGAGGCGATGCGGGCGAAGGCCAAGCAAGCCGGGCTGTGGTCGCCGCAGATGCCGAAGGAACGCGGCGGCCTGGGCCTGAACACCCAGGGCATGGCGGCGTGTTACGAGGAAATGAACCGGTCTATCTTCGGCCCGGTCTGTTTCAACGCGGCGGCACCCGATGACGGCAACATGTTCGTTCTGAACAAGGTTGCCCGGGAAGATCAGAAGGACAAATGGCTGCAGCCGATCATCGACGGCAAAATACGGTCATCCTTCGTCATGACCGAACCGCATCCGGGCGGCGGCTCGGACCCCAGCATGATCCGCACAAAGGCGGAAAAGAAGGGCGACAAGTGGATCGTCACCGGCCGAAAATGGTTCATCACCGGGGCCGAAGCCGCGACCCACTTCATTCTGATGGCCAAGACGTCCGATGATCCGCGCAAGGGCCTGACGGCCTTCATGTTCCACAAGGACCAGCCGGGCTGGAAGATTGTCCGGCGGATCGAGATCATGGGACCGGAAGAACATGGCGGCCATTGCGAGCTCGAATTCGACGGGCTCGAAATCGATGATAGCGACCGGATCATGGAAGTCGGCGATGGCTTGAAGCTGACGCAAATCCGCCTCGGCACCGCGCGACTGACCCATTGCATGCGTTGGCTGGGCCTTGCCAAGCGGTCGCTCGAAATCGCTCAGGAGTATATCGAACGCCGTGAAGGATTCGGCATCAAGCTGGCCGACCGTGAAAGCGTTCAGTTGATGATGGGCAAAGCGGCGATGGATATCGAAATCGGCCGTATGCTGACCATGAAGGCCGCCTGGAAACTGGACCAGGGCGACAAGGCCCGCAAGGAAGTCTCCATGGCGAAAATCCAGGTCGCCGATACGCTGCACCAAGCGGTCGACACGGCGCTACAGTTGAACGGTGCACGGGGCTACAGCAAGGATACGGTGATCGAGTGGATTTACCGCTATGCCCGTCAGGCCCGCCTCGTCGACGGTGCGTCGGAAGTGCACAGCATGGTGCTGAACCGTTTCTATACTGCCGAACGGCAGGATTTCTGGCGTTGGGGCGTGTAACGATTGACCGACCAGAGTTTAACCGGAGAACAGGGCCGTACGGCGCTGGCTGATTATGTGCGTTCGGCCTTCGGTGCGGAAAGTGTGACCGTCGGCGCATGCCGTAAATTGAGCGGCGGGGCCATCCAGGAAAACTGGCTCGTTGATCTGGATGTCGCGGGTGGCGAGCGCACCGGCGCGCTTGCCACGGTGGTGAGGACCGATGCGCCGTCCGGTGTCGCGGTCAGTCATAGCCGAGCGGAGGAGTTTCATCTGCTTTCCGCGGCTTTTGAGGCAGGCGTGACCGTTCCCGAACCCTTGTTGTACTGCGAAAACAACACCGTGATCGGTAAACCTTTCGTCCTGATGCGGCGGATCGGCGGGACGGCGTTGGGCCAGAAGGTGACCCGTGATCCCAGTATCGGCGGCGACCGTGAAGCCCTGGCGGAACGGTTGGGCGAAGAGATGGCTCGGATTCACTCCATCACGCCGACAAGCCACCGTTTCGATTTCCTGCCCGCGCCGGGAGAAATCGATTCTCTCAATGAGTTCCGGTTGCATCTTGATGCACTGGGTGAGCCGCGCAGCGCGCTGGAATGGGGACTGCGGTGGTTGGAGGTCAATCGGCTTCCGGCGGAGGAGATGGTGCTGCTGCATCACGATTTCCGCACCGGGAACTATATGGTCGATGGCGACGGCCTGACCGGGATACTGGATTGGGAATTCGCCGGTTGGGGTGAGCCGCATGAGGATATCGGCTGGTTCTGCGCCATGTGCTGGCGTTTCGGTCAGCGGGACAAACCGGCGGGCGGGATCGGCTCACGCGAGGCGCTTTACCGGGGATACGAACGGGTGTCGGGCCGAACGGTAGATCCCAAGCGCGTCTATTTCTGGGAGGTCTTCGCCCATATCCGTTGGGCCGTCATCGCCATCCAGCAAGGCCATCGGTTCCTCAAGGGCGGCGAGCGGACGCTGGATATCGTCCTGACAGGCCGGCGGCCGGCGGAAATCGAATATGAAATTCTGCGCATGACCCCGCCGGGCGGCGGTTTGGTCGACGCGGTTTATTGAGTTGCGGGTTCAACGGAACGAGAGACCGATATGATACCGGATACCCCTGGGGCGAAGGACCTGTTGGATACCGCCGCTGCCGATCTGAAGGCTGAAATCCTGCCGCATGTGCCGGACGACCAGAAGCTGACGGTTCTAATGGCGATCGCCGCTATCCAGACGTCGGTTCGGGAGATGGATTTCGCGCCGCGTCTTGAATCCCAACAGCAGGCGGCATTGGCCCAGTTCGTCGAAGGTGACATCCAGCCCGAAGGCCGGGCGCTGGCGCTCTGCAGACTGATACGGGACGGGAAATACGACTCGGGTGCGGCAGCCAGAGCTTTGCACGAAGCCCTGGTGCGGGATGTCCGAGCCAGGTCCGCGATCAGTAATCCGAAATACTTGGCGGCGGCGGAGGCTGATTGGTCCAACCGAAGGTAGCTTGGCATCTACAACCGGTTGGCAAAGAACCTTTGAGTTATTCCAATTGACGCGGTGCCTTGCATAATATGGCCAATTGCCCCATACACCCGTGTCTCCACTGGAGAAACTGGGGTGGACCGGGGTTTTGAACGGTTTCCCGCCCCAATTTTCATATATGAAAACAATTTGCTGGGTAACGAATGTCCAAAGAAGACCTGATCGAGCTTTCCGGTACTGTCGTGGAAAAGCTTCCGAACGCCATGTTTCGCGTGAAGCTGGAAAATGAGCATGAAATCATTGCTCACACGGCGGGCAAAATGCGCAAATTCCGGATCCGTGTCATGGTTGGCGACAAGGTCGATGTGGAAATGACGCCTTACGACCTGACCAAGGGACGTATCACCTTCCGTCACAAATAGTTTCCTAGGAAGAGTGACCGCAAACAGGGGCCGCATTGGCCCCTTTTTCGTGTCCGCCGGCTGCGTGACGGGCCGACGCCTAACGCTAAGCGGCGGCCATCTTCCGCTCGCGCCAGCCCAGCATCACCGCGCCGAACGATCCAACGATACAGAAGATCAAGGCGTGCCAACTGGCGCCTTCCCATCCGCCGGCCAAGGTGACGATCAGGGCGATCAGCGGCGGGCCCGTCAAGGCACCGATATTCGATCCCTGCATCATCAACCCGTTCACCACGCCGACCAAGTTGGGCGCCGGCGCATGGATCGGCGTCGCCGCCATCAAGGCGCCGGGGATCAGCCCGCCAATGGCGCTGAACAGGACCGCCGCGGCGATTCTGGCGCCGGTGTCGAACCAGGGCCCATAGATCCCGGCAGCGCAGATGGCCATGCCCAGGAAAGCTAAAAGAAGCACGGTCTGCCGCGTCATACCCCGGCCGAGCAGGATGCCGGCGGCGACGTTGCCGATCATGTTCGCGGCGACGACGGCGGCGGCGAAGAGGGCGGCCGTCGCCGGTTCGAGGCCGCGGGCTTCGATCAGGAAGCTCGGCATCCAAGCCATGACGGACAGGTACTGCATGGAATAGGCGAAGAAGGTGAGGGCGAGAAGCCAGGGCCCCGCTTGTGCCACACAGCGCCGCAGACCCTGGAGAGGGGGTATCGGGGCGGCGGCCGCGTCCGGCGGCGTCCAACTGGCGTTTCGGGTCTTCCAGGCGAGAATGCCGATCATGCCCAGCGCCAGACACCCGTTCAAAACCCAGATGCCGCGCCAGCCGATGGACGGCATCGCGAAGGGCGCCATCACCATGGCGATGGTCATGCCAGCGGGCACGAAGGTACCCCATACGCCAAGCGCAAAGTTCCGGTCCTTGGGGACGACGGCGCCGATGATGAGGCGGGGGCAGGACACCGCCGTGCCGATGAAGCCCAGGCTTTCGATGGACCGGCTCAACATCAACTCTATTGCGCCACCGGCGAACCCGCCCCAAAGAGATCCGATCCCGAGCATGAGAAGGCTGAACCGGGCCGCGCGCCGCGGACCGATTCGATCGGCGGAAGCCCCGACAAGCGCGCCGATGCAGGCGCCGGCAAGAGTAAACAGGGAAGCGACCCATCCAGCGGTCACGAAATCGAGGCCGAGATCGTCGCGCAGCACGGGCAGCGCCGGCGCCACCTTGCCGATCTGCATTCCCGCCAGAATGCCGGTCATCATGGCGACCGTGACGATGTCCCAGCGGGAGACGGCGGTTGTTTCGGCGCTCTTAGGCATGAATAGATTCCGGAAAGGGCGGTGACGCGGAGGATCGGCTTTGTTGAACGAAACATAGCTTGTGGAGTGTTTCGCAACCGCTTTCAATAGCGCCGCCATCAACGAAGTTTCTCAAAACACAGGCAGGCGGCGGCTTCATGCGGATCAAAAGTGTCGAGGCGATCCCCCTCGAAATTCCATTCAGTCCCTTCGGAAAAGACGGCGGCACGTCAAAGGCGTGGGCCGGCAACAAATGGCAGAAACTTTCGGTCCTGCTCGTCCGGGTCGAGACCCAAAGTGGCCTTGTAGGCTGGGGTGAGGCCTTCAGCTATAATTGCCTGCGCCCGTTGAAGGCGGTCGTCGAGGACATGATCGCGCCGGCGGTGATCGGCCGCGACGCGTCGGATATCGCGGCGATCAACCTGGACCTTCAAAAGGGCATGCATCTTTGGGGACGTTACGGCATTACCGTTTTTGCCTTGAGCGGCCTGGACATCGCATTGTGGGACATCGTCGGCAAGAGTGCGGGCAAGCCGGTCTATGAACTACTGGGCGGTAAGACACGCGACACGATCGAGGGATATGCCAGCCTGTTCCGATACGGGGATGCGGAAACGGTCGGCGAACGCGCCCAGGCGGCCTTGGACCAGGGCTACAAGGTTCTGAAATTGCACGAGATCACCGTCGCGCCGCTGAAAATGGCGCGCGAGGTTGCGGGACCGGACATCCCGATCACGGTGGACACGAATTGTCCCTGGACGCTGGAGGAAGCGGCGCAGGTGATTGAGGAAATGAAACCCTACGATCCTTATTGGATCGAGGAGCCGCTTTTCCCGCCGGAGGATTTCGAGAACCTAGCCAAACTGCAGAAGCTTACTGGGGTTCCCTTGGCGGCGGGCGAAAACGCCTGCACGGCCATGGAGTTCAGGAAGATGTTCCAGGCCGGCGCGGTCACCTATGCGCAGCCGAGCGTGACCAAGGTGGGCGGCATCACCGAATTCGTGAAGACCGTCGAGCAGGCGAAGGAATTCGGCGTCAAGATCATGCCGCATTCCCCCTATTTCGGGACGGGCTATCTCGCCACGCTTCATCTGCTTTCTTCCATCGTGCCGGAAGGCTGGGCGGAACGCTTCTATCTGACGGTGGAAGCTTGCCTCTATGGCGACTTGATCGAACCGGACGCCAATGGGCATTTCAGGGTACCGGACGGCCCGGGTTTGGGTCTGGAGCCGGATCCGAACGTTATCCGCGACTATCGCGTTAAGAACATATAACCAACAGACCGTGTGGGAGAGAAATCGTGCCGACATTTCAGGCAGATAAGCTGAAGGCAACAATCGCCGGCATCGTCCGGCTTACCGGCAGCGAGGCGGAAGAAGCGCAAATCGTCGCCGATCACCTGGTGATGGCGAACCTGTCGGGCCATGACAGCCACGGCGTCGGCATGATCCCGAAATACATGGAGTGTTTCCATAAGGGCCTTGTCGTGCCGAATACCGCGGTCACCTGCGTCAACGACGCCGGGGCGATCCTGCAATACGACGCAAAGAAAGGTTACGGACAGCGCGTCGCCAAGGAAGCGACCGCGGGCGCCATTGCGCGGGCCAAGGAAACGGGCGTCGCGCTCTATACACTCGCCAACGCGTTCCATATCGGCCGGGTCGGTTCCTACGGCGAACAGGCGATTGCCGAAGGCATGGTTTCACTCCATTTCGTCAACGTGTCGGATCATCGGCCCAGCGTCGCGCCCTTCGGCGGCGGCGAAGCACGCTACATCACGAACCCGGTCTGCATCGCCGTTCCGGGGGCGGGCAAACAGGACCCGATCGTGCTCGACATGGCGACAAGCAAGCTGGCACTCGGCAAGGTGCGTGTGGCCTATAACAAGGGTGTCCAGATGGAAGAGGGCAATCTGTTGGGGCCGGACGGCAAGCCGACGACCGATCCCGGCGTAATGTTCCCGGACTTGCGCGGTGCCTTGCTGCCCTTCGGCGAGCATAAAGGGTCGGGCCTTGCTTTGATGTGCGAGCTTCTCGGCGGCATGTTGAGCGGTGGGCAGACGATCCAGCCGGGCCGTGAGCGCATGGACGGCATCATCAACAACATGTTCGGCATCGTCGTCGATCCGAACAAACTGATTTCCGCCGACAAGTTCTCGGAGGAACTTCAGGCCACGATCGACTACGTAAAATCCGCGACACCACAGGACTCGTCCAAACCCGTGCTGGTCGCGGGCGATCCGGAACGCGCCGCCCGCATCAAGCGCGGCAAGGAAGGGATACCGCTGGACGATACGACCTGGGACCTCATCCTCAAGGCGGGCGTGTCCCTGGGGCAGGCGCGGGAAGAAACCGAACGGCAGGTTGCTTGAGAGACCGGCGCCGTGCGGGGTTAGACCTGAAAGCGAGACTCGGCGGATAGTCGGTCGCCATGACAAACGCGCCCGACTATTCCGCCAATCTTGAGGCCCTGCGCCCCATGCTGCCGCCGGACCTGTGCGCTTGGCTCGCGAGTGGCCCGCAGACCAGGAGCCGGCTGGTAGGCGGACCGGGCGAGGGGTGGAATATCGACCTCGGCGGGCGGTTGCTTTATCCGGCCGGCGCGGACGGCTATGTCGAACCCCAATTGAGCACTTTCCTCGCCAATCCGGTCCGGCGGATCAGTTTTGCGGCGTCCAACTTCCTGTTCGAAGATGGTCAGATCGGCCCGGACGGCAGCTTCACGCCGCGCCCGCTGAACGCGGAACGCTTGATCGCCAGGCTCAGATCGGAAGGGGAGTTCATCGCCGGCCGTTTTGCCGAAAGCCTTCTTCGGAACATCGACGGACGCGCGCTGGACTGGTTCCCGGGTAATGATGCCGGGCATCTCGTCTGCTTCGGGCTTGGTTTGGGGCTGCATTTGCCGAAACTGGCCGCAGCGCTGCCTTTTCGCGATCTCGTCGTCGTCGATCCCTATCCGGAATTTTTGCGCCACAGCCTTGTCGCTGTCGATTGGCGGACCTTGGCGGATGACCTGACGCGCCGGGGCGGGCGGATCTGGTTCTGCATCGGCCGGGATGCGTATAGCCTGACCGAACAGGTTCAAACAGCGCTGCGCGGCCCGAACTATATCCGCATCGACGGCGCCTACATGTTCCAGCATTACGAGGCGGCACCGTTGCCGGACGTCATCCGGCAAGTTCAGGAAAGAGGCCCGATCCTGGAAATGGCTATGGGGTTTTACGAAGACGAAATCCGCATGGTCACTCACACGGTGCAGCACCAAATTGCCGGCCCCGCGCGCCTATTGGTCGATCTGCCTCCGCCGGAAGAAGAAATGCCGTCGGTCCTCGTCATCGGCAGCGGACCGAGTGCGGACAAGGCGATAGAGCACGTGGCCCGGCTGCAGAGAGAAGGGGCAGTGGTGATCAGCGCGGGGACAGGGCTTGGTGTCGCCCTGAATCATGGCGTCACGCCCGATCTGCATTGCGAGATAGAGAATACCGTGACGATCGACGAAGGACTCGGGCTGCTTGCCAGGGATCATGACTTGTCGGGCATCCCGTTGCTTGCGTCCTGGACCGTGTCGCCCCGGACCAGCGCGTTCTTTTCCGACCGGGTCTTCTATTTCCGGGACAGCAACGCGGGCAGCCGCCTGTTCGGGAAGCCGGAACAGATTATCGGGCTGTCCGGCCCGACGGTTGCGAACCTTGCTTGCCGGGCTGCGATCGCGCTTGGCGTCGGGGACATCTATTTGTTCGGGATTGATCTCGGCTCCCGGTCGCGGGACATCCATCACAGCGAAAAGTCCGCCTATAACCTGGTGGAGGACGAGTTCTGGCGCACCGGCCGAGGGATGGACCTGCTGGAAATAGAAGTGGCGGGGAACCGGGGCGGAACGGTCTTCACAAGCCGCCAATTCCAACTAACGCGGACCGGGTTCGAAAGGTTGATCCATGCTTACCCGGAAACCGCCTTTCACAATTGCAGCGACGGGGTTCGGATCGACGGCGCAAATGCGGTCGATCCGGTCGGACTGCATGTCGCCGGTTCCGGGGATGCAAGACCTGTAGACCGGTTATTGGGCCGTTTGGGGGATCCGAAAGCGCCGGATCCCGCTTTTTGTCGTGCCAGGCTTCACGAATACCGCGCGGCGCTTTCCGAATGGTGGTCGTGCGTCGAGGCTGCCTTGGACAGCACGGATACGGATTTGGACGGTTTGATAGATGGGCTCTATCCGTTGATAGAAGACGGTTTGTCCGCGCAACGGATGGACGCCATGGGGGCTATCCAGGAGAGTTTCGTCGGGTCGATCACCAGCATGCTGCAACTGTCCTATACCGTGCTGCGACGTTTGCCGGAAAACGACCGGGCAGGAGAAACGCTGCGGATCGCGACGTCGATGCGCGCGATTTTGCGCGACGCGGTACGGCGTGCTCAGGAGAATTCCCGTGACTTGGAAAGTGAAATCCCCACATAGAGCGTAGTGTAAAAGGCGAGGAGTGGAACCATGGTGCTCAAGTCGTTACGTGGCCTGTTGGTAGCGGTCGGATTGGCGGGATTGCTGACCGCGTGCGAGGAAGCCACGCCGCGTGTTGTTGAAATCTATATCGATAACAACGGCACCATGCGCTATTTGCCCGAGGCGGCACAGAAAGGTCCTATCCTGGTCCAGATCCTGCCGCGCGCCATCGCATCCGCCAGTGGGTACGAAAGCGTCACGCTGAATTTGATGAACGATGCCGCCAATCAGCGCACCAAGACGATTTTCACCGCCAATCCCGGGGATGCGAAAAGCGGCGTCCGCGTCATACATATGATCGGCGCGGGATCAGGGGTGAACGGCACCACGCTGTGCGGCGGCGCGACGCCGGAAGCAGTGCGCGGTGAGAAGGAACTGAAGATCGTTTCCGTCCTGTGCCAGAGCGGCAGACGACTTGCGGAAGTGCACGGATGGGTTCGCGTCGATACAGCCGCGCAAGACGAGGAATTCCGCCTCGTGATGGTTGATCTCATGAACGGCTTGTTCAAGCGGCCGGAAACGGAACGCTAAGCCGTTCGCGTTTTCATCGGTTCCAGCTAAACCGCCGGTGTGCCGACCGCTCCGACGGAAATCGGCGCGACGCCGCTTCCCCCGATGATTGTCGCCCAGGCGGGATCCGGTTTGCGCAATGGTTCGATTTCCCGCGACGGCGCCGTTTCCTCTGGCGTCATCAGCAGGCCTACACGCGCGAAGACGTTGCCAAGCCAACGGCTGCTGGTGACCGTCGTGATCAGCGGCGACAGCAACGGGCCGGCAATCAACGGCAGAAACCACAGGATGGACTGCGGGGCCAAGGTCAGCACAATGGCCAGCAGACCGCTGCCGAAGATCAGATTGGTCGCATGGCGGCGCAGTGCTTCGCCGATGCCGATACTCCGCCCATTCCGGGCCTGACGGTCCCATTTTACGGAGATACCGGAAAGGATCGACACGACGAAACCGGTCTGAAAGACCATCATGACCGGGGCCATGATGACCGACATCGCGGTTTCCAGAAGGCCGCTCGCGAACAACCCGGCGGCGCCGCCGAAGCGCGCGCGTTCCCGCGCATTCAAGGCAAGCAGGAATGTGCCGAGAAACTTCGGCAGGATCAGCATGGCCATGATGACACAGAACAGCGTGATCGCCATGACGTTCCAGTCGCCCGGAACCAATGTGAAAAAGCCGGAACCCGGTCCGCGATAGGAAAGGGCAGGATTGCTCTGATGTAGAAGGTTGATGACGCTCATCACCAGGAACAGGAACCAAAGCGGCGAGGCGACATAGGACATGATGCCGGATGCCATGTGAAACCGGCTCAAAGGCGACAGGCCCTTTTCGATCAGGACGCGGGTGTGCTGCAGGTTCCCTTGGCACCAGCGGCGGTCCCGTTTGACGTAATCCAGCAAGGTCGGCGGGATTTCCTCGTAGCTTCCTTCGCCGACCGGGATGTTCCAAACCTTGTATCCGGCGCGCCGGATATAGGCGGCCTCAACGAAGTCATGGCTCATGATTTCGCCGGAAAGCGGACCTTTGCCCTTCAAAACCGGTAAGTTGCAATGGGCAAAGAAGGCGGCGGACCGGATGATGGCGTTATGGCCATAGTAGTTGCCGTCGCCCATCTGCCAGAACCCAACGCCTGTATTGACGATTTCAGCCGTTGCGCGCCCGCCAAACTGCTGCAGGCGGCCGAAAAGGGTTTCCGACAGAATCGGCCGCGGTACGGTCTGTATAATGCCGGCATCGGGGTTGGCTTCCATCATCCGAACAAGGTCCGCTATCAGGTCCCCGGACATGACGCTGTCGGCGTCCAGGACGACCATGAAATCGAAATCCTTGCCCCGACGGAGGCCGAATTCGGCGATGTTGCCGGCCTTCCGGCCTGTATTCTTCTCACGTCGCCGGTAATGTACCCGCGTGGCGTCCAGAAGACCCTTCAAATGCGCAAAGCAATGGCGCTCCTCCTCGGCAATGGCCAAGTCGGTGGTATCGCTCAAAAGGAAGAATTCGAAACAGTCGAGATGGCCGGCCTGTTCGATCGATCTATACGTCGCTTCCAAGCGGCGGAAAGTTCTGGCCGGCTCCTCGTTATAGATCGGCATGACGATGGCGGTCTTGGACTGAATCAGTCTGCCGCGATCGAGCTTGGCGAGGATGGGGGAGGCGGTTTCCCCCGGTGCGCGGCGGAACGCCTGAATGATGAAACCCAGCATGGAGTTCCAGAACCAGATCGCGATCCAGATGAAGGACAGCGAGAACAGGGCAAGCATGCCCCATTCGGCCAGCGTCATACCCATGGGGCAGAGGATTTCATACATGAAGGTTACCGCCGCCGCAGTCATGGACAGAACGGGAAGGGCAAAAACAAGACGTCGAGCAAGGGGGGCTACACCGTCCACAGATAACTCCATGTTTCCGAATAAGGCTGGCCGTTGCGTTCCAGCCACGCGTAAATTTCCGCCCGGTCGGCCTCCCGGCTTTGCAGGTCGAAAGTCAGTTCAACAGTGCCGTCCGGCAATTTTTTCAGGATGGGCTCGGTCGTTTGTCCGTGGGGGCTCGTCACCTTGGCGGTCGAGCTTTCCAGATCGCCATGCGGCACCCCCCGGAACTGTACGGCGGCCCTCAGATAAGGCCGATCCTTCCCAATGTCCAGTGGCGTTATATGGCCGGCTTTCGCGTACCCCCCAATGCCGGGCATCGGCGGGTTCTCGTTCACCGATGTCAGGCGATAGTGAAGGCTGAAAGGCTGGCCGGGTTCCGGCGTTTCGTCCGGCACCCAAAAAGCGGCGATATTGTCGAAATCGACGTCGATGCTTTCGATTTCGACCAGTTGGACATGTCCCTTGCCGAAAGACTTCACCGGCTCCACCCAATAGCCGGGCCGCATGTGGTAGCGTTTGTCGGGGGACGCATAGACGTCCGGCGACTTTTCCCGCTGGAGAAGCCCGAACCCCTGCAGGTTCTCGGCGAAATGCTGGGTCACGGTCACACCGCGCCGCCGGACCAAGGGTCGCCAGACCGTCCTGCCGTCGGCAAGGCGCAGGCATAGCCCGTCCGAGTCGTGTATCTTCATGCCAGCCGCACCGGTTTTCGTCGCGCGTTCCGCATCGCCGTACAGATACATGCTGGTCAGCGGGGCACAGCCGAACTTTTCAACCGTATTGCGCAGGACAAGTTCCGCCTCGACCTCGACGGTCGTTTCGTCCCCGGGAACAATTGTAAACCGGTAGGCGCCGCAGACGCTCGGCCCATCCAACAGAGCAAGAATACGCAGATGTTTTTGAGCAGGATCGGGCCGCTCCAGCCAGAAGGCTCGGAAATCAGGGAATTCCTCTGCGTGCGGCAGCGCCGTATCGATCGCTATTCCTCTAGCGGACAGGCCATACTGCTGATGTCGACCCAGGAAACGGAAATAGCTGGCGCCGCGATAGACGATCAGTTCGTCTTTCCAATGGTGTTCCTCATGCAGAGGATAGAGAACCTTGAAACCGCCGAAACCGCCGGCGTGCAGGGCGTCGTCCAAAGCCGTGCCTTGCGGCAAGGGTGGAAGATCCGAAAGATCGTAGTCCGAGAGGTCGTAGCGGATTTTCCGTGCCGTCGTATTCGTCGTCTCATGAAGCTCGACAAGGTCGTTCGCATATACGCCGGGCTTGAGATAGTGAACCTCGAAATCCGATTGCTCGCGCCATAGCGCCCGGTCGGTTCGAAACCGGATCTGCTGGAACTGATCGGGGGTCAGATCGCGAAGATAGGCGGAAGGGGTGGCTGTCGGCGGATTGAAGGGACGGGCGGCCAGATCGCGCGCGTGGGTCTTTAGCGCATCGAAGTCATACGCCTCCGCACCCGATGCCGCCGAGGCCATGCCGGACAGGCGAGGCAGCATGACGCAGCCGATGCCCGCCAAGGCCAAGCGTTTCGCAAAATTGCGACGGTTCAACATACAACCCCCAAATGGCGATCAAGGACCGGCTTGAACATTATCCAATCCCATACGATCTATGAGCGATCGCCAATACGTCCAGCCTTGGACATTTTCGACGGAGTCCCTGGACCGCATTCTGCAAACCGAGCCAGGACACATAAACGGCATAAAAACGGCAAAAGTAAGGCGATGGGAGACACGTCTTGTCACAAATTCGTGACGCTCTGTTAGTTGGTTTTGTTGGGTTTTTCAGCCAAACACAGTAAGGCGATTGTGGCTATTCGCACCGTTGTCAGGCTCAATTGGCCGGATAGCGGCGCATGACAGGGTGCTTTTTTCGTGACGCATCTGGAAGGACTGCTGGGGTTATGACAAGCGTCGATCATTCGGCCGGCGGGCAACAGCATGCGGCGGCCCAAAATGCCGTACGGCGCATTCGGGATCCGCGCCTCGACTTTTTTCGCGGCATAGCGATGTTAATCATATTCATCGCCCACGTTCCCTGGAACCATTGGGCGAATTTCATTCCCGCCCGGTTCGGGCCGAGTGACGCAACGGAAATGTTCGTGTTCTGCTCCGGCTTCGCTGCCGCGATTGCCTTTGGCGGAACCTTTATCCGGGCTGGGTTCTGGATGGGGACGGCGCGGGTCATCCATCGCGTGTTCACGCTCTACATCGCCCATATCATGATGTTTCTTGCCATCGCGCTCGCGGTTTATGTCGCGAACGACTATGCGGTCGAGGAGGATTACGTCAGTGGATTGGCGCTGAACCCGTTTTTCGAAAACCCGGGTCAGCAACTGCTGGGTCTGTTCACGTTGACCTATGTACCCAACTATTTCGACATCATGCCCATGTATATCGGCGTTCTGATGCTGATGCCAATCGTCGTCCTGGCGCAACGGGTTCACACGGGTTTGGCGGTCGCCTTCGTTCTTGGCCTCTACGTCCTGCAGTTCAATCAGCAATGGGACTTCCCTGCCGCCCCCTTCAATGACGAACTGGTCTGGTTTTTCAATCCGCTGGGATGGCAGTTACTGTTCTTCACCGGGTTCGCGTTGAGCCGGAAATGGATCAAGGCGCCACCGGTGACAAAACCGCTCGTCCTGGCGGCCGTGGCGATTGTCATTATAGGCTATCTGGTTTGGAACCGGGCGGTCTGGAAGGCATTTCCCGAGGTCATGATCCTGTATGACGTTCTATCCGATACCGGCGCCTATATTGGCGTTGATCTGGGCCTTCTGGAAAAGACGGATTTTGGCCTTGCACGCTTCATCCATTTCATGGCGCTGGCTTACCTCGCCGTTGCAATGCTGAAGGGGCGGGAAAGTTTGCTCTATGCCCCGATCTTTGCCCCGATCCGCAAGGTTGGCCAGCAAGCGCTCGTCACTTTCGTCGTGTCGATGTTTCTCAGTCGGATCGCCGGGATGATCCTGGATGTCATTGGGCGAGACGGCTGGCAGTTGACCCTGGTGAACCTGGGAGGATTGGGCACGCTGATCGGCGTCGCTTATTTCATCGGATGGTACAAGACCCAACCCTGGCGACATGCCGACCGGCATGTCACCTCGGCGCAGGTGCATGTCCAACGAGCGGTCGCCCCTGTTCCGACCGAACATGATCACTCAAAGGAGGCCGATAGAACGGCAACCGGGTTTGGCAACGCAGCTGCCGGCGCCCGCGCCATGCCGGCGGAATAGGAACGGCCGCCAGATGGGCACGCTCTACCATTCCTGCTGCCGATGGGCCTTGGCGTCGCTTCTCCTGGTTCTGTTCTGGCCTCCGGCCCATGCCGGATCGGAACTGCGCGAGAGCCTTTCATTCCACAGTGACGCTTTGGGCCGGGGCATGGCCTATTCGGTCTACCTGCCCGACGGGTATGATGACGGCGGTCCTTATCCGGTCGTGTATCTTCTGCATGGTTTGGGCGGCAGCGAAAAGGATTGGCCGAATGCGGGCGGCGCCGGGCGCACCGCCGACCGTTTGATCGCCGATGGCACCGTCCGGCCCATGATCCTTGTAATGCCTGATGGCGGGGACAGTTGGTACGTCGACACCACGGCCTATGGTGGCCCGGGGGCGTTCGAAACGGCGATCGCCGATGATCTAACAAGACATATTGAAACCGCTTACAAGGCGGGCCGAACGCGGTCGACCCGTGCAATTGCCGGCCTTTCCATGGGCGGTTTCGGCGCTGTACGGTTCGCCTTCAAATACCCGGAACGCTTTGCCGCCGCCGTCAGTTTCAGTGGTGCTATCGTCGAAGACGACTTGCCGGGCCGGCCGGTATCCGATCTTCAGATCAAGCTGTTCCGCGGGGCGTTCGGTCAGCCGTTTCATGCCGCGGCTTTCAATCGGGAAAACGTGTTCTCATTTCTGCCGACCCTGGTCGCTGCGGCGGAGCAACCGCGCATCCTGCTGATGGTCGGGGATGACGACTATTTCAACTTGTATGACGGCGCGTTTCTGACGTTTCAGCGTCTTCGGCGCGCGGGAGCCCCGGTTGAACTCCGGGTTACCGACGGTAATCACTCTTGGGCGTTGTGGAACCGTGAACTGAAGAGGGGCCTGATATTTATTGAGAAGGCCTTTGCCGAAGAATGAAGCAGGATCGACGGTGGTGGCCAAAATAATCCAATCAAACGGTATTTATGCTGCTCAGGTCGAATTCCGGCGTGTCGTATTCCTTCAGCGCCTTGAAGTGCAAAGCTACGTCTTCGGAATATAATCCACTAACGATGCCGTTCACGATGCGGGGTAGGGCGTATTTCGAGCCGTTCATACCCCCACCACTGAACCCTTGCGACAAAGTCGCGGCGAAGGTGAAAAGGTGAAGGTTCTTCAGGTGGGGCGCTTTTCCATGTTCTTTCTCCAGGAACTCGAAACCGGGCCCCAGGAACGGATAGTGTGCCAGGGCGGCGTTCCGCTCGTCATCGGGCGGTGTGTACCGGTCGGCCCAAAGGGCGATCTCGGCGTGAAAGGATTCCAATTCGGGCCGCTGCGACAGATCGACCGTGAACCCTGTGCCGCAGACCAGGAAGTCCGCCTCGAAAAGCCCTTTCGGGGTATCGACTTGGATGGCGCCGTCGGTATGGGAAATGCTATCGATCGTCGCGCCGGTCACCAGTGTGAAATTCGGATGTCTTGTCACCCGCGCCACGGTTTCCATCGGCGGGGGTTCCCGCAGGGTGAGGATGTAGTTCATGTAGCGCCAGCGCCACTCTTCCGGCAGGCGATGGAAACCACCCAGGAACCCCGCTTGCTCCAGGTGCTTGTAGGTCTGAACGCGGTGCAGATCATCCCGCCTGGTAAAGAGATGAACGGTTCCTGCGCCGGATTCCAGGGCGGTCGCCGCCTGATCGAAGGCGGAAGCGCCGGCGCCCAATACGGCGACGCGCTTTCCCGCCAAAGCGGTGAAATCAATATTGGGGTCGGCCGCGTGGGCGTAGAGGTTCGGTGCTAAGTTCGTTCGCACCGATTGGGGGATATGCCAATCACCTCCGCCTTCGATTCCCGTACAAAGAACGACTTTCCGTGCGGCGAAACTGGTCTGGCCGGATGGACGCTCGACGGTGAGCCTATAACCGGCATCTTGAGGAGAAAGGGCGGTTAGGCGGCAGTTATTCTCAACTGGAACCGCCATTACCTTTCGGATCCAACCGATATAATCCTGCCACTGGGTATTCGGGATTTTCTCCAGCCCGGCCCAAGCGCCGTCGCCCCATTGCGATACGAACCACGAACGGAACGTGAGGGAGGGGATGCCCCAGTCAGGGCCGGTCAGATATTTCGGAGACCGCAATGTCAGCATCCGCGCGAATGTGGTCCACGGACCTTCTCTTCCTTCCGGTGATTGATCGATGACGAGGATGTTTTTCACATTCTCCTGCAATAACCCCACCGCGATTGAGATGCCCGCCTGACCCGCGCCGACGATAACGACATCATAGCCTTCCCGCCCGGCGGTATCCGGCTTTCCCGGCAACCATGGTTTGAAGGGAAAGGATAGAATATCGAGGTCTTGCCGGACACGGTGTTCCAGCGCCGCTAGGCCATCATGGTTGGGCGGCGGGGTCGTCGTATTCGTCATTGATTGGGACTCGCGTAAAGGGCGGGGCTGTACTGGCAACAAAGGTTGCCGGTACGGGCCCTGCCGTCAAGCGACGTGCTGCGCATGCGCCCCTGCTTAGGAAATGCCCTTACGAAGCTTCCGGCGGCGGTTGCTGTTGCTGCAGGATGACCTGAACGCCGTCGTGCTGGTAAGTTGCTTGCCCATTTTCAAGTTGGATCGTCTCGTCATCGATTTGGACGCTGGTCACGTTCTCACCGAGCAGAATGGTCAGGTCGTTATCCTCGTCGGTCATGGTTACGACATCTTCAACCCGCAGGGAAAGTTGCAATTCGTCGACGCCCGAGAGGTCCAAAATCTCGATATTCCGGACGTTTGAGAATTCATCGCCGGAAAGCGAATGAGGTCCGAGATCATCGGCGTTGATCCGGAACGTATCTTCGCCCTGGCCGCCGTCACGGACGCCTGAGAACTGTCCTTGCGCGCCGCTGGGAACCGGGTTCGTCGGGAGTTCGTTCATCGTTGAGATCAGGACGTCGTTGCCGTTTCCGCCGAACAACTGGTCTTCGAAATCATCGCTGATCAGCACATCATCACACGTCTGCACGTAGAGAATATCGTTGCCGTCGCCCACCATAAGAAG
>CAYGKA010000060.1:0-29175 GCA_964350445.1 uncultured Flavobacteriaceae bacterium
GAGTTGTAGACGTGCCGGGTCAGGGCAAGATGCTCCTGAAACTCGTTGAGCTTGTCCGGCGGTGGAGAGACGGACAACGCCGTCGCGGCAACTTTCGGCCCGCCCAAGCGCATCCGTGGCAACGTCGCGGGCCCGATTGACTTGCTTTCCAATTTCGTTTGCCGATGCTGTGAGTTCTTCAGCGGCCGCTGCAACGGTAGAGGCTTGGGCATTCGTTTCTTCAGCAGCGGCGGCCATTGTTTCCGCCGTCGAGTTCATTTCAGTCGACGCAGACGACACGCCGTCCACGACACCTTTGACGTTTCTTTCAAATCCATCGGACATGTTTACGAAATGCGTCACCACCGCCCATGTCAGTAGGGCGTGGGTATAGTTGCCTTTGCCGTCGTATAGGGCGGCGATTTTCAGATCGAGAACTTCCGGTCCCAATTTGATCTTGGCTTGCCAAGGGAGGTTCTTGGGGTCGCTCAGAATCTTCCGCTGGTGTTCGGGCTTCTTGTGAAAAACATCGACGGACGAGCCAACGAGGTCTTCCGGGGCCACCGGAATATGCTGCTTGACCGACTTCAGCGTTTCTATGCTTGTGCGGTTGGCATAGTCGATGATGAAGGTCTTCGCATTGCAGAGCATGGCGTTGATGGGCATTTGGTCCAGCATCTGACGCTGCAGTTCCACGGCGGCTTCGGCCTTCACCCGCTCGGTTGCGAGCGTCCATGTCAGCATCGGACCGACATATTTCCCATTGCGGCGATATTCCGTGATCGTCAAATCCAGATATTCGCCACCGATTTCGATCTGTGCGGAATGGGGAAGAGTCTTGGGGTCGCGCAGCATTTCACGCTGATGTTTCGGATTTTTGTGGAAGACGTCGATCGACGAGCCGACCAGTTTCGACACGGGGATCGGCAGGGCGTGCTGGATTTTGGTCAGCGTGCTGATCGCGGCCGGATTGGCATAGATGATCCGAAAATCCTTGAGATCGCAGATCAAAATGTTGGAAGACGTATAGTCCAGGACGTCAAATTCTGGATGGGCATGAAGCTTGCGCATGAACGACATAGTCAGGACCCCTGTATGATTCGATGCCGCAACCATGCCTATAACATTATTAATATTTAATAATGAGTCTTCAAATATAATAATATTACGATTAACGGTATTCGGGTGCTTGAAACCCGGTTAGCCCTGCGGAGATGGAAACCAAATGACGACAAGCTTCGACACTGTGCGCAGCCTCCTGGAGCGCAACAAGCGCAAGGGCGGTATCAGAATCACGGAATGCGCACCGGTTTTGACCTTGGATGGAAAAAAGTACCCGGTGAACGATTTCAGCAAGACCGGGTTCGAGGCGCAGTTGCCGCTGGAATACCGAAAACAGGGCCTGCCCCAGCGCGGCACCTTGGAATTCGACGCCGCCGGATTTCACTGTGTCCAGGAAATCGATTTCAAAGTCGTTCGCATCACCCCACGCGGCAATGTCGGCGCAACCTATACTGTGTCGTCGAGCAATCATTATAAGCAGCAATGATAATCGGCATAGGGCTGCTGGCCGAATTCAGTATGGCACGCCGTCCATCCAGCAGCGCGAATAATGAAAAAGGCATGCTTTTCTTGGGATGAAATGGTGGGCGCGACTGGGATTGAACCAGTGACCCCTGCCGTGTGAAGGCAGTGCTCTCCCGCTGAGCTACGCGCCCGGCGCCTGTCGGCGTCAAGGCTGGAGGATTTACGCGCGGCGTTTGGGACTGTCAAGAAAGCGTTGCGTCGCGTCATGATGGTCCGAAAAGCAGGCCATGTGGTAGGATCCTACGCCCATGTGCCCTTGTCATCGTTGTTTCCCGCCCAAGATAGAGGGGGAAGCGCCGGTTTCATGCCGGTACAGGTGCTGTTGAGACATTGCCCGAGACAATGACGAAATTCAAAATGAGAAGATCCAGGTCGAAGAGCGCCGTCGCGCGCGATCCCGGGCCGAAAAGCACCGGGGGGCTTCGGCGGTTTTGTTTTGCCGCCGGGTTTTGCGCGCTATCGGGGTTTGCCGGACCGGCGCTGGCGGAGGAGACCGATCCCGTCGTCATGACCTATGAGGTCTATTTCGGCGGGTTGCACGTTCTTTCCGCGACGGCGGAATTGGACCGGACCGACCGGCGCTACCGGCTGGCGGCGCAGGCGACGACGCAGGGAATTCTGGATTTCTTCTTCTCCTGGCGCGGCAACACGGAGTCCGTGGGGGCCTTCGAGGGGGCAGGGGCTGATACCGGCGCTGGCGCCGGCCTCGTCCCGGCCCGTCACCGCAATCACGGGTATCGTGGGGACAAGGTGCGCAAAGTGGCGCTGGCTTATGACGGATCGGGCGATGTCGCCGCCGTTTTGGTGGAGCCGCCGCCTGACCTTGAAGAAGTCAACGCCCTGCCGGACGATGCCGAAATAGGCACCATCGACCCGTTGAGCGTGATCGCTGCCTTGTCGGAAGCGCTGACCCAGGGCGAGGCCTGCAGCGGCGAGTTCCAGGTTTTCGACGGCCGGCGCCGCTACGACCTGATCGTGACGGACCAGGGCAAACAGAGTTTTGAAGCCAACGACTATTCGGTCTTTCAGGGCGAGGCCCAAGCCTGCGGCATCGAGTACAAGCTGCTGGGCGGGGACCGGAAGGAAAAAAGCAAATACGCCAAGACCGCCCGCGACCGCGTCGTCTATGTCGGCCGTCCCTTGGCGGAAGCGCCCGCGATCCCGGTCCGCGCCAAGATCGAGACTGATTTCGGCACGGCAATGGCGCATCTGACCAGCATTACCGCCGGCGGGAAGCAATTGGCCCTAAACCAGGATTAAGCGGCCGTCACGTTCCGGCCAGATTCAGCAGCGGCCTGACCGTCGTCATCAACCTGTCCGCACCCAGACACGATACCGGCCCGTGGGCATATCCATGCGTCAGCACCACAACGGGCATCCCGGCATTCCGCGCTGCCTGCACGTCCACATGACTGTCCCCGACATAAAGTGCACGGTTGGGGGACCCGCCGGCCTGAATCAATGCCGCCAGCACGGGAAGCGCGCTCGGCTTCTTCTCCGGCAGGTCGTCGCCCGCAACGATAGCGCTGAACAACCCGTCCCAGCGCAACCGTTCAAGGATCGCCTCGGTGGCGCGGCCAGGCTTGTTGGTGCAGAGCGCGATTGGGTTGCCTGCCCGGTGCAGCCGCGCCAACAGGTTGGTCACGCCCGGATAGGGCTTGGTCATCATGGACGGGCCGGTGTGGTAGTGATCGAGGAAACGGGCGAGGGCCTCTTCCGGCGCGGGCATCGGAACCCGGGCGGCGGCAAAGGCGCGCTCCAGAAGCTTCGGTGCCCCGCCACCGACCATTTTCATGACTTTTCCGACCGGCAGCGCCTCGGCGCCGAATTCCTGAAGCAGCCTGTTCGCGGCATCGGCGATGTCCGGCGCGCTGTCGATCAGGGTGCCGTCAAGATCGAAGATGAAAGTGGTCAGGATTCCGGACTTTCGGACGTATTGCGGCGTCTGCCGAACGATATTGATGGGTGCACGCACAGCGGGTAATTCTCCGGTCTTGGTCTCTTGCGGGTTATCGGCGATTGCCGGATACTCTCCCGGTGGGATGGGCCATTGCGGGAGGGGCTCAATCCAGGGCGCATAGGTACCCCAGGCCGAACGCGGGGGAAACCCGCTTTGACCGGAAGGGACCGCAAGGCGCCGAAAGGGGGAAACGTGGCGGATGATCAGGCGCTGGCGGAACTTTTTCTGCAGTTTCGAACAGATTTGGCGGCCATTTGCGGCGATGACTTGGCGGAAAGCCTGCTTAAGGCCGGACAATCGGGCGGCGCGCCGAATCTGGACATGCAGCTCGCCATCAATGATGGGCTGGAGGTGATGGACGACGCGCAGCGATCCGCGGTGATGCGTCTGCTGGACGACTTCCTGGCCCAGGCCCGGGCGTTGAGGCAATAAGCGGCCAGAAAAGCGAAGGAAGCCGTCGAAACCTTTCGAAACATTCCGCAAACAGGCGTAACAAAGAGTGACTTGGCGCTGTTTTGCCCGTGTGGCATTAGTTGAACGTCAAGTTTCCGAAGCAAAGCAAGCAGTTTTCCAAATATGAATTCCCCGTCCTGCGCCACCGTCGTTCTGTCCGCCGGTCTCGGCACCCGCATGCGGTCGTCGAAGCCGAAAGCGATGCACGATGTCGGCGGTCTGCCGATGGTCAATCACGTTTTGTCGGCCGTTGGCGCCCTGGCGCCGGAACGGACGGTGGTTGTGGTCGGCCCCGACATGCCGGACCTGGAACGCGCGGTCGCCCCGGCGGTGACGGCGATCCAGCATGACCGGCTGGGAACGGCGGATGCGGTGAAAGCGGCCCGGGCTGCGCTGGAAGGCTATGCGAGCCCGGACGGAACCGTTCTGGTCGTCTATGGCGACAGTCCCTTTCTGAAGGCCGAAACGCTGCGGCGCATGCTGGATGCAAGGGCGCAAGGCGCGGCGGTGGTGGTCCTTGGCTTCCGCACGCAGGATCCGACCGGCTATGGCCGCTTGATCCAGGATGCGGGCGGCGATCTGATCGCGATCGTTGAAGAACGCGAGGCCTCGCCGGATGAAAAGGCGATCGCCTTCTGCAATTCCGGCGTCATGGCGATCAAGGCGGCGCAGCTCTTTACCTGGATCGACCGGGTCGATAACGACAATGCCAAGGGCGAATACTACCTGACCGACCTGGTCGCGATCGCGCGCGAGGACGGCGGCACCTGTGCGGCGATCGAGGCGCCCGAGGCCGAATTGCAGGGCGTGGACAGCAAGGCGGACCTGGCGGCGGCGGAAGCGCAGTTCCAGGAAGCCCGCCGGGCGGCGGCGTTGGAGGCCGGCGTGACCCTGCGTGATCCTGCGACGGTCTGGTTCTCTTTCGACACCGATATCGCACCGGGGGCGGAAGTCGGCCGGAACGTGGTATTCGCACCGGGCGTTTCTGTCGGGGAAGGGGCTGTGATCAAGGATTTCTGCCACCTGGAAGGGGCCTTGGTTCGGCCGGGGGCGGAAATCGGTCCCTTCGCACGATTGCGGCCCGGAACTGAAATCGGCGCCGGCGCGCGGATCGGCAATTTCGTCGAGGTCAAGAATGCCGTCTTCGGCGAGGGGGCCAAGGCCAACCACTTGTCCTATATCGGCGATGCGGGGGTCGGGGCGAAGGCGAATATCGGCGCGGGCACCATCACCTGCAATTACGACGGATATCTCAAGTCCCGCACGGAAATCGGCGCGGGCGCCTTCATCGGTTCAAATTCCTCCCTTGTCGCGCCGGTCTCGATCGGCGACGGCGCCATCGTCGGCGCCGGCAGCACGGTGACGCAGGATGTGGAGAAGGACGCGATCGCCGTCGCCCGGGGCCGCCAAGAAGCCCGGGACGGCGCGGCGGTGAAATTCCGGGAAGGGCGGGCTGCCGAAAAAGCCAAACGAACAAGCAAGCCCTGATACCCGATTTTTGAGTGACACGTTACGGATCGAAGGAGATCGTCCCCACCATGTGCGGCATTGTTGGTATTCTCGGGAAGCGGGACGCGGCCCCTCTTTTGCTGGACGGATTGAAGCGGTTGGAATACCGCGGCTATGACTCGGCCGGCATTGCGACCTTGGTCAACGGCTCCATCGAACGCCGCCGCGCTGAGGGGAAGCTGGCCAATCTGGTCGACGTGCTGGACCGGAACCCGCTGGCCGGCACTGTCGGGATCGGCCATACGCGCTGGGCGACCCATGGCGTGCCGTCGGAGAACAACGCGCATCCGCATATCACCGACAATGTCGCGTTGGTCCACAACGGCATCATCGAAAACTTTCTCGAATTGAAGGACGAGCTCGGCGACCGGGCCTCTGCGATCACCAGCGAGACCGATACCGAAGTCGTCGCCCACGTCATCAACAAATATATGGACGAGGGGTTGAGCCCGAAGGAAGCGGTGGCCAAGACACTGCCGCGCCTGGAAGGGGCCTTTTCTTTTGTCATGATCTTCCGCGGCCATCACGATTTGATGGTCGGTGCGCGGCGGGGCAGCCCGCTGGCCATCGGCTATGGCGAGGGGGAGATGTATTTCGGCTCCGACGCCCTTGCGCTGGCGCCCCTGACGCGGCGGATCTGCTATCTCGAAGACGGTGACTGGGCCGTCGTCGGTCCAGGCGGGGCCGAGGTGTTCAACGAAGCGGGCGAGGCGGTCGACCGGCCGGTGGTTCAAACCGCTGTATCGGGGGCCATCATCGGCAAGGGCAACTTCCCGCATTTCATGCTGAAGGAAATTTACGAGCAGCCCACCGTGATCGGTGACACGCTGGCGACGGTTTTGAACCCGGCGAGCCAGACGGTAACCCTGCCGCCGCTGCCGATCGATTTTGCGACCGTGCCGCGGATTACGATTTCCGCCTGCGGTACGGCCTCCTATGCCGGGCTTGTGGCAAAATACTGGTTCGAGGGATTGGCGCGGATTCCGGTCGAGGTCGATATCGCCTCGGAATTCCGCTATCGCGGTGCGCCGCTGCCCGACGGCGGATTAGCGATCTTCGTCAGCCAGTCGGGGGAGACGGCCGATACGCTGGAGGCGCTGCGCTTCTGCAAGCGGGAAGGACAATACATCCTCTCCATCGTCAACGTGCCGGAAAGCACCATTGCACGGGAATCCGACGCCGTGATTTTGACCAAGGCGGGGCCGGAGATCGGCGTCGCCTCGACCAAGGCCTTCACAACGCAGTTGACCGTCTTCGCTTCCATTGCCATCGCGGCGGCCAAGGCGCGCGGCACCATCGATCACAAGCGCGAGGCCGAACTGGCCAGCGCGCTCGCCGAAGTGCCGGGCCGCGCGGCGGAGGTGTTGAACCATGACGAACATATCGCGGAAATCGCCCAGACCTTGGCCAAGGCACGGGACGTTTTTTACATGGGCCGCGGCTCCAGCTATCCGATCGCCATGGAGGGTGCGTTGAAGCTGAAGGAGATCTCCTATATCCACGCGGAAGGCTATGCGGCGGGCGAAATGAAGCACGGCCCGATCGCGTTGATCGAGGATGACGTGCCGATCGTCATGATCGCCCCCAGCGATTCGCTGTTCGAAAAGACCGCCAGCAACGTGCAGGAAATGATCTCCCGCGGTGGCAAGGTCATTTTCCTGTCGGACGCCAAGGGTATCGCGCGGATGAAGAAACAGGCCGTCCCCTTCGCCTGTATCGAACTGCCGGCGGTCAACCCGGTCGTTGCCCCCATCCTCTATTCCATACCGGTCCAGCTGCTCGCCTATCACACGGCGGTCATCAAGGGCACGGACGTGGATCAGCCGCGGAATTTGGCCAAGAGTGTGACGGTGGAATAGCGGTAGGCGCTGTCCATCTGAAAAGCTGCCACATTGCTGGAGAGTGTGCTTAGGCGGGTGTGCGCCCATAATTGTGATGTTAGCCACTACAGTGACGCCATTACTGTGATTACAGGATTACAGTGCCGTTATACCTTATTCCGTCCAGATGCTTGGATGTATGTATGCAGTCGACATATAAAAAGTATACCGTCACCGTTTTTCCGTCACCGTTTTTCCCACCGTTTTTGTCACCGTTTTTGCCGGTGGTTTTTTTGAAATTTTCTGACGTGAAGGTCGCTAGGACTTCGCAGACAATGCGTTGCCGTGGAGGGCGAGGCCGTCGACGACGGCGGTGAAGATCGGTGTGTCGATCACGGTTGCTTCCGGGATGATCCTCGATATGGCGAATTGTACCAGCCGCATCAGACTTGCGCCGCCGACAGGCACGACATGGGAGACGGCGTCCCAGGTGACGCCGGCGCGCGCAAGGGTGTCGTCGAGTGTCCCGGCGAGGGTTTCAGAAAACGGCCGGTAGACGGTTTCGATATCCGCCGGGCCCATCGAAGCCGTGAGGCCGCGTTCCAGCAAACCGAGATCGATTTCCGTGCTGTGCGCTGCTTCGTTCGAGGTGATTTTGGATTGCTCGGCCAGAAAGGCGATTTCGTGTCCCAACTGCCAGTCGATCGTATGGTGTAGGCGCTGGAAGATGTCGGGCTCAACGGCGTCACGCACCAGCCCCTTTGTCAGCGTCATGGTCTTTTGTGTGTAGAGAAGATGGATCTTTTCCCAGGTCGCCAAGTCTTGAAAAATCGCATTTGGCGCCGTGACGGTCTGTCCGTCCATCCCGTGCCGGATCGGATGGCCATGGCCCAAACACGGCATGATGAATTTCAAGTTCAGGGCCCGGTCGAAATCGGTTCCACCCAGTTGCACGCCGTTTGAGGCGGCCACGTCAATCCTATGGCCGGCCTTTCGGAAGACGGTGAAATCGGATGTGCCGCCGCCGATATCGACGACGACGCCGAGATCGCCTGCTTCTATGTCCCCGGTGACGGACAGGGCCGCGGCCTCGGGCTCCGGCAGGAAGACGACGTCGGTGAATCCCGCCATTTTGTAACAGCGTTCAAGGTCGGCCGCCGCGCGGGCATTGATATCGGCATTCCTGCTGTCGAACAGCACCGGGCGTCCGGCGACGACCTTGTCGAAACGCCGGCCTGACTGTTCCTCCGACCGGTCCTTGATGATTTTCAGGAAGGCGGAGACGATGTCGTAGAAGTCCAGCTTCCTGTCCAGGATCGTCCGGCGCTCACCCATCAGCGATGTGCCGAGCACGCGTTTCAGAGACCGCATATAGCGGCCCTCCAGCCGATCGATCAACGCCGCATTGGCGACGGAACCGACCGCCATGCTCTTGTCGTCGATGGAAAAGAAGACCGCGCTGGGCACGGTGTCGCCATCTCGGTCAAGGCGAATGCGGGTGACGGTTCCGTCCTCGACATAGGCTGCCGCTGAGTTGGACGTTCCGAAATCAATTCCCAGCCAATCGCCCATGGTGTTGCGTCTTTCGTTGGTCATCGGTCTTGTGGTTCGTAAGATACAAGTCGGTGGTCAGCCATCCCGGCTTCGACTGGGGGGCTTTTTGGGGGTGGGCTTGAATTGGTTGGCCGCTGTCAGGCGCTGCGATTATTGTCAAAGGGCCGGCGACGTGCCGGGCTCTTTTAGGGGCTGCGGTTTCGCAGATCAAGAATGAAGCGGCGCTGCCGGTCCAAAGCGCTGCCAAGGAAGGTTATCGTGCCGACATTGCCGATCATCGATCTTGAGGGGTTTCCGACCGAAGGCGCGGCGCAAGACCGTATTTCGACGGCGCTTGACGGGGCTTTTCATGACTACGGGTTCTGCATCGTCACCGGACATGGGGTGCCGGCGAAGATTCGCAAAGACGCCTTCGCCGGGTCACGCGCTTTTCATGCCTTATCCGATGCGGAGAAAGGTGCGGTCAGCGTGAACAGTTTCCATCGCGGTTATATCGCGCCGAAGACCAGCAAGACCGTCACTTCCTCTGTCGATGCGGTGACAAAGCCAAACCTGTCGGAAAGCTTCATGATGATGCATCCGGTCGACCTCGACGATCCGCGGTTTGGACGGCCTTTGCAGGGCCCCAACAGGTGGCCCGCCTCACTGCCCGGTTTTCGCGACGCGGTGGAGGCTTACTATCAGGCGCTCGATACGACGGCGCGGCGGTTCACGCGGTTGCTGGCCCGCGCGCTGGGACAGCCGGAAGACCGGTTCGACCGCCATTTCGAATATCCGACAGTGTATCTGCGTTTGCTGCGCTATCCGCCGATCCCGGCGGCGGCGGAACCGGACCAGTTCAACTCCGCCCCGCATACGGATTACGGCTTTATGACGCTGTTGGCTCAGGACGATATAGGCGGGCTGCAGGTGCGGGCGACGGAAGCGCAGGGCGGCGGCTGGATCGACGTGCCTTTCGTGCCCGACAGTTTCGTGGTGAACGTCGCCGATCTGCTGTCCTATTGGTCGGGTGGGCGCTGGACGTCGACACCGCATCGCGTTTTGAACAACCGCAGCGGAACGGACCGTTATTCCATCCCCTTCTTCTTCGACATGTCGATGGACACGGTGGTCGAGCCGCTACAACCCTATGCACAGGACGCCAAGCCTATCGCGGGGCCCGGACCCGTCTGCTACGGCAACTATGTGATGGAACGGTTCGATAGGAACTATTCCTATCGCGGCGGCGCGGGGGATCGCGCCACTAACGTTGTGGGCCAATAGGTCGATCAGCTAAAGTCCTGCACCGGGCCGAAATCGCCGATCAGCTGGGCGACGTTCATTCGGGACCCCGTAAACAAGTGGGCTGCTAGCCGACTTCCTCGATCCGCAGCATGTCTTCCTCCCCTTCGGCCTCGGCGCGCCATTCCTTGAATGCGGGATCTGCGAAGAGCGTATCGATATAGGCCTTGGACACGGGGTCAGGCGCGACGCCATAGGTCCGCAGTCGCGTGGCGACAGGCGCATACATGGCATCCGCGATGGTGAAGTGACCGAACAGCCAGGGACCGCTCATGTCATGCGCCGACCGGCATTGATTCCAGATGTCGGTGATGCGCGCGATATCCGCTTCCAAACTGGGGGAAGTCGGCACTTTGCGGTCTGTGGCGCGGATGTTCATCGGCATGGCCGCCCGTAGAGCCATGAAGCCGGAATGCATTTCCGCGCTGATCGAGCGCGCATGGGCGCGGTCCGCTGCGTCCTTTGGCCATAGGTCTGGATTCCGTTCCGCCGCCCATTCGCAGATCGAGAGCGAATCCCAAACCGTCTGGCCGTCCACCAACAGCGCCGGCACCTTGCCCGCCGGCGTGTGTTTCAGGATGCGCTGTTTGGTATCCGGCTTGTCGAGGAGGATCTTAACTTCTTCGAAGGGAATGCCGGCCTTGCGCAGGGCGAGCCAGGGGCGCAGCGACCAGGAGGAATAGTTTTTGTTACCGATGACAAGGGTAAGGCTGCTCACGATGGGTTCCTCATAGTGGACCGTCTAGCGGGAGGGGACAGTATCCAGGGCGTAATATTCCGTCACGCCGGACCGGCCGCGCAATTCGATGGAATGGAGATTGTCGTCCGACAAGGCGAGGCCCGCAAGATCCGCGGTGGTCTTGGCAATGACAAGCGGCTTTCCATGTTCCTTGCACAGCGCTTCAAGGCGCGCGGCGGAATTCACACTGTCGCCGATGGCGGTCAGCGTCTGCGCCGTTGGCGGGCCCATCGCGCCGACGATCGCTTCCCCGTCATTGATGCCGATCCCGATCTTCAGCGGGAAGGGCAGTTCGCTCTCAAGCGAGGTGTTCAGGGCTTCGATCCGCCGCAGCATCGCCTCCGCACCGGCCAACGCGTCCCGCGCCCCGTCCTCCGGCTTGGCGCTGTGCAGCCCGTAAATGGCCATCAGCCCGTCGCCGGTGAACTGGGAATAGTGCCCGCGTGTTTCGTGGAGTGCCTTGGTCATTTCCGCGAAGAACTGGTTCAGGATGAACAGCACGTCGTACGGCAGCTTCGTCTCGCCCAATTTGGTGGAGCCGCGCAGGTCGATGAAGACGATGACGATCTGCCGCTCCAGCCCTTCCAGCCCGCCGGGCTGGCGGCCTTCGTCGGCGGTGGCGCGCGGCGGCAGCAGGGGCACGATGGAAAGATCTGCCGAGGGCCTGACCTGACAAGCCAGGCGCAGCTCCTTCGGGGCCTCGATCCGGGCCAGGGCGCGCGCTTCAATGCCGCCCGGGTCCGGAATCGCGTCCAACCCTTTGAGGACACGCACCCGGCAAGTCGTGCATCTGCCGCGGCCGCCACAGACGGAGGCATGGGGAATTCCTGCGGCGCGCAGCGTTTCCAGCACGGTCGCCCCCTTGTGAATGTTCAGCCGGCGGCCGTCCGGCAGCGTCAGCGCCGGTCCCTGGCGGACGCGGGAAATGACGGTACGGATGCTGCGCAGGGCGAAGGGGATGATGATCACGCCGATGACGGTCCAGGTGGAATAGCTTGCCATGGTCGCGATCAGGTCCGCCTTGTCGCCGGTAAGACGAATGGCCGTGAAGGCCTGTTCGACGAAACCGGGATCGGCGGCGGCCAAGCGCTGGACGCCGATGCCGGCGGCCACGAAGCCGCCGACGGCGGCGACGGGAATGGCGACGGCAAACGCCAGCAGGAGCGGCGCAAAGCGCGCATAGCCGGCCTTGGTCCTGAGCCAATAGTGGATGCCGATCGACCCGTGGATCCAGGCCGCAAGCAGCCCGGCTGTCTGGATGATGCCCTGAACGGGATCGACGATCCAGTAGAAGGAGAGATACCATTCGTAGGTCGGCTTGTGACCGGCCAGGAACTGTCCGATGAAAGCGCCGGCCAGATGGGGGCCTAGAAGGATAGGGATCGCCAATCCCATGGAAAGCTGTGTGGCTTCCCAATTGCTCATCCTCAGCGAGGTGCGTTGGTAGATCGCATAGAGCGCGTTGAGAATATGGACGGTGAAGGCAAGAAGAAGGAGGGGGCCGCCGACGATGTTGCTCCACGGCGCGTTCAGAATCATACGTCCGCGGTCCATCGCATCCAGGGATATCAGGCCCAGCGAATGGTTCAACAGATGCGTCAACACGAACGCAGCCAGAATCAATCCGCTGTAAAGCCGAATGGCGTTCCGCATGCCCGTCCTCCTGTTTCGCCACGATCCCCGCGCGGGTGGCCGTATACTGAAGGGAGTCCCGGAATTCGGGAAATCAAATAGGGATTACCGGGAGAAGTGACCCAGCGACCGCATGGCTGCCCGCACTAGGTCGGCATCGCCGCCGCGGGTACCGTCCGTTGCTTGTGCGCCTGATTGTCGAAAATGGAATCGTCGGTCGCGACCTTGGGCAAGGGAATCCGGACCGGCACCGCTACCTGGCGGGGTGCAAGCGTGGGCTCCCCGGTCAGGATGCGTTCGTCGAACGCGTCGATCGCTTCCTTTTGCAGCAGCGGCCAGGCATCCACGGCGGCGTATGAAAACAGCAACAGGCGGCGGGGTTGCGCGCTGGTGTTCGGTTCCGACCCATGGACAGCGCGGACATGGTGGATCGTGATCGACCCCGCCTTGCCTACCAACGGCACGGCCGAGGCCGCCCGCACTTCCATCTCATCGTCACCGATCGCGCCGCAGAAAACGCCGTTGGAATGATGGTTCATTGTCGGGCCCTTGTGACTGCCCGGGATAACCTGCAGCGGACCGCTCTTGGGGCCGACATCGTCCAGCAGCACGCCGACCGCCAACATGTCGTCATTGGTATGGGGATAGAAGGCCCAGTCCTGGTGCCAGTCTATTTGCGCCCCGCCACCGACCGGTTTGATGTTCAATTTGGCGTGATCGAAGCGCACGGCCTTCCCCAGCAATTGCTGCAGGATCGCCACAAGGGCCGGGTGGCGCATCGCCCTGTCATAGGCGGCATGATGCTGGGTGGGATGCTTGATGCGCCGCAGTTGTGGCGCCATGGGACCATGGCCGGGCCCGATATCGAACACGGCATCGCTTTGTGTCAGCGCCCGGCTGTCTTCGACGAAGGCGTCGGTTACGCGGTTCAGTTCCGCGATTTCCTCGGACGAAAACACGTCCGGCACCAGGAGATAACCCTGCGCGCGATAGAGCGCGATCTGATCTTCCGTCAGCATTTCCACCCCGGATTAGAGTCTGCTTGGGTTGATGGTACCGCAGAGTGTGCCTGATGAGGAGGGGAACCTTGCGCGGGCCGCACCGTCGGCGAAAACGCTGGGAAGGGCCTAGAACAGGGTGGGTAGCGCGTAGACCTTGCACTGGGACGTGCCGTCCAAATCGAACAGGAAGGCCAGGTCCCGGCCTCGGCGGTTGCCAGGGTCGCGCAGGTTGAAGCCTTGCGCGTTGGCATAGGAGAGGCGCTTTTTCTTGCCACCCTGCAGTTCGATTTCGACATAGTACCGGCCCGGCCGCTTCGTGTTGAAGATGCCGTGTGCGCAGGCGTTGGATAGATTGGTCGAAAGGCTTTGCGGAAGGGTTGCGGAATCCACGAAGAACTTGACGGGGCGTGACCCCCGGCTGAACCGAGGCGGGGCGTTGCCGCCGGGTTGCAGCAATTGCGGGATCCTTCCCAGCGGAATGAAGCGGTTTCCATCCGCCGCCGGCACAGTTTCCGGCATCGCCATGAAAGCCGCCATTGTGACGGCAAGGAAGATCAGGACTGGGCGTTTCGTCAAATTCATTGTGCTTTCCGGGTCTTTCCGATCGGCGCGCAAACAGCGTGCCAACCGGTCGATACTCTAGCCGGGAACGGGGAATTCCGCGGCCGCCTGCTCGATGTCGCCGGCCTCCAGCAGGTCCAGGATACGGGTGACATCTTCCTTGGTCTTCACACCCATCAGGAAGGGTCCCGCTGGCACCAAGCGCAGGGTCGGCCCGATATGGCACTTGCCCATGCAGTGCACGGTTTCGAATTCGAAGGCCATGGACCGTTCCGGCCATTGCCGGGCAATTTCCGCATTCACCTCATCCGCGCCGCGCGCGCCGCAAGACGGCAAGGTGTAGCCGGCGCGGAAATTCGTGCACAGGCGCAGGGCCCGGAAGGTGCGCTCGTTAAGGGCGGGGCTTTCCGTGCCCTCCTCGGTCTTCGCGCTAAGGCCCGTTCCGTCGTCCATACCTGTCCAACCTCGCAATTGCGTGACGTAAAGTGAGTATCCTGGCACCGTATGCCGCCCATGTCAGCCTTGCGCCGACATGGGCAAGCTACGATATGGGCCTTAACATAGTGTTTCCAAACTCAATTGTGTCGGCCATGACGTCTGCCGGTTCGGTTTGACGTTCCAAGTCGCTAGATTTCAGCCCGAGGGGATTGGGCGTTGATGGAGGTTTCATGAGTAAGTTCGACTATGATCTTTTTGTAATTGGCGCCGGATCGGGCGGGGTCCGTGCCGCGCGGATGTCGGCCGGCATGGGGGCGCGCGTCGCCATTGCGGAAGACCGCTATCTTGGTGGAACATGCGTAAATGTCGGCTGCGTTCCGAAGAAGCTTTTCGTCTACGCTTCCCATTTCCGGGAAGATTTCCACGATGCCGCCGGTTTCGGCTGGACGGTTGGCGACCGCAGCTTCGATTGGAAAACCTTGATCACCAACAAGGACAAGGAAATCAGCCGGCTGAACGGCGTCTACGAGATGTTGCTGAACAACGCCGGCGTGGAGCTTTTCAATGCCCGTGCGACCGTGATCGACGAGAATACGGTCGAAGTCGGGAATAAGAAGGTAACCGCGGAACGCATCCTGGTTGCGACGGGCGGATGGCCGAGTGTGCCGGAATTTCCGGGCAACGAGCATGTCATCACCTCCAACGAAGTCTTCCATGTCGAAACCTTGCCGAAACGCGCCATCGTCGTCGGCGGCGGCTATATCGCGGTGGAGTTCGCGGGGATTTTCAACGGCCTTGGCGTTGAGACGATCCAAATGTATCGCGGTCCGCTCTTCCTGCGTGGTTTCGATGCGGATGTGCGCTCGTTCCTGCGCGACGAGATGGTGAAGAAGGGCGTGGATATACGATTCAACGCCAATATCGCGTCGGTTCAGAAGACAGACGACGGATTATTGGCGATGCTGGAGGACGGCACGACGATCGAAACCGACATGATTCTCTATGCCACCGGACGGCATCCGAATACGGCGAATTTGGGTTTGGAGAATGCCGGTGTTAAACTGGCGTCGAACGGGGCAATCGTCGTCGACGAGGATTTCCGGACCAATGTGCCGTCGATCTACGCCTTGGGTGACGTCATCCATCGGGTGGCGCTGACGCCCGTGGCGATCGCGGAAGGGATGGTGTTCTCGCACAACACCTATAAAGGCGAGAGCAGGAAGATGGATTACCGGGATATCCCGACCGCCGTCTTCTCCCAGCCGTCCATCGGGACGGTGGGCCTGTCGGAGACGGAGGCCCGCGACAAATACGGAGAGATCGACATCTTCCGGTCCAGCTTCCGGCCTATGAAGCACACCCTTTCGGGCGGGGAGGAACGGACCTTGATCAAGATGATCGTGGACCGGGCCAGCGACAAGGTGGTCGGGTTCCATATGGTCGGCCCTGAGGCCGGCGAGATCACACAGGGGATCGGCGTTGCTTTCAAGGCGGGCGCGACCAAGGCGGATTTCGACGCCACGATCGGGATACACCCGACCTCGGCGGAAGAATTCGTCACGATGCGAGAGCCGGTTCCCGAAGCGCCCGCCCAAGCGGCGGAATAAGGCGGCCGAACGGGTCGGCCGCCACCCGTGAACAAAGGAGAGTTTTGAAAGGAGGGTATTACTATGACTGGTCAGGCCCAACCGATGGGAAGCGGAAATCCCGCGCCGGGGTTTCGGGACAGACCCGACCACACAGTCACGCGCGAACCGTTCAGAAGGGTCGTCGAAGTGCAGCGTAATCACGTGACGCTGGCCCGAACGGAGGGGGCCATCGTGGTGCGTGAAACCGATCATGCGCCGGTGCTGTACGTACCGTTGATGAGCCTCAATATGGACGAAATGTCGGGATCGGAGCATACGAGCTATTGCCCCTTTAAAGGTCAAGCCAGCTATTGGTCCATCGCCGGTGGCAGCGGGCCGGGCGAGCATGCGAAACCGGCCGAGAACGCTGTCTGGGCGTATCAGACCCCCTATGACGAAGTGGAATGGCTGGAAGGTTACGCGGCGTTCTATCCGGACAAGGTGGATGTTCTTGTCGACGGCCTTGCCGTTGACGTCACCAAACCGGATTGGCCGGACACGCTCTGACAGCCCCAGCCGCGCCGGTTTTGGTGCGCCGTCAGGTTCAGAGCTGCGCCTGCAGGAAGGCGAGGGTCCGTTGCCAAGACAGGTCCGCGGCTTCCTTGTCGTAGGCAGCGGAAACTTCGTTGAAGAAGGCGTGCTGTTTGCCGTCATAGCTGTGAACTTCCACCGGTGTCGAAACCCCGGCCAGGTCGGCCTTCAACGCGTCGACCGCGGCCGGGGTGCACCAGTCGTCCTCGGTCGCGAAATGGCCAAGGAAGGGGACGGTCATCTTGGCTGGGTCGGCGGCTTCCTTGCCGGGAATACCGTAATAGCAGACGGCCGCGTCGCATTCGGGAATCTTCACGCCGGCGATGATGGTGATCGCGCCCCCCATGCAGAAACCCAGAACCGCGACCTTTTCGCAATCCTGCTTCAAGCGCTGAACAGCACCGCGGACGTCATTGTATGCCCCGCCCCAGTCCAGGCCGGTCATCATGTGATTGGCCTCGTCCGGGTCCTGGGTGACGCGCCCTTCGTACAAATCAGGCGCCAGCGCGGTGTATCCCGCCGCGGCAAAGCGGTCGGCGACGCCCTTGATCTGGTCGTTCAGACCCCACCATTCCTGAAGCACGACGATCCCGGCCTTCGCTCCCGGCGCGGTCGCCAGATATCCCGCCGTGGTGCCGTCTTCTTCATGTTTGTGGAACGTAATCATCTCGCCCATCGGACCCTCCCTTTTGTTGTGCGTTGCCGACGCAGTGTAAGGCAGGGATGGGGGCGAGTGAAACCGCTCCGTTTCGGAAACGCGCGCTTATAGATAAGAGAGCGGCAATTCCGTCGTATTCTTGATTTCCTCCATCGCGAAGCTTGAGGACACGTCACTCAAATCGATTTCCGCGATCAGGCGCTTGTAGAAACGGTCATAGGCGGTGATGTCGGGCACAACGACCTTCATCAGATAATCGACATCGCCGCTCATGCGGTGAAACTCCTGCACTTCCGGCAGGGTGCGCACGACCCGTGCGAATTCGTCCAGCCATTCGGCATCGTGGCGCGACGTCTTGATGGCCACGAAGACGGTGACGCCGACATTCAATTTGTGCCGGTCCAGCAGCGCCACGCGGCTGCGGATATAGCCTTGCTCCTCCAGCAGCCGAACCCTGCGCCAGCACGGCGTCGTCGACAGGCCGACGCGCTCGGCCAGGTCCGCGTTAGACAGGGAGCCGTCGCGCTGCAATTCCGCCAATATCCGTCGATCGGTCTGATCCATTTCCACACTCCCAGTTTGAAATGATATTCTGTTCTAACATTAAGTGAAATAATAGGATAAAATATCATTGTTGGGGGGATTTCGCGCCAAAAAAGCAAGCACATTCCAGGCGAAACCGTGTAGACTCTTCCTTAGAACTCGAAATTGGACGACAGGTTACGGAAAAGGAGACGGCACATGACAAATCTATTCACGGACCATCCGAACAGCGTTGGTGAAGGTTATGTCGAGCATATGGGGCAGGCCATGAGTTTTTCTCTGCCGCTTTTCCTGGCCGCCTTTGCCTGTCTCGGGCACGCCTTCCTGCCCTTCCTGTTTGAAAAGACCGGCAGCAGGATCATCACCAACTTGCATGACCGCATGGTCACGAATCGTGTCCGGCGCCATAACCTGCACAAGGTCGCGCCCGCGCCGGCGGAATAAGGTTCCCCGATCCACTCTACTTCATGAAAATACGCCACCCGAATTTTTCATCCGGCAGGTGCTCAAGGATCACTCCATTGGGGATGATCACATGGTCCTGGCCCGTCAATTTCTGAATGCCGCGATAGACCACGCCATGAGCGACGATCAGTGTCGGCCGGTCGTCATCGGCCAGCAAGGATGCGACGACTAGGGCGGTCCGGTCCATGAAATCTGCCAAGACATCGGCGCCGGGAATAACGAGGCGGCCGTCCAGCCAGTCTTGAAACCAGGGTTTGGCGACGGCGCCTTCGTATTCGCCGAAATTACATTCCATCAATCCGGGGTTGTGTTGCGGCTTGACCCCGATCGCCGTGCCGACGGTGCTTGCCGTTTCCGCTGCGCGGCTGAGTGGGCTGGCGATGATGCGCTCAATCCCCAGCGCTGCGGCCGAGGCGGCGGCTTCTCGCGCCTGGCGTCGGCCGGTTTCGTTCAGGGGGATGTCCTTCCGTCCCTGGGCCAAGCCGCGCAGGTTCCAATCCGTCTCCCCATGGCGGAGAAAGAAGAACTTGCGGTTGGGCAGCATGGGACGCTCCTGAAAGCCGGGAATGGGCACTCCGTATACAGTGCGAATACCGGAAAGAGCAAACCCGTGCGGGCTGGGAATCAGTCTGCGAAATCGTAAAGTTTGCGTGGATTGTCGATCAATATCTTGGCGATGACGGTCTCACTGTCGGTCCATTGGACCAGGCAATCCAGCTGGTTCGCATCGTCGGGATAGTTATCCGCCGTGCGGCCCACATGCGGCCAGTTGCTGGCCCAGATGATCCGGTCGGGCGCGTGGTCTATCAAGGCACGGGCCAGCACGCCGACATCGTCATAGAAGGGCGGCCCGGATTTCGAGGTCTCGTAAAAGGCGGACAGTTTCACATAGCAATTACCCTTGTCGACCAGGCGCAGAAGCGCATGGAAGGCCGGATCGCCGGTCGGGACCGGTTCCAGAAACTTCGCCGTATGGTCGATGACGTAGTCGCCGTCGATCCGGTCGAGTATCTTGGCGTGTTCCGCCAGACCCCGGCCGTCGAATTGGGTGATGACGTGCCAACCGAAAGGGGCGATCCTGGCGGCGAGGTCCAGGGTGCGGTCGAGCGGTGAGGCGCCGCCCGGTAAATCCATGATCCGCACGCCGCGCACGCCCTGATCGTGGAGGGACTGAAGCTCCGCGTCGGTCTCCGTTCCGTGCAGGCACAAGACGGCGCGGGCGTCTTCGCCGAATTCACGTAATGCGTCCAGTGAACATCGATTGTCGAACTGATAGGCATTGGGCTGGACGACGACTAGTTTCTCTATACCCAGACGCGCCTGAACGCGCCGGTAGTCGTCCGGCGTGCAATCCGCCAACGGCGGCGGGCCTCCCGGCGCGCCTGGATACTGACCGTCAAAAAAATGGATATGCGTATCGACCGCGCCTTTGGGCGCCGGGAGGGCCGGCTTAGGCCCGTCCAGCGGCAATGTGTCGTAACGTCCGGTCATCCCTCAAATCCCCCTTGTTCCAGCCGGATCATACATGCGGGGTGACGACCGCTTCCAGCATGGCGATTTCCTCGTCCGTCAGATCGGTCAGGGGCGGGCGGACCGGGCCGGCATGGCGGCCGATAACGGTCAGCCCCGCCTTGACGATGGAAACCGGGTAGCCGGCCTTGCGGTCGCGAATATCGGAATAGGGATAGAAGAAATCCTTCAATATCCGGTCGATGGTGGCGCGCTCGCCGTCGCGCACGGCGTCGAAAAAGGTAAGCGCCAGTTTCGGCAGGAAATTGAAAATCGCGGACGAGTATGTCGTCATGCCGGCCGCGCCATAGGCCTCGGCGTAAAGCTCCGCCGTCGGCATGCCGCCGATATAGACCAATCGATCGCCCAGCTTGGCGCAGATTTCCCGCACAACGTGGATCTTGCCCGAGCCGTCCTTGAAGCCGATCAGGTTCGGGCAATCGTCGGCCAAGCGGCGAACCGTGTCTGCGCCGATGATTGAATTATCGCGGTTATAGATGATGACGCCGATTCCGATTGCGTCGCAGACCGCCTTCACGTGACGGTAGAGTCCTTCCTGCGTCGCCTGAACAAGGTAATGCGGCAGCAGCAGGATGGCGTCCGCGCCGTTCTTTTCCGCCGCAACGGCGATTTCGACGGCCATTTGCGTGCCGTAACCGCAGCCGCAGACAATGGGCATGTCCCCCGCGACCTGTTTGGCGGCTTTCAGAACGTCGATCACTTCGGTGGGCGTCAGCGAAAAGAATTCCCCGGTACCGCCGGCGACGAACAGGCCGGCCGCATCGTATTGGCACAGCCAGTCCACATGTGCGGCGTAAGCGTCGGCCAGGAAACGGTGCTCCGCGTCGAAATGCGTGACCGGAAATGACAGTAGGCCTGAACCAAGCTTAGTTTTTATTTCATCGAGCGTCATGCGGATACTCCCCTCCCTGTCTGTTGCGCCCTCGCACGGGGGGCGGGGCGTCTCAGGAACGGTTTAGCGCAGATAAAAGTTGTCAGACAAGTTTAATTATTTGTCTGACTCGTCAGCAGGCTTAACTGCCGGTACCGATCCAGACTTCCCTTCAGGTGGACACGCATGGCTTCACGGGCCTCTTCCACGTTGCGGGCGCTGATGGCCCTCAATATCGCTTCGTGTTCTGCCAGAAGGTTCCGTTCGATGGTCAGGGCCGCCTCAGGATCGGGATTGAGGAGGTGCAGTTGTGCCCGCGGAATGGTGCGGCGGCCGAGATACTGGAGGAATTCCACGAACTGCCGGTTATTCGTCGCCTCGGCGATGGCCATGTGGAACTGGTAGTCGGCATCCTGGGCCGCTTGATGGTCGTCCAGCGAGGTGCCGAGATCCCGAAACCGCTCCAGAATACGGGCTTCCTGAGCCGGCGAACATCGCGCCGCGGCAAGGCCGGCGGCTTCGATTTCCATGGCGGCGCGCAATTCCAAGGTTTCAATAACCGAAGAGATCGTCTGTGCCTGGCCCGACCAGATCTGCTGCGCGGTCGGCGGTTTGTAGCCCAGCACATAGGCACCGGACCCTTGTTTCGCTTCAATCAGGCGGTCCGCGCGCAGGGTTGCGATCGCCTCACGCACGACGGTGCGGCTGACGCCGTGTTCCTGGCTCAATTGCTGCTCCGTCGGCAGCTTGTCCCCTTCGATGAGTTCTCCCGAGTCGATTTTAGCCCGCAAGCTCTCGGCTAGTTTCTGGGAAAGACTCTGCCTGGGCTTTGGGTCGCGCTTAGCGTTCACGGGCTACTCCATGCTGACGACGGGTGCTCCGCCAGCGTCCGTTTGTCTGGCTGGGTGTGTTCCGCAGTTTCAATCCGCATTCCAAAGGCAGCTGACAAAATTAGCCGGTTGACATTTAAATTCATCATACAAATAGTAATGCATAAGAACAATAAACAAGGAAGCCCTAAATGGGGTGCGGTATCAGGGTCAATAAATCCATGGAGAGGAAACGGATCATGTTAGAGAAGAGTGCTGGGCATCTGATGAAAGCCCTGGTCGTCGCCGGTATTGCGATGGGCGCCGCCGGCGTCGCGCAAGCGAAGGAATGGCGGGCCTGGAACATCCATGTCGAAGGATATCCGAACACGGTGGCGATGGATAAGTTCGCCGAGCTGGTCAAGGCGAAGACGAACGGGTCTTTGGAAATCACCAACTATCACGGCGGTGTGCTGGGCAACCAGCCGGATGCGATCGAACAGGTCCGCATCGGCGCGCTTGAGGTCGGCAACTTCAACCTCGGCCCGATGGGGACGACGATTCCGGAAACCAACGTCGTTTCCCTGCCGTTCATCTTCAAGGACCTTCCTCATATGCACCGTGTGCTGGGCAGTGAAGCCGGCGACGTGATCAAACAGGGGATGATGGACAAGGGACTGGTGCCGCTCGCGTGGTACGATTCCGGCGCGCGCAGCTTCTACAACTCCAAAAAAGCGATTAACCAACCCTCCGATGTCGCGGGCATGAAGATCCGGGTCATGAACAACGAGTTGTTCACCGGCATGGTCGGCGCACTGGGCGGTGACGGATCGCCGATGGCCTTCTCCGAAGTCTATCAGGCGCTTAAGACCGGTGTGGTCGACGGGGCCGAAAACAACTGGCCGTCCTTCGAGTCGACCGGCCATTTCGAAGTGGCGGGCTACTACTCGCTGACGCAGCACCTGATCATTCCGGAATGCGTCTGCATCAGTAAGACGGCCTGGGATACGCTTTCGGACGCCGAGAAGAAGGCAGTCGAGGAAGCCGCGGTCGAGTCCTCGACCCTGCAGCAGGAGCTTTGGGCCAAGCGTTCCGAGCAGAGCAAGCAGAAGGTCATAGACTCGGGCGTCAAGTACAACGAAATCGCCGACAAGGCCGCGTTCCAGAATGCGATGCAGCCGGTCTATGCAAAGTATATCGAAGCCAACCCGGAACAGGGCCCCCTCATCGAGAAGATGAAAGCGGTTCAGTAACGGTTCAGCCATGTTGCCTGCCGGCCCGGACTAGCGCCGGGCCGGCAGACGTGTTCTGGGCTAGAGTATTCTCGGTTCTTGATATTTAAATGCCAGCGGATGCGCGCCAGCGGGTTCGCACCGGAAGAGAGGCCGCATGTCGGGTGACGTTTCGGAAGGGCCGATTGGCCGATTGTCCCGTGTGGTGACGGCAGTGAATGATCTGCTCGCCACGATTTGCATGAATGTGGCCGGTATCGGTCTGGTCATCCTGACCGTGATCTTCGGTTGGCTGGTTTTCGGGCGGTATGTCCTGAACTCGACGCCCACCTGGGTCGAACAGGTGTCCCTGCTGTTGGTAGTCTTCATCGCCTTTCTGGGGGCCGCTGCGGGGATCCAGGAAAAGACCCATTTGTCGGTCGATATCCTGACCACGCGGTTGAACATCAAGGCGAAGGCTGTCGTTTTCGTCGCCGTCAATCTGACCATGGGCGGGTTCGGTCTGTTCCTGGCAGTCTACGGATACAAACTGGTCGTTTTCAAATGGGCATCGAAGATCCCATTGATCGGCTGGTCGGAAGGGTTCCGCGTGATGCCGCTTTTCGTGGGCGGTGCTCTGATCACGCTTTTCTCCATCGGACATCTGTTGTCCATGACACGTCCCGGCTGGGACCGTTCGCTAGATTTCGATCCGGCGGATCAAGGGGATTAAGTCGATGGGGTTGGCTCTTCTACTCGGACTTTTCGCGCTTGGTGTCGCCACGGGTCTGCCGGTTGCCTTTTGCCTCGGCGTCGCCGCCGCGGTGACGGTCGCCTATGAGGCGCTGCCGCTCGTCATCGCCGTTCAGCGCATGGTGTCCGGCATTTCCATGTTCTCCCTGCTGGCGATTCCGTTCTTCATTTTCGCGGGCGAATTGATGTTCCATGGGGGCATCGCGGGCCATCTGGTACGCTTCGCCTCCTCGCTGGTCGGGCGCGTGCGCGGCGGGCTCGGTGTCGTCAACGTGTTCTCCTCCATGCTGTTCGGCGGAATATCGGGGTCCGCGGTGGCCGACGTGTCGGCCCTGGGTTCGATCCTTATTCCCGTCATGAAGGAAAAAGGGTATAGCGACGACTACGCGGTCAACGTAACGGTGACCTCCTCGATCGCCGGGATCATGATTCCGCCCAGCCATAACATGATCCTGTTCGCGGTCGCGGCCGGCGGTGGGATATCGATTTCCAAACTGTTCCTGGCCGGTGTCGTGCCGGGAATCATCATGTGCGTTTGTCTGGCGCTGGCGGCCTATGTGGTGGCTGTGCGCCGGGGATATAAGAGCGAACCGTTCCCCGGTCTTCGGAACCTGTTTATCCATGCGGTCGTCGCGCTGCCGGGACTGTTCACAGCCGTCATCATCGTGGGCGGCGTGCTGTCCGGCATCTTCACAGTGACGGAATCGGGCGCCTTCGGGGCCATCTATGCCGCGGTCGTGACCTTGCTCGGCTACCGGACCCTGACGTTCGAAAAGTTCAAGACGGCGGTGATCCGGTCTGTGCGCACGACGTCGATGGTGATGATCCTGGTCGCCTGTGCTTCGCTTTATGCCTATATGCTGACCTTCTATCAGGTTCCGTCGAAGATGATCGACTTCATGATGGGCATCTCGGAAAACCCCATCCTTATCCTGCTGATGATCAACGTAATGCTGATCCTGCTGGGTATGATCATGGACATGGCGGCGCTGATTTTGATCTGCACGCCGATCTTCCTGCCCGTGGTCGCGGCAATCGGCATGGATCCGATCCAGTTCGGCATGGTGCTGATGATGAACCTGGGCCTGGGGCTGTGCACGCCGCCGGTGGGCGCTTGCCTATTCGTAGGCTGTGCGATCGGCAAGGTCAGGATGGAGAAGACCGTGAAAACGATCTGGCCGTTCTATGCCGCCATCCTTGTCGCCCTGATGCTGACCACTTTCGTGCCGGAAGTATCGCTGACCTTGCCGAACTGGGGCCTATAGGGTCAGTTGCCCGTCGAAGGCCGTACGACAATTGACAAGAGGGATTACCCGATGACCAAGATTCTGATTACCGGCGCAGGCGGCGGGCTTGGGACGTCGCTGCGGAAAAGCGTGGCCTCCTGGGCGGATAGCGTACGGCTGAGCGACATCACGGAGGTTTCGGACCTTGCGCCGAATGAGGAATTCGTTTCCTGCGCGCTGGGGGACAAGGATGCGGTTCAATCGCTGGTCGACGACGTTGACGGGATCGTTCATCTGGGCGGCATGAGCGTTGAGAATACGTTCGAGACGATCCTGGATTCGAACCTGCGCGGCACCTATCACATCTTCGAAGCGGCGCGCTGCGCGAAGAAACCGCGTGTCATGTTCGCCAGTTCCAACCACGCCATCGGCTTTCATACCCGCGAAACGGAGTTGAATGGGGACTCGCCGTTCCGTCCGGACAGCCTCTACGGCCTCAGCAAGTGCTATGGCGAACTGTTGGCCCGTTATTATTACGACAAGTTCGGGGTGGAGAGCGTCAGTGTCCGGATCGGCTCATGCTTCCCGGAACCTGTGGACCGCCGCATGTTGGCGACCTGGCTCAGCCCGACGGATTTCGACAGCATGATCCAAGCGATCTTCTCCGCGCCGCGGACAGGTGCTGCGATGATCTACGGCGCCTCCGACAATTTGGAGACCTGGTGGAACAACGACCACGCCCGGTTCTTGGGATGGAAGCCGCAGGACAGTTCCGACCGGTTTCGCGAGAAGGTCTACGCCAAGCCCTATGATTTGAAACCGGACGACCTCGCCGTCATCCACCAGGGCGGGGGATTCGCGGCAGCCGGGCATTTCGAGGATTAGGCCGCCGGCTGTACGCAGCTTCAGTGTTTAGTGCGCCGTTTCCAACCCGGCATGGCTCAGCAGGCTGGCGGCGGCCCATTTATGGAAACCGTGCGACGGTCCGTCCATCGCCGGTGAAAACGCGCCGCCTTCGAAAGCGGGGGACGTGCGGCCGCGTTGCAACCCTTCCACGGCCCACAGGTCTTCCTGGAAAACCTTGTACCAGAAACGGTACACTTCCTCGCGCACCGGGCTGTAGTCGCTGCCGGCGACCTGCTTGCCCGGATAGTAGATTTCCATACGCTCCACGGTCCGGCTCGGCGTGAGGGGTTCAAACCACAGAACCCAGACATGGTCGATATGCACACCGATCGTCGCGTTCGGAAACAGCGAGATATATTCGGAAATCGTCTGACGCTCGGACGGAATACCGGGAAAATGCGGCAGGGCCGGTGCGTTGTTGGGACGCATCGCGTTATAGGCCAAGCTGCCTTGACCCGCGTAGTGGCCTTCAGGCCCGACGATAGGGTAATGGTCCTCCAAGCGTGAAACCGCGTTCAATTCGGGGTGCACCATCGGCAGATGATAGCCATCGCAATGGTTCTCCACGCCGAACTTCCAGTTCGCGCCCAACTCCATGCTCCAGGACGAATGCTCCCCCCCATGGGCGAGCAGGCCGAAGTCGTACTCCTGCCAACGGGCGTTCAGCGGTGCGACGAAGTCCTCGAAGGGCTGGGCGTCGCCGGACAGGTTCACGAAGACCATGTCCATCCAGACCGCGCTGCGCACCGGCTTCAAGCCATGCCGGGCTTTTTCGAAGCCGGGGCAGGTGTTGATGCCGGGACCGCCGACGCCGGGGGTCTTGTTCAACGCGCCGTCGAGAGTGAAGGACCAAGCATGGTAGGGGCAGCGGATCAGGCGCGAGACGTTCTTTTTCTCGTTCACCAGTTCCAGCCCGCGATGGCTGCAGACATTGTGGAATACGCCGATCTCGCCCGCCGCGTTGCGGACCATCAGCAGCGGCAACCCCATGAAGGTCACCGGCTTCAAGTCGCCGGGGGCGGGGATGTCGACGCCGGCGCCGATGACGGACCAGCTTCGCCCGAACAGATTGTCGCGCTCCATCGTGAAATAGCGTTCGGAGGTGAACAGGGTGTTGGGCAGGCCTTTGGCGTATTCGATCGGCTGGCCGACGGCTTCCAGGGCGGGTTTTAGACCCGCGATCATGGCGTTGAATTCCCCGACGTTGGAGTCAGTGGTCATGACGGCGGCCTCCTTCCCGATACCTGTGTCCTATAAGCGAATATTCTGGGAGAGGTCCGGTCGCGCATCAATTGCCTAAATTCTTATCGCAGGATAAGCTGAGCTAATGAGTATTCGGATAGGAAACCTGCCGCCGTTAGGCGCTTTCATAGCTTTGGAGGCGGTGGTTCGGCATATGAGTTTCACGCTTGCATCACGGGAGCTTAAGGTGACTCAGGCTGCAGTGAGCCAGCAGGTTCGTGCGCTGGAAGACTATTTGCGTGCTGAATTGATTGTCCGGGAAAGGCCGCGTATCCGTCCGACCGAAGAAGCGTTGGTGATCGCCAACGCGGTCCGTGCCGGCATCGACGGGATTGAGGCGGCGGTCAATTCGGTCCGCCATCGGCCGGAGCCGAACCGCATTTCTGTTGCCGCGACCACGGCCTTTTCCTCCTATTGGCTGATGCCGCGGCTGACCCGGTTTTTTGGTGAGCATCCGGAATTGGAAGTGAATCTGCTCAGCAAGGACTTGGATATCCGCGATTCCATGTCCGGTTTCGATGTCGGGATCGTCTATACCGACCAATCCCGGGTCGGTTTTCAGGCGAGCCGTCTGTTTGGAGAGGAAGTGGTCGCCGTCTGCAGCGCGCCATATAGGGCCGCCCATCCGGAAATGCGGTCACCTGCCGATTTGCTTGCGGTCCATTTGCTCCATTTCGACAGCGAGGAGCCGGAGACCGACTGGCCCGGCTGGTTCACCGCATTGGGGATCGACACGCGGAAGTTGGCCCCGGGCGGCATGCGGTCGGCGCTGGAACGGGGCGCGCATTTTAACAGTTATATCCTGGCGACCCAGGCGGCGGTCGAAGGGCAGGGCGTGGTGCTTGGCTGGCGGCGGCTGATCGAACCGATGCTGCGGCGTGGCGATCTGGTCCGCGCAGTGCCGGAAGCGGTCGTGCCGAGCAGCGGCTACGACGTCATTCTACCCAACCGGATGAAGGACGACCCCGCGGTCAAGTCCTTCCGGACCTGGCTGGCGCGGGAGGCAGCAGCGGATTGGTGAGGCGCGGCGGATTAGTGACGTGCGGCGGGACCTAGGCGTCGGCCAGTTCAAAATCCACCGAATGCACCGTCATATCCGTGCCGTCGATCAGCACGACGCCGTAGGCGGGCGGGGCGGTGTCGGAGCCTTTGAGCTTCTCGTTCACGAAGTCCTGGGGGATTTGGTAGAACAGCGACCGCATCCCGAAGGCCGGGCGGCCGGCGACAGAGGCGGAAACGGTCATGTGGCAATGGCCGGAAAACAGCGCCGCGACCTTGTCCCCATGGGCCGCGATCACCGTGCGCAGGGCCGGGCGGTCCTGCAGGCGCAGCGCCTCGAACCCCGGTACGCCGGAATCGAAGGGAGGATGATGCAGGAAGATCAGGCAAGGTTTGTCCGACGCCGTGAGTTCTTCTTCGAGCCAGTCGAGCCGCCCGCCATCCAGAATGCCGCCGCCATGGCCGGGCCAATAGGTATCGAGCAGCAGAAAGCGGAATGCGCCGGCGTCGAATGCTTGCTGCGTGAAGCCGCCCGCGTCGACCGGCGACTCCGGAAAGGCCTTCTTGAATGCTTCACGCTCGTCGTGATTGCCTATGATCATGCGGCAGGGCATCGGCAAGGGTGCGATCGCCTCCTTCAAGGCCGCGTATTCCGTGTCGGACCCCGTTTCGGTCAGGTCCCCAAGCAGGATGCACAGATCGGCATCGGCGTTCTTGTCCAGCATATGCCGGACCGCGGCATGCAGGCAGTCGATCGGCGTGCGTCCTGGAACGGCTTTCTTCGAGCCGATATGGATGTCGCTGAGCAGGACGAGCTTCATGGCCGTGGATCCTCCGCTGTTTTGCAGCGTGAGAGTACCGATCCCTAGGGCGTCGCGCCAGTGAACGAATTGTTTCCGCCAGCCCCCGCTCCTGAAACGATGCATTGCCGCATAAAAAACAATCTTGAAGTGTGGTGCAAAAAGGGGGATAAATACTCCAATAGTCGTTCATAATCCCCCATTATGGGGGTTTTAATGGTTGAGGAGCCGCCAGATGGGCGAAGACAAACGGAACGCGCCGCTGATCGGGCGGATCGAGGAACGGCTCGACGCCAAGGGTATGAGCGCCAACGCGGCGAGCGAAGCCGCGGGGCTGGAGCGCACCTATATCCGCAACATCATCAACGGCAAATCGCGCGGCCCGCGCGGGGAGAATGCCGTGCGCCTCGCCCGGGTTCTGGATTGTTCCGTCGAATGGCTTCTCGGTGGCTCCGCTCCCGGTGGGGATGTTCCGGGTGGGGATGTTCC
>CAYGKA010000061.1:0-28700 GCA_964350445.1 uncultured Flavobacteriaceae bacterium
GCAAGACGTGCAGGACCAGCTTTGGGGGGCGATCGGCGCGGTGTTCAGCAGCTGGCAGACGCATCGCGCGGTGGTTTATCGCAGGCTGCACGACATCCCGGAAGAATGGGGCACGGCCGTCAACGTGCAGGCCATGGTGTTCGGGAACATGGGGGCGGATTGCGCCACGGGCGTCGCTTTCACCCGCGACCCGTCGACCGGCGATAACCGCTTCTATGGCGAATACCTGGTGAACGCGCAGGGTGAGGATGTCGTGGCCGGTATCCGGACGCCGCAGAACCTGACGATTGTCGGCAAGGAAATGCAGCATTCCACTCTTCCGGCGATGGAAGAGGTTATGCCGGTGGTCTTCAAGCAGCTGGATGAGGTCCGCGAGCGGCTGGAACAGCACTACCACGACATGCAGGACATCGAATTCACGGTGCAGAAGAACAAACTGTTCATGCTGCAAACGCGGTCGGGTAAGCGAACCGGCAAGGCGGCGATCAAAATCGCCTGCGACATGGTCGATGAAGGCCTGATCGACAAGGAAACCGCGGTCGCACGGATTGAGCCGCAATCCCTCGACCAGATCCTGCACCCGATGTTGGATCCGGACGCCGAGCGCAACGTCATCGGCACCGGCCTACCGGCTAGCCCGGGCGCGGCCAGCGGGCAGGTCGTGTTCAACGCGGACGACGCGGAAAAGCGCGCCCAGGCCGGTGATAAAGTCATGCTGGTCCGGATTGAGACTTCGCCGGAAGACATCCACGGCATGCACGCGGCGGAAGGTATTCTGACGACCCGCGGCGGCATGACCTCGCACGCGGCGGTGGTCGCGCGCGGCATGGGCCGTCCCTGCGTCGCCGGGGCCGGCGATATCTCGATCGACTACAAGGCCGGCACCTTCACCGTCGGCGGCGTGACGATCAAGGAAGGGGACTGGATCACGATCGACGGCGCGGCCGGTGAAGTGATCGAAGGCCGTGTGCCGACGGTTCAGCCGGAATTGAGCGGCGATTTCGGACGCATCATGGAATGGGCTGACGAAATTCGCGAACTGGGTGTCCGCGCAAATGCGGAGACGCCGGAAGACGTGCGCACGGCACGCGAATTCGGCGCGGAAGGCATCGGCCTGGCCCGGACGGAGCACATGTTCTTCGAAGGGGACCGGATTGCCGCCGTGCGCGAGATGATCCTGGCTGAAACCGAAGAAGGCCGTCGCATCGCGTTAAAGAAGATCCTGCCGATGCAGAAAGCGGATTTCGTCGAACTGTTCACGATCATGAAGGGGCTGCCCGTCACGGTGCGTCTGCTGGACCCGCCGCTGCACGAGTTCCTGCCGCGGGAGAAGGAAGAATTCGACGACTTGGCCGCCACCATCGGCGTCAGTGTGGAAAAGGTCCGGCGGCGCGCCGCACAGCTGCATGAATCCAATCCGATGTTGGGGCATCGTGGCTGCCGGCTGCTGAACTCCTATCCGGAAATCTGCGAAATGCAGGCCCGGGCAATCTTTGAAGCCGCGATCGAGGCTTCTGAATCGACGGGCGAACCGGCGCATGTGGAAGTGATGGTTCCCCTGGTCGGCCTGCGCAAGGAACTGGACCTGCTGAAAGCCGTGATCGACCGTGTCGCCAAACAGGTTGGGCAGGAAAAGGGCGTCGAGCCGGTCTACACGGTCGGCACCATGATCGAATTGCCGCGTGCGGCGCTACAGGCCGGCGTCATTGCTGAGTCCGCGGCATTCTTCAGCTTCGGCACCAATGACTTGACCCAGACGACGTTGGGAATCAGCCGTGATGATGCGGGTGCGTTCCTGGGCGCCTACGAGAAGTTGGGCATTATCGAGCATGACCCCTTCCAAACACTCGACGTGGATGGTGTGGGTGAGTTGATTTCGCTCGCCAAGGAACGCGGCCGGGCCACGCGCCCCGATCTGAAGGTCGGCATTTGCGGCGAGCATGGTGGCGATCCGAAATCGATAGATTTCTGCCAATCTGTGGGCTTGGACTATGTTTCATGCTCTCCGTTCCGGGTCCCGATCGCGCGTCTTGCGGCGGCTCAAGCCGCTATCAAACACCGCAAGAACTAGCCGGGCACGGCATCGGCGAATGGAAGAGTTCCCCAGAGTTCTCTTTCTTCGCCGCTTTCCCTGCGTGTTGGACAGTCTGACAACAGTGTGAGATTGTCCGCCGTCATGGGAGAGTATTGGACGTAGTTGGTGGCGATGGTGGATCTCGGTCGACGGCCGGAGACGCGCAAAAACGTTGAGATTTTGTTCGGTGAGCCGGAAAGGCAATTGCGCTCGAACATTCGCTTGGCCTTGCGCAATGAGAAGTTCGAGAACGTCGTGGACGTCGAGAACGTCGGTCAGGTGCGCCAATTGCTGGCGACCCGCGCGCCCGATCTCGTCATCATCGATGCGGATACCAAGGGCGGCAGCGTCGCGGAATTGATCCACGATGTGCGGTACGGAAATATCGGCGGCAACCCGTTCGTCCCTTTCATCGTGACCATGTGGCAACCGACCGAATACACGGTGAATGCGGTCGCCAATTCCGGAACCGACGACTTGCTGGTGAAACCGATTTCGCCGCAGCAGCTTGTTGATCGGATCAAGGTCCTTACCGACAAACGCAAGCCTTTCGTGGTGACCAGCGACTATATCGGGCCCGACCGCCGCAAGGATTCCTCTCGCGGATCAGACATCCCGTTGATCGAAGTTCCGAACACGTTGAGTGCGAAGATCGGCGGGGAGAGGATAGATCCGACCCGATTGTCGGCGATGATCAACCGAGCGCAGAACACAATCAACGATCAACGCCTGAAGCGAAACGCCTTTCAGATTTGTTTTCTGGTCGGCTTGATTCTGCCCGCCCTCGCGGAAGACCGGCTGGACGACCCGGAATTGGAAGAGAACCTGCGCAGCGTGCTGACGATAAGCCGCGATACGGCCGATCGGATGCTGGGTACCGAGTACGAGCATGTCAGCAACCTGTGCAACAACTTGATCGACGTGGTTGAAAGGCTCCTCGACCACCTGATGGCGCCGAGCACCAAGGATGTCAGCCTGCTCAAGCCTGTTTCCGATGCGATCCTCTTGGGCTTCCATCCGACCAGCGACGCCGCTTCCATGGCTGGAGAGATCAACAACGCGCTTTCCGCCTACGACCGCCGCCAGAAGAACGGCGGGTGAATTACCGGGGTGCGGCCTAGCGGGCCGCCAAGGCCTCGAAGACCGTCGCCTGCCTGATATCGACGCCATCGATGTGGTGCTTGGACCACAAGGCATAGAAAAGCAGCACCCAGGCGGCGAATCCCGTGTGCTTGTCGCCGGCTGAGAAAAGGTCCTTCACCCGGCCTGGTTTGCATATTCGGCTGATCGCTTCCTGTTCTTCGACCAGGGCGCCCAACCGTTCACTCTTGGCGGCGATCCAGTCGCCGACGGGAACCGTAAAGCCGCGTTTCTTGGAAAACGGCTCGGCTTCCGGCATGACGCCCTGCAACCATTGCCTCAGGACGTATTTACCCAAACCCTTGCGGATCTTCAGGCCGTCGGGAAGTCGGAAGGCGGCATCGGCCACGACCGGGTCCAGGAACGGCGTGCGGCCTTCCAGCCCGTGCGCCATCAGGCACCGGTCCAGTTTGGTCAACAGGTCGTTCGAAAGCCAGTCGGCCGCGTCAACCGCTTGGGCGGCCTGTAGCTTGCTGCGGCCCTGGGCATGGGAGACGGCTTCCGTCGTGGCGATGCCATCGCGCCAATCCGAACTGCTTTCCCGCAACACATCCAGTCCGTGAAAATTACCGCGATGGCGGATTGTGCGTCCGCCCAGAAACCAAGGGCGAAGCACGCTGCGATACCGGCCATAGCCGGCGAAAATCTCATCGCCACCTTCGCCGGAAAGGATCACCTTCAATCCCTGTGCTGCTGTCTGGGCCAATTTCCAAGTCGGCAGAATCGCATAGTCCGCGGCCGGATCGTCGACCGCGGCGGCGACACGTGGCAGAAGCGCCCAGAAGTCTTGTTCGCCGAAATCGACCTCGTGATGTTCCGCGTTGACCTTCTTGGCCAGCATCCGGGCATGGTCGCGCTCGTCGTGTACCCTGCCGCCGCTGAAACCGGCGGTGAAAGCGACGACCGGCTGGTCGTTCAACTTCGCCATCAGGGCCAGGATCGCGCTGCTGTCGATGCCACCGGAAAGGAACAGGCCGTAAGGAACGTCGGACCGCTGATGAACCCGGACGCTTTCCGTCAACGCAGTGTCCAGGCGTGTGACTGCGTCCTCCATGCCGATCTGTTCGGGGCCGCCGATCGGCAAGGCGTGCCGCCGCCGCCGCTCCACGATCCTGCCGCCGCGAACCACTACAGTCTCGCCGGGAAGAACCCGCTTTATTCCCCGAAAAATGGTTTGCCCGCCTGTGGTGAATTGCAGCTGCAGCAATTCTTCGCGCTGCCGTTCCTCTACCTCGGGCTCCACCAAGCCTGCGGCGATCAAGGCCTGCGGTTCGGATGCAAAGGCGAACAGGTCTTCACGCTCGACATAGTATAATGGTTTGATGCCGAACGGATCGCGGGCAAGCACCAGCTTCGCTTCGGCCGGGTCGTGTATCGCGATCGCATACATGCCCCGAAGATCCTTGGCGAAGTCGACGCCGTCGCGGCGGTACAGCCAGAGCGGCACCTCGCAGTCCGACTGCGTCTGAAACGGTGTGTCCGTCATTTCCTGTCGCAACTCGACGTAGTTGTAGATCTCGCCATTCGCGACCAGAGCCGCACCGCCGGGTTCGTACAAGGGTTGGTCGCCGGTTTGCAGGTCGATGATGGCGAGCCGCGTCTGAACAAGCCCGACATCCCCGGCCAAGTGGCGGCCAGAACCGTCCGGCCCTCTATGCCGCAGGGCGGAAACAAGGCCGTCGAGGGTGCTTGGAGCAACGGCTGCGCCTTGCCGCATCATCACGCCGGCAATGCCGCACATCAGTCACCTCCCACGGTATGGGACGCCGTGCCGCTGGCGGCGATTCGTTCGAAGAAGTCCTGGTACTGCTGCACCACATGTCCTTCCGTGTATTGCCCACGGTAGGCGGCGTTTCCCGCGCCGGCCAGTTCTTGGGCCATAGCCGCATCCTTGATGAGTGAGTCGGCGGCTTTCGCCAAGGCCGTTGCGTCGTCGATGGGGCACAACAGGCCGTTAGTGCCGTCTTGAATCAGTTGTGACGGTCCCTGCGATGCAGCGGCGACCACCGGCGTGCCATGCGCCCAGGCTTCAAGCACCATATTGCCCAGCGGCTCGTGGCGCGACGAACACAGGAATATATCTGCGGCTGCCAACAGGGCGGGGACATCGTCCCGCCAGCCCAGGAAACGGACACGCTCGGCCACGCCCAAATCCCGCGCCTGATGCGTCAGCGCTTCCCGCTCCGGTCCTTCTCCGGCGATCCACAGATAGGCGCCGGGCAAACCCGCCATGGCGTGCAGGGCCGTGTCGAATCCCTTGTTTCTGTGCAGCCGGCCTAGACATAGCAGAAGCGGGGCGTCGGCCGGCGTGTCCAGTGCCGCGCGGTTCTGCGCGGGCAGGGCGCGGTCGTCGACGAAGTTCGGCAGGTACCAAGCCTTTTCCTTCGGCCAGCCCTGTTTCACGAGATAGTCGCGCAGATCCTGCGTGTTGCCGATCAAATGATCGCATCGGCGGAAATATTTGAGGTCGTAATATCCGCCCAGCCGCGCCGCCTTGACGAAGGACCCCGAGGGCATGACCGCTGCGGCGCGGCTCATCCAGGCCAATGCGATGTCGGGCTGGAAGGATTTGGCCAAAGCGTTCAGCCGCCTGCCGGTCAGGAAGTCCAGTTTCCCGCCGAAGCGCATCTCGGTCACCGGAATGCCGGCATCGGCCAGCAGGCCCGCGCGTCTGTCATGGGTGCGGATGGCGGCATGCTGATCGGTTCCTGCATTCGTCAGGGCCACGCAAAGGCGTTCGAAAAACGCTTCCGCACCGCCGATCCGGGCGCCCGCCATGATCTGAAGAACCTTCACCGGAGAGCCGGACGAGCCATCACCCGTACGCTCCTGCTGGCATGTCCAACCAACTTATCGCCTCAAACGGTCGCTCATCCTTTGGCGGCAGGCCTGACGGCGCCGCCTTTCGGTCGGCTTACATGGCGGTTCGAGGAAAAGCAAGGAAGCCCAAAACTCCACAAGTGCGCGGCGCGGGATGCAAAGAATGTCGGTTTGCAGCGCCGTCCCGCTTGCCGCTGGCGGGGACGCCCAGTAGTTTCCGCGGCATGGACACAAGCAGGAAAAAACTGTCGGCGCTGGTCGTTGCGCATAACGAGGAGGCTTATCTCGAAGATTGCCTCGCCAGCCTGGTATTCGCCGACGACGTGGTCGTGGTGCTGGATCGTTGCAGCGACCGGTCGAAAGAGATTGCCGAACGGGCCGGGGTGCGGGTGATCGAAGGGGCGTGGGAGATTGAAGGCGAACGCCGGAACCTCGGCATCGAAGCCTGTAGAGGCGACTGGATCGTCGAGGTTGATGCGGATGAACGTGTAACCGACGACCTCGCCTTAGAAATCCGTGCCCATATCGAAACCGCCGCACCCGGTGTCTATGCCATCCCGGTCCGCAATTTCATTGGCGAGAAGGAAGTCGTGCACGGTTGGGGCGCATATATCGGCGTCAACAGCGCGAACCGGTTGTTCACGCCGGGTGAGAAGCGATGGGGCATGCAGCGGGTTCACCCCAGTATCGAACTTTCCGGGGCTTCCGGTCGCCTGCGGCATGGCTTGATCCATCTCGTCGACCGCGACTTGGCGGAGACGTTCGCACGGGTCAATCGCTATACCACCTTGGCTGCCTGGGATGCGGTGGCGGCCGACAGTGACCCCGGTCTGTTCAAGGCGTTCCGCCACATCTTCTCCCGCTCGTGGAAATTGTTCGTTCAGCGCGGCGGATACAAGGAAGGTGCCTATGGATTGGCGTTGGCTTTATGCGCCGGCACTTACACCCTGCAGACCTATGTGAAGTGCAAGGAAATCCGCCGCGCCATGGCGAAGAAGGCCTAATCAGCTCCCTCCCTATTCGGCAGATACGGCCGTCCGCGTCAGCAAGCCGGCCAAGGCGTCGTAGACTTGGTCGACCGTGATGCTGGTCATCAGGCTGCCTGTCGTATGCCGGTTGTAACCAGGCTGTCCGATCAATTCGTCATAACTCTCCCGGGTCCGGACGAAGCCCGTATGCGGGCCCCAGGGACCGTAGAGCTCCGTCTTGGACGGCCCGTAGAGGCCGAGGGTCGGCGTGCCGACCGCCGCGGCAATGTGCATCAAGCCGGAATCGTTGCCCACATAGGCGCGGCACTGCTTCAGAACTGCGACAATGTCCGGCAGGGCCATGTCGGTCAGGGCGATGCGCCGGTCGGCCGGGATGGATTGCAGGACCGGTTCCGCGATCGATTGTTCCGATGGGGCGGCGATGACCGCGATCCGTAGCCCCGGCAGCGGGCCGGCGTCGTCCAACAAGCGCTTCACGAGTTCGACGAACCGGTCGGCTGGCCAGATCTTGCCTTGCCAGTTTGCCGTCGGCCCTATGGCGATCACCGGCCCGCTGTCGCCGATGACGTTCCGTGCCTTCGCTTCCCGTTCTTCGGACACCCAAAGTGTTGGGGGCGGCGGGTCCAGGACCCGGCCGATGGCGGCCCCGGCCAGCGCGACGCGATGGATCGGGCCGGCGGCTTTGGGCACGCGATACAGGCGGGACCGCGGCACGATCCATCCGATCGCGCTGCGGCGCATGTCGACGACGACCGACCACCAGGTCCCGGCCGTCTGCTTCCACAGATGGAACCAATGCAATCCGCGGGAGCGCTGCTTTTGGAAAACGATCAAGCGCTCCAGGGCCGGAAAGTCCTCGAACAGCGGGGCGCTCGCCGCGCCGGCTGCAATGGTGAAGCGGGCGTCGGGATAGCGCTCGTACAGCGCCGCCAAGACCCCCGAAGACAGGACGGCGTCGCCGATGCGGTTGGATGTTACAAAAAGAATTCGCATGGCGGCCTTCTAGGATGGGCGCGTGAAACGTTGGGCCGATGGCAGAAATCGGACCCGGCACCGGTATGGGCGGATATACTAGCCGGGCCATGTCTTGCCAATGCATGGCGTCCAACTTACTTCCATGCTGTGTGCATTCACACCATGTCGCGGGGAAATACACGTGAGGCCCGCGCAGAACGATTTTGGGAAGTGTCGCGCCGGTGGGCAAATGACCGATAGTCTTCTTATTCCATTGACCGACCGCGGTTTGATTACGGTGAGCGGGCCGGACCGGTTCGACTTTCTGCAAGGGCTTGTCAGCAGCGATGTCGATCGGTTGAAGAACGGTCAGGCCGTTTGGGCCGCCCTTCTGACGCCGCAGGGAAAGTATCGCCACGACTTCTTTCTCGTCGCTGACGGAGACGCCATCCTGGTCGATTGCGAAGGCGGTGACCGTCTGATGGATTTGGGACGGACTCTCCACAAGTACAAACTCCGCAGCGACGTCACTTTGGGGATCGCGGAAGGCTGGTCGATCATCGCCGCGCTGGGCGAGGCACCTGAAATCAGCGAAGGCGTTGTCTTCTTGGATCCTCGCCGCCCGGAAATGGGTTGGAGAATACTGACGCCGCTCTCCGTCGAGACGCTGGCGGAAGCGCCTGGCTGCTTAATCGGCGGCAGGGCGGACTACGATGCCACCAGAATACCCTTGGGTCTGCCCGATGGCTCCCACGATATGCATCCCGACAAGGCGATCCTGCTGGAAAATGGTTTCGACGAGTTGTCCGGCGTCGATTGGGAAAAAGGCTGCTACATGGGCCAGGAATTGACTGCGCGCACCAAGTATCGCGGACTGGTCAAGAAGCGTCTGCTGCCAGTGCGGTTCCTTCTGCAAGAAGGGGCCGGGGCGCCGAATCCGGGTACCCAGGTCCTGTTCGACGAACGGGATGCCGGCGAGCTCCGAAGCGTTTCGGGCGGTATCGCGCTTGCCTTGTTGCGACTTGATGCAATCGAAAAGGCGGAAACCGCGGGGCTGCCCCTGACAGCCGGCGGTGTGGCCCTGCAGGTGGACGTGCCGGATTGGTTGGACCTTAAGCGCAATGCGTCCCGGTAACGTAATTCTCCGGCATTGCCCTAGTCACCGGAACAACCGGTAAAGACGACGAAAAGTCCTCATACAGTCAAAGCATGATTAGAACAGTTGCTTTACTGGAATACCGTGCATTTGCGGTGTTTTGGCTGTAAAATCATCGTCCGATGCTTTGGACGATTCCGAACTCGTCTAAAAATCGAGGGAATTTGGATCGATTTTTAAGTCACCAAGGCTTTCCTGACGGTATAAATTGTTGCCGTCATTTGGTTTGTTCCGTGGTATCGTATCTGTGGGGACGGAAATAAACGCAAATCTTTGACGGTTGGAATGCGCGGCCCAGGTATGTGCGTCGCGGCAATTGGTTGGGTATGCTTCAAGGAAGCCCATGAGCGGTCAAAAGCTAGTCTCATTTGAAGTCTACTACCTGCAAGGTGGGCGCTGGCAGATCCATGCCCGCTTCGGCCCGAATGATCGTGAAAAGGCGATTGAAGAGGCTAAGCGCCTGGATACCGGCGGTTTCGAAGCCAGCTGCGTCATTCGCGAAGCGTTCTCTCAGGCGACCAATGAATCAGAAGAATCCGTAGCCTATTATACGCCGACGCTGAAAACCCGGCCGCCGGTCTCCCATATCACCGGCAATGCCGGCGGTGGATCGAGCAAGAGTGGGTGGTCCGGCGACGCGCCCCCGGAAGGGTCGGCTGCCGCGAACGCCATCAAGGACGCCAAGAAACGAGAACAGGCCTTCAACAAGAAGCAGAAGGCGGAAGCCGCCGCGCAGGCGAAGAAGGAAGCTCCGCCGCCGCGCCAATCGCGCGAGCCGGAGGTAACGGAGGGCGACGCGATCGGCGAGATCGTCTTCAAGGTCTTCCTGGTTTGCTTGATTTCATTGATCCCGGCCGGCCTGATCTCCTACTCGTCCTTCCATTCCATTGCCTGGGCACGGGAACAGGATATCTTCATCAGCGTTCAAGTGGCGCAATTCACGTTGATCGCGGTCTTCATATTGTCCTTCGTCGCCTTCTTTGTCCCGATGCTCCGGAAGTATGTGACCTTCGGCGCGAAGGTCCCGGTCGCGGATCAGCAGGCGGCGGCAAGACCGTTCATCGACAAGATTGTGCCGGTGCGCGATCAGGATGGATTAGAGCCCTCGGTGGCTTTGGGCGAGACTATCTCGCTCGAGGACGTCGATGCCGCCAATCTTGAAGTCCTGGAGCAGGCGGAAAAGGCTCTCAAAACCGTCGCCCCCATCTATGAAGCGGATCCCGAACTCCCACCCGAGGAAGCGCAGGTCGCAGGCGAACTGGCCATTACACCGGTGCATGGCGGTGGCGATCCGGAATCGATGTCCAATGAGTTGGAGCGGATGGAGCTTGAAGCGCGCCGGGTCGTCGGTCCGGAGGTTGATGACTATACCCGTTTCGGCCTGACCCTGTTTTTCGCCGGTGCCGGGGAAGCGCTGTCCCGGAAGTTCAAAATAATCGGCAAAGCCGCCTTGGACGTCATGGTCAAACGGGTGATGGCGTTGGGGAATACGGAGAAGCTGGCGCGCGGCTTTATCGCCAATATCGAAGAGTATCTGTTGGAAGACCGCTATTTCGGCATGTATCGGCGCGGCCGGTCTGCAGCCTACCGCCGGATCGTCGATCCCAATGCGGCGCTCGGCCTTGATGAAGCGTTGGCCGAGTGGCGCAAGCCCACAAAACAGCCTGCCCAGGCAACGGCGGCGTCTGGATCGGCCGAACAACCGGAACAACACAAGACGGGTGAGAAATTCGTTGCAGTGTTCTTCACCGATATTGTGGACAGCACCGCCAAGCAGCAGAAGAACGGCGATCATTGGATGATGGATGTGATCCGCGCCCATAACGAAATCGTCCGGGAAGGGATCAAGAAACACGGCGGGCGGGAGATCAAACACACCGGCGACGGCATCATGGCCACCTTCCCCGGCGCGCAAAATGCAATCGAAGCCTCGGTGCTCATGCAGCGCGGTTTCAAACGGTTTTCCAGCGTTATGCCCGACCGCAGTTTCGAGGTCAGGATCGGGATAAGCGCGGGCGAGCCGATTCACGAAAGCGGCGATATTTTTGGAACGCCGGTGAATCTGGCGGCGCGCGTTCTGTCGAAGACCGACCCCAACCAGATCTGCGTTTCCTCAATCGTGAAGGATATTTGCCAAGGCAAGGGGTACAAGTTCGACCCGCACGGCACGTTCGACCTGAAAGGGTTCCCGGAAGCGCAGGTGATCTACCAGGTCCTCTACACCGTGCCGGATGCTGTTCCGCTCACCCCCGTTGCGAAACTGGCCGGAAACCAGCCGGTGAATGCCGGTGCGCGGCCGCGCGTCGCCGCGTAAGCGTTTCCTTCCGGTCACGGCATTTTGCTGCCGCGACGGCTTGGTCTGACGCCCGCCGCCTGATAAAAAGCGCACCAATGGATTTACCGGCGGCGGCACGGATGGCCTGTGCCCGCGGAATGATTGAAAGGATACTGGTGTTATGACGGCATGCATCATCGGTTGGCATCACTCCAAATTCGGCAAGCTTGAGGGCGAAACGGTCGAGTCCCTGATCGTGGACGTGGCGGCCAAGGCGCTGAAGGACGCGGAAATGGATCCGCGCGATATCGATGCCATCTATCTCGGCTTCTACAATGGCGGGTTCTCGGCCCAGGATTTCGGCTCCTCGCTGGTGATGAACGGAATTGACGGCCTTCGCTGGAAGCCGTCGACTCGTGTCGAAAACGCCTGCGCGACCGGGTCCGCCGCGGTGCATCAGGGCGTGAACTTCATCGAAGCCAAGCAGGGCCGGAACGTGCTTGTCGTCGGCGTTGAGAAGATGACCGACACCAAGGGGCCACGGGTCGGCGAAATTCTTTTGAGCGCTTCCTACGTGAAGGAAGAAGCGGAAACCGAAGGCGGGTTCGCCGGTGTGTTCGGCCAGATCGCCAGCACCTATTTCCAGAAGTACGGCGACCAATCCGATGCGCTGGCCACCATCGCGTCGAAAAACCACAAGAACGGCTGCGAGAACCCGATGGCGCAGATGCAGAAGGACCTTGGGTTCGATTTCTGCCGCAACGTTTCGGAAAAGAACCCGATCGTCGCCGGCCCATTGAAACGGACCGATTGCTCGCTGGTTTCCGACGGCGCGGCCGCCCTGGTCCTGACCGACGTTGAAACGGCGATGTCCAAGAAGAAGGCGGTCGTCTTCCGCGCCCGCAATCATGTTAACGACTACCTGCCGATGTCGAAGCGTGACATGACCTTCCTGTCGGGTTGCCAGAAGGCCTGGGAAGGGGCTTTGGAAAAAGCCGGGATGTCCTTGGAAGACCTCGACTTGGTCGAAACTCATGACTGCTTCACCATCGCCGAATTGATGCAATACGAAGCGATGGGCCTGACCGCGCCGGGCGAAGGCGCCAAGGCGGCATTGGAAGGTTGGACGCAGAAGGACGGCAAACTTCCGGTCAATGCTTCGGGCGGTCTGAAGGCAAAGGGTCACCCGATCGGTGCGACCGGCGTCTCCATGCATGTCTTGACCGCCATGCAGGTTCGCGGCGAAGCCGGCGGCATCCAGGTCGACGGCGCCAAGGTCGGCGGCGTGTTTAACATGGGCGGCGCGGCGGTCGCCAACTACTGTTCGATTTTGGAAGCAATCCGCTAACCCATATTCCAGGTGGGATATCCCAAGGGGGCACCTGCGGTCCTGGACAGTTGACGAATACGGCAAGGGTCCCGTCAAATGGCGTGCAAACGTCGACGGGGCCCTTTTCCATGCGCCAGATGAAACAGCCGGGGCCGGTTCAATCCCCCCGTATCCTAACGGAACTATGCCGGCAAAGCCGCGATGCCTTCATTTCCCTGCCGGAAGGGGCGGACCTGCTGAATGGATTGCGGGACGCTGTGCTTTCGCTGGGTGGAAAAGGGGCGGGGATCACTCTGCTTGGCGGTCGGATCGACCGTCTTCACTATTTCACCGGTATGCCCGATCCGTCCGGACGGCGGCTCGCCACCTATGGCGAGCCGACGCCGCTTGAGGGGCCGATTGAATTGCTGTCGGGCAACGCGATAGTCGGTCTGGATGCGACAGGGCGCCCGTTGGTTCACGGCCATGCGGTGATGGCGGAAACCTCCGGCAAGGTCCATGGCGGCCACTTGCCGCCCGGCGAGTGTCCCGTCGGTGCGGGCGGTGTTCGGGCGCTTGCCGTCCTTCATGACGGTGCGGCTTTCGCCGTGCGTGACGATCATGAGACAAACTACTCAATCTTCCACCCGGAGCAGGTGACGGAGGCGGCGGAATGACGGACGAAACGGCTGAAATCGAACTGCAGAACGGTCGGATGGGACGTGTCGCCGTGGTTCGCTTGCGCCCCAATCTGGACATGGTGTCGGGGGTTGAGGACGCGGCAAGGCAGGCGGGGTTTTCGCATGCCATCGTGCGCAGCGCGGTCGGCAGCCTCGTCGATGCCTGTTTGGAGGCCGGTGGCCGGCAGTCCGGCTATGAGGGCCCCGGTGTCGAAATCCTGTCTCTGACCGGTGAGGTCGGGCCCGGGGGCGCCACGTTGCGGGGAACCATATCAACCCCTGCCCAGACCGTGCATGGCGGTAGCTTCGTGCGCGGGGAAAACGCCATTTGCATCACGCTGGAACTGGTGTTGCAGGAATGGCTGCCCAGTTCGCCTCCGGAATAACACGCCGCCCCAAGGGAGGACTGTCCGGACCGAAATCCCCAATGGTGAAGTTGTTAGTCAGAAACCGCCCCTGGCAATCCGGCCGCAAGAAGCGGGTGGGCGGCAGCTTTCCCAGTCGCGATAACTTGGCATCTATTGACCTCCAAGAGCGGGGAGCGAGGAATGCCGACACTCACTTTCACTGCATTGCCGACGGACACGGTTGAAGCCTATCGGGTGGGTGACCTTGATGCGAACGGGCAACCGGCCGAGCGCGGGACGGCCGGAAAGGACGGCGGTCTGCCGTGCCGGCATTGCCTACGCGACATTGTAGAGGGCGAGGAATATTTGTTGCTCGCACATCGCCCCTTCGACGGGGACCACCCTTATGCGGAGGTCGGCCCCATCTTCCTGCACGCTGAGGCATGCGAACGTCATTCGAGGCATCACGGCCTGCCCGAGGTTGTTTCGGTGCGTCCCGCTGTACTGGTGCGCGGCTATAGTGCGGACGACCGTATCGTCTACGGCACAGGGAAGTCGGTGCAGACCGGCGAGTTGACTGAGTATGCGGAAGCCTTGTTCGCTAGGCACGACGTCGCCTACCTGCATTTGCGCTCGGCCACCAACAGCTGCTTCACTTGCCGAGTCGACAGGCGCTGATCTTCCAGCCATCGTCCGCTAACGGGAAAGTGCGGCTGCCGCCCTGGCCAATGCCTCGATCCCGGCCCAGTCCTTCTCGGCGATCATTTTCGCCGGTGCGACCCAGGACCCGCCGACGCAACCGACATTCGGCAGGGAAAGATAGTCTTGCGCATTGGCGGCGGTAATACCGCCCGTGGGGCAGAAGACGACGTCAGGCAACGGCGCACCCCATCCTTTCAGCATGGCGGCACCGCCCGCCTGTTCGGCTGGAAAGAACTTCTGGCGGAAATAACCGGCTTCCCGCAGGCGCATGACTTCACTGGCCGTTGCCGCGCCCGGCAGCCACGGCAAACCGATATCCCCAATGCTATCCAGCAACCGATCTGTCGCGCCCGGGCTCACCAGGAAGACGGCGCCGGCGTCGGCGGCTGCTTTTGCCTGGCCCTGCGACAGGACGGTTCCCGCGCCGGCAATGGCCTCTGGAACATTCTTGGCGATTGCTTCCAAGGCGGCCAGCGATCCGGCGGTTCGCAGTGTCACCTCGACCGCCGGAAGTCCGCCTGCGGCCAAGGCGCGGGCGAGGGGGACCGCATCTTCCGCCCCTCTCACCGTTATGACCGGGATGACCGGCGCCGCGGATATGATCCTGTCGATCTTTTCAGACATCGCTGAAACCTTCCGTGTAGCCAATGTCGCCTTGCAGGGGGACCTCAATGGCTGTTTGTTTGATTGAGCACCACGGCTTCTGTCGGTTGGCGTTCATAACCGTCCACGAAATAGGGGCTGGTAATCATGAACTCCGCCGTCGCCTTGTTGCATGCCATCGGTATATCATACAGCACCGACAACCGCGTCAGCGCCTTGACATCGACGTCATGGGGCATCGGTGTCATCGGATCTGTGAAGAAGAAAAGGATATCCAACCGGCCTTCGGCGATCATCGCGCCCAATTGCTGGTCTCCGCCGAGAGGTCCGCTGTTCATGCGCTGGATATTCAAGGATGGGCAGGCGGCTTGGATCATAGCGCCTGTCGTGCCGGTCGCGACCAGCTTGTGCGGCAGCAGTTGCGCTTCGTGGTCGCGGACCCACGAAACCAAGTCGGGTTTTCGGGCGTCGTGCGCGACAAGGGCGATCGTCAATTTTTGTGACATGAAATGGGGAATCTTCCTCCCGCCAGTCTAATTGAAGAAGTCGGCGGCCCGCCGGCAGGGTCTCGAAGCGCCGTCCTTTATCCGGCATGTTAATCGGTGTAGTCCTGAAGGAACAGGGCGGCCTTGCCCAGGTTGAAGAGGATCGACGCGTGAAGAGCCTGATCTGCATCGGCGAATGCATGATTGAATTGAGCGAAACCGGCGGAACGGTTTCCGGTCCCGGCCACGCGTCCCAAATGGTGCGCACTTTCGGCGGTGATACCCTGAACACGGCCGTCTATGCGGCGCGGTCGCTGCATGACGGCAATGGGCAAGTCCACTTTGCCACCGCGCTCGGCGACGATCCGTTTTCCGACGAAATGACTGCGGCCTGGGAAGAAGAAGACCTGTCGACCGACCTGGTCCTAAGGTTTCCGGGACGCGTTCCGGGCCTTTATGCCATCAAGACGGATGCCGAGGGCGAGCGCAGTTTTCATTATTGGCGGTCCGCCGCTCCGGCGCGCGAGATGTTCAGGCATCCGGATGCCGAACTGTGGTCGGCGAAGTTGGAGCAGGCGGACCTGTTTTATTTTTCCGGCATCAGCCTGGCGATATTGGACGATGCCGGGCGCGAGGCATTGCTTGCCATAGCGGCTTCGATTCGTGATGCGGGCGGCCATACCGCGTTTGATACGAATTACAGGCCGACATTGTGGCCGAGCTCCGAAACAGCGGCCTCCTGGATGGAAAGGGCCTTCCGATGTTCAACGATCGGCTTGCCCAGCTTGGAGGATTCCCAAGCCCTGGGTTTTGGAACGACGGCGGCCGCCCTTGCCGAAAAGTGCAAGGCCCTGGGCGTGGAGGAAATCGTCGTCAAGGATGGCGCCGCGCCGTGCCTGGTCGCTCTGCCCGGCCAGCCGGATGTTCTGGTCGCAGGAGAGGCCGTGGCCAAGCCGGTCGACACGACGGCCGCGGGGGACAGCTTTAATGGGGCCTATCTGGCGCATCGGCTGATGGGCGACAATCCCGCAGAGGCCGCGGGATTTGGACGGGCGATGGCTGCTTGGGTGGTTGGGCACCGCGGGGCGATCGTTCCCCCGAAACCCGAATAGGAGACGCTCCGAGCGGAGATGATCATGGATGATGTGACGGGAGGCAAGCCTGCCGATCGCCCGGTTGATCTGGCGGGGCCGGTCGATGCGGTGATTTTCGATTTCGACGGGGTGGTCGTCGATTCGGTTGAACTGAAGGTCGATGCATTCGTCGATATGTACCGGGAATACGGTGCCGAGGTGATGGAAGCGGTCGAAGCCTACCAGCGCTATCACGGCGGCATGTCCAGAATGAAGAAATTCGCCTACTTCGAGGCGGACCTTTTGGGGCGGCCCGCGGATCAGGCACGGATCGACGAACTCTGCTCGGCGTACTCCGCTCTTGTTGAGGAAAAAGTTTGCACCTGTCCACTGATAGACGGTGCGTTCGCGTTTCTTGAAGCCTATGCCGGCCGCTTGCCCTTCTATGTGATATCAGGGACGCCGGAAGCGGAATTGAACCGGATCGCCGAGCGCCGGGGCGTTTCAAAATATTTCCGGCGCCTTCGCGGTTCCCCGATGTCCAAGGAAGAGGGGATTGAGGAATTCTTGGCTGACGGCCCGTTTCGCCGGGACCGCGTCGCCATGATCGGCGACGCGATCACCGACTATGACGCCGCCGTCGCCACCGGGATCGCCTTTGTCGGGATCGCCCCGCCGGACGTTCCCCATTTCTTCCCGGATGGCACGCGCATCATCCCGAACCTGAAGACCCTCGCGCAGGCAATCGGTCACGCTTGACGGCGCGCCGTCTGTGCCGTGCGGCGTATGACGTGGCAGAAAGGGGCCGCAGGTCGGCTAGAAGGCCGGACCCGGACGCTTTTCAATTTTGTTGAATTTCGCCAATAGATATTCGACATCGGAGTCGGCGTAGACTTCCGCTTCGGATTCGGGAGCGGTCAGCACCCGTTCCAACATTTTGCGCATCAATTGTTCCGGGTCGTCGTCTGTACGTTCGGCTTCCACGCCGATGTTCAAATCGACGGCAGAACGGAACGCCACGTAAAGCGCCCGTGGCAAACCCGCCTTGTCGTACAGCGAACGAAGCCCCAAATCGCCTTCGTCGTGGATTAGGATCCGCGCGTTCGCGAGCGGCACGTCGGCAAGAATTGAGATGGCGGTTTCGAAGAACGGCAAATCGCCGACGCAGAGTGCGCGCAAGATGATGGACGGTGTCAGCCGGCCGGTGTCACGCATCTGCTGTATGAGAACAACGAGGTCTTCTTGACTTGCGCCGTCGGAGACCAGTCCGATTGTTGCCCGTTCCCTTGTCTGTAGGATCAGGTCTGCGGCCAATTGCTCTGGCAGGTCGTGATTTGCGACGAGATAAAGCTTCAATTCGTCGGAGATCTTGGTGACGAGTTTCTCAGCGACCGAAACCGGCAACCGGTCGCGATGCACGAGAGGTTTCTGGACTCGCTCTATCTCACCATGTTTCTCGACCACTTTCTCCAAGGACGCGTCCGATATCTGGGCGCTGTCGTTGGACACCAGACTGACGACGGCGTCTTCGGTTCCGTGTTCGACAATGGCTTCCGAAACGGCTTCCGAGACCGTGGGGCGTTCCGCAACGGCGACCTGTCTGGTGCCGGGATGCGTGCGGACGATTTCGACCAGATCCGCATCCGTCAGGACTTCCGAATACCGAATGATCGGCAGGGCGACATTGTCGCTGGTGTCACTGGCGAGCTTCGATGCCAAGTCATGCGGCAGATTGGGTGCAGATTTCAGGTTCTTCGCAAGGGCTTCGCGGACGCGTTCTTCCGCATCCTTCACCATGATGTTGAAAATCTCTTCGGCGAGTTTTCCTTCCGATTCGGACAACACGCCACCGCCGAACTGTTGCGCAACCTTTTCCGCCGTCGAGGCCCGGTTTTCCGGCGACGGATCGGACATAAGGCGCGCTACGTCCTCGTGATTGAGATTTCCTGCCATAAGCACTCTCTTGGAAACCATACCGCGACTGAACGCCGACACGACGTTAACGTCCAGGCGTCACGGTTTCATCTGTTAAGGGGCTCGTTCGGGCGGCCTCCGCGAACAGTCCACGGCGACAGTATTTCACACCCTATCGGCGCAAACATCCACGCTCTCCGAACCACCTGGGAACAGATTGGCGAATACCATCGCCGCACGCAACAGAGAACGGAGTGATTTAGGACAAAATCCTTATGTTCGGCGGGTTCACCGGCTGGCGGCGCGCAGCGAATAGGTGGCAAAAGCCCGGCAAACCGGACGGTTCCAGCCATGATCCGAACGAAGGACGCCCGGATCATGGCTGGAATAGAACCTACGCGGTGCGAAGTACCGTTACTGGTTCGCCGTGATTTACCGTCTCTGCATCAGTTCCGGCACCATGCATCGAAGCAAGGCACGTCAACAAATGCGAAACACGGGGATCGGAAAGCGAGTAGTAGATTTTCTGCGCATCCCGCCGTGTCTTGACCATCCCATCTCTTCTGAGACGGGCCAGATGTTGGGAAAGAGCTGATTGGCTCAAGCCAACCAGTTCTTCCAACTCTCCGACGGCCTTTTCCTCTTCGGATAGATAATGGAGAATTTCGAACCTGCGTTCATTCCCCAAAGCCTTCAACAAGGTAACGATATCGACCAGATGTGCCGACAAAGTTGATTCTGACATTTATGCCTCCCACGCCTAGGCGACCCCTCGCCATATGTTACTGTGGCGCAAATTTCACTCGGTCACGGCAACCTTCGCGCGACCTACCAACGAACGACTGAACCGATTTTCAGCCACCACAATCCCAATATATCACGGATTCGTGAACAATGGGGTTTTTGAATGCCTAAATCAGTGTCGCCTGTAATTGGTACTAGGGAATCCGCCTCTTCGCAAAAAATTTTACGAAAAATTAATCATGCCTTTAGAAATTCTATAACATTATAATATTACGAATATATATTAGTGTTGAGGCGCGTGCGGATACCGTGTTTCTCACTACTCTGCAGGCTGGTCGATTTTGCCCGCTGTTATTTTATCAGAATGTTCGGATTTTTCGGTCTGCTTCTGCCCGCTTTCTTTCGCTGCGCCGGACGGCGCCATGAACCCGGAAATCAACGACAGCAGTGGCGGGACGACGCCCAAGGTCACCACCGCTGATAGGGATAGGCCGCCAACCACGACCGACCCGAGGCCTTTGTATATTTCGGAGCCGGCGCCGGGGAACACGACAAGCGGCAACATGCCGAACACGCTGGTCAAGGTGGACATGAAGATCGGTCGAATACGGTTTCGCGTCGCTTCGACGATGGCGTCTTGCGGCGTGAAATTCTCGACACGGATGTGATAGAGCGTCTGATGGACGATCAGGATGGCGTTGTTGACGACAATACCGATCAGGATGACGAAACCCAGCATTGTCAGGGTGTCTAGGGCCTGGAACGTGTAGAGATTAAGGATATTCAAGCCGATCAAGCCCCCGGCCGTCGCCAAGGGTACCGAGAAAACGATGACCATCGGGTACAGGAAGCTTTCGAAAAGGACGGCCATCACAAGGAAGACGATGATCAGGGCCAGGATCAGGTCCAGGCGCATGATCTCCACCGCTTCGGAGAGTTTGTCGGCGGTACCGGAAAGGCGGATGGACACGCCCGGCGGCAGTCCCTGCTCTCTCAGCGGCTCGACGACTTGGGTTCGCAATTGCTCAAGTGCGGCGCCCAACGGAATATCGTTCCTGGGGCTGACCTGAAGCGTTACGGTGCGCCGGCTTTCAACGTGCCGGATCTGGGTCGGGCCGGCCGTGATCACGACATCCGCCAAGGAAGAAACCGGCACGATCGTCCCGGACCGGGTCACCACGGGCAGGTCGCCGATCCCCTGGGTTTCGGTCACGTTGATTTCAGGTCCCTTCAACATCAGGTCCATCAGGTTGCTGCCGACCGTGATTTCATCGACCCGCAGACCGTCATTGAAGGTATCGATCGTCAATCCCAGGCCGATTGCGGTCAAACCGTTGTCTGAAAGCGCTACGGGGTCGGGAATGACACGGACCTCCGGTGCGCCCAGCGTCAGGCCCGGCAGAGGCCGAACCTGGTTTCCCTGCTGTGGCGGGAAGGTTTGCATCACCATTGCAAAGGTTCGCTGTGCGGTGTCGACAATTTCCTCGAGGTCCGGGCCTGAAATATCCACATCGACGGACCGGGTTCCCCCGACGCCGCGCCCGAACAGTGATGCCTGTCGGAAAAAGCCGAAGGTTCCCGGCTCTCCCACGACAGCGCCCTGCAGGACGCTCAGCAGTTTCGACGCCTCCGCGGGGTCTATCGCGCTGGCGCCCACGAATGTTCGGCTTTCGGTCGCCACGAAAAAGAAGTTCTCAATCTTCGGCCGCCCGTCTGCATCCGGCTCCGGCCCGGTTTCGTTGGCGAAAAGCGGGCGCACGCGGTCTTCGACGTTTTGGCCGATCCGCTGCATGGTATCCAGGTTGTACCCAGGGGGCGGGAAGACGAACCCGAACATCAGGTTCCGATTGCCGTCAGGAAGATAGTCCAGGTGAGGCAGGAAGGCATATGAGATCATGCCGGCGCCGGCAGTGACGGCGACGACCAAGGCCAAGGCGAGCTTTTTGCTGGCCACGACCGCCTTTGTCAGACCCACCGTCGCGGAAGCGAATCCCCGGGCGAACGCGTCAAGGACCGGCCCCAGTGTGTGATTGAACAGCCAGGCAATGACGTTAAAACCCGGCAGATCCGACACCTTCCGGCCTTGCCCCGACATCTGGTCGCCCAGCAATTTGTTCGCCAAGGCCGGTATGACCGTGACCGAGACGAGTAGCGAGAGCATGACCGAGACGGAGATCGCGACCGCGATGTCGCGGAACAACTGGCCGATTTCCTGTTCCATCGTCAGGATCGGAATGAACACCATGACCGTCGTCAGCGCGGAAACGAAAATGGCACCCCAAACCTGCTGTGCGCCCTTGTAGGCCGCTTCGGCAGCCGGCACCCCGGATTGGCGCAGCCGGTAGATATTCTCCAGCACGACGATCGCAGCATCGACGACCATGCCGACGGCGAAGGCAATGCCAGCCAGGCTGACGACGTTCAGCGAACGACCCAGTGCGGCCATCGCGACGAAAGACGCGATCACGGAAACGGGGATGGCCAGCGCAATCACCAGGGTCGCCCGGACGGAGCGCAGGAAGATCATCAGGATCGCGGCGGCGAGCAGACCGCCCACCCAAATGTTCTGGGTCACGAGGTCGATGGCCGAGTTGATGTACACCGTCTCGTCATAGACTTGGTACATCTCAAGCTTTTGGCTCGGCAGCGCGTATTCGTTCAGCTCGGCGACCGCGGCTTGAATGCCCTTCATGGTCTCGATGACATTCGCGCCGGTTTCCCGCGTGGCGTTCAGGGCGATCGCATATTCGCCATTCGCGCGGATTGTGGCCGTTGCCGACCGGTATCCGAACTCGACCTTGGCGATGTCGCCGACCGTGACACGGCTGATGCGGCCGGTTTCGGTATTGCTCCAACTGCGAAGGACCACTTTCGCGACATCTTCGGGCGCGGAGAAATCGTTGTCTGTCCGCACGACATAGCGCCGTTTTCCTTCCTCCACGTCCCCGCCGGAAACGGATGCGTTGGCGCGCTGCAGGGTTGTTACAACATCGGAAACCGTCAGCCCGTACTGGGCCATGTATTCGGGATCGACGATGATATGCATTTCCTGCGGCCCGCCGCCGAAGAAATTCACATCGGCGACGCCGGGCACGCGTTCCAGACTGTCTTTGATGACGTCTTCGACGAAGTCGCCATAGGTATGGATATTGTTGTCGTTGTCGGCAGCCGGGATGATCCGGAACCAGGCAATCGGGTTGTCGTCGCTGCCGGATGTGCTCAGGACCGGCTCGTCCACTTCGTCCGGGTAGCCCGGTACGCGATCCAATTGGTTCGCCGTCAGCAGCAGGGCGCGGCTCATATCCGTTCCGACGGTGAACTCCAAGGTGATGTCCGCCCGGCCGTCCTGAACCTGACTGGTCATCTTGTCCAGGCCTTCCAGGCCCTGCAGAACCTCTTCCTGCTCGTTCAGAACCTCACGCTCGATTTCCGCCGGGGCGGCACCGAACCACGTGGTTCTGATGCTGATCACCGGGTTCCTGACGTCCGGCGCAAGCTGAATGGGAATGGTCTGTGCGGCGACGATCCCGAACATCACGGCCATCAACACGGCTGAGATGACCGCGACGGGGCGTTCGATGGAAATACGGATGAGGTCCATGGCTGTCCCTTAGAATGTCGCCGATGTCATTTGCCGACGGGTGATCCGCGGTCAGCTCGCCTTGCCGGCGGCCGGGTCTTCGCTAATGGTGACGTCCTGACCCGGCCGCAGCCTTTCATTGCCGCGAACGATGGCGAGGTCGCCGACCTGCAATCCGTCCAACACGATGAAACGGGCACCGACCGCGCCACCCAGTGTGACCGGACGCGGCTGGGCCTTGCCGTCCTGGGCCACGAATACAATGTTCGAGTTGTCACGCGGGATAACCGCGTCCTTGTGGACCGAGATCACATTCCTGGGCGTGCCGATGGGCACCCGCACCGTGACCGTCTGGTTGGCCGCGAGCGGCATGTCGCTCTTTGCCAACAAATCGTCGAGCGCGAGCGTGAAACGGACCGCACGCGTACGGGTCAATCCGTTCTCCTCCGGGATCACCGCGCGGACGAAGGCGTCCACCGTGTGACCTTCGCCGAATGAAACCTGAACCGAACGGCCGGGGACAAGACCGGAGATTCTATTGGTGGGAACCTCAGCCGCGACTTCGAGGTCCTGGTCGTTGATCATGGTCACCACCGGATCACCGACATTCACATAGGCGCCGCGCTGTGTGTGACGGTCGATGACGACGCCGTCATACGGTGCGCGCACCTCCGCCAGACGGACGTCGATTTCCGCGATGCGCAGATCGGCCACCGCCGCGGCGACCGCGGCTTCGGCTTCGCCGACTTCACTGATTTTCGTCTGGACCGCTTGCACCTGATCCTCATAGCGCGCCTGTGAGAATGCCGCCGATTTTCGCAAACGTTCCAACCGGGCAAACTCCTGATTGGCGAGTTCCAGACCCGACTTCGCCGTGACAACGCGAGCCCGGGCCAAATCGACCTCGGCCGCGGCGAGGTTACGGGTCTGGCTGATCCGGTCCAAGGCGATCCGCAGAATGACGTCACCGGCCTTTACCCGATCGCCTGCCTCCACGGTCACTTCGCTGACGGGGCCGCGCGTCAGGGCGGCGACGACCCCGCGCTGATTGGCGATCAACCGGCCGAGTACGGGCGAGGTCTGCGTGAGGGGTTCGTCGATCACCGGATCGACGAAAACCACCGACGGTCCACCCTGGGCCATTACGGGCGCGCTGAATGCGAAAAGGGCGGATAACGCCATCAACAGCCGCAAAGCTGTTCTAGCTGCAAGGTTCATGTGATCTCCCGGTATTCCTGTTGCGGCGCCCTGCGCTGTCATCCATCGGAAACTCTATGCCGAGCGGTCCGGTGACGGCGTGTCCGTCCAAGACATCCCCCCGGTCCCTATCCGTTCAGCCAAACGCTGCTTCCCGGCTATTAACCTGGAAGAAACAAATAGGATAGAGAAAAGCGAGGTCAAAGCCAGGGTCGAATTTAACTATAAATCGGACTATCCCATAGGCTTTGGCCCCGGTCAGGCCTGCATCAGAGCCCGGACATGGGCCGCCGCCGAACGACCCAGCGCGCCGAGGTCGTAACCGCCTTCCAAGGTGGAGACGATCCGGCCTCCGCAGGTCTCGTCAGCCACCGTGGCCAGTTCCGACGTAGCCCAATTGTAGTCGTCTTCCACCAGGTTGAGATTGGCCAGCGGATCGTCCCGATGGGCGTCGAAACCGGCGGAAATCATCAGCAGATCGGGTTTGAAAGCGCGCAACGCGGGCAGGATGCGCACCTCGAAAGCGATGCGGAATTCTTCACCGCCGGAATGCGGCGGCAAGGCGACGTTCACGATATTGCCCGCCACGCCGCGCTCGGATTCTTGTCCGGTGCCGGGATAGAGAGGCATTTGGTGCGATGAGGCGAAGAACATGTTCGATTTCCGGGCGAACATGGCCTGCGTGCCGTTCCCGTGATGGACATCGAAATCCACGACGGCAACCCGTTCCGCCTTGTGCGCCGCCACCGCATGCTCGGCACCGATGGCGATATTGTTGAACAGGCAGAAACCCATCGCCTGCTGCGGCTCGGCATGATGGCCGGGCGGACGCACGGCGCAGAATGCGTTCTGGTACTTTCCCGTCATGACGGCATCGACCGCCGCGACGGCGGCGCCGGCGGCCCTTAACGCGGCTTCTCCAGACCCCGGCGACAGGGCCGTATCCGCGTCCAGCCGCACAATTCCGTTTTCCGGCACCGATCCGAGGATTTCATCGACATTGGATGCAGGGTGACATCGAAGGATCTGTTCGCGCGTGGCGCGCGGCGCTTCAACGCGCTCCAAGGGTTCGAACTCATCCGCTTCCAAGGCGACGAGCACGGCGTCAAGCCGTGCGGGCTGCTCGGGATGTCCGGCGCCCATGTTGTGCTCGCGACAGGAAGGGTGCCAATAAAGTGCTGTTGTCATGGCGCCGAGTTTCAACCCAAACCGACATCGGGGGCAAGAAGGGATATTGCGAATGCCGTGGGATACCGTTGGGCATGCCCGATGGCGGGTGGCGGACCGACGAACGTTGCACCGGACATCGTCGCGGGATTATAACGCAGCTTCCGATAAACATGCCGCCGCGCCGGTGTATCTTGCTGCGATGGCTAATCCGAAGCGACCGGAAGGTGACTCGATGGCGGAGAAAAAGCCGAAGATCGAAGATCTGACATTCGAACAGGCCTTGGCCGAACTGGAACATCTCGTCCGGAAACTCGAAGAAGGCGACGCCAGTCTGGACGGCGCCATCGAAGCGTATGAGCGCGGTGCGTTGCTGAAGCAGCATTGTCAGAAGAAACTCGACGAGGCCAAAGCGCGCGTCGACAAGATCACTGTTTCGGCCGACGGTACCGTCAGTGCCGAACCGGCGAATATGGAATAATATCCCTTCGGCCTGCCGACCGCCCGTCCCGCCTGCTGAACCCCTTTCTTGGAAAATACTGTGATGGATGATTTCGAACTCGCCTTGCGCGCCGCCGGTGAGCGCATAGAAGGGGAATTGGATCGGATTCTGACAACGGATATCGCGCCCGAACAACGCTTGATCGACGCTATGCGCTACAGCGTCCTGTCGGGCGGCAAACGGCTGCGTCCTTTTCTGACCTTGCAGACCTCCCGGCTTTTCGGGGTTTCCGAACGCTCCGCACTTCGCGCGGCCGCTGTCATCGAACTCGTCCACTGCTATTCGCTGGTGCATGACGATTTGCCCGCGATGGATGACGACGACCTGCGCCGCGGCAAGCCGACGACCCACAAACAGTTCGACGAGGCGACTGCGATTCTGGCCGGCGACGCCTTGCTGACACTGGCGTTCGGTGTGCTGGCCAATCCGGAAACTCATAGTAACCCTGCGGTACGCGCGGACCTCGTCGTCCGCTTGGCGAAGGCGGCGGGCGGGCATGGCATGGTCGGTGGCCAGATGATCGACCTCAGCGCGGCGGGCGCGGAGCTCGATATCGGTTCCATCACACGACTCCAGCGTTTGAAGACCGGCGCATTGATCGAGTTTGCCTGTATCGCCGGTGCGGTTCTGGGCAACGCACCCTCGAAGGCCCGCGAGGCCCTGCGCGGGTATGCCCATGACCTGGGCCTCGCGTTCCAGATCACGGACGACCTTCTGGATGTGGAAGGCAGTGCAGAGGAAGCGGGAAAGGCGGTCGGCAAGGATGCGGACCATGGTAAGGCGACTTTCGTCTCTATCCTCGGGCCGGAACGGGCGCGTGCGCAGGCGGCCTTGTTGATCGGGCAAGCTATTGAACATCTTGCCATTTTCGACGATAAAGCCGATCTTCTACGCTCCGCCGCCAAATTTGTTGTGGAGCGGCGGCGCTGACGACCCGGTTTTTCGGGCCGGCGCAGGTAGGACGGCATTGACCGCAGCGCGGATACCGCGCGGGTAGTTTCAGTGAGTGATTTCAATAAGGTCTGGAGTTTCACGGTGAGCACGGCGACCCCCTTGTTGGACAAGGTCAATTCACCGGCCGAGTTGCGCACCCTGCCGGAAGGCGAATTGCGGCAACTTGCCGACGAGTTGCGCACAGAAACGATAAGCGCAGTAAGCCAGACCGGCGGACATCTGGGCGCGGGCCTTGGCGTCATCGAACTGACTGTCGCGCTGCACTATGTTTTCAACACGCCGGCGGACCGCCTGATCTGGGACGTCGGTCACCAATGCTATCCGCATAAAATCCTGACCGAGCGCCGCGACCGGATTCGCACCTTACGCCAGGGCGGTGGATTGGCCGGTTTCACCAAACGGACCGAAAGCCGCTACGACCCGTTCGGCACGGCCCATTCCTCCACGTCCATTTCGGCCGGTCTCGGCATGGCGGTCGCGCGCGACCTGAACGAAGGCGACAATTCGGTCATCGCGGTGATCGGCGACGGCGCGATGAGCGCCGGCATGGCCTTCGAGGCGCTGAACAACGCGGGGTCGATGAATTCCCGCCTGATCGTCATACTGAATGACAACGACATGTCCATCGCACCGCCGGTCGGCGCGATGAGCGCCTATCTGTCGCGGCTGCTGTCGTCGAAGTCCTACATGTCTTTAAGAAGTTTTGGTAAACACATCGCCGAGCGGTTCCCGAAACAGCTGGAAAAAGCGGCGGAACGGGCGGAGGAATTCGCTCGTGGTTTCGTCACCGGCGGAACGCTGTTTGAAGAGATGGGTTTCTACTATGTCGGCCCGATCGACGGTCACAATCTGGAACATCTGCTGCCGGTCCTGAAGAACGTGCGCGATGCCGAACATGCCGGTCCCGTGCTTATCCATGTGGTCACGCAAAAGGGCAAGGGCTATGCGCCGGCGGAGAAGTCCGACGACAAGTACCATGGGGTTTCCAAGTTCGACATCGTCACCGGAACCCAGGTCAAGTCGAAGCCGAACGCACCGAGCTATACCAAGATATTCGGCCAGACCCTGACGAAACTGGCGGATAAGGACGACAAGATTGTCGCCGTGACGGCCGCGATGCCGGATGGCACGGGGGTGAATTTCTTCCAGGAACGGCATCCGGAACGCAGCTTCGATGTCGGTATCGCCGAACAACATGCGGTGACTTTCTGTGCCGGGCTGGCGACCGAGGGTTACAAGCCCTTTGCCGCGATCTACTCGACATTCCTGCAGCGCGGCTACGATCAGGTGGTGCATGACGTCGCCATCCAGAAGTTGCCGGTCCGTTTCGCGATCGACAGGGCCGGCTATGTCGGCGCCGACGGTCAGACCCATTGCGGCGCCTTCGACATCACCTATCTTGCCAGCTTGCCCGACTTCGTCGTGATGGCGGCCTCGGACGAAGCGGAACTCGCCCATATGGTCGCGACCGCCGCATCGATCGACGACCGTCCTTCCGCGTTTCGCTATCCCCGCGGCGAAGGCGTCGGCGTGGACATTCCCGATGAACCGATGGTCTTGGAAATCGGCAAGGGCCGTGTGCTGCGGGAAGGCAAGACGGTCGCCATCCTTTCGCTGGGTGCGCGCCTGCAAGAGTCCCTGCACGCCGCCGACCTGCTGCACGCCAAGGGGTATTCGACGACGGTCGCCGATGCGCGCTTCGCGAAGCCGATCGACGCGGATCTCGTGCGCAGGTTGGCGCGCGAACATGACGTTCTGATCACCATCGAGGAAGGGGCCATCGGTGGCTTCGCAACCCAGGTGATCGATTTGCTGGTGCGCGAAGACCTTACGCAACAGGTGAAGGTGCGGCCGATGTACATGCCAGACGTTTTCCTGGACCAGGACAAGCCGGAAGTGCAGTACGAACAGGCAGGTCTGACGGCGCCGCATATCGTATCCACCGCCCTGTCGGCGCTTGGCGACGATACGGAAGTGGAGACGCCGGTGCGCGCCTGACGCGGCGGCGAGAATGCCGATCGCAATGACTGTCCCC
>CAYGKA010000062.1:0-4846 GCA_964350445.1 uncultured Flavobacteriaceae bacterium
CGCCCCGCCGCATGACGAGATCCAATTCGCCGACCGGCGTTTTCAGCCGCCGCGCCACCGGCCGGTAGCCTTTCGCCAACAACAGCAGAAAAGCGAGGGTTTCCGCAGAGCGGCCCCGGCGTTCCGCCTGTTTCCTGGACTCGGTCATGCGGCCCGCCGCCCCGGTCAGCGGCCCGACAGGGCGAGCGCGCGCTGGTACAGCTTGCGCCGGGGCAGGCCAGTCAGGCCGGCAACCCGGTCGGCGGCATCGCGCACACTGTCGCCGCCGGCGAGCGCCTCCCGCAGCATCGCGTCCACCGCGCCCTCCGTCGGGCCCTCGTCTTCCCCCGGCGGATCCACCACGATGACGACTTCGCCGCGCGGCGGGCCTTCTTCGGCATAGGCCGCCGCCAATTCGGCGAGCGAGCCGTCCCGGAAGGTCTCGTGCAGTTTGGTGATTTCCCGGGCGACGACGGCGCGGCGGTCGCCGAGCGCGGCGGTCATATCGGCGAGCGAGGCGGCCAGCCGCTTGGCGCTTTCCATGAAGACCAGCGTGGCGCGGGTGGATGCCAGTTCAGCGAACATATCCGCCCGCGCCTTGGATTTCGTCGGCGGGAATCCGGCGAACAGGAACCGGTCGGTCGGCGCGCCGGACGCGCAGAGCGCGGCGAGGACGGACGACGGCCCCGGCACCGGTTCGACCTTCAACCCTCTCTCCCGCGCGTCCCGCACCAGCTTGAAACCGGGGTCGGAGATCAGCGGCGTGCCGGCGTCGGAAATCAGCGCCACGGCCTCGCCCGCCGCGACGCGGTCCAGCAGCCCATCCCGGCGGCGCGAATCACTGTGATCGTGATAGGGAACCGCCGCCGTATTGATGCCATAATGATTGAGTAGGGTCCGCGATGTGCGGGTGTCTTCGCAGGCAATGACATCGGCGGCGTGCAGCACGTCCAGCGCCCGAAGGGTTATATCGCGCAGATTGCCGATGGGTGTCGCAACGATATACAAACCGGGGGCGAGACCCGGGGCGAGACTCGGGGCGAGACCGGGGGCGCCGCCGGCCTTGTGGTGAGACTTGGCCGGACGCTCGGAAGCAGCCTTGGAGGCAACCTTGGCCGGAGGGTTGGAATTGGAGTTGGAATTCAACTGGGTCCCGGAATGGGAATCCGACATGGAAGCCTTTGGCCGGGACGACCCGCCGCTTGATTTTTCGCGCCCGCTGGGGTCGTCTCTGACCACGGTGCACACTCCTTAGCCGTCAATTGGCGCCGTCAATTGGCACCGCCCAGGGCGCCGTTAGCAGGAGCCGGACTTTGATATCAGTTTTCGCCGCCCGACCGTTTGCCCTTCTCGGTCATCTGAGAGCCGCCTGTCGGCAGGCCCTCCCGATGCGGGGGCACTATCCGCGTTCCACCGCCGGGATGGCAAGCGCCTTCCGGCCGGGCCGCCTCGCCGCGGTCCTGGCGTTGGCGCTGTGGCTGCCGCTGACCGCCGGTTGCCAGACCATCACTTTCGGCGACAAACAGGAAAGCCCGGCGACGCCGCCGGCCAGCGCGGAAACGCCGGACGAGGACAAGGCGGCCGACGCCCCCAAGGAAACGCGGATCATCGTGCCCAGCGCCGTGCTGGACGAAGACCCCTTCCTGTTGGACGACGTCGCCGGCGCGCGGGACAAGCCGGGTGCGCAGATCGCGCTTCTGGTGCCGCTCAGCGGGCAGCATGCGGCTGTAGGCCAGGCCCTGTTGGAAGGGGCGCAGATGGCGCTGTTCGACATGCGGAACCCGGCCGCGAACCTGCTTCCCTTCGATACCCGCGGCACGCCCGACGGCGCGCGCGAAGCCGCCGTGAAGGCGGTCAAGGCCGGGGCGGACATCATTCTGGGGCCGCTGCTGACCGCCTCGGTCGAAGCGGCGGCGCCGATCGCCCGCCGGGCCGGCGTCAATCTGTTGAGCTTCTCGAACAATCCGGCCGTCGTCGGCGGCGGGGTCTATGCGATGGGCTTCTCGCCCGCCGAACAGGTCCGCACCATCGTCGATTTCGCGATCGGCCAGGGCGCCACGCGTTTCGCCGTCCTTGCCCCGACCGGGCCCTATGGAGAACTGGTCACGCAATCGATGCAGGCGACGGTGCCCCAATATCCGGCGCAGATCACCAGCGTGCGGTTCATCGATCAAAGCGCCCACGACTACGCGGAAATCATCACCGCCATTTCCAACTATGACGGCCGCCGCCAAGCCCTGGTGTCGGAACAGCGGTCCCTGGCCGGCAAGACCGACGAGGCGTCCAAGGCGGCCCTGCGCCGGCTGGACGAGCTGGAAACACTTGGCGAACCGCCCTTTGACGCGATCCTGCTGGCCGCGACAAGCAACACCACCTTGCGCACCCTGGCGGCACAGCTGGCCTATTACGACGTCGACCAGCCCGCCGTCCGCGTTCTGGGCCTTCAACTGTGGGACGAGTTTCCCCGGCTGCAGACCGAACCCTCGCTGATCGGCAGTTGGTATCCCGCGCCCGCCAACGAGCGGCTGGATCAGTTCCGGACCCGCTTCGCGCAGTTCTACGGCAGGCGGCCGCAGCGGCTCGCCTCGCTCGGCTATGACGCAACCGCGCTTTGCGCCGTTCTGGCGGGGGACGGTGTCAGCCCGGCCTATGACGCGGCGACCCTGACCAACGACCAGGGCTTCCTGGGCGTCGACGGGCTGTTCCGCCTGTTGCCGACCGGCGTGGTGCAGCGGTCCTATGCGATCCGGGAGATCACGCGAACGGATATCGAAACGATCGAACCCGCACGGACCACGTTCACGCCCCTCGTGAACTGAGTTTACCTGACTTGATGTCGCGCGACCTGAAGCACGGGGTTTAGTCCCGGAAGGACGGATCCTTGCGGTCCAACATTCGCAGCAGGGCGGGCCATTCCTCGCCGCCATGGGGGCCGGCATTGGGGTGGCCCAGCTCCATCAAGGGTTTCAGCGCCTTGTCGGTGATGCGGATCGGGTTCTGCGTGGCGCCCAGCACATCGACCTGCACCTTGCAGGACATTTCCAGGTAGTAGTGGTAGAAGAACGCCTCTGCCGCGGTCCGACCGACGGTCAGCAAACCGTGGTTTTCCAACAGCATTGCATAGTTTTCGCCCATATCGCGGGCGAGCAGGTCGCATTCGTCATCCGCATGGGTGACATCCTGATAGGGATGCGTCGCCAGCGTGCCCAGCACGAAACCGGAATGTTGCGACAGCGGCTGCAATCCGCCCGGCATGGCGGCGACGGCCATCCCGGCGCGGGTATGGGTGTGCATGACGTAGTTGATATCAGGCCGAGCCTGCAGCATGGCGGAATGGATCAGATGGCCCGCCATGTTCAGCGTGCGGGATTTGTCCTCATGCTCGCCGTCCCAGGTGACGCGCATCAGCGTCGAAGCGCTGATCTCGTCGAACATCAGGTCGTAGCAGTTCAGCAGGTATTGATCGTCATTGCCCGGGATCCGCGCCGAAATATGGGTCGCGGTGATGTCGGTCCAACCGTAATGGACGCAAAGCCGGTACAGCGCGGCAAGGTCCGTGCGCACCTGCCATTCCGCGTCCGAGATATCCCGTGCCCTGACCCGCAGATGTTCAACCGTCATCGCAAACTCCCATCGTTCGAGACTCACTTCCAGTCCACAGAGTATCCCGCTAGGACAGCAGGAAGTCTATGACGCTGTTGAGGCGCAAACGCCCTTCGGTCGTGCAAGCTATCGTGCCGTCCGCGAACGAAACGTAGCCTTCCTCGACCAGCCGTTCGATCTTGTCCGGGGCGGGCAGGGCGGATTTTCCGCCTTCTTCTTCCAGCCGTTTGAGCGGCACGCCTTCGGTCAGGCGCAGGCCCATCATCAGGCATTCGGCGGCGCGGTCTTGCGCCTCGAGCGGCACATCCTCCTCCGTCCCGTTTCCCGCCTCCTGCACCTGCTCCAGCCATTTTTCCGGCAGGCGGAAGCGGCGCTGGGCGCGTTTCACGCCTTTACCCGAAACATCGGCCACCGTGACGCGGCCATGCGCGCCGGGGCCGATGCCGACATAGTCGCGGTAGCGCCAATAAATCAGATTATGGCGGGATTCCTGGCCCGGAACCGCGTGGTTGCTGACCTCGTAGCCCGGCATGCCGTGCGCCTCCAAAATTTCCTGAGTCACATCGAAAAAGGCGGCGGCCTTTTCCTCGTCGGGCGTCTTGAACTTGCCCAGCCGATGGTCGGTGTGGAAGGCCGTGCCGGGTTCGATGGTGAGCTGATAGATCGACAGATGCCCGTTCACGTGATCCAGCGCCTCGGTCAGTTCCGAACGCCAATCCTCCAGGCTCTGCTCGGGCCGGGCATAGATCAGGTCGAAGGAATGGCGCGCAAAGGTTTTCGCCGCCATGCGGACGGCGGCGAGCGCCTGGTCCGCGTCATGCTGCCGGCCCAGGAAGGCGAGCGCGCCGGGCCGCAGGGACTGCACGCCAAGCGAAACGCGGTTGACGCCGGCTTCCGCGAAACCGGTGAATTTACCCGTCTCGACCGATGTCGGGTTGGCTTCCAGCGTGATTTCGATGTCGGGCGTCGCGGTCCAGTGCCTGCGCGCCCGGTCGATCACCGCGCCGACCGTTTCCGGGTCCATCAGCGACGGCGTGCCGCCGCCGAAGAAGATGCTGGACAGCTCACGCGGGCCGGCTTGCTCCGCGGCATGGTCCAATTCGGCAAGCAGCGCGTCGCGCCAGGCGGCATGGTCGACGCGGTCGCGCACATGGCTGTTGAAATCGCAATAGGGGCATTTCGACAGGCAGAAGGGCCAATGGACATAAAGGCCGATCGGCTCTCCGGTCCGTTCTCCGGTCAGCGCCCCGGTGAGCGCCCCGGT
>CAYGKA010000062.1:4946-18636 GCA_964350445.1 uncultured Flavobacteriaceae bacterium
AGCGCCCCGGTGAGCGCCCCGGTCAGCGCCCCGGTCAGATCCTGGTTTTGGGCGGTGCCCGGCGCGTCAGCCAAAGCAGGCCTCTACCAATTGCCGGAAGGCGATGGCCCGGTGGCTCATGGCGTGTTTCGCCTGGGGCTCCATCTCCGCGAAGGTCATCGCATGACCGTCCGGCACGAAAATCGGATCGTAGCCGAAGCCCTTGTCGCCGCGCGGCGGCCAGGAAATCGTGCCGTGCACCTCACCCTGGAACGTTTCCACATGCCCATCCGGCCAGGCGAGCGCCAGGGCGCAGACGAACTTGGCCGTCCGGTCGGCGCTGTCGCCAAGGTCGTCCTGCACCATCTGCATGGCGATGCTGAAATCCTTGTTCGGCCCGGCCCAGCGCGCGGAATAGATACCCGGATCGCCGTTCAGGGCGGTCACGGCAAGGCCGGAATCGTCGGCCAGCGCCGGCAGGTTCGCGCCGGTCGCCGACGCCTTGGCCTTCAGGATCGCGTTGCCGATGAAGGTGGTTTCGGTCTCTTCCGGTTCGGCCAGGTTCAATGCGCCGGCGGAAACGACGGCGGCGTCGAAGGGGGCCAACAGCTCCCCGATTTCCCGGACCTTGCCGGGATTGTGGCTGGCGATGACCAGCTTCTGTTCCGTGAAATGCCGCGCCATGGCGATATCCTCCCGAGCTGCGCGCCGACCGTTTCAGGCGAGGCCCTAGCTAGGCCAAACCCTTTCAGGCAAGGCCTCTATTCAGACGAGACCAAGCGCCTTTTTCTGGTGCTCCACCAGTTCGCCGATGCCTTTCTCCGCCAGATCCAGCAGGGAATTGAACTGATCGCGGCTGAACGGCTTGTCTTCCGCCGTGCCCTGGATCTCGACGATGCCGTTCGACCCGGTCAGGACGAAATTCGCGTCCGCCTGGGCCGTCGAGTCTTCATCATAATCCAAATCGAGGACCGCTGTATCCTTCCATAACCCGCAGGACACCGCCGCGACGAAGTCGGTCAGCGGCAGTTTTTCGATCGCGCCCATCTTCTGAATGTGTTGGAAGGCCATGTGGAGGGCGACGAAACCGCCGGTGATGCTGGCCGTGCGCGTGCCGCCATCGGCCTGAAGCACGTCGCAATCGACCTTCACCTGCCGTTCGCCGAAGCCTTGCATGTTGGTGACGGCGCGCAGGGACCGGCCGATCAGCCGCTGGATTTCCTGCGTCCGGCCGCTGCCGGCCGCGCGTTTGCGGTCCATCCGGTCATGCGTCGAGCGCGGCAGCATGCCGTACTCGGCCGTCACCCAGCCCTTGCCCGTGCCCTTCAGGAAAGGCGGCACGCCGTCTTCGACGCTGGCGGTGCACATGACCTTGGTATGGCCGAAATGGATGATGCAGGACCCTTCCGCGTAACGGGAAATGTCGGTTTCGATCTTGATATCGCGCATCTGGTCGGGCACGCGGCCACTGGGTCTCATCACAGCATCCTCATCGTCGGGCTTTAGGGCGGGATTTTCGGGTGGCGGGACGCTACAGTCGCAGACCCGAGAGGTCCAGCACCGATCCGGCTGGACATGCGGGATTTCTTTAGAAATTAGAAGAGTCTATTGATTGACGAAGGTCCGGTGCGTTCCTAGATTCCGGCATATATCGAGGTTTGAACATGCTTGAGGACCTTAACCTAAGATCGCGTGAAATCCTGCGCCTCGTCGTCGAGGGCTATGTCGAGACCGGCGAGCCGGTGGGCTCCCGCACGCTTAGCCGGAAAATGGCGCAGAACATCTCACCGGCGACCATCCGCAACGTCATGGCGGACCTGGAAGACGCCGGTCTGCTCTATGCACCGCATACCTCCGCCGGGCGTCTGCCGACGGAAGTGGGCCTGCGTCTTTTCGTCGACGGCCTGCTGCAGGTGGGCAACCTGTCGGGGGACGAGCGCACCCAGATCGAAGCCAAGTGCGAGGCTTCCGGCAAATCGGTGACCCAGGTGCTGGAGGAAGCGTCCGGCATGATGTCGGGATTGAGCCGGATGGCGGGGCTGGTCGCCGCGCCGACGGCGAACGACCGCCTGCGTCATATCGAATTCGTATCGATCGGCCCCAGCCGGGCCTTGGTGGTGATGGTCAGTGAAGGCGGTCTGGTGGAAAACCGGATCGTCGAAATGCCGATCGGCGTTCCCGCTTCCGCCTTGATCGAGGCCGGAAACTATCTGTCGTCGCGCATCGCCGGGCGGACGCTGGACGAGGCGAAAAGGCTGGTCGACTCCGAAATCACCGCCAATCGGGCGGAGGTGGACGAATTGACCAGCAAGGTCGTCGAACAGGGGCTGGCGACCTGGGCCAATTCCGTCGACGGCAAGGGCGTGCTGATCGTCAGCGGCCAGGCCAATCTGCTGGAAGACGTGTCCGGCCTGGCGGATCTGGAACATATCCGCGCCCTTTTCGCGGCGCTGGAGCGCAAGGAAACCCTGCTGAACCTGCTGGATGCGGCGCGTGCCGCCGACGGCGTGCAGGTTTTCATCGGCGCGCAGAACGAGTTGTTCACCCTGTCTGGCTGTTCGGTGATCATCGCCCCATATAAGAACAGCGATCAGAAGATCGTCGGCGCGATCGGGGTTGTCGGACCGACCCGGATGAACTACGCACGCATCGTCCCGATGGTGGACTACACCGCGCAGGTGGTCAGCCGGATGATGGGCTGAGGGTGACGAAGGGCGGTATCGCCCGGCGCGCCGCGCCGCATAACCCGAAGTGAAGACGTCTGTTGAGAGAGAAGAGCGGAAAAATCGCATGAGTGCCGATCCCGAAAAGAACGAAGACCATTCCGAGGACGAGACCGAACAGCAGGAAACCGTCGGCGAGGCCTATGCCCCCGAGGATTCCGGCGAGGTCGACCCCGTGGAAGCGCTGGCCACGGAAAACGCCGAGCTGAAGGACCGCCTGATGCGGGCCTTGGCGGAAGTCGAGAACGTGCGCCGCCGCGCCGACAAGGACCGGCAGGATGCCGCCAAATTCGGGCCCAGCGGCCTGGCCAAGGAACTGTTGGCGGTCGCCGACAATCTGGGCCGCGCCTTGCAGGCCGTGACGGACGAGGACCGCGAGGCAAGCGCGTCGATCAAGAACCTGGTCGTCGGCGTGGAGATGATCGAAAAGCAGTTCATCGACGCGTTCGAACGGTTCCACATCAAACGCATCGACCCGATCGGGGAGAAATTCTCCTACGAACGGCATCAGGCGATGTCGGAAGCGACCGGCACCGGCCAGCCGGCGGGAACCATCGTGCAGGTGCTGCAGCCCGGCTACATGATGCATGAACGGCTGTTGCGCCCGGCCATGGTCATCGTCGCCAAGGGCGATCCGGACGGCGCGCCGCCGGAAGGTCATACCTCGGTCGATACCACGGCCTAGGCGGTTCGGGACATTTGGGGCGGACCGTACGGGTCCGTCGAGGGGGAACGTCGATGGCCGATAACTCTTATGACAAGGGCCGGCTGAACCTGCCGTTCGTCGGCCATTGCACCTTCGGCAAGCAGCCGGCTTGCCTGGATTGGGACGCCATCGACGCGGATATCGCGGTCCTGGGGGCGCCCTTCGACATGGGAACCCAGTACCGGGCCGGCGCGCGCTTCGGGCCGCGCGGCATCCGCGAGGCTTCGACCCTGTTCTCCTTCGGCCATGGCGGGGCCTACGATTTCGAGGACGACGTCACCTATCTGCCGGCGGACAAGGTCCGGGTGGTCGATATCGGCGACGCCGACATCATCCATACGGACACGAACCAGAGCCACGATAATATCGAATACGGCGTGCGCAAGATTCTGGCCGCCAAGGCCCTGCCGGTCGTGCTGGGCGGGGATCATTCGGTGCATATCCCCTGCATCCGCGCCTTCGCGGACGAAGCGCCGGTCCATATCATCCATATCGACGCGCATCTGGATTTCGTCGATGAGCGCCACGGCGTGCGCTACGGCCATGGAAATCCGCTGCGGCGCGCCTCGGAAATGGACCATGTCACCGGGTTCACGCAGCTCGGCATCCGCAACGTGTCCTCTTCAAACCGCTCGGACTACGACGCGGCGCGGGCGGCGGGGTCGGATATTCTGTCGGTGCGCGACGTTCGCCGGCTGGGTACCGACGGCGTGCTCGCCCGGGTCCCGAACGGCGTGCGCTATTACCTGACGATCGATATCGACGGTTTCGATCCCTCCATCGCCCCCGGCACCGGCACGCCGAGCCATGGCGGTTTCCTCTATTACGAGGTGCTGGAACTGCTTCAGGGGTTGACCAAGAAGGGCGACATCGTCGGCATGGACCTCGTCGAAGTGGCGCCGGACTATGATATTTCCGGGTCGACCTCGTTCCTGGCGGCGCAATTGCTGATGAATGTGCTGGGCTACATCTTCCACGCCAAGGGCCTCAGCAGCTGACCATCCGGCCCGCCGGACCCGCATACCCCCCTACCCGCGATTCAGATCACTCCCGTGGTATAAGCGTGTTTGGAGAGTGCGGGCGTTTTTCGATTTCCCTCGTTTAGGCGCCACGCGGAAGGACTCGTGACAGGTATCACAGCGCTTTTCGAAGCGTCGCGCTAGAGTGCCTGTCGAGGAGTGTTAGAGACGATGCCCGATCAAGCCTTGAGAACCGCCGTCAGCGGCCTTGCCGCCGCGACCAGCCGGGTGAACGCCAGCGCGAACAACATCGCGAATGCGGGTACCGTCGGGCGTGTCGGCGCGGGCGACGGCGATGCCGACCAGGCCTTTCAGGCGCAAACCGTCCAGCAGACCAGCACGCCGGGCGGCGGCACCCGCGCGGCCATCGTTCCGCGCAATCCCGCGACCCAGACCGTCTTCGCGCCGGACTCCCCGCTCGCCAACGCCCAAGGCCTCGTCGAGGCCCCGAATGTGGATCTGGGCGAGGAACTGGTGAACCAGATCACCGCCAAGGCCGCCTTCAAGGCCAATGCCGCGGTCATCCGCAGCGTCGACGAACAGCAGGACGACCTGCTGGATATCATCACCTGAATTTCTAGGCTTTTTGCCGGTTTTCCGTCCCCGGCCGGGTCACCCGCCGGAGGGTGAGGTTTATGCGTTGCGGCGAGGGCATGAGGGTCGAGGTTTCCGGATAGACCCGGTCGACCCCATGGAAGAAATCGCGGCTGGCGCCGCCCAGCACCACCACATCGCCCGACGACAGCCGGAAGCTGGACGTCTTGTCGCGCCGGTTCGGCCCACCGAGGCGGAACAGCGCCGTCGCGCCGAGCGAGACCGAGACGACGGGCGCGTCCGGCGCGTCCTCATCCTGGTCGCGATGCAGCCCCATGCGGCTTTTTTCGTCGTGATACCAGTTCACCAGACACGCTTCCGGCGGGGCGTCATACCCGCCGACATCCCGCCACAGGGCGAGCAGGGAACGGGGGATCGGCGGCCAGGGCGTGCCTTTCACCGGATGGCGCGCCTGATAGCGGTAGCCGCCCTGCTTGTCGGTCATCCAGCCGAGCGGCCCGGCATTGGTCATCTTTACCGACATCGGCTGGCCGGACCGGGGCATGGTCGGCTGATAGAACGGGGCGACCCGCAGAATGTCGCGCACGTCCTGCAGCAGGTCTTCCTGCTGCGCGCGCCCGAAATAGCCGGGCAAAAGCTTGAATCCGTCGGTCATGGCGGAACGTCACCCGAAATCTATCGGCGCGGCAAGCCATTGGCCCAGGCGATGGAACTGGCGATCCAGTCGGGCGGGATCATGTGTCCGCCGTCATGCAGGCACAACTGCATTTCCGTCGCCGCGCCGCAGCCCGACCAGACCCGGCATTGACGGTCGCCGTCGGTGTAGATCCGATCCGGTTCGGCAGCGCAACGATTTTCCTTTTTCCACAGGTCGAAACCCTGAAACAGGTTCCCCTGACGCCAGGTTTCGCGAATGACCCGGCCTTCCAGCGGCATCACCGGGTCCTTCATGCCGTGAACATGGCGCAGCCTGTCCGGCGCCGTCGCGCACGCCGCCGGGATCGGGGCCCAGAAACTGCCGGAAACGGGGAAATAAGCCGTGAACAGCCCGGCTTTGCGGCAGGCGATTTCCCAGGTCATCGACCCGCCCATGCTGAAACCGGCGGCCCAGACGCGCTCCTCGTCGACCGGCCAGCGGGCGCGGACATCGGCCAGAACCGCCTCCACGAAGGCCAGTTCGTCCCGGTCTTGTCGCGGCGCGTTGGCGACCGACCAGCTTTTGTTCGCGCCGTCGGGCGCGATCAGCAGCACGCCGTTCCGCCGCGCTTGCCCGCCCGTCTTGGGGCTGTTCACCACATAGGTGCCGCTGCGCTGATGCCCGTGGAACCAGAACAGAACCGGCAACGCGGTTTTGCCGTCCCAGCCGTCGGGTTCCAGCACCTGATAGGTGCCGCCCGCCACGGTGCAGGGGTTCGGGCAGGCCCGGGCATCCGTCGCGCCGGCAACCGCCAGAACAAGCAGCAGAAGGATCAGACAGAGCGGGGCGGAGGCGGTCAAAGAAAACGGGAACAGGCGGGCGAAGCGGACGGCATGGGCGCGCATATAATATCCATGTTCGGGGGAAGAACTGCGGCGCAGTATACAGCGGAACGTCCCCGGCAAGAATTCCCAAATGCGTGACCGGCACAGCCGGCGCGCGGTATCTTATACCGTTCCGGGAAACGTCTTTTGCCGACATTTCGTGACATTGCGGCATTGTCTGGGCGGAATGCAGCAAAAAGCCCATGAAATCATAAGGAATAAGGTGCCGGAGCGTTGCACATTCGCGGTGCTGTCCCTATATCACAGTTCGAAAATCCCTTAACCCCACACCCTTGAGGGGGCCTCGTGCAAGTGCTGCATCGTCAGGCTGGCGGGGCCTGCTTATGACAGGAGAGTGAGACAAATGGCTAAAGTTATCGGTATCGACCTTGGAACCACCAATTCCTGCGTTGCCGTCATGGAAGGTTCCAACGCCCGCGTCATCGAGAATGCCGAAGGCATGCGCACGACGCCGTCGATGGTCGCCTTCGCGGAAGACGGCGAACGCCTTGTCGGCCACCCGGCCAAGCGCCAGGCGGTGACCAACCCGGAGAACACCCTGTTTGCGATCAAACGGCTGATCGGCCGCCGGTTCACCGACGCCGAAGTCGAGAAGGACCGCAAGAACGCCCCGTTCAATATCGTCGAAGGCGAAAACGGCGATGCCTGGGTCGAAGCGCGCGGCGAAAAATACGCCCCCGCTCAGATTTCCGCCAATATCCTGCAGAAGATGAAGGAAACCGCCGAATCCTATCTGGGTGAAACCATCACCCAGGCGGTGATCACGGTGCCGGCCTATTTCAACGACAGCCAGCGTCAAGCGACCAAGGACGCCGGCAAGATCGCGGGCCTGGAAGTTCTGCGCATCATCAACGAGCCGACGGCGGCTGCGCTCGCCTATGGGCTTGAGAAGAAGGGCACCGGCACGATCGCGGTCTATGACCTTGGCGGCGGCACGTTCGACGTCTCGGTCCTGGAAATCGGCGACGGCGTCTTCGAAGTGAAATCCACCAACGGGGACACGTTCCTGGGCGGTGAAGACTTCGACCAACGGATCATCAACTACTTGGCGGATGAGTTCAAAAAGGAGCAGGGCATCGACCTGCGCCAGGACCGTTTGGCCCTGCAGCGTCTGAAGGAAGCGGCGGAAAAGGCCAAGATCGAGCTTTCCTCGACCAGCCAGACCGACGTGAACCTGCCGTTCATCACGGCCGACCAGTCCGGTCCGAAGCACCTGAACATCAAGCTTTCCCGCTCCAAGCTGGAAGCGCTTGTCGGCGACTTGATCAAGTCGACGCTGGGTCCGTGCCAAGCGGCGATGAAGGATGCCGGCCTGAAGCCGAGCGAGATCGACGAGGTCATCCTGGTCGGCGGCATGACGCGCATGCCCAAAGTCATCGAAATGGTGAAGGAATTCTTCGGCCGTGAACCGCATCGCGGCGTGAACCCGGACGAAGTCGTGGCCATCGGCGCCGCGATCCAGGCCGGCGTTCTGCAGGGCGACGTCAAGGACGTGCTGCTGCTGGACGTCACCCCGCTGTCGCTGGGCATCGAAACGCTGGGCGGCGTTTTCACCCGGTTGATCGACCGCAACACGACAATCCCGACCAAGAAGTCCCAGACCTTCTCCACCGCGGAGGACAATCAGTCCGCGGTGACCATCCGGGTCTTCCAGGGCGAGCGTGAAATGGCGGCCGACAACAAACTGCTGGGTCAGTTCGACCTGGTCGGCATCCCGCCGGCGCCGCGCGGCGTGCCGCAGATCGAGGTCACGTTCGACATCGACGCCAACGGCATCGTCAATGTCAGCGCCAAGGACAAGGCGACCGGCAAGGAACAGCAGATCCGCATTCAGGCGTCGGGCGGTCTGTCCGACGACGAAATCGAAAAGATGGTCAGCGAAGCCGAAGCCAACGCGGAAGGCGACAAGAAGCGCCGCGAAATGGTCGAAGCCAAGAACACCGCGGACGGCCTGGTCCATCAGACCGAAAACACGCTGAAGGAACATGGCGACAAGGTCGGCGCCGACGACAAGGCGGCCATCGAAACCGCCCTGGCCGACCTGAAGACGGCCCTGGAAGGCGACGACCTCGCCGATATCCAGGCCAAGACCCAGGTGCTGAGCGAAGCCTCCCTGAAGCTGGGTGAAGCCATGTACAAGGCGGCCCAGGAAGAAGGGGCCGGCGCGCCCGAAGGCGACGCCGACGCCGCTGCCAAGGACGCCGCGGACGACAATGTCGTCGATGCGGAGTTCGAGGAAGTGGACGACGACAAAAAAGACCAGGCCTAAGGGCCCGACAAAGGCCCCGACTGAACCCGGTCGGGGCCTTTCTCTATCTGAAATCATTCAAGCCTGTCCGGAAAGAAGACCATGGCGAAACGGGACTATTATGAAGTTCTGGGGGTCGAGAAGGGCGCCGACGCGGCCGAGCTGAAAGCGGCGTATCGCAAGATGGCGATGCAGTACCATCCGGACCGCAATCAGGACGACCCGGAATCCGAAGCCAAGTTCAAGGAAGTCAACGAGGCCTATGAAGTCCTGAAGGACGAGCAGAAGCGGGCCGCTTACGACCGGTTCGGCCATCAAGCCTTCGAACAGGGCGGCGGTTTCGGCGGCGGCGGTGCCGGCGGCGGGGCCGGGTTCAGCGGCTTTACCGACATTTTCGAGGAAATGTTCGGCGACTTCATGGGCGGTGGCGGCGGCCGCCGGGGCGGCCAGCAGGCCAACCGCGGCGCGGATCTTCGTTACAATCTCGAAATATCCTTGGAAGACGCCTATCACGGCCGCCAGGTCGAGGTTCATGTGCCGACCTCTGTCGCCTGCGACACCTGCAACGGGTCCGGCGCCGCGGAGGGGGCATCGCCCACCACCTGTGGCATGTGCCACGGCCAGGGCAAGGTCCGTGCGCAGCAAGGCTTCTTCACCATCGAACGGACCTGCCCGACCTGTCACGGTCAGGGATCGGTCATCGACAATCCCTGCAAGGGCTGTCACGGCTCAGGCCGTCAAACCAAGGAAAAGATGCTCAGCGTCAGCGTGCCGAAAGGCGTCGAGGACGGTACCCGCATCCGTTTGGCGGGCGAGGGCGAGGCCGGTTTGCGCGGGGCCCCGGCGGGCGACCTCTACATCTTCATTTCCATCGGGCCGCATCGGATCTTCCAGCGCGAAGGCGCGAATATCTTCTGTCGCGTGCCGATTTCCATGGCCGACGCTGCCTTGGGGTCGGAAATCGAGGTGCCGTCCATCGACGGCGGCCGTACCAAGGTGAAGGTGCCGGCCGGCACCCAGACCGGCCAGCAGTTTCGTCTGCGCGGCAAGGGTATGTCGGTTCTGCGGGCCCAGGGCCGCGGCGACATGTATATCGAGATGGCGGTCGAAACCCCGGTGAACCTGTCCAAAAAGCAGAAGGAACTGCTCGAGGAATTCCGCAAGGCGGCCGGCGAAGGCAAGCCGACCAACCCGGAAACCGAGGGTTTCTTCAGCAAGGTGAAGGAATTCTGGGACGATTTGACGGATTAGGCGGGTCAGCGCCGCTTCACGTCCTCGTCGCGGACCAGATCGAAGAAATCCGTGAAACCGCCGGCTTGGGAGAAATCCGCAAGACGGAATCCCGGCCGGCTTTTCTGTGCCGCCAACGCGGCGCGCCACAGGGCCGCCTGATCGACGAACCACAGGTTTTCCCGCTCCTCCGCGAACCGGGCGCGGATGGCGCCCCCCGCCAGCGCGGCCATCCACCAGGCGTCGCCGGACGCGGCAAACCCGGTCGCCCCGCCCCGCACGATGCCGCCCGGCCCGCCGTCGGGACGGACCCAGCAGGCAAAATCGGCCCTTTCCATCGCGTTGAACAACGGGTCGAGCGGCGCGCGCACGATGAGGTCGATATCCAGCACCAGAACAGGGCGTTTCTCCGCCGCCAGCAGTCTTTCCATCGCCAGGAACCGCCAGCTGGCATAGACGGCGGGCCGGTTGACGCCGGGAAAATCCGACGCCTCGTGCCGCACGGCCAGGAAAAGGGACGGACCCGCAGCGACGAGCGCCGCCGTGTCTTCCGGCGCGGCATCGACCGCCAGGATCAACAGGGTCAGGCCGGGATTCGTCCGGTTCAGGCTTTCTACGAAATCGACCCCGAAACGGCGCAGATACCCGCCATCGGCCGCCACGGCGAGACAGGGCGGTCCGGCCGGATTCGGCGGAAAGGTCGGTGGGTCCCCGACCTTTTCGGCCAGCGCCCGCATCCGGTCCTCATCCAGCAAATGGCCGGTCTGGACAAAGACATTCGTCAGGGTTTGGTCCTGCGGGGCGAGTAACCATTCCGGGTCCGTTTCGAACCCGTGCTTCGCGGCCAGAAACCCGGCAAGGGCGGCTTCCGTATCGCCGCGGATAATCGCCAGATGGCCCTCGGCATAGTGCAGGGGGCCATGTTCCCGCGCGCCTTCCGGAAACCCCGACAGAGCGGATTTCAGGTGGGTCAGACCCTGATCGCTGCCGTTGACGGCGCAGATCCAGGCCGCCCGCCACAGGACAAGGCCGGCATCCCGCCGCCTGTCCCAACGGTCGGCCAGCAGGGCCGCGGCGGCCCCGCCCGCGCCCATGACGGCGGCGCACAGCAACAGCCCCGCGGCGGCGGAAGGGTCGTCGGTGGCGGTCAACTGGGCCTGGAACCGCTCGGCCGCGGGCTTCAATTCGCCGCGGAACAGCATCATCCAGGCCTCGCGCAGCTCAGGCGACTCCTCTACACTCACGGTCATGCGCCCTGATGCTCCTTCATCGGTCCCGACGGACGAAAACGTGCAGGTCCAACCCTATTGGCCGACGGACCACGGGTATGACTGGCAGGTGGGTCTGCTGCGCTTCCTGTTATCATCCGACGCGTACAAGGACATCGCAACGTTTCTGGGCGGCGCGGAAGCCCTCACGCTGTCCAAACCGGACATGCACAGCCTGCATTACCGCGCGATCGGCTTTCTGCACAGGTCTATGGACGGCAAGCTGCGCCGCCGTTTCGTCCGCGCGATTTCCGATTATGCGGAAACGGTGATCGGCCCCGGATCGGCCCGGCCCCTGACGGCGGAGGCGGAACGGGTGCTGCGGGAAATCGACACGGACGGGTACAGCGTCCTACCCGCGATTCCGGCTGATTGGGCGGACGATATCCGCGACCACGCCGCCGCGACGAAAATGCACAATTGGGCCGCCGATGTGGAAGGGCCGCTCGACTCCCTGCGGGCGGCGCATAACCTGGCGCTTTGTTCCAGGCCGCCGCTGCTGACCCTGCCGCATATCCGCGAAATTGCGACCGATCCCCTGGTCGGCGCGGCGGTTGAAAAGCATCTGGGGGCGCCGCCGATTCTGCTCAGTATTGGATTGTGGTGTTCCTTTGCCGGAAAACAGGCGCGCGATGCCCAGAATTTTCATTTCGACTTGGACGACTACCGGTTCTGCAAACTCTTCGTCTATCTGACCGATGTGGACGCGGAGGGCGGACCCCATGTCTACATGCCCCGCACGCATGACGCGGACTATCTGGCGGAAATCCGGCCGGACCCAGGGCCGGCGCGGGACGAATTCGACCGCTGGTACTTCCAGGATCTGCGCAAGCAGGATGCCGATGCCGGCCGCTACCTGAAACAGCATCCGGTCACCCTGACCGGAGCCAAGGGCACGCGCCTGCTGGTGAACACGGAAGGCATCCATAAAGGCCTGCCGCCCCAGACCCATGACCGCTGGCTGCTGCAGCTTCTGTTCGGCGTTTCGGACTTCACCCAATGGGGCGGGTCGTTCGACGCGCCCGTCCTCGACGCCGCCACGCCGGCGGAGGCTTATATGCTGAACGGGCTGTTTCCGACACGGGTGGCCGGCTAGGTCACTTTCCTTTGCATTGCCGTGTTTCGCTTTGCCCGATACCGTCGTGATACCGCTTCGTGGAGATCGGATGTGAAACGGTTTCTGGTTCTCGCCTGCCTCTCTTGGCTTCCCGCCTGCGTCACGGCGCAGGGCGACGCCCCCATTGCGGCGATCGAAGAAACCCCCTGTCCCGAGGCGGCGGAAGCAAAGTCGCTTTATGCGAAACAGGCCCCCGATCCCAAGACCGCCGACGCCCTCCGTCTTCGCGAATGCGCGGCCCTGGCCGGCCATGTCGTGGCGATGAGTTCCCTGGGGCGCCATCTGGCAAACACGCCGCGCCGTGCCGGCGACTTCGAGCAGGGCATGGATTATCTGAAACAAGCCGCGATCGCGGGCGACAGGTCGGCCCAGCGCTATTTGGCCATGAACTACGAAATGGGCCGGACGGAACAAGGGGAGCCCTGGATCGGCCGGAACGCCTATCTGGCCCTGTTCTGGGACGGCGTGACGCGCCGGGACGACCCGTCCTACCGTTTCCTTCACAAGCCCGGTAAATTCCTGGAGCTGTTTCAGACTCAGTTGAGCGAGGATGCGCGGCAATCGCTCGACCGGCAGATCGAAGACTGGCGGCCGGGACGGCCGGGGCCGCAGAACTTCACTTTCGATATCCTGATCACGCGGGTCATCGCCGGTTTCGGCCGCAGCGCCGGCTTGTCCGAGAAGAACGCGGCGCAAACCGTGGTGGACTTCGGCATCTCGTCCAACCTTCCCGATGCGGGTCTGCTGGCGCTGTTCCGCGAATTCAGCGGCAATGTCGATCGCGTGCCCGAACCGGTTTTGGACGGGCTGATGGCGCGGGGCAGTTTCCTCGCTCTGACCTTGAAACTGCGAAACCTGAACACCCAGAAGGGCCGGGAGGGGGAACAGGCGCAACTGACCCTTCAATTGATGGACCGGCTGGGATTGGACGTCCGATACCTGAGGCCGCATCAACACACGCTGTTGTCCCGGTTTTCGGAAAGCGGCAATGTCGACCAGTTGATGCGCGGGATCGCCGCCGCTTCCCGGCCCGAAAGGCGGATCCTGGCGACGATCGCCGCCATGAATGCCTGCAGCGAGGAGTCGGTGGGCTTGTGCAAACCGACCCTGGCCAAGCTCACGCCGCTGATTTCCCCGGTCGCGCTGAACTTCCTGATTTTCATCAGAGCGATGGAAGATTGCGCCGGACCGGTGCGAAAACTGACCTGCCTGATGGGCAATGGCGGCTTGACCGTGCTTCGGGACATCATGGTCAACGATTCTGTGGACCTGGGCGGACGCAGCGTTTAGGCGGGTCCAACAT
>CAYGKA010000062.1:18736-28649 GCA_964350445.1 uncultured Flavobacteriaceae bacterium
CCCAGCGCCATTCTCCGTCGTCGGAACGGTTGACCTTGGGTTCGCTCCAATTTCCGCATCGTAAAGTTGAGACGCCAATCCCCCGGTGGTAGTTTTGACCGGTCGCTGGGGGAGAACGGTTTTGAAACGCTGCGTTTGTGTGTTTGTCGCCTTCCTGCTGTCATCCTGCTTGGCGCAGACCGCCCATAGGGCCTCCGAACCGGTGCCCCAAACCTGCGGCGATAGGGACGCGTCCTGGACCGCCTACGAGGCCGCGAAAACCGCCAAGAACAAAGTTTTCTCGGAATTCTACCTGGCCTGTGCGGCCCATTTGAACCATCCGGAGGCGATGGCCGTTCTGGGGCGGCACTTGGTTCAATCCGTTCCTACGTCGTCGGAATTCGAAAAGGGCCTCGGCTTTCTTCGACTGTCGGCGATTGCCGGAAACCAATCCGCGCAGACCGCCCTTTCCGAAACGTATCATTCGACCGAAGGCTGGATGGGAAGAAACGCCTATTTGGCGATTTTCTGGGAGAGCGTGGCGTCGGATAAGAGCCCGGCCCGGGTTGTCGCCGAGACCTCCAACAGGAACCTCGTGCTGTATTGGAACAGTGTCGGCGAACAGGGCCAGTTCGAACTTGGCGGCGATGTGAAACGATGGCGCCCGGGCCTGGCGGAGCCCGCCCTCTACACGATCGACAGTTGGTTGACGCTGACCATCGATGCGTTGGAAACGCTGCCTCCCGACATCGACAGAGCGATCTTGGAATACGGGCAACGGCAGGGTTTCCCGGACTGGAAGATCCTTACGCTCGTGTTGACGCAAGCGCAGTTGAGCGCGTTGGACAAGGACGTGCTGGTTGCCGGTCTGGCGGCGCAGGGAGGCTATTTGGGTCTTTCGGAAAGGCTCAATGAAGCGGTGAAGGCCACAAAGGGTCCAAACCTTCTGACGGACGCCATCCTGAAGCAAATTTTCGTCCGTTTCGGGCTGGATCCCAAAAGCATTGAGAAAAGGCACTACGCGCTTCAAAAAACGGTCCGCCGCACGCTTTCCATGCGGGCCTTTGCGCGCGATCTATCCTCGATGTCTGAACTGGATCGCCACATTCTCGCCACGCTCACGGCGTACCGCTTCTGTTACTCCGGCAATGACTTCGAATGCGACGAAGCGATGGATATTCTCTATCCCTACGCGACGCCTGCGGCGAAGCCGGTTTTGCGGTATCTCCAGATCAACAGGCTCTGCCGGCATCCGGAACTGACCGCCGAGACCAAATGCTTTCTGAAAAACGGCGGTTTTGGGTTCATGAGAAAGATCATTATCGACGATGTTACCTTGGATCCCGCCCGGTTCGCGTCGGCAAACCGACGCGCGGCCACGCTGTAGCCGCCAATTTGGCTTTCCATCCCCGGTCTGGCTTGGCACTTTCTCGGCCAATGAGGGAGAAGGCCATGACCGAACATGATCTGAACATTGTCGTCGTCGGGGCGGATGGGCGTATGGGGCGGATGCTGGTCGCGGAGATTGCCGCCACGGCGGGCTGCCGCCTGTCGGGCGCAACGGACCGCGAAGGATCGCCCGCGCTGGGACAGGACCCCGGCGTGCTGGCGGGGTGCGGGGAAACCGGGCTGAAAGTCATCGACGACCCGGCCCCGGTAATCGCGCAGGCCGACGTGGTCATCGACTTCACCTCTCCCGCCGCGACCGTGAACCATGCCAGGCTGTGCGCCCAGGCAGGCGCGGCGCTGGTCGCCGGGACGACCGGCATGAGCCATTCCGACGAGGAAGCCCTGTATCTGGCCGCCCGGCACGTGCCCGTCGTTTATGCGGCGAATTACAGCGTCGGCATCACGCTGTTGATGAACCTGGTCCAGAAGGCCGCCGCGACGCTGGGCGACGACTACGATATCGAAGTGCTGGAGATGCACCACCGGCACAAGGTGGATGCGCCGTCTGGCACCGCGCTTGCCTTGGGCAAGGCCGCGGCGCGCGGGCGCAAGGTGAACCACGACGCGGTGAAACAGGCGGTGCGCGACGGCCATACCGGCGCGCGCCCGACGGGTGAGATCGGCTATGCCACCCTGCGCGGGGGCGATGTGGTGGGCGAGCATGACGTGATCTTCGCCGCCGAGGGCGAGCGCCTGATTCTGGGCCACAAGGCATCCGCCCGCCGGGTCTTCGCGGCCGGCGCCATCCGCGCGGCGTTGTGGACCAAAGACAAGCATCCCGGCGTCTATGACATGAACGACGTGCTGGGCCTGAAGGATCACGAAGCGGAAACCGTGACGGAGGCGGAACGGCATGTCTGACGAGACGCCCTCGGCACGGCCGAGCATCGCCGGTATCTTCGGCGGAACCGGGACGGTGGAGACCTTCCTGGGCCTGCCCAAGGTCGCGACGGGCGACTTGGCGGGCAGCGGCGCGAAAGCCGCGATCCTGGGGGTTCCCTGCGCAACGCCCTATGCGGCGACCGGCCTGTACGCGGCCACGGCGCCGGCGGCGGTGCGCGCCAGCGCCGCCGTGGAGGCCGCCGCAACCGGCCATTTCGATTTCGACCGGATGGCGCCCGCCGTGCCGCACGGGCCGGACAACAAACCGCTTATCGTCGATTGCGGGGACCTGCCCTACGACGCGCAGGACCATGCCGCCAACCGGGCGCGGATCACCAAGGCGGTGAACGAGATTTTGGATGCCGGCGTCGTGCCGATCGTGCTGGGCGGCGACGATTCAACGCCGACCCCGGTACTGCACGCCTATGCGCAGCACGGGCCGGTCACGATCCTGCAGATCGACGCCCATATCGATTGGCGGGACGAGGTGAACGGGGAGCGCATGGGCCTGTCCTCACCGATGCGGCGTGCCTCGGAGATGGAATGGGTCGAGCGCATGGTGCAGGTCGGCGCGCGGGCGGTCGGATCGGCGCGTCCGTCGGATTACCAGGACGCCTGCGCCTGGGGCGTCAATTTCATCACCGCCGCGCAGTTCCACCGCGACGGAATCGACGCGGTTCTGGCCAAAATCCCGGCGGATGCGCGGGTTTTTATCGACTTCGACCTGGACGGGCTGGACCCGTCCGTCGCGCCCGGCGTCATCGGGCCGGCGGTCGGCGGGCTGTTCATGCATCAGGCGCTGGCGCTGATGAACGGCGTGGCAGAAAAAGCCCGGATCGCCGGTTTTTGCCTGGTCGAATTCGCGCCCGAACTGGACCGGGACGGGCAGTCGGCGCTGTGCGCCTATCGCCTCAGCGCGCTGGCGGCGGCGTTGGCGGCGGAAGGCGCTTCCTAAACCTTCAGATGCTCCGGGGCGCGGTACCGGTCGAGCGCGTCCTGCAGGGCCTTTGCCACTTCCAGCCGTTCGCCCGGCGTCAGGAAGGCACCCAGGATCAACCCCTTCCCGCGGGACGCGACGACCAACTGGCTGTGATGTTCCGGCGGGTCGTCCATCTGGACGTTCAGCCAGGTCGGCTCCAGCACGACGCGGGACCGCTTGCCATTCGGTTTTACACGCGTGATTTCCAGCCCCTCATCGGTCAGCCGGATATGTTCCATCCGCCGCGCGTCGCGGAAATTCAGTTTGAACGCAAAGTACAAGAGCAGGATTTCCAGCCCCGCGAAGCCGGCCACCGGCCAGGCGCCGGCCAGAAAGAAGGAAATCCCGACCGCGGACCCGCACAGGGCCACAGCCGCCATGACCAGGGCGAAGCCCTTGGGGCTCAACGACCGGTGCGGGTGCAGCGAAGCGTCCAGATAGATGCGCGACGCGTCTTCCGGAAGATCGACGGCGCCGTCTGCGGCGCCGAAATCTGAAGTCTTTGGCGGTATCGTCATACGCTGAGGGTCTTTATTAACGCGGTGTCCATGCTATACGGGAAAGCCCAGTACGAAAAAGCTTGGGGTCAAAACATCATCCGCGGCAATCGGCCGCGCCGGGTTACCATATGCCACTCATGAAAAAAGCCGATATCGAGGAGTTTTTCGCGCGCCTCGAAAAAGCCATGCCCGAGCCGAAAGGGGAGTTGAACTACGTCAATCCCTATACGCTGTTGGTGGCGGTGGCCTTGTCGGCGCAGGCAACGGATATCTCGGTAAATAAGGCCACCGGGCCACTGTTCAAGAAGGTCACAACGCCGCAGCAGATGCTGGATTTCGGCGAGGGCCGTTTGAAGGACGCGATCAAGACCATCGGTCTGTTCAATTCCAAGGCCAAGAACGTCATGGCCGCCGCCAAGATTCTGATCGACGATTACGGCGGAGAGGTCCCGCCGATCCGTGAGGAATTGGAGAAGCTGCCCGGTGTCGGCCGCAAGACGGCGAACGTCGTCTTGAACATGGCCTTCGGTCAGCCGACCATGGCGGTCGATACGCATATTTTTCGGATGGGGAACCGAACCGGGCTGGCGCCCGGCAAGACGCCGCTGGAGGTGGAAAAGAAGCTGGAGAAACGGGTGCCGGCGAAATACCGGCTGCACGCCCATCACTGGCTGATTCTGCACGGCCGCTACGTCTGCAAGGCGCGGAAACCGGACTGCCCGGCCTGCATCCTGTCCGATCTGTGCACCTACAAGGCCAAGACTATTCCGGCCTGACAAAGGCGTGGCGGGCCGTGTAGCATTGAGTTTCGAGTTTGGGGGGAGTCTTTCGCATGCAGTACCAGTCCGACGATCCCGTCGCTGAGTTCAATCAGCGTGCGGCGGGCCGTCTGCCGGGCCATTTGGGCATCGAGATGGTCGCGTTCACCGAAGACCGTTACGACAGCCGAATGATGATCGAGCCGCATCATCATGCGCCGAACGGATTTCTGCACGCCGCCAGCATCGTGGCGCTTGCCGACACGACATGCGGTTTCGCCGCCCGGAACAGGCTGCCGGCGGGGTCGAGCGGCTTCACGACAGTGGAGCTGAAAAGCAACCATATGGGCACCCTGCTGGACGGCGAATTGCGCTGCACGGCGACGCCGGTCCATATCGGCCGGTCAACCCAGGTTTGGGATGCGCGCGTCTTCGATCCGAAAAAGGACCGCACCATCGCCGTTTTCCGCTGCACGCAGATGGTCTTGTGGCCCAAGCCCGAGGAAAAGGTGGGCGCCGGCGGGGAAACCAGGCCGTGACACAGCCGGAAAACCTTCCCTTCTTTCGCCAGCACGGCCTGTATACCGACCCGCAGGGACGGCGCGCCATGATATCCGGCCTGGGCCGGGACCCGGTGCATCTATGCGGTCTGGTGCAGAACATCCTGATCCATGACCACTACGGAAAGCTTCTCTACGAAGACCCGCCGAAGAATGTCGACACCGCGTCGCGGGAGACCTTGCCGGTTTCCGACCGATTGGCGCAGCTGGCCGCCCGGAACGAGGGCGATGCGCTGCCGTCGCTTCCGACCGCCAAACGGATCGTCGGTACGTGCCGCGACTATTCCCTGTTGCTCTGCGCCATGCTGCGGGAAAACGGCGTTCCGGCGCGGCTGCGCTGCGGCTTCGCCAACTACCTGGGCGGCGAACAATATGAGGACCATTGGCTGGTCGAATACTGGCTGGAGGACGAGGGCCGTTGGGCCAAGGCGGATGCCCAGCTGGACGAAGCCCATCGCAGGCATTTGAAAATCGATTTCGACACCGTGGACGTTCCGGAATACCGGTTCATCGTCGGCCGCCGGGCCTGGGAACTCGCCCGCACCGACGCGATGGAGCCGGATTGGTTCGGCCATGGCGAGGCCCGCGGGCTGTGGTTCATCCGGGTCAATCTTGCCCGCGACCTGATGGCCTTGTGCAAGCACGAGGTTTCGCCCTGGGACGATTGGCGGAAAATGTCCGAAGCCGAACGGCTGCTGGATGACACCGCCCTGGCGGAGGCGGCCTGGATGGACGACAAGATCCGGACCATCGAGACGGGCGTTCTGGAAGCCCGGGCGGGCCTGTCGCCGTAGCCCTCCTCGCGGGTGCGTCTATCCTTGAAGGCTCGGGCTCAGCCGTCCGCCGCGACGATATGGGCGCGCAGCATTCTGGCCAGACACGCCCGGTTTTCGTCCGGCGCGTCGCCGCGCAGGTCGACATGCTTGACGGCCAGCGCCCCGCCATCGCCCGGATACAAGAACAGATCCAGGGTGCAGGCATCGCCGCGGAACTGCCAAACCTCCGCCGGGCCGTCCCGCCGGATCAGAATCGGATCGCCCAGGGCGTCCCGCAGGGCCGCGACATCGCCGTTCATGAATTGGGCCGGGTCGTCATCGACGGGGATTTCCGGTTCCGCCGGTTCGGGTTTTTCCGGTGTCAGGGCGGCGGATTGGGCCGGGGCCGCCTGTTTCGGCGCGCGGACCGGGGCCGCGTCGGCGGCGGGTTTGACTGTTGCGGAAGACGCGGTTTTGGCAGGTTCAGTGGTTGCGGATGCCGTTTCGGCGGCCGCGGTCTCGGTCGCGAGCGGCTTCTGGGGGGCGCCGCCGCATGCGGCCAGCACCAGCAACAGGGAACAGGCGGCCAGCCGCTTCATTTTCAGGATACCTTAGCGTTGGGCCGGGACGGCCGCCGCGCGGGCGCGCATGCTTTCGAAGACATGAACCATCGCCGCCGCCGCCAGCACCGGGACCAGCAGGTTGAGGACCGGCACCGTCATGCAGAAGACGATGACCGCGCCGGCCAGAATGACCCGGCCGCCGAAGCGCTTGCGCAGCACGATCGCCTCTTCCGGCGTCATCCGGCGGATCGACACCATCTCGTAGAATTCACGGCCGACCAGATAGCCGTTCAGGAGGTAGTAGAAGACCAGGTTGAACGGCGGCAGGAAGAACAGAACGGCGTATATCGGCAGCGCCAGGACGTTCACACCGACGACGATGGCCAGGAATTTCAGCGATTGGCCGATCAGTTCCGGCATCGGCTGGGCCCGCGGCGCACCGCGTCCCGGGTAATGCTTGTCTTCGACCGCACCGATGATTTCGTCCAGGAACAGGCTGACGATCGTGGTCGTCACAGCCGGGAACAGCAGGAAGGTGACGGTCAGCATTACTGACAGGAACGCGACATCGCCCAGCCAGGAGGCGGCTTCCGCGATCCAATCGAACATCCAGCCGACCCACGGCAGGTCCGCCCAGGGGATCAGCGCGAGGCCCCAGGCCGACAGGAACCACAGCCCCAGAAAGACGATCAACGCGCCGACGACGCCGACGCCCATCACCTTGCGGAAGGCGGGATCGTCGATCTGCCCCAAGGCGAGGGAGATGGCTCTGAATACGGAGGTCATGCGGGGCTTTCCTGCTTTCGTTCCAGCGCTATGTAGCGACGATGGCCCGATGCCTCAAGGCCGGCGCCCATATTGGACGGCGTTGTCAGGCCGGCCCGACATCGGGCAGATCGCGGATCGTATAGGCGGCGACCGGTTCGTCCCGCCCACGGACCACGAAAGTGCCGACATGCTCGTAAGGGAAGTCAGGCGCGAGTTGGCGGGTGGACTCGGCGACCAGCAATTCGGTTTCTGTTTCCTTGTTCATCGCTTCCAGCCGCGCCGCAAGGTTCACGGAATCGCCGTGGACCGTATAGCTCAATCGTTGCGCGGCACCGACCGCGCCGGCCACCAGCGGGCCGGTGTTCAATCCGATCCGGCAGGCGAGTTCCTGGCCGGCGAAGGTCTTGGTCTTGATGATCCTGAGGGTCCGGATCGCGGCGCGCACCGCATGCAGGGCATGGTCGGGATCCGCCACCGGCGTGTTGAACACGGCCAGGACGGCATCGCCCTGGAACTGTGTGACGACGCCCTTTTCCTGCTCGATGATCTCCACCGCGTCGGAAAAGAACGCGTTCATCGTCGCGACGATTCCAGCCGGGTCCAATTTCTCGGACATCGACGAAAACCCGGCCAGATCGAGGAAAAAGACCGTGGCGGTGGCCGCTTGCGGCTGGCCGGCGGTCTCGTCCCGCAGCAGCAGTTGGGCGACGCTTTCGGGCACGTATTTGCCGAACAGGTTGCGGATGCGCTCGCGTTCCTGCAGCCCGTCGACCATGCCGTTGAAGGCGCTTGCGGCCTCGTCCAGCTCAATCGCGCTGCTGGGCGGTAGGCGCGGAACCGCGTCGTAATCCTGCTCACGGATCGCGTGCGCGGCGGACGCCAGGTTTTTAATCGGGCGCGCCGCGCGGCGGCCCATCAAGATCGCCACGACGACTGACAGAATAACGACGGCCAAACCGACCACCATCGTGCCGATAAGACGCTTGATTTCAGAGGCGCCCGCCGATTGGTCGAAATGAACACCGATCGTAACCGTCCCGCCGGTTCGGCGCGTTTTATCCTCGCGCATCGCGAAAACCCGGTCTTTACCTTGTGACGTGCGCAGAACAAATGTTTCGATCCCTGCACGTTCCTTGATGAGTTCCAATGAGAACCGCTGCCCCGTGAACAATTCGTGCAGGTAAGGGTCGCCGACATCCGCGACCGTTGGGCGGCTGCCCGCATCGGACATCACCAGCAGGGGGTGGGCGACGACGATCCGGTCGTTGAACAACATGAACCGCGTCAATTCCGTGCCCCGGAAGACGGCATTAGTCGAAAGCTTTCGCGACAGCGGTTCCAGATTGGCACGGATGCCGATGGCCGCGATCTGCCGGCCTTCCTTGTCACGGGCCGAGGTGATGAACGCACCGCGATGGCTTCCGTCGAGGGGGGACGGACGCAGAACCCATTCGCCGTTGGGGCCGATTCCACGCGCGCTGACACGCCATTCGGGCGGCCAGAAGACCGCCTGAATGGTTTCCGTTGCACGATCGAAATAATATCCGTTTCCATCGGGAAATTGGATCGTCACCGCTTCGCCTTGCGGCAGGGAGGAGAGCGCGCCGGCCAGGATGTATTTCAGGCTTTCAGGGTCCTGCACGCTCATTCGGTCGGCGCTGACTTCGAAAGCCAGCCATTTGCCCAGATCCTCGAGCGGGTTGAAAAACACCGTCGATTGGACCGATGCTTCGTTGATCAATTCGTTGAGAAGCGTGGTGAGCGAGTTGCGGGTGTTGTCGAAGGCGCTGGCCAGCGCGATGAGGAACATGCCCCCCACCGACAATAGGACGAGGCCGCCGAAGACCAGAACCAGGATAGACGTTACACGCATCCGCATCACGGTAGTGTCTTTCTGTTCGGAGGAACCCGCAAATTGTTCCTGGTGATGGTTTGGCGTTTTTACCGGGTTAATTGGACCGTCATGTGCGCGCCAGAAAAGCGGTCGGGCTGGCGCCGAGTGTCCGGCGGAACATCGCGATAAAGGCCGACGGGCTTTCATAGCCCAGATCCAGCGCGACCGATGTTACCGGTTGACCCGTCGCCAACCGTTCCACCGCGGTCACAAGGCTCAACCGCCGCTGCCATTCCCCGAAAGTCAGCCCTGTTTCCGCCGTGAACCGGCGCGCAAGCGTCCTGGCGCTGGCGCCCGCCAGCGACGCCGCTTCTTCCAGGCTCAACCGCATACCGGGTTCCTGCACCATTCCCTGCGCCAACCGAAGCAGACGCCGGTCGCGCGGCATCGGCAGGTAGAGGGGTTCTTCCTCCCGCATTTCCCTGATCTGGTCGACAATCACCGTCATCAACCGGCCTTCCGGCCCGTCTTCATCGTATTCTAGGGGCATTTCGGACGCCCGGATGATCAACTCCCGTAAAAGGGATGTGACCCGCAAGACCCGGCAGTTGGGCCCCAAATCATGGGAATGATCGCTTCTGGTATAGACGCTGCGGAAAAAAGCGCCGGATCCCGGTATCGAAATCGAATGATCGACGCCGGGCGGGACCCAGACGGCGCGCGCTGGCGGCACGGTCCAGGACCCTTCAGGGGTGGAGACGATCATGATCCCCGCCGACGCATAGGCCAATTGACCCCATGAATGGCTATGTGCATCGACTTCCATGCCGGGCAGCAGGTCGAAGGCGCGCACCATCACCGGACGCAACATGGTGTCGGGCATGGG
>CAYGKA010000063.1:0-28575 GCA_964350445.1 uncultured Flavobacteriaceae bacterium
AAAATCAGAGGCGGTTAGGCGAAGACCTTGCTCGGCGTGTGGTTCTCAGCGCTTGACGGCGCTCTTCGCTGGGAAAAGCGGAGGATCTATCCTTATAGCGTCAGCTGAAGCGCGGCGTTCCAATTGGGTCGGTCATAAGGTCCTTCGCTCTCTGATCCTATCCCCTCATTCTAGCCCCTGGCCCTATCTTCCCGTTCTACCCTCTGGTTCTCTGGGGGGAACACGCTAATCTGTCCACCGTTTGTTAAGCGGGGAAATTATGAAACTTTGGCATTGTTACAACAGCCGATCCTTGCGGGTGCTTTGGGCGCTGGAGGAGATGGGCTGGAAGGTGGGTCAGGACTATGAGGTCGAGACCATGCCCTTTCCGCCGCGTTTCCTGCAGCGGGAATTCCTGGACGTGAACCCGTTGGGGACGGTGCCCTATTTCACCGACGGGGCGGTGGCGATGACCGAGTCGACCGCCATCTGCCTGTATCTGGTCGCGGCATACGGGAAGCCGGAGTTCGGTCTTGCCCCGGACCATCCGGATTATGCCGAATACCTCAACCTGCTTTTCCAGAGTGACGCCACGCTGACCTTCCCGACCGCGATCGTGCTGCGCTATTCCGCGTTGGAACCGCGGGAGCGGCGCCAGCCGCAGGTGGTTCAGGACTATGCCAAATGGTTCCTCGGGCGGCTGCGGGGATTGGATGCGCGTCTGGAGGGGCGGGAGTTTCTGTGCGGCGGCCACTTCACGATCGCCGATATCGCGGTCGGCTACGCCCTGCATCTGGGGGAACTTGTCGGGTTTGCCGAATACTTTTCGCCGCAGGTCTCGGCCTATCTGGAGCGCCTCAGGGCGCGCGACGGCTTCATGCGCGCGCAGGCGGTCGACACCGACCAGGACCCGTTCAAGAACTATCGCCCGAATTTCACAGTGGAGCCGCGCGAGAAGAAATAGCGCCGCGGCGGGGGCGCGCCCGTCTTGGGTCCGTCTGCTGCCGCAATCCTGCCCCAGGCTCAATCGCGCTTATAGCGGGGGAAGGTGAGCGTCACGGTCGTGCCTTCGTCCAATATGCTCGCCAGGTCCATGCGGCCGGCCATCATCCTCGTCAGCGAATGGGTGATGGTCAGGCCCAGCCCGGTTCCCTTTTGCGCCGTGTCCGAAGGGTCTTCCAGCGTGACGAAGGGCTGGCCGATGGAGGGGAGAAGTTCTTTGGGGATGCCGATGCCTTCATCCGCCACGGCGAGCGAAACCTCCTCCGCGGTCGCGGCGGCCTCCAAGGTGACAGTACCGCCGATATGGGAAAACTTGACGGCGTTGGACAACAGGTTCAGCAGGCATTGATGCAAGCGCCTGGGGTCGGCCAACAAGACCGCCGCCCCGGCTGTTTCCAGCACCAGTTCGACGCCTTTCTGAGTTGCCATCGGGCGCACCACTTCAATGGCCGTCTCCATCGCGCGGACCGTGTCCACCGGTTCGATCTCGACCTTCATCGCGTCGCTTTCGATACGCGAGAGGTCGAGCACGTCGTTGATCAACTCAAGCAGGTGCTGGCCGCTGTCGTGAATGTCGGTGGCGTATTCGGCGATCTTCTCGGGCGGCATGCCGTCGGCGGCCAGTTTCCGGATCAGGTCCGAAAATCCGAGGATGGCGTTCAGCGGCGTTCGCAACTCGTGGCTCATATGGGCCAGGAAACGCGCCTTGGCGCGGTCGGCCTCCTCCGCCGTCTGCAGCGCGTCCCGCAGCTTCCGTTCCGCCCGTTTCTTTTCCGTGATGTCGCGGACCGTGCCTTCGTAGAATAACGGCTTCCCGTGCTCGTCCCGGACGATATAGGCGTTTTCCGAAATCCAGATCCGCTTCCTCGACTTGTGGGTATAGATTTCCGACTCGAAGTTCTCGACAAAACCGAAATCGTCCAAATGTTTTCGGAACTCGGCGCGCCGGTCCGGGTCGACATACCATTCAACGCCGATATCCTTGACGCCTTCCAACTGCTCCGCTTCCGACCCGTAGCCGTTCAGCTTCACCAGCGCCGGGTTCGCCATCAATTGACGCCCGTCGAGCGATGACCGGTAAATGCCTTCATGGGCGCGTTCGATGAAGCGCCGGAAATCGAGCTCGGCGGCTTCCAGTTTCTCGGTCGCTTCGACGAAGGAAGTGACATCCGCGATCGACCCGACGAAGCCTGAAATCGCGCCGTTCTGTTCACGGATGACCGAGCAGTTCTCGCTGACCCAGAGGTTGGAGCCGTCTTTCCGCTTGGCCTTGAAAAGGTAGTCGGTGATCCGCTGCTCCCGGATGCAGAGTTCCCGGGACGTTTCACGGTCGCCGGGATTTTCGAATATGTCTTGAACCTGAAGGCCTGCTTGAAGGCACGCCTCGGGAGTGCCGTAGCCGAGCATTTCCGCGAAATGGCGGTTCACGAAAGTGTACCGGCCGCTCAGATCGATCGCGTAGAGACCGACGCCGGCATGTTCAACCATGTCCCGCAGTCTGGAATCGACACCGGCGAAGAATACCGGCGCAGAGGTCTCACGGTTCGCCACCATACCGTATCCGATCGGGGGTTAATCCAAGTCGCGCCGCACGCCGTTGAGCGAAAACAACGTTCTCCAAACTCGTAAGGCCGTCGGCTTTGGGAACCAGTCAGTATAGTATTTTACGATATCTGGCCACCATATCCGTCGTCGACTCGGCGGGTCCGCCCAGTCCGGCCTGGTCCTGAATCATCTCGGCGATGGAGGGCAGGTCGCGTCTGTCAATCTGCGCATCCGCATCCCACAGGCGCGCCCGCATCAAGGCCTTGGCGCAATGCAGATAGGCTTCCTTCACCCGGATGCGAAGAACCGATTTCGGCAGTTTGGCACCGATGGCGAACAGGTTGACCAGCGTTTCATCCGTCCGGATTTCCGCCGCGCCGTGAACCCGCAGCGTTTCGTCCACACCGGGGATCAGGAAGATCAGGCTGATGGCCGGATCGGCCAGAATGTTCTCCAGGTTGTCCAACCGGTTGTTTCCCGGCCAATCGGGCAACAGCAGGGTTTCATCATCGTCGACGTGAATGAAGCCGGGATCGCCGCCGCGCGGCGAAATATCGACCAGCCCGTCGGGCCCTTTGGTCGCCAGAACAAGAAACGGGGAAAGCGCGATGAAGCGCCGGCAATGCGGGTCGAGCCGGGACAGTTGCTTGTCCACGGCCAGTCCCTTCGCGGAAGGATAGAGCGCGCGAAGCTGTTCGAGCGTTTCGATCTTGGACATTTCCGATCCCTTCCCCTGATCGCGCTATTTCGGTTGATTATGGCCGTCGCGCCGCCAACCGGCGGCATGCAGCATTGCGTGATAGAGCACGTTGCAGCCCGCCTCCAGGTCTTCCGGCTTGGCGTTTTCCACTTCGTTGTGGCTGATGCCGTCCTCGCAGGGGGTGAAGATCATCGCCGTCGGCGCACGGCGCGCGACATAGACCGCGTCATGCCCCGCGCCGGAGATGATCGGTTGCGTCCGATAGCCATGCAATTCCGCGCCTTGCCGAACCAGGTTCACCAGCTTTTCGTCAAAGGGCGTCGGTGCGAAATACCAGAAATCCACCACGTCGACCGTGACGCCCGATTCTTTGGCGACCGTTGCGCAGAATTCTTTAAGCGCCGCGTTCATCCGGGGCAGTTCCGCGTCGTCGGGATGGCGCATGTCGGTGTGCAGGAAAACCTCGCCGGGAATGACGTTGCGGGAATTCGGTTTCGATTGGATGAAGCCGACGGTGGCGCAGGCCCCGGGCTGATGCTCATGGCCGATTTCGTTGACGCGCTGAATGATCTTGGAGGCCGCGACGAGCGCGTCCTTGCGGATCGCCATCGGGGTCGGGCCGGCATGGGCTTCCATCCCCGTGACCGTGATTTCGTGCCAGCGCTGTCCCTGGGCGCCGGTCACGACACCGACCGGCAGCCCGGCTGCTTCCAGAATCGGCCCCTGTTCGATATGCGCCTCGAAATAGGCGGTCATCGGATGGTCGGTCGGGTCGTCTTCGCCAGCATAGCCGATCCGCTCCAACTCGTCGCCGAAGCGCTTCCCGTCGATGTCGCGCTTGTCGAGGATTTCCTCCAGCGTAAAGGCGCCGCCATAGACGCCCGAGCCCATCATCGCGGGAGAGAACCGGCTGCCTTCCTCGTTGGTCCAGACGGCGACCTCGATGGGCGCTTCCGTCTCGATGGCCTGATCGTTCAGGCTGCGCACGACCTCCAACCCGGCCAGCACGCCATAGACGCCGTCGAACCTGCCGCCCGTCGGTTGGCTGTCCAGATGGCTGCCGGTCACCACCGGGGCCAGCGACGAATCGCGGCCCGGCCGGCGGGCATAGATGTTACCGACCGCGTCCACCCGTATGGTCATGCCCGCTTGGCGGCACCATTCGACGAACAGGTCGCGGCCCGCCTTGTCGACATCGGTCAGCGCCAGCCGGCAGACGCCGCCCTTCGGCGTCGCGCCGTGCTGCGCCATATCCATAAGACTTTGCCAAAGACGGTCGCCATTGACGGTGGGTGCACTCATCTCTTTTCCCCTATTGCCGGTCCGTCATTATCGGCCTTCCAAACGGCATTGACGTAACCGGATACGCATATCGGAACAATTGCTGGACTCTGACGTCCGTCCTGACGTCACTATACTGCTTTCGAAGCGCTCGCAAAGACGGGTGCGCATGGCCGTGACAGTTTCGGATGGACCGACCATCCGTCGGAACGGACCGTAATAGAGGGGCAAGGTATGCAGTTCAGCCAAGCGACGGTCGCTCCCGACCTGAAAGATCAAGAAATTCCCGCCGGGGCGCGCCTGGTCACGACCGATGCATTCGATTCCGGCGACAACCCGCCGGACGATCCGGTGACGGCTTATCGTCTGGCGCTGGGGCGTGCCGCCGGTGCGATGATGGCTGAGGGCGCGATGCCCCCGCATGTCAGCCGCTTGATCCTGTGGGTTCCGGATGTCGGCGTCTTGCAGGACCGGCTCATCGACTACGATCTGGCCTTCCGGGAAGTCCTGGCCGGAAACTTTCCTGATATCACCGTTGTCGAGGACAGCAGCCTGACTGGGCCGAAAGCCGCCCTCTCCGCCGTCGTGCCGCCGGCCGGTGATCCGGACACCAAGGTGTATGGGGATTTCACCCAGGCAGAGATCAATTTTCAGTACAGCCCAAGGGCGCAGGCGCCGGACCACGAGAAATATTTCCAGCTCTGGCGGGTCTCGGGCCCGGCCTATCGGGAGAACCGTGTGGCCGAGGTTTGGTTCGGCGAAACACCGGGACAAAGCTTCGATCTGTTCATGCCGGAAGGCGCGGCCAATCCACCGCTGCACCTGTTCATACATGGCGGGTACTGGCAGGCCCTGGACAAGCGCGGCCACGCCCATATGGCCGCCGCCATGCTGAAAGCGGGGATTGCCGTCGCCATGGTGAATTACGACCTGATGCCCGAGGTCGACCTGACGGAGATCCTGCGTCAATGCCGCGCGGCCGTCGTGCGGGCCTATGACGTGGCCGGCGACTACGGCTTCGACCGGGACAGAATGACGGTTTCCGGCCACAGTGCCGGCGGCCATCTTGCCGGTGCGCTTGCCTGCACCGATTGGACGGATTTCCGGGACGGCCTGCCGGTTGACCTGCTGAAAGGGTCGGTTCCGATATCCGGTCTATTCGACCTTGAGCCGCTGTCCAAGACCGGCATGCAGCGGGTCTTCAGGTTCACGGCCGATGATATCGAGACGTTGAGTCCGATCCATATGAAGCCGGTTTACAAAATTCCGGTTATCATGTCGGTCGGAAGTCTGGAGAGTGCCGAATTCCATCGCCAAAGCGCGCTTTTCGCCGACCATATGCTGGCCCATGGCAGCCCCGTTTCCGAAGCCGCCATGGAAGGCCATCACCATTTTTCGATCGTCGAGGCGCTTACCGATCCCGCGGCCCCGCTGACCGCCGCGATCATCGGTCTGGCAAAAGGGACCTAGACGCGCCTAGGCCATTTCCTCCAGCCGGTCCGTCGCGGGCGGCGGGGTCCGGGTCAGGGCGCACATCTCCGCATAAAGCGCCGGGGTCATGTCGACCTCGACAGAATCCAGGGACGGCTGGAGCTGTTCCAAGCTGCGCCCGCCGATGATCGGGCAGGTGACCGCCGGGTTCGCCGCGACCCAGGCAACGGCGAGCGATACCGGGTGGATGCCCTTTTCCGCGGCGAAGGCGGAAAATTTCTCCGCCGTTTCGAAGACCCAGTCCTCGCTATAGCGGTTCGTGTAGCTCTTGTTGGTGACCAGACGGCCCTCGGCCGGGCGGTTGCCCTTGGTGTACTTCCCGCTCAACAAGCCGCCGCCGATCGGCGAATAGGTAATGACGCCCAGGCCTTCTTCCCGCGCCAACGGCAGAATTTCCGATTCAACCTGTCGCTTCACCAGCGAATACATGGGTTGGATGACATCAAAGCGGGGCCAGCCGCGCCTTTCTGAAATGCCGAGGCCCTTGGCGATCTGCCAGGCGGCGTAGTTGCTGGCCCCGATATGGACGACCTTGCCGCTGGAAACCAGGGATTCCAGGGCGCGGAGTGTTTCCTCCAGCGGCACGCTGGGGTCCCAGCGATGCATGAACAGAATGTCGAGCCGGTCCGTGCCCAAGCGTTTCAGGCTGGCCTCTACCGCGCGGACGATGTGGCGGCGGTTCGACCCGCCCCCGTTCACGTCATCGGCCATCTTGCCCCAACATTTGGAGGTGATCACCAATTCGTCGCGATGGCCGGCCATGAACTTGCCCAGGATGCGTTCCGCCGCGCCATTGGAATAGACGTCAGCACAGTCGTAGAAGTTGATCCCGGCGTCGCGGCAGGCTTTGTACATCCGCGCCGATTGGGCCTCGTCCGCATCGCCGCCGAATGACATGGTGCCAAAGCACAGTTGCGATACTGTGAGGCCGGTCCGACCTAGAAACGTGTAGTCCATCTCTGCGTTCCTCTCCGCTCGATTCTCATGAATTCCCGGCTGTTCAGGCCTTGCCGTTTTGTTCAACCCAGCGGGACACGCCAAGCGCCGCGGCATCCGCGCCATAAGGGCCGATGATTTGCACTCCCAGCGGCATACCCTTCACGGTAAGAAGCGGCAAGGATATGCAGGGCAGGCCAAGATAGGTCCAAAGCCCGTTGAAGGCGGGATTGCCCGTCGTTTCGAACCCATGCGGCGCCGGTCCGGCCGCCGATAGCGCAATCACCGCGTCCACGTCCTCGAACAAGGCTGCTATGGCGCGCTGCAGTGTTTCGCGCGCCAGTAAGGCCTTGATGTAGTCGTCGGCCCGTATCTTCGCCGCCTCCACCATCCGCGATTTCAGCAAATCGCTTACCGCATCGGGGCGGTTTTCCAACAGCGGTCCGTAATGCGTGAGGTCCTCCGCTCCCATGACCGTGGCATGCAAAGCCAGGATTTGATCGAAAGGCGCAGGCAAGTCGGCCTCGATGCAGGCTTTTCCCAGAGAAGCGGCGAAGGACTCGATCGCCTTCTGCGCTTCGCTATCTGCCTGCGGCCAAGCGGGCGTCTTGACGAAGGCAAGCCGCGGCGGCGGGTCCCGTTCCGCTTTAAGCGCGGCACGCAGGGACGGACGGCTGCCACGATAGCTGAACCGGTCGCCGGGATCCGGGACCGAGAGTATGTCGCCGATCAGGGCCAGATCTTCCAGGCTACGACCGAAGACTCCGACCGTGTCGAGGGTGTGGGATTGCATCAGCACGCCGGACCGCGGAATCATGCCCAGGGTCGGCTTCAGGCCGAAGACCCCATTGAACGAGGCCGGCCTGATGACCGACCCGCCGGTTTGCGTTCCCAAGGCCAGGGTGACCTGGTGATCGGCCACGCCGGCCCCTGATCCGGAGGAGGAGCCACCCGGCGAATGGTTTAGATTGTGTGGGTTTTTTGTTTTGGACGGCAGGATATTCGCAAGTTCGGTGGTGACGGTTTTACCCATGATGACGGCGCCGGCGGCGCGCAGGGCCGCGACGCTGGTTGCATCCTGGGTCGGCTGACGCCCCGCGAATGCCTTAGAGCCGTTCTCTGTCGGCATGTCTTCGGTGTCGATGACGTCCTTTATGCCGATCGGGACGCCGTGCAGGGGGGCGAGCTTTTCTCCGCGCGCCCGCGCTACTTTGCCGGTGGCGTCGGCGTTCCGGGCCTGACGCATGGCAAAGTCAGGGTCCAGATAGGCCCAGGCCTCAACATCGCTGTCCCGCTCGCTCACCCGGGCAAGGCAATCCGCCATCAAGTCTTCCGCCGTGAAGTCGCCCGCGGCAATACCGGTGGCGGCGTCCACGGCTGATAAATGGTTGAGCTTGCCCATTGGTGCCAATCCTTCGTTTTCCTATTCTGCGTGACCCGACTATTGTCATTCGAAACCCGCGCCTAAAGGCTATCGGCAAAACGCGGCAGTTTGGAACACAATCCGGGCATAGGTGTTTTGGCGCAAGGCGGTAGTGCGTGGCCGGCTGACGTCTGGCATCAACGGATAGCAAAGTTCCCGGATTTCCCGAAAGGACAGCAGATATGGAGCGCAAAGACCGGATCGATGCGATCGGCGCAGCGGCGCTTCTCGGCTTCTCGTTCCTGATGGGCTTGAATCAGGTGATGATCAAATTGGTGAATGCCGGTTTTTCGCCGGTCTTTCAGGCCGGTCTGCGGTCCGCCTGCGCGCTGGTGCCGGTCGTCCTCTTCGCGCTTTTCATGCGCCGCAAGCTTACCATGCGCGACGGGTCTTTGATTCCCGGCCTTTTCAGCGGGACTCTCTTTGCCGTGGAATTCATGCTGCTTTTCTCGGCCCTCGAATACACCTCCGTCTCACGGGCGTCGGTGTTCATGTATACGATGCCCGTCTGGGTCGCGATAGGCGCCCATTTCCTGATACCGGGCGAACGCATGACGCCGCGGCGCGCCATGGGCTTGGTGCTGGCCGTTCTTGGTGTCGGCGTGGCCTTGCTGGACGAGGCGCCGAGTTGGACGCCGAACGCCTTCCTCGGCGATATGATGTGTCTGGCGGGGGCGATTTGCTGGGCCGGGATTGCGCTGACCGCGCGGGCGACCAAGCTTTCGCGGTCCTCGGCGGAAATGCTGTTGGTTTACCAACTCGTCGTCTCCGCGCCCATCCTACTGGCGGTCGCTCTCTATCTCGGCGGTCCGATCCGCGAACCGACCCTGTTGATTTGGAGCATTTTTGCCTTTCAAGTCCTGGTGGTGGTCAGTATCGGATTCTTGAGTTGGTTCTGGATCCTGCGGATTTATCCAGCCTCGGACATGACCTCGTTCAGTTTCCTGGCGCCTCTGTTCGGTGTGCTGGCGAGTTGGATCGTTCTGGGAGAAGAACTGTCACCATCGATTTTCGTGGCGCTCGCCATGGTCGGCGGTGGGATATTCTTGATCAGCTGGCGGCGAAAACCGGCAATGGTAGCGCCCTCGTCACAACTCACTGACCGGCAAGTGTGAATTCACTCATATTTCTACTGTGGACTCGCAGCGTGTTTTGCCGAACAGTTAGTATTGAATTACCGCGGCATCGTTAGACAACCAAAAGCCATAAGGCCGCGGATTAATTGGGAGGAAATAAATGAACATTCTTAAGTCTTTAGGCCTGGGCTGTGCCCTCGCCGTGCTGGCAACCATGCCCGTGCGCGCGGAAACCACCCTCGTCGGCGCCGTTCAGTTCGACGAAAGTCATGCGTTCACTAAAGCGTTGCGCAAGTTCGAAGAAGAGGCCGCCGCCTGCTCGGGCGGGTCGCTCAAGTTCGACCTTCACCTGAATTCCGAACTCGGCCTGGAAAAGGATTATTTCGAGAACATGAGCCAGGGGATCGCGGTTGACTATGCGATCGTCAGCCCTTCGCACATGTCGACCTTTTCCCAGAAGGCGCCGTTGATGGACATGCCGTTCCTGTTCCGGGATATCGACCACTGGAACAAGGTCATGGAAGTTGACGCGCTTGCGCCGCTTGCCGCGGACGTTCTGAAAACCGCCAATGTGCGGCTGATCGGCTATGCCGGCGGCGGCACGCGGCAGTTGATCGTGAACCGCCCGATCACGAACCTGGCTGAGCTGGAAGGCTTGCCGATGCGTGTCATGGGCGCTCCGATCCAAACCCGGATATTCGAGGCGATCAAGGCGCACCCGTCGGTCATCGCCTATTCGGAGGTCTATAACGCCATCCAGACCGGCGTGATCGACGCTGCGGAGAACGAAGCGGCCGGTATCGAACAGATGAAGTTCTATGAAGTCGGGCCGCATATCGCGATGACTGCCCATGCGATCACCGTGCGTCCGATTGGGTTCGCCAACGCAACCTTCGAACGGCTGAGCGCGAAGGAGCAGGAATGCGTCCTGAAGGCCGGCAAGATCGGTGGTAAGCTGGGCCGTGATATCGAATCCGGTCAGGACTCCGCCAAGCTCAAGGCGATGGAGGACAAGGGCTGGTTGACCACCCATGCCTTCACCGAACGCGACAAGCTTCTGGAACTGGCCGGCCCGGTCAAGGAAGCCTATGCAGCGGAACTTGGTGCGACCGATGTCCTGAAGGCCATCGAAGCAGTAAAGTAACGCAGTTCTTGCAGGTCCGGCAGGGTGGCGAAACACTCTGCCGGACTTCTCTTTCCCCATCAGTCGGATCGAGTTCATGCGACGCGTATTGAACGCATACTACAGCTTTCTCAAAATCGTCCTGACCGTGCTGATGACCGTGTTGATCGTTCCGGTCAGCATGCAGATTCTCAGCCGGTATACGGGAATCATTCCACGGTTCATCTGGACCGAGGAGATCGCCCGTTTCTGCTTCGTCTGGATCATTTTGATCGGCGCCATGATCGCGGTGCGGGACGGGACGCATTTCGACGTCGACGTTCTGCCGCACAGCCGCAATCCCGTCGTCGAATACTTTTTCAAGATCCTATGCTACCTGGCCATGTTCGGGGTGGCGGCGACCTTCATCTACTATGGCCGGGATTTCGCAATTCTCGGTTCCCGGCAGCTGTCCGAGATTTCCGGACTGCCGATGGTGACGATCTATGGCGCCTGGCCGATTGCCGGGGTGACTTGGGTCATCTTCCTGGTCGAAAAGATCTACGATGCGACCGTGGAACTCCGGACCGGCAAACACAGTCCGTTACAGTACATTTCAGGGGATGATCATGGGGCCGGGTGAAGTTGCAGCGGTACTTTTCGGCCTGTTCGGAATTCTCGTCCTGTTGCGCGTTCCGGTGGCTTTCGCCCTGGCGCTGGCGGTTGTGCCGGTCTTCTTCATCGAAGAACGGCTGACGCCTGTTCTGCTCCTGCGGGAGATGTTCAAGAGCTACAACGCCTTCGTCCTGCTTGCCGTGCCCTTCTTTCTGCTGGCGGCCAATCTGATGAACGCCGCCGGGATCACCGACCGTTTGATCCGGCTTTCCCGCGCCCTTGTCGGCCATCTGCCGGGCGGCCTGGGCCACATCAATGTGGTCGTAAGCATGCTCTTCGCCGGTATCTCCGGCAGTTCGACGGCGGATGCCGCGGGCATCGGCTCCCTCCTGATCCCGCAAATGAAAAAGCAGGGATACGACACATCCTTCGCGGTCGCGATCACGGCGTGTTCCAGCGTCATGGGCGTCATCATTCCGCCGTCGATCCTCATGGTCGTCTGGGGCGGGTTGATGTCCGTTTCTATTGGTGGGTTGTTCCTGGCGGGCGTCGTGCCGGGCATATTGATCGCCGGCTCGCAAATGCTCACCGTCTATGTCTATGCGAAGCGCCGCGGCTATCCGGTCTATGACCGATCGACCTTCAAGGAACTCATGGTGGCGGCGGCCAGCGCCTCGCTGGCGCTGATGACGCCGTTGATCATCGTCGGCGGTATCGTGGGCGGTTTCTTCACGCCGACGGAAGCGTCCGTCGTCGCCGTCATCTATTCGCTGCTTCTGGGTGTGCTGATCTACCGTTCCGTGGAACTGGCGCGGTTGCCGAAGATTCTCTACGACAGCGCCCGGTTTGCGGCGATTTCGCTTTTCTGCATCGGTACGGCTTCCGCGTTCGGCTGGTGCCTTGCCTATTTCAAGATCCCGGCCGCACTGGTTGCGCAAATCGAAATGATGGGCTTGGGCATCATCGGCACCGGGGTGATGTGCGCCCTTGCCTTCCTACTGATCGGCATGTTCATCGACGCGATTCCGGCGATCATCATTCTTGGCACGGTCTTGTACCCCGTGACCCAGCATGTCGGGATGCACCCGATCCACTTTGCCATCATCGGGGTGATCAGTCTTGCCTTCGGATTGGTGACGCCACCCTATGGCATTTGCCTGCTGATCACGGCCGCGATCGGCAAGATTCGCCTGATCGATGCGTTAAGGGACGTCTGTGTCATTCTGCTTCCGATGCTTCTGGTCCTGGGAATCATTATTGTATTTCCCGATGTAATCCTGGCCATTCCGCGCCTGATTATGCCGAGATACGTGAACTAGGCCGTCCCCTTGCCGACCGGGTCGGGGCGCGCCTATTCTGCGCACCGACAAATAAAGGAATTCAGGGGGAAGCAATGGCCAGCCGCAATAAAGTAATCATCACCTGTGCCATCACAGGGTCCATTCACACGCCGACCATGTCGGAACATTTGCCGATCACACCGGACGAAATCGCCCAGCAGGCGATCGAGGCGGCGGAGGCCGGCGCGTCGATCCTGCATCTGCATGCGCGCATGCCCGAAGACGGACGTCCGACCCAGGACCCTGACGTCTACATGAAATTCCTGCCGCGCATCAAACAGTCGACGAACGCGGTTGTGAACATCACGACCGGCGGTGGTCTTGGGATGAGTGTGGAGGAACGCCTGGCGCCCTCCCTCGTGGCCGAACCGGAAGTCTGCTCGCTCAATATGGGATCGATGAATTTCGGCATTTTCCCGATGCTCGAGAAATACGACAAATGGAAGTATGACTGGGAACCGGAATACCTGGAAAACACCAAGGATTTCATCTTCAAGAACACGTTCCGCGACATCGAAAGCATCCTGACCCGGATGGGTGAGAAGGGAACGCGTTTCGAATTCGAATGCTACGATGTCGGTCACCTCTACACGCTGCGTCATTTCTTCGACCGCGGGTTGGTCAAGGCGCCGGTATTCATTCAGTTCGTCATGGGTATTCTGGGCGGCATCGGTGCCGATACGGAGAACCTCGTCTTCATGAAGAAGACCGCGGACAAGCTGTTCGGCGACCAATACAAGTGGTCGATCCTGGGCGCGGGCCGCATGCAGATGCCCTTGGCGGCCGTGGCCGCAGGCATGGGCGGCAATGTCCGTGTCGGTCTGGAGGACAGCCTCCTGATCAGCCGCGGGAAACTGGCCGTTTCCAATGCCGAACAGGTCAGGAAGGTGCGCAGCATCATCGAGAGCCTGTCGCTGGAGGTCGCGGAGCCGGACGAAGCCCGCGAAATCTTGAGCCTGAAGGGCGGCGACACGGTCAAGTTCTAGGTGCACGGCGCCTGCCGGAGGGGTGACCCTTCCAGGCAGGCGCCGTTTTCTTTTTTATCGGGAGTGAGGGCATGACGGAAACGGCCGACATTCTGGTCATCGGCGCGGGGATCGCGGGCGCTTCGGTTGCAGCCTTATTGGCGGAGGATGCAGACGTTGTCGTGCTGGAGGCGGAGGACCGCCCCGGATACCACACGACCGGCCGGTCGGCGGCGACGTGGATCCAATATTACGGGCCGCAGCCGGTGCGGGCGATGACCAAGGCCAGCTGGTCCTTCCTGGATACGCCGCCGGACGGTTTCTGCGAGGCACCGCTGATGAAGCGGCGGGGCGAGATGCTCATCGGCGAAAAGGGGCAAGCCGGCTTGCTTGATGCCGAAATCGCGAACGCGCCCGGCATGCAACATCTTTCCCCGGCGGAAGCCAAGGAATTGATACCCGCGCTGAAGGCGGACTTGCTGGAAGGCGCGGCCTATGACCCGGACGCCCAGGATATCGATGTCGATATGTTGCATCAGGGATATCTGCGCCTTTGCAAACGCCGGGGTGGGCGGCTTTTCTGCGATGCGCGGATCGACGGCATCGCCCGGCAGGACGGCGTCTGGATCGCCAGCGCGGGCGGAACGGACTATCGGGCCCCGGTCTTGATCAACGCGGCGGGTGCGTGGGGCGACGTCGTCGCGGGTATGGCCGGCGTGAAACCGGTGGGGCTGGTGCCGAAGCGCCGGACGGCGGCCATGGTGACGGTCGCCGGCGACTTGGATGTCCGAAACTGGCCGCTCTGCGCGGCAGTGGATATGAGCTTCTATATCCGCCCCGACGGTGGGCGTTTGATGGTTTCTCCGGCGGATGAAACACCGTCCGAGCCTTGTGACGCCTTCGCCGACGATTTTGACGTCGCGGTTGGGATCGACCGGATGCAAACCTTCACAGACCTGGAAGTGACTCGCGTCGAGAACAGTTGGGCGGGGCTGCGGACCTTCGCGCCCGACGGCGTCCTGGTGAACGGATTCGATCCGCAGGCGGAGGGGTTCTATTGGCTGGTCGGACAGGGCGGGTACGGTATCCAGACCGCGCCTGCGATGGCGCAGTTCGCCGCGGCGACGGTCACAGGGCAGCCCCTGCCGAAAGAACATGTGGACGCGGGTGTGGTGGCGGCCGAAGTCTCGCCCGCCCGGTTTACCGTTTAAAGCCGGAAAAAGGGGCGTAGCTTCAAGCCCGCGACATTGCCGAGGCCGGCGCAGGCCAGCCAAAGGATCCCGTGCAGACTGCCGGACGCGGTGCCGCTGAAGAAACTGCCGATATTGCAGCCGAAGGCAAGGCGCGCACCGTATCCCAGCATCAGCCCCCCGATCACCGCGGCCAGGGCGGGGCGCAGAGCGACCCTGAAACTGGGGGCGAACTTGCCGGCCAGACCGGCGGCGGCCAGCGCGCCGATCATGATCCCGAAATTCATCAAGGATGTGGTATCGGTCAACAGGCTGCGGGACAGCGCCCCGGTCCGCCTTTGCCAATAATCCCATTCCGCGACGGGCAGCCCCATGGCATCCACGCTTTGCGCGCCCCACAGCGCGAAGGCCGAGGTTATGCCCCATGGCCTTCCCGCCAGCGCCAGGGTCGCATAGTTCAACAGGGCCAGCGCGATGGCTCCCCAGACCCAAGGCCAGGCGCCGCGCCACAGCGGGTGACGCGTTTGGTCTCCCTCGCGGTGGTGGGAGACGAGGCGGCCGTGCCGCCGGATTTCAATCCAGACCGACAGCGCGGCGATGGCGGCGAACAAGGACAGTGCCATCGCCAGGCCCGGCCAGACCCCGAAGAGCCGGATGACGGAAATCGTTCCGAAGGAGGGCAGCGACAGCCACCAATCCAAGTGGTGCGTTGCCGCGAGAGAACCGATGATAAAGAACAGCAAGGTAATGACCATGCGGCTATTGCCGCCGCCGACCGTGAACAAGGTGCCGCTGGCGCAGGCGCCGCCCAATTGCATTCCTAGCCCGAATACGAAAGCGCCGATGGCGACGGACAGGCCGACCGGGGCGATGAATCCGCCGACTTGGTGGCCGAACAGCTCGCGGGCTTCTATTGCCGGGAAGAACAGTATGCAGGCGATTGCCAGCATCAGCATCTGGCCACGCAATCCGGCGCCGCGCCCGTCGGAAAGGAAGGCGCGCCAACTGCCGGAGAATCCGAAACTGGCCGCGTAGAGAGTGATCCCCATGGCAAGCCCGACACCGAACAGGGCGGCCTTTCGGGCCCCTTGTTCCAGGCCGACATCGACCAGGATCAAACCCGCCAATGCGACCGCAAGCGCCATGGCGAAGCGGCTCTTGCCCCGGGAGGGGATGACCTCGGCCACGGCGGCCATCTGCATTCCTTTCCGATCGGGTTGGGTATTTTCACGTCGCGTTTCTATTGCAGCACGGCGGTGCCGTGTCGAGGCAAGGGTGATGGAACACGTGTCACATTGGCGCGAGCTTTTCGGACCGGAGGCCGCCTGCCGTGTTTCGCAGGCGGCGCGCTATTCGGCGGCGTCTTACTCGGCGGCCGGGGGCGGCGCGGACGGCAAGGCTGAGCGTTTGGGGGCGTCGCGTCGTGCACTTCCCTTGCGGGCACGGCCGTCCTGGTTCGGGCCTCGGCAACCGGCGCATCGCCCGATCGCGTCGAAAAGAAGATCGGGCAGGACAGGCTTTGCCACGAAGTCGTCCATGCCGGCTTGCAGGAACTGTTCCCGGCTGCCGCGCATGGCGTTTGCCGTAACGCCGATAATGGGTGTGTGCCGCCCGGTTTCCCATTCGCTTTCCCGGATCAGCTTCGTGGCCGTCAACCCGTCGATATCGGGCATCTGAACGTCCATCAAGATGACATCGAAGGTGCCTTCCCGGAAAGCTTTGACGGCATCCCTGCCGTTTCCGACAAGATGCGTTTCATGCCCCGCCTTCACCAGGAACGCCTTGATCAGGTGCTGATTGATTTCCCGGTCCTCTGCGATCAGAACCCGGAGCGATTTCGCGGGTAGACGCATATAGGCCGCTTCCTCGGTCTTCTCCGGCGTGGCCGGGTCAGCCGTGCCGCGTTTGAGCGGGACGGAAAACCAGAAACGGCTTCCCCTCATATGTTCGCTTTCAAAACCGATCTCGCCCTTCATCAAGGTGACGAGTTCGCGGCAGATTGCCAAGCCGAGGCCCGTTCCGCCGAACTGGCGGGTGGTGGAACTGTCAGCCTGGGAGAATTTCTCGAACAGACGGTGCTGTTGGTCTTCGGGCACGCCGATACCGCTATCGACGACGTCGAAGGTGACACGCAGTCCGTCTTCCCCGTCGTCCTCGACCTTGGCCGACAGGGTCACCGAGCCCGTTTTGGTGAATTTCACTGCGTTGCCAAGCAAGTTGATGATGATCTGACGAAGCCTTGTCGGGTCGCCGTGAACAAGTCCGGGATCGTTGTCGATCGGCGGCTGCGCGAATTCCAGCCCTTTTGCCGCAGCGCGGGGGCCAAAGATCTTCTCCATGCTTTCCAGCAATTCGCACAGGTCGAAATTCACTTCCTCTATATCGACGTGCCCTGCCTCGATCTTGGCAAGGTCCAACAGGTCGTCAATCAAGGACAGCAACGTTTCCGAGGATGTTGTGATGGCATCCAGGTAACCGACCTGATCCGCGTGAAGGTCCGTTGTTGCCAATAGTTGGGCGCCGCCGATCACGCCATTCATCGGTGTGCGTATTTCGTGGCTCATATTGGCCAGAAAATCGGATTTTGCCTTGTTGGCGGCTTCCGCGCGGTCTCGCTCCGCGGCGTAGTCGGCGGCGAGTTTCGCCATCTGCTCGGCTTGGCGTTCCAATTCAAGGTTGGCGTCCGCCAATTCCCGCACCGATTCCTCAAGCTTTCGCTCGGCCGCTTTCCGGTCGGAAATGTCGTGGATCGATCCTGCCAATCTGGTTGCCTTGCCGTCCGGCTGGCGTTCCGCTGATGCGCGGACATGCACCCATATTTCACGGCTTTCCGCGGTCCTGACCAGGACTTCCAGGTTGAGCGGCTTGTTGTCGACGATATGATCGCGGGCCGCCTCGTCCAGCCGATCCGAATCTTCCTGATTCAGTTTGTCCAAGGCCAATCGCGCGGGAAGAATGGCGTCATCCGAGTCGATTTCAAGGATTTCGCGGAAGCGGGGTGAGGTGAACACCAAGTCATCCCCGATGTTCCAGATCCAAAGACCGGCGGCCGATCCGCTCGTGGCGAGCTCGAACCTCTCTTCGCTCTCACGGAGGGCCTGTTCCTTTTCAAGTCGATCGGTGATGTCCACGCCGGATGTGACATAGCCGGCGACCTTGCCGTTCGCGTCGAATTGCGGCGTGTAGGTCCAATCAACATATTTGATCTTTGCCCCGTCCTTGTGGAACTCCGGCTTGCTCGTCCATTCGACTGCCTTCATCACACCATGGTCGTTCAGGATCCCGACGGTGTAGTTGAAGGTTTCTCCGGCAAGCGCCCGTTCCGCGATTTTCTTCACGATGTTGAATCGAGCGGGGGTCATGGTGGTCGAGATTTCCTTGCCGCGCAGCTCGGCCTGGGAGAAACCGGAAAACGTGGCAAAAGCGGGGTTCACGAACCTGTACCGCAGGTCGGCGTCTATGCTTGCAATCAATGTCGGCGCGGTGTCGAGGACGAGGCTCAGCGTCGTTTCGCTCTCTCGGATTACGGCTTCGCTTCGAACGCTCTCGGTAACGTCCAGGGCGGCCAGGACAACGCCGGCCACGCTGCCGTCGGAACCGAGATGCGGGGCAATAGACCAATCCTCGCACCGGGATATTTGGTCCGGGCCGGTCCATTCGATCCGATGGCGCTGCAAGGTGCCGCTGACGAAAGCAGGCATCAGGCGCGGCTTCAGCGCTTCGAACTGTGTCGGCGGAAGAACGTCACGAATGTTCTTTCCAATTACGTTCGAGTACAAATTCCCGGTTCTTTTCAGGAACGCCCTGTTCGCGAAGGTCACCGATTGATGCGCATCGATATAGGCAATCAAGGTCGGCGTCGCCTCGGTCACCGTCCTCAGCAGACCTTCGCTCTCACGAAGGGCGTTTTCCGTCTTCAAACGCGATGTGATGACATGGCCGGAGGATACGAGGCCGAGGACCTTTCCGTTCGGACCGAAATGCGGGGTCAACGTCCATTCGACAAGTTCCTCGCCGCCGTCCTTGCTTGGGTGCCGGCCGATATTGACGCGCGTCTGTCCGGCGAAGACACGCTTCAGATCGGGCAGGACAGCCTCGTACCGTTCGCGCGTGATGACGTCCGAGATGTGCTTGTCTTCTATGTCTTCCCTGTTTCTTTGAAAGAAGTCGGCATGGGCGAGGCTGCAAAATTTGAAGACGAGATCGGTGTCGATATAGGTCAACAGGTTCGGCGAAGAGTCGGTGACCAGACGCAGCAGGTCTTCCGTGCCGGCAAGCGCTTCGCTTGTGGCGGTGTTTTCGGTAATGTCCTCCGACGCGACAATGACGCCGTCAACTTCGCCGCCGGTCAACGAAAGCGGGGTCGCGGTGGATCGCAGCAACGGCCGCTTGCCGTCGACTTCGAAGTTTACTTCGAACGTCACGGGACCGTCGGTACGCGCGGCATCCAACATCGGCTTGATGATGAAATAGCGGTCGTGGCCGATGATCGACTCCAAGCTCACCCCGCCGATGTCCTGGTCGTCGGGGATACGCCAACGGTCGCGGAAGGCCCGGTTCGCGTCGATGAAACGGTGCCGTCGGTCGAAGATCGCGATTGTTGACGGCGTTGCGTCGAGCGCCCGTTTCAAGATTGTTCTGATCTCAGCAATACGGCTGTGTGCCGTGGCCGCTTCTTCCGGCTCCAACGGCGACGCGGTCAGCAATGCGACGGGTCCCTTGCTGTCACTCAAACGGGTCGCGTGCAGGCTGTGCGAGATTCCCGGCCTTCCGGAGGTCAGGATCGGTTGTTTGAAACTGCACGAATGGCCGGTTTCGATGCAGAAACGCACCGCTGCTTCCGCCTGACCGTCGGGAATCAGATCACGCAAACCCATGCCCGGTCCGGGCGACGCCGCCAGAGGAAGGGAGGCGAAGGCATCGTTATGCCACACGACGGCCGCATTCCCACCCGGGACGATCCGAACGACACAAGACGGATCCGTTGTCGCGGCCAAAATGGCCCTTAGCGACTCGTCGATACCGTGAAATGTTTCAACCTTGGCCATACCGGTCATTTTGTCAGTTCAGCACGGTAGAGAATATCTAACAACTTAAGCCGTAAAACGCTAATACGACGCGTCATACGGCCACGAAACCTAGGAAGGTCGAGTAGATGAAATCGATGACGTCGGACGATGCGGCCAGTTGCCGAAACCGCAGGGGTCCGCACATGGACGACCTGGCGTCTTTGCCGTCTGGTGTTCACCCCGGTAGGTCCGTGCTCACGGGTGGCCACGTCGTGCTGGCGCCGTTGAATCCGGGGGAACACGGCGGATTGCTGCAGGAAGCGGTGAAGGATTCGCTGACGGTGGAAACGTCTTGGCGTTTCATGCCGCTCGTGCCGTCGGGAGAAGAAGCCGCGACCTTCACTTGGTTGAAGCAATGTGCCGGGTCTGCGGACCCATCCTTCTATGCCCTGCTGACGCCCGATGGTACGGAAGCGGGCGGTATGGTCAGTTTTCTCAACATCGTGCCGGCAAACGGAACCGTCGAATTGGGCCATATCTGGTTCCGGCCCGCTTGGCGGGGATCTGTGCGGACGACGGAAGCGATCTATCTGATGATGGAACATTCCTTCGACCGACTGGGCTATCGCCGGGTCGAGTGGAAATGCGATGCGATGAACGCGCCGTCCCGCGCTGCGGCGTTGCGGTTCGGCTTCCGGTTCGAAGGCGTGTTCCTGAACCACTACATCATCAGGGGCCGGAATCGCGACACGGCCTGGTATTCGATTTCGGCGGAGGAATGGCCGGCGGTCCGGAAGGCATTCAAGACTTGGCTGGAAGCGGATAATTTCGATCGGGACGGTACACAGAAAATGGCGCTCAGCGCGCTGACCCGCGCACTCTGGTAGCGCAAATTCCCGCCTGGGACGGCGGCGCGGCTAGGCGCGTTCCTTGGTGGCGCTGAACACGACTTTCGGGTTCTGTTCCTGCTGGTAGTTCAGTTCCCAGCTGTTCCGGGCCAGGAAGACCGGTTGTCCGTCGCCGTCAACGGCCATGGCGCTGCTATTGGCGTTGATCAGTTTATCGAGCGTGGGCTTGTCATCGGCATAGACCCAGCGTGCGGTCTGGAAAGGCGCCGGCTCAAGGCTGATCTTGACGGCATATTCCTGCTCGACCCGGGTGACGAGCACGTCCAACTGCAACTGTCCCACCACGCCGACGATCCAGTCGCCGCCCAAGGTGCGTTTGAAGACCTGGGTGACGCCTTCCTCGGCAAGGCTCAATAGGGCACGGCTGAGGTGTTTAGACTTCATAGGATCGTCCAGGCGGACACGCCGTAGGATTTCCGGGGCGAAATTTGGAATGCCGGTGAAGCGTATTTCCTCGGTTTCACTCAAGGTGTCGCCGACCCGCAGGGTGCCGTGGTTCGGGACGCCGATGATATCGCCCGGCCATGCCTCGTCCGCCAATTCGCGGTCTTCGGCGAAGAACAGGATCGGGTTGTGCACCGCCATCTGCTTGCCTGACCGAATGTGGTTCAGCTTCATGCCCCGGTTGAACCGCCCGGAACAGATGCGCATGAACGCGATGCGGTCGCGATGTTTCGGATCCATGTTCGCCTGAACCTTGAAGACGAAACCGGTGACCTTGCTCTCGCCCGGAGCAATGGCGCGTTTGTCGGTTGCCTGCGACCGAGGCGACGGCGCGTTCTCACCGATCCCCTGAAGCAACTCGGCGACGCCGAAATTCCGCAGGGCACTGCCGAAAAAGACCGGTGTCAGATGGCCTGCCCGATAGGCGTCGACATCGAAGGGCGGGCAGGCTTCCTTGGCCAGGCCCGCTTCATCCCTCAAGGCTTCCAGCCGTTCCGGCGGCAAGTGTTGCGCCAACACGGGATCGTCCAAACCCGTGACCTTGACGATTTCTCCGCCGCCATCCTTCTTCATCAGGATCAGCCGGTCGTGGACAAGATCGTAGCAGCCGAGGAATTCCCGGCCCATGCCGATTGGCCAGGAAAGCGGCGTGACATCGAGGGCCAAGGTTTCGGCAACTTCGTCCATGATCTCGAACGGATCGCGGGCTTCGCGGTCCATCTTGTTGACGAAGGTCGTGATCGGGATGTCGCGAAGGCGGCAGACTTCAAACAGTTTCAGCGTCTGGGTTTCGATACCCCGTGCGGCGTCGATCACCATTACCGCACTGTCGACCGCCGTCAGTGTGCGGTAGGTATCTTCGGAAAAATCTTCGTGACCCGGCGTATCCAGCAGATTGTAGGTTATGCCCTGCCGTTCGAACGTCATCACCGAGGTCGTAACCGATATGCCGCGCTCCTGCTCGATTTTCATCCAGTCGGACCGGGCACGGCGGCGTTCACCCTTGGCCTTGACCTCTCCGGCCAAGTGAATGGCGCCGCCGAGCAACAACAGTTTTTCCGTCAACGTCGTCTTACCGGCGTCCGGGTGGCTGATGATGGCGAAGGTCCGGCGGCGGCTGGCGGCCTCGACGGGGCTGAGCGCGTTCATTCTGTGTACCTGATAATCGGTTATCCGCTATGACGCAGGGTTGGAAAGGGGATTGCGGCGCGGTTCTACCGGTCCCAGGGTGTGAGGGCAAGCACAGGCAAGGGGTGCAAAGTTTTGTTAACTCTGCTAATATCCTTATTCAGGTAGTCAGGTGAGCACTGTGACAAAGATAAAATATGTCCTGACGACTGCCGTATTGGCGATCACTCTTATCCTGTCCGCGGCTGTATCGAATACGGCCCATGCGGCCGGGCGCTTTGCGTTGGTCGTCGGCAACAGCGCCTATTCCTTCGCACCCCTTCGGAATCCCGCCCAGGACGCCGCCTTGATGGCCGCGACCCTAAGGGTACTAGGGTTCGACGTGTCCGAATATCAAGATGTGCCACAGCGGGATTTGAAACGCGCGGTGGTCGATTTCGGACGGAAGCTGGAACAGGCCGGAAAAGACGCGGTCGGGCTCGTCTACTATGCGGGTCACGGTGTGCAGGTGAACGGTGAGAACTATCTGATCCCCATCGGCGCCAATATTCGCGACGAGTTGGATGTGGACATTGAAGGCGTGCCTGCCTCGATCATCCTGCAGGCTCTTGAAAGGGCCGGAAACGGCCTGAACATCGTTATCCTGGACGCCTGCCGGAACAATCCGTTCCAGTCCGGAACACGGGCGGTCCGCGGCGGATTGGCTCGGATGGACGCGCCCAGCGGTACGCTGCTCGCCTATTCCACCTCGCCCGGCAACGTTGCCGAGGACGGAACCGGCCGAAACAGCCCCTATACCCAGGCGCTTGCGCAATCGATGCGAACCCAGGGCGCCAAGGTGGAAGACGTCTTCAAACGCGTCCGCGTCGCGGTGATGGAGCGGACCAACAACAGACAGGTTCCCTGGGAAGCGTCGTCGTTGACCGGCGATTTCTATTTCGTGGATGACGGGCAGGGCGGCCAGGTGGCCATTCCGTCGCCGGCATCCCAAGGCGTCAGCGCCACCGACCAAGCTGTAGAGATCGAATATTGGAAGTCGATTTCCAGCAGCGACAATCCGGACCTGTTCAAGAGTTATCTAAGCGCGTTTCCCAAAGGCCTGTTCGCCTCGATTGCGGAGAAGCGCATCGCGGAACTGGGCGGTGACGCCCAGCCGTCGCAGACCCTGGGCGGACAGACCCCGGCTTTCCTGTGGGAAAGCATCAAGGACAGTACAGATCCCGCAGTATTCCAGGCTTTTGTGGCCGAATTTCCGAACGGCTTCTATTCGCGCCTGGCACAGACGCGTTTGGACAATCTTGGGGCGCCGCCCGCGCCGCCACCCGTCGCGTCGCGCCAAGCGAGCGACGACAGTCTTTTGGCAGTCGATCTGCGTTTCTGGGAAGCGATCGGCAACAGCAACCGGCGCGGTGACTATCAGGCCTATCTACAAAAATTCCCGAACGGACAGTTCGCGGCGCTCGCGCATGCGCGTCTGGCCGATCTGGACAAGGGCAAGGTGGCGCAGGTGGGTCAAGTTCCGGCTCCGGCTCCGGCCCCCGTTCAATCACCGCCGCAGCAGGTCGCCGCCGCCCCGGCGGTGACGACGTCGGGTTCCGCCGGTGGCGCGGTGTCGCGCGCGGTATCCTGGGTTGGCAAGACCCGGCAGTTGGACTCCGGCGGGCAACCGTCCCTGCTCTGCAATCCGGAAACCGCCCACACAATCCGGATTCAGGTTCAAGGCGGCTCTCTGGACGGCGCGATCACCGCGCCGCAATTGGGATCCGTCGCGATGCGCGCGACGGTCCGGCCGAACGGCCGTTTCCATGGCAAAGTTTTCTATAACAGCGTCTGGTCGGTGAGCGGCAACATCACGGATGGCAAGATAACCGGAAAATTCTGGAACCCGTTGACCATCGGCATGTGCCGCGGCGCTTTCGAGCTTGTGCCCGAATAACGTCGGGCGTTTCAGCAGGCCATTGCGATCCCCGCATGGGTGCCCTGACGATTTGGCCGTTGCGGCAATGCCCCGGCTGGGGTAGCGACGGCGGATGAGCGGCGCCGTATCCACCTCCACAGACACTTCTTCCGTCCGGGGCATTGTTTTGATGCTGCTGGCCGTCTTCATTTTCGCCAGTCAGGACGGCATCACAAAGACGCTCATCGGCCAATACGAGGCCCCCCAGATACTCTTGGTTCGATTTGCGGCTTTCGCCCTTTTCGTCACGGTTTGGGTCGCGCGGCGGGGCGGCGTCAAGAAAGCGGCGACCACACGGCACCCGGTGCTGCAGGTCATTCGCTGTCTGCTGATCGCGGTGGAAATCGGCCTGTTCGCGTGGATCGTGCATTACATGCCGTTGGCGGACGTTCATGCGCTCTTTTCATCGGCCCCGTTGATGATTACCGCGCTTGCGGTGCCGATCTTGAACGAGGTCGTCGGCATTCGCCGCTGGACGGCGGTCGGTGTCGGCTTCATCGGCGTCTTGATCATTCTGCGGCCGGGCCTGACGGCGGTGGATCCCGTCGCGATCCTGGTGCTGCTCGGCGCTTTGATGTTTTCGCTCTACGTGGTGCTGACCCGACTGGTCAGCCGCAATGACAGCTCCGAGACGTCCTTGTTCTACATGGCCTGGGTCGGGCTTCTATTCAGTGCAACTGTCGGTCCGTTCTATTGGACATGGCCGGATGCCGAAGGCTGGTTCTGGCTGATGGCGCTCGCCTGTACGTCGATAACCGGCCATGTGCTTTTTGTCATGGCGTTGAAGGAAGCGCCGGCCGCGGTCCTGCAGCCTTATCAGTACACCATTCTCGTTTGGGCCGCGATTTTCGGCTTTGTGTTCTTCGGCGACATACCCGACCTGCCGACTGTGATCGGCGCTTCCGTCATCGTCGCCAGCGGCCTTTACACGTTGTACCGTGAGCAGATCGTCGGGCGACGCGTGACCGCCCCCACCGTTCAAGGCCAAACGACGTTGAAATAAGGCGGTCTCCGCCGCGTCCCGGCCTTTCGGCGATGACCGGCAAGCGTTTCGGATTGGGCCGCGACTGTGCTATGATGACGTCTTGGTTCCCTTGGTGCGGGACTTTCTCGGAAAAGGGGATCGGTTTGTCTTGTTTGGTTCGCACGGGCTTGGCCCTCTGGGTGGTCCTGTTTTCGCTGATCGCCGGGGCGGTTTCCGCATCGCCGCCGCGACTGGCGCTTGTTCTCGGCAATAGCGAGTATGAATTCGGCCGTTTGAAGAACCCGGCGAACGATGCGGTCCTGATCGCCGCGTCCCTCAGGGATGTCGGGTTTCAGGTTTTCGAGCATATCGAAGCCGACCAGCGCGAGATGAAACGCGCCATCGTCAATTTCGGTCGGGCCTTGGGTGAGGCCGGCGAAGACGCGGTCGGCCTCGTCTACTATGCCGGTCACGGCGTTCAAGTCGGCGGCGAAAACTACATGATCCCCGTGGGTGCGAAAATCGAAGACGAACTCGATGTCGATATAGAGGGCATTCGGGCCTCGACCTTGTTGACGGCCCTGGACCGGGCGGGAAACCGCCTCAATATCGTCATCCTGGATGCCTGCCGGAACAATCCCTTCCGCGCGTCCTCCCGGTCCGCGGCGACGGGACTTGCGCGCATGGATGCGCCGAGCGGCACCTTGCTGGCCTATTCGACCTCTCCCGGCAATATCGCGGAGGATGGAGCCGGACGGAACAGTCCCTATACGCAAGCCTTGGCACGCGCCATCCGCGAACCTTCCGCAAAGGTCGAGGACGTATTCAAACGGGTCCGGATCGCCGTCATGGAACGGACGAACGAAAAGCAGGTCCCCTGGGAAGCGTCGTCCCTGACCGGTGATTTCTATTTCATCGAGCCCCAGCCCGGAAACACGGTGCCGCCAACCGTCATTCAACCCGCCCCTGTTGCGCAACCAAGCAGTCAAATGGCTGAAATCGAATATTGGAAGGCGATCGCGAACAGCGACAATCCCGACATGTTCCGGGGATATATGGCCCAGTTCCCGGAAGGAATCTTTGCGTCAATTGCGACGGACCGGATCGCCTCGCTGGAGCAGGATAATGCCGCCCGCTCGACGTCGCGCGACAGGGATATCGAACAAACACTTTGGGACGAAGTGAAGGACAGCGGCGATCCGGCTTTGCTGCAAAGCTTCCTCGCCCAATATCCCGATAGTATCTACAAGGGGCTTGCCGAAACTCGGCTATCCTCCCTCCAAGCCAAATCCGCGGCGGAACTCAAACCGGCGGCGCCTGCGCCGATGGTTGTCGCCGCTGCATCGCCGGCGTTGGCAGGGGGTTTGAACTGGGTGGGCACCGCCACCACCCGTGGACGACACACTGCCGGAGTAAGTTGGTGCGCCAGCGGGAAAGAATTGAAAATGGAACTGGCCGAAGAGAACGGTTCCGTTTCAGGATTCGTCCTTGACGAAAACGGCCGGTCTTATTCCGTTCGGGGTAAGATTGTTGGTGGCAGATTGGATGCGAAACTGATTTTTGGAAGTGGTTTCCGCGTCATTGGCAGCCGGTCCGGCGATGAGGTTTCAGGGAAAATCTGGTCTCCGGTCAACTCGACCGTCTGCGGGGCGACCTTCACCTTATCGCTGACGCGGAACTGAACGCCAGCCGCGCAATAAACTGAACCGGGACAGGACATCAGTTTGCGACCGCGACCGTCGGCCATGCCATGTCCGGAATGAAAGTTGGCGATGTCAGGCGCGGCAGCGGTAACGGGGTACGAGGATTTGTAGTGTGGACCTCCGGCATCGGAATTTGGTAGTTTTGCTGACGGGAGAGGGAGAAAAATTGTATAGGTGAGAGTCGTGTTTGGTTCATTCCGTATCGGTTTTTCCTTTGTGTTGTTGGCGCTTTGTTTTGTCGCTTCCGGCGTTCACGCCGCGCCGGCCCGCCTGGCCTTGGTCCTCGGCAATAGTGAGTACGAGTTCGGCCGCCTGAAGAACCCCGTGAACGACGCCGCCTTGATTGCCGAGTCGCTTCGCGATGCCGGGTTCGATGTCTACGAACACCTCGATGCCGATCAGCGTGATATGAAACGCGCTATCGTCAGCTTTGGCCGCGCCTTGGGTGAGGCGGGGGAGGATGCCGTCGGCCTCGTCTATTACGCGGGTCATGGCGTTCAATACGCGGGCGAGAATTACATGATCCCCGTCGGTGCGCAGATCGAAGACGAGATCGACGTCGACATCGAGGGTATCCGCGCTTCCACCCTTCTGGCAGCGCTGGACCGTGCCGGGAACCGCCTGAACATCGTCATCCTGGATGCGTGCCGGAACAATCCTTTCGCGGCATCTTCCCGGTCGGTCGCTCAAGGCCTCGCGCGGATGGATGCGCCCAGCGGCACGCTGCTGGCTTACTCGACCTCTCCCGGTAATGTCGCGGTCGATGGGTCGGGCCGGAACAGCCCGTACACCCTGGCGCTCGCCCGCGCGATCCGGGAACCGGGTACGAAGGTGGAGGACGTCTTCAAACGCGTCCGCATCGCCGTGATGGAGCGGACGAATGAAAAGCAGGTGCCCTGGGAGTCCTCGTCCCTGACCGGCGATTTCTATTTCACGGAAGCCGCGCCGGAACAGCCCGCCGCACAAGCCGCCGCGCAACCGGCCCAGGCCCCCAGCGACCAAGCGGTCGAGATAGAGTTTTGGAAATCCATCGCCAACAGCAGCGACCCGGAGCTGTTTCGCGGATATCTGGCGCAGTTCCCGGATGGGGTGTTCGCCTCCATCGCGACGCAGCGGATCGCGTCGCTTGATCAGGACCAGGCTGCGCGCAACCTTTCCCGCCAGCGGAACATCGAACAACAGCTTTGGGACGAAGTGAAGGACAGCGACGATCCCGCTTTGCTGCAAAGCTTCCTCGCCCAATATCCGGACAGTATCTACAAGGGGCTCGCGGAAGCGCGCGTCGCGTCACTCGAGAGCGAGGCGAATAGCCAGGGATCGTCTTCCGGCGATCAGGTCGAACTGGTCTACTGGCAGACCATTCAGGACAGCGACGACCCGGCCGACTTCCAGGCCTATCTGGCGCGCTATCCGAACGGGCAATTTGCAGCAATCGCCCGTAATCGTGCCGATCGGAAACCGGTTACCTCGGCTGCTGCGAACAGCGCCACCTCACAACCGCCGAACCAGGTCGCGGTCGTGCCCGGTGTCAACAAATTCGCAGGCTATGTGGAGCCGGTGAGGGGGTTGGGAAATCTTGGACCCAGATGGTGCAGGGGCAGCGAGAAAATGCCGATAGAGGTGGTTCTTGAATCAGGCGGTCTTGCCGGGACTATTTCCTTGGAAGATGGGCAGGCGCTGCAGATGCGCGGAGAAGTCAGTGCGGGCAGATTGACTGGCAAGCTCATCGTGGGCCGTGGTTTCGACGTCCGCGGCCGGCTCGCCAATGGCGAACTGTCCGGCAAGATCTACAATCCTTTCGGTTCACATTCCTGCGG
>CAYGKA010000064.1:0-26898 GCA_964350445.1 uncultured Flavobacteriaceae bacterium
TGGTCGGCCCGACCCATGCGACCGAGCTTGCCGTGCTTCACCGTTTCCGGCGACTGTCGCTGGAACCTGTCGGGGGCGACACCATGGTTCGGTATATTCGAAACTGAGCGGTTTCCGCCGGTGCGCTGGTTTCGTCATTTCACCTTTTATGGACAAGGGCGGTTCACCCATCTACCCCCTTCCGGAGCGCCATGGTAGAGCAATGCCATGACGGAAAAGCACATGCCCAAAGCCAGCGCCATCCTCGCCGATATGCGGATCATCGATCTGTCGCGCGTCGTGGCCGGCAACATCACCACCCAGGTCTTCAGCGATCTGGGGGCGGATGTCATCAAGGTCGAAAACCCCAAGGAAGGCGATAGTCTGCGCAACTGGACCTGCCAGGGCTTGGAAACCTGGTGGAAGGTCTATGGGCGCGGTAAACGCTCCTTGGCTCTCGACCTGCGCGCGCCAGAGGCGAACGACATCCTGAAAGGCCTGCTGGTGAGTGCCGACGTGCTGGTCGAGAATTTTCGGCCGGGAACGCTCGAGAAAATGGGCCTGGCGCCGGAAGAGATTTGGAAGATCAATCCGCGCGTCGTCATCCTGCGCATTTCCGGCTGGGGGCAGACCGGGCCCTATTCCCATAAGGGCGGGTTCGGGTCCCTGATCGAAGCCTATTCAGGTTTTTCCGCGATGAACGGTTTTCCGGACCGCGAACCGGTCCTGCCGCCGTTCGCCATGGCCGATGCCTATGCCGGTGTCTTCGGCGCGGTGGCGATCCTGGCCGCGCACCGCAGGGCCCAGGCGACGGGCGAGGGCGACGTCATCGATATGTCGCTGCTGGAACCCCTGTTCTCCGTGCTCGGCCCCTTGGCTCTGGAAGCGAAACTGACCGGGCGGCCGACGCCGCGCCAGGGCTCCAGTTCCCCAACCCATGCGCCGCGCAACGTCTATGAATGCGGGGACGGCAAATTCGTCGCCTTGTCCGCCGCGACCGAAGCGATGGTGCGGCGGTTGTTCGAGGCGATGGGCAGGCCCGACCTGGGTGAAGACCCGCGCTTTGCGAACCATGCCGCGCGCATCGCCCACCGCCGGGAGTTGGACGATGAAATCGAAGGTTTCCTGAAAACCCGCGACCGGGCGGCCAGCCTGGACCTGTTCGACAAGGCGGGCGTCACCGTCGGCCCGGTGATGGATGCCGCCGACCTGTTGACCGACGGCTTCATGCGCGAGCGCGGCGCGCTGGTCGATCAGCCGGATACGGAATTGGGGACGATCCCCGCGCCCGGTGCGCCGATCCGCTTTGGCCGCGCACCGAAGAGGGACATGCGTTCCGCCCCCAGGATCGGCGAGCATACGACGGAAATTTTGAACGAACTGGGGCTGATGACGCCGCCGGCAAAAGGGAACGCAGAATGAGCAGCGACGCAAAAACATTCCTGGCCGATGCCAGATCGATCATGTTCCTGTCGCCCCTGTCCGAAAAACACCTGAGCAAGGCGCCGGAAACCGGCGCGGACGCGGTGATCCTGGACCTGGAAGACGCGATCCCGCCCGATCAAAAACCCGCTGCCCGCGCCGCGCTGAAGGCCGCGGTGGCGACCTTGCGGGGACTTGGCGTGAAAAAGATCCTGGTGCGTGTGAACGCGCCCTGGCTTTTGGCTTTCGAAGATATCGCCGCCGCCGTCGACGCGGGCGTCGACTGCCTGACGGTGCCGAAGGTCGAAAACGCGGGCAGGGTCTTCGTCATTTCCGATTATCTCGACGAGTTGGAGGAACAGCGCGGCCCAGGAAACGGAGGTGGGATCCGTACGCTGATGTTCCTGCAGATTGAGACGGCGCTGGGGCTCGAGAATGTCTCTGCCAGTATTCGCGCATCCAGCCGCGTCTGCGGCGCGATGCTCGGGCCGGAGGATTTCGCCAAGGATATGGGCCACAGCCCGACCATTGCGGCGAATGACTGGGCCAATATCGCGGTGCTGAACGCGGCCCGGGCGGCGGGCGTCACGCCGATCGGATTCCCGGGATCGATCACCATCATCCGCGACATGGACCTCTTCCGGGCTCAGGTGGAACGGGCCAACGAGTTGGGTTTCCGGGGCGCGGCGGTCGTCCATCCCGCCCAGGCCCAGGTTGCGAACGAGGTCTTCTCGCCGACCGAGGCCGAAATCGCGGAAGCGAAAAAAATCGTCGCCGCCGCCGACGCCACGACGGCCGGCGCTTATATGGTCGACGGTAAGATGATTGACGCCCCCATCGTCGATCGTGCGCGGGCAACACTGGCGCGGATTCGATAAATCAAAAGTCGGGAGAAATATCATGAACCTGTTCTCCAAGCTGCAACAGCGTGCAGAGGCGAACAATCCGATCCGCGTCGGTTTGATCGGGGCGGGCAAGTTCGGTTCCATGTTCTTGGCGCAGGCCATGCGCCTGCCTGGCATCCATGTGGTCGGGGTCGCGGATCTGTCGCCGGACAACGCGCGATCGAATTTGGATTTCGTGGGCTGGCCTGCGGAACGCTTTGCGGCGGCCAGTCTGGACGACGCCTTCGCCAAGGGCACGACCCATGTGGGTGAGGACGCCGCGGCGCTGATCGCTCATTCGGGGGTGGAGATCGTGCTTGAGGCGACCGGGCACCCACCGGCCGCCGTGGAGCATTGTCTTTACGCGTTCGGGCACGGCAAGCAGGTGATCAACGTGACCGTAGAAGCGGACGCCTTCGTCGGGCCGGGCCTGGCACGGGAGGCGGCAAAGGCCGGCGTTGTTTATTCCATGGCCTATGGCGACCAGCCGGCGCTGACCTGCGATCTGGTCGATTGGGCGCGGACCTGCGGTTTTATCGTGACGGCGGCGGGGCGTGGGCATAAATGGCTGCCGCATTATCGCGTCTCCACACCGGATACGGTCTGGGACCATTGGGGCCTGACGAAGGAGCAGGCGGAGCGCGGGCGGCTGAATCCGAAAATGTTCAACGCCTTCCTCGACGGGTCGAAGCCCGCCATTGAGTCGACGGCCATCGCCAACGCGACGGGCCTCACCGTGCCGGCCGACGGGCTGGCCCTGCCGCCAGGGTCGGTCGACGACATCCCGACGCTGATGCGCCCGAAATCGGAAGGCGGCATATTGGAGCGGGAAGGGATGGTGGAAGTCGTTTCCTGCCTGACCCGCGACGGTGAACAGATCCCCAACGATATCCGCAAGGGCGTCTGGGTCTGCTTCCGGGGGGACACGGATTACATCAAGAACTGCTTCGAGGAATACAAAGTCATCACCGATCCCAGCGGGCGTTACTGTTCCCTGTACAAGAAGTGGCACCTGATCGGGCTGGAACTCGGCGTTTCCATCGCATCGGTGGGACTGCGCGGAGAGGCGACGGGCGTGGCCACCTGCCACAACGCCGATACCGTCGCGCTGGCCAAGCGGGACCTCAAGCCCGGCGAGATACTGGACGGGGAGGGAGGCTATACAGTCAGCGGTGCGCTGCGCCCGGCGGATGTCTCCGTCGCCAAGGGATATCTGCCCCTCGGCCTCGCCCATAACGTCAAACTCCTCCGCCCCATCGCGGACGGCGCGGTCCTAACCTGGGACGACGTCGCCATGGATGAGACGACGGCGGCATACAAACTGCGCCGTTCGATGGAAGACGAGACCGCCAAGCGCGTTGAGGCTGCCTAGGCCCTATACCATCGGCATCAGCGCCGGCGGCGGCGTCGGGCGATCAAGAGCATGCCGATGGCGGCGGCGGCCAGCGGGGCCGTGGCGGGTAGCGGCACGGCCCGGGGCACGTCGTTGAAACTCACTTCGGGGAATTCGCCGAATCCACTCACCTCGAAGGGGTCGCTGAACTCGAAGCCCATTACTTCAGCGAAGGCGACCGTCGTCATCGTAATATCCAACTGGTATGAAATCTCGAACTGTTCGTTCGGCTGGATGATTCCGAGGTCGGCCGTCTCGAAGTTCACTGGAATTTCGATCTCGAACGGACTGTTGGTCTGGATGTCTAGATCGGTCCCGAACGTCGTGAGGCGGTTTTGGAAGCCAAGATTTGGATCGAAGAAGGATTGATACTCGAACGCGCTCTGATAGACGACGTCGAAGTCCTTGCGGACGGTCAAGGTGAAGTCGATGAGCGAGTCCTGGCCCGCGAACATGAAAAACCGGCCGCCGTCGATGATGAACCGGGCTTCGGCCTGCTGCGCCTTGCCGGTGATGTTCTGGAAGGCGTCGCTTTCGATGAAAATCTGGGTGTCCAACTCGCCGACCAGGCTCGAATTGCCGAACAGGCCAAGATTTCCGAATTCGCCGACCGACCCCTGGGCCTGGAAACGCCCTCCGGGATCCTGGATCCCGGCCAAGATCGACCGGTCTATGGGGCCGTTCGTATCGTCGATGGCGTCGTCGGCTCGGACATCGTCGCCGTTAGTGCTGTCGTCCGGCGTAGGGTCGAACTGGACGATGACCTGCTGGCGCGTGACGGCGTGGGCCGGTGCGGCCAAGGTGGCGACGGCCAGGGTGGCAGCAAGGATAGTATTGATGAGTGTTGTACGCACGTTGACCTCCTGAAAGGCTGATGAAGCGTTGGGGAGAGGGGATTCCCCAAACTTGCTGTCATCTCAGCGAGGATGCTTCAGGCGCGCTATGACATTTCGGACGGCACTATCCGTTTTTAGCAACATTCTCACCAATCCAGGCTATTGGACCGTGATTGGATGGATCGCTTCATCGGCACGGCGATGACGGGCTGAGCACGCGGCCTCCTGCGCGGTTGAACGGCATGGAGGAGCAGGTGCGTAATCCGTCGATCTGGGGGAGCGGCCGGGCCGCTATGTCTGACGGCGCCGGTTTTGCTTACACCAGATCTCTCGGATGTTGCGTTTCCGTATTGCCGTCGATGGCGATGATCTGGCCGGAAATGCGCTTGCCGCGCTCGGAGCAGAGATACACGACCATGTCGGCGATTTCCTCCGCATCGACGAAACAGGCCATGGAGGTGCCCAGCGTGTACATCGCGCGGACATGATCCTCCGTCACGCCTTCGGCCTTGGCGTGGGCGGCTACGACGCGGTCCATGCGGTCGCCGTTGACCGATCCCGGCGCGATGGCGTTGACGCGGATATTGTCGCGCCCCAATTCCATGGCCCAGGTCTTGGTCAGCCCGACGACGGCGTACTTCACCGCCGTATAGGGACTGCGGTTCGGAAAGCCGAAAAGGCCCGCTGTGGACGTCAGGTTCACGATCGCGCCGGAATGCTGGCGCTTCATCACGGGAACGACGCGCCGGACGCAATAGAATTGCGAATCCAGCCCTATCGCCAGGCAAGACCGCCAGCCGTCGTCCTCGATATCCTCGACAGCCGCTGTAGGACCGGCCGTCCCGGCATTGTTGACCAGGATATCGACGCCGTCGGCGACGATGGGGGCGAGCCAGGCATCCACTTCCGCTGAATTGGCGACATCGACATGGGCGCCGGTGATCCCTGTGGGCAGGGCTGCAAGCGCCGCATCGTTCACGTCGCAGACGAAGACCGTTGCCCCTTCGGCCTGCAGCGCCTTGGCCGTCGCCAGTCCGATACCGGCCGCGCCCGCCGTGATAACCGCCCGCTTTCCCGTAAGGTCCGTGTTCATTGCATCACCCGCACAAAAGATAAGTCCCTGGATTTACCCTGCCGCAACGCTACATGACAGCTAGGCGGTAAGGCGATGCAATTTCATTGACCCTTCGGTCAGGAAACATGTTCCGCAGGCGCCATTGCAATTCGGCGGCCTTCCTGCCAAATGTGTATCGTTCTCAGGGCGGGGTGAAAGTCCCCACCGGCGGTAAGCGGTTCGATTGTCAAGATTGGTCCGCAAGCCCGCGAGCGCCTTCCTCAGTCCAGGTCTTGGATCATTTCGGGGAAGGGTCCAGCAGATCAGGTGAGACTCCTGAGCCGACGGTCATAGTCCGGATGAGAGAGAATATGCGACCTTCCCGCAACGGCGGGTGGGATCACATGTGATCGCCCTGGGTGAGAAGTCACTTGATTTTGGAGATCGCATGTTCACAGGCATCATCACCGATATCGGCAGTGTTAAATCCGTTGAGAAGCGGGGCGATACCCGTTTCGCGATCCGCACGCGGTACGAGGCCGACGGTATCAATATCGGCGCGTCGATCTGCTGTTCGGGCGCCTGTCTAACGGTGATCGAGAAGGGCCGTGACGGTGACGCATACTGGTTCGCCGTCGACGCCAGCGCCGAGACCCTGTCCAAAACGACATTGGGCGATTGGAATACCGGTACGCCGATCAATCTGGAACGCGCGCTGAAGGTTGGTGACGAATTGGGCGGCCATATCGTCAGCGGGCATGTCGACGGCGTCGGATCGGTCGTTGCCAGCACGCCGGAAGGTGACAGCGTGCGCTGGGTGTTCGAAACGCCGGACGCAATCGCGCCTTTCGTAGCGCCCAAAGGGTCGATCGCCGTCAATGGCGTATCGCTGACCGTCAACGAGGTTGAGGGCAATCGCTTCGGGGTCAACATCATCCCGCATACCGCGGAACACACGACATTCGGCACGCTAGCCGTCGGCGACAAGGTTAACCTTGAGGTGGACCCACTTGCCCGATATGTTGCGCGCCTTCTTGAGATGAAAGGTTAAGGTTTTGGCCGACACGCGTCCTCTCGCAACGGTGTCTAAGCAGGATGTTCGCCGTGCGGCGGAAGATCTGCATTTCATGTCCTCGATCGATGAGATCATTCAGGATGCCCGGAATGGCCGGATGTTCATCCTGGTCGATGACGAGGATCGTGAAAATGAAGGCGACCTTATCATTCCGGCCCAGATGGCGACGCCGGAAGCGATCAATTTCATGGCCAAGTTTGGCCGTGGCCTGATTTGCCTGGCCTTGACGCCGCAGCGTGTCGAACAACTCGGCCTGGAACTGATGTCGCGGTCGAACGCCAGCCGGTTCGAAACGGCATTCACCGTTTCCATCGAAGCGAAGGAAGGCATCACCACCGGCATTTCCGCGCCGGACCGGGCACGAACGGTCGCGGTCGCGATCGACCCGGCGAAAGGCGCGGCCGATATCGTCACCCCGGGCCATATTTTCCCGCTCAGCGCGCGGGAAGGGGGCGTGTTGGTCCGCACCGGGCATACCGAGGCGGCGGTCGACATTTCCCGACTGGCGGGGCTGAATCCGTCGGGCGTGATCTGTGAGATCATGAACGACGACGGCACGATGGCCCGGCTGCCGGAACTGATCGCCTTCGCCCAATTGCATGGCCTGAAGATCGGCGCAATCAACGATCTGATCGCCTATCGCCGCCGCAACGACACCTTGGTCGAACGTGTCGGTTCGCACAGTTTCACGTCGGAATTCGGCGGCGATTTCACCAGCCACGTCTATCGCAATGTGATCACGGGCGGCGAACATGTCGCCCTGGTCAAGGGCGCGATTTCCGGTTCCACGGCGACACTGGTCCGAATGCATGCGGTCAATGTCTTCGAGGATATGCTGGGCGATACCGACAATGGTCGGAACGGGCAGTTGCAGCGCGCCATGGCCCAGATCGGCGAAGCGGGAAGCGGCGTCGTGGTCCTGATCCGCGAACCGGCCGCGACCGCGGTCTCCGACCTTGTGAAACGCCTTTCTGGCGACGAGAGTCATACGGGCGAAAGCGGCGCGACCAACGAATTGCGCGACTACGGCGTCGGCGCACAGATTTTGCTGGACCTCGGCATCCGCGAGATGCGGTTGCTCTCCAACACTGAACGAACCGTCATCGGGCTGGACGGATACGGCCTGAGCATCGTCGAACGGGTTCCCATATCCGAGGAAAATTGAGAATGAACAGTACAGACGATGTGAAACCGCCGCATATCATGATCGTGGAAGCCCGCTTCTACGCGGATATCGCGGATGCCGCCCTCGATGGCGTGACCAGTGCCCTGGACGGCGCGGGTGCGACCTACGAGCGTTATGAAGTCGCGGGGGCTTTCGAGATTCCGGCCGCGATCTCCCATGCCCTGATCCAGCAGGACCTTTATGACACCCATCGTTTCGACGGGTATATCGCGCTGGGCTGTGTTATCCGCGGGGAAACAACACATTACGAAATCATTTCCGAAGAAAGCGCGCGTGGTTTGATGGACCTGTCCCTGGAATACGGACTGGCGCTCGGCAACGGCATTCTGACGGTGGAGAACCGCGAGCAGGCGATGGACCGCGCGATGAAAAGCCGCAAGGACAAGGGCGGCGAAGCGGCGCGCGCCTGCCTCGGCATGATCGCGCACAAGCATGCTTTCCAGTTGTATCCGCGTGAGGAAATCGACGGCGGGGCGGGGCGGTCCTGATGACCGGGGATACCGAAAAACCGGGGACGTCCGGCAAGGCCAACCGGGTGCCGGCAGGACGCCGCAAACGCAGTGCGGCGCGCTTGGCGGCGGTGCAGGCCCTTTACGAGATGGAATTGTCCGGCCATTCCGCGGCGGTCGTTGTCGCGGCGATGCGGGAACGCGGTGTCGCGGACCTCGAGGACGAGGATATCCCGGTCGACGTGAAGTATTTCCAAGGCGTCGTTGAAGGCGTCAGCCGGAACACCGAAAAATTGGACAAGATGATCGATGCCTGCCTGGGAACGGGCCGCACGGTTGCGCGTATGGAGACCGTGTTGCGGGCCACTATCCGCGCCGGTGCGCTGGAACTGATTTCACGCGGCGATCTCGACCCGCCGATTTTGATTTCGGAATACGTTCATATCGCCCATGCCTTCTTCGGCGGCGGCGAACCCGGTATCGTCAACGGATGCCTGGACAATCTTTCAAAGACCTACCGCGAAGGCTCTTTGGCTGAAGCGGCTGAGGAAGCGCGGGTCGCCCTGCTGCGTGAAACCGGTGCGGAAGCCCTGATGGCCGACGTGATCGATGATGTAGATGACAATGACGGTGAGCGGTGAATTCGAGCGAATTGCGCGTTATTTCGCGCCGCTAGCCGGCGACTGCGCCGCGGCCGACGGTTTGAACGACGACGCAGCGGCCTTGCCGGTGCCGGCCGGTAGCGACCTGGTTGTCAGCACCGACACGATCGTCGAGAAAATCCATTACCTGGGTTCGGAAAGTCCTGATGCGATTGCCTGCAAACTGCTGCGGGTGACGCTGTCCGACTTGGCGTCCAAGGGCGCGCGACCGGTTTGGTACACCATGAACCTCGCCCTGCCGGGCAAGATCGACGATGCGTGGCTCGCCGGGTTCTGCGCCGGATTGGCGGGCGACCAAGACCGGTACGGCGTCACGCTCGTTGGCGGCGACACGGTGAAGACGGACGGGCCTACGGTGTTGACCTTGACGGGTTACGGCCTTGTCCCCACCGGCGCGATTCTGCGCCGCGGCGGTGCAAGGGCCGGGGACCAACTCTATGTAACCGGAACCATCGGCGACGGCGCTTTCGGTCTTGAATGCGCGCGAGGCGCCTTTCCGGGTTTGAACTGGGGGATGCGGGAAAGGCTTGTTCAGCGCTACGAACGCCCCGATCCGCCGGTCGCTTTTGGGCCGGACCTTATCGGTTTAGCACATGCCGCGATGGATGTTTCCGACGGCCTGGTCGGCGATCTGGCGCATATGGCGGAAACATCAGGCCTGCATGCGGTGCTGAAATCGCCCGACGTTCCGGTTTCGGACGCCGTCGCGGAAATCCTGTCAAACGATCCGGATGGGCTTGCATCGGTGCTGACCGGCGGCGACGACTATCAAATCCTGGCCGCGGTGCCCCCGGAAAATGAAGCGGCGTTTAAAGACGCGGCCGCGCGCCATGGCGTTTTGGTGACCCAAATCGGCAGGTTCGAGGATGGCAGCGGCGTATCGGTCCGGGATGCCGATGGCGCTGAATTGGCGCTGACCCGGCAAGGGTATACGCACAGTTAGGTTATGCGCGGTGATACTGTTTTCGCCGGGTTCAGTGAATGCGGACGATTTCGGCGGATTCCGGTTCGTTCGCCCGTTCCAAGGTGCGCACGGCGACGACAATATTGCGCAACATGATTTTCAGCAGGCGCTTGTCGGAGTCCGACAAGGCCGTCACCCCGTCGATATAGACGAGGTATTGCGCCTCACCGATGCTGGGCGCATGGCCGACCAGACGATCGCCTACCTGATAGACATCGTCCTGCCCCAGCGCGGCCTTGATGTCGTCGGCCAAGGGGCTATCCAAATCGGCGATCGCCATACTGTTGTCCAATGACTTGAACCTGCCGGAGGCGCAAAGAAGGTCGATGCGCTCGTCCTTGTCGATCATGGCGAGAAAAGTATTGGCTTCGTTTTCGCTGTCTTGGGCGTAGCCTTGAAGAAGGGCGCGGATCTGCTCGATCGCGTTCGACGCCAGTTCCTGTGGGGTTCTGTGCGTGAACAGATTGACCGTCGTATCGACCAGTTTCTCGAGCTGTTTCTTCTCGTCCTCCGTCACCAGAATGTCCCGGTAGGACCGAAGTGCGGTATACATCACCGTGTTCAGCTTTTGCGTGGTGAGTTCCGATTTTTCGCGATAGTCGTTTATGTCGAAATCCGCGATGACACGCCTTTCCGGCGCATGCCCCGGATTCCCGGTCCGCAGCACGATCCGCATCGTCTTGTTGCCGAGTACGTTGCGGATATAGCGAACAAGGTCCAGGCCCGCGCCGTCGGATTCCATGACGACGTCCAGCAACAGAATGGCGATGTCGGGGTTCTCTTCCAGGATGTTGCGGGCTTCCTTGGCCGAATAGGCGTGAAGCTGGGTTATCCCGCGGTTGTCCAGTTTGAAATCCGAGAGAGCGATTTTCGTTATGGCATGGATATCCGGCTCGTCATCGACGACAAGCATCTTCCAGGGGTTGGCATCTTGCTCCCCTGCTTGTCGGCGCATAAGCGGAGAGGCGAATATCAGGGTATCTGTCATAACGACTACATTCTCCAGGATGAACCATAGTAGACAGCAAAGGCGGTGCCAGTATGATTACCGCTGAATATGTTAATAAATTCACAATTTCCTCATATATAGGCCCTGTTTCTAAACAGTTTTCAAGAAACAGGACGGGAATGGATCGCAGTTTGCGAATTCATTTGCGACAGATCGCATGCCCGATGCTCCGTTCTGGCGATCGGAAGACGACTTGTGGACGAATCACGAAATTACCCGCTCTCACGCAGCCGCATTGCGACCGGTCGAACACCGCAAACGGGCGGATTCGATGGCGTTGAAGACCTATGCCGCGGTGGCAAAATCCGTTAGCCGAGGTGCCGCCCGCGCTGCGATGCCGACGAATAGGCATAAGAGGCTGTGACTGGGGGGACGCGGTTTAAGCCGCGTCCCATTTTCGGTTCCTAGGCGTCCCAATCCGGCGCGAAGGCTGGGTTCACGATACGTTTGTCCTTCGGCAGGGCGTCGATCGCCGCACGGTCTTCGTCGTCCAGCTTGACCGACAGTGCGGCGAGGTTCGCTTTCTGGTTCTTGAGGCTCGCCGCCTTGGGTATGGCGGCCACGTTTTTCTGATCCATCAGCCATGCGAGCGAGATTTGCGCGCCGTCAACACCATGTTTTCGCCCGATTTCCGAAAGAGTGGCGTCGTCCGATGTCGTGCCTTTCACCACCGGACAATAGGCGGTAAGCGCCATGCCCTTGCTGCGCACGAAATCCAGCAACGGCGCCTGGGAAAGAAAGGGATGATATTCGACCTGCAGCGCGGCGAGCGGTGCGCCGATTTCGTCCACCGCGACGCGCATCAGACCGAGCGGGAAGTTGCAAACGCCCATGGCGCGGATCAACCCCCGTTCCTTAAGGTCGACAATCGTTTCCAGCGTCGCGGCCAAGTCCATCTCTTTCGTCGGCCAATGAACCATGTAGAGATCGACATACGCGACGCGCAGTTTCTCCAGGCTTTCCTCGAAGACACCGCGCAGAAGGTCCGGCGCGAGGTGCGTGTGCCAGACCTTGGTCGTGACGAACAACTCTTCCCGCGCGACGCCCGAGGCCGCGATGGCCGCGCCGACCGCGTCTTCATTCGCATACATGGTGGCAGTGTCTATATGCCGGTAACCGAGGCCGATCGCACTTTCGACGGCAGCTTGGGCTTCGGCGCCCTGCATATTGAACGTGCCGAGGCCCAGGCGCGGAATAGCGACGCCTTGTGTACTGATCTTTTCCATTGTCGATTATCTCGCCCTGCTTTTGATGCCGTGTTCCGGAAAACGGAGTGTCTCGCCGATTGTGGCATACGGTGTGGGGCGTGGAACCGTTCGTGATCGCGGGCGGCAATGTGCGCATCGGCCGACGGGGATCTGCCGGTCTGGCCCTTTGGAACAAATAAACCGGAGGGTATTTCAGTGTTCGCTCAAAAGGTGATACGGTCACAGGAATGTATTCCCGATCCAGACGCTGGCGCGCATGAGTGAATTGAAGGTTGGCAGCAAAGGCGAGGCGGTGGCGCGCCTTCAGGCCTTGTTGTGCCGGGCCGGGATCGACGCAAGACCCATCGACGGCGATTTCGGCCGTGGGACGAGGGCCGCCGTCCTTGCGTGTCAGGCGGCGAACGGCTTGGCGCTTACCGGTGCCGCCGATGACGCCACCCAGAATATTGTCGGTATGAACACGCCCGACGAAACCCTTGTGCCGCATCCGGTCATTGAACAGATCGATGAAGTCGTTGTCCGCAACATGTTCCCGTTGGCGACGTCTGCCTGGAATGTTCACTCGCATCTGCCCGATGTATTGCAGGCCTTGTTGCAAGCAGATCTCGACGACCGGGATATGGTATTGATGGCGTTGGGAACCATCCGGGCCGAGTCAGAAGGGTTCGAACCGATCGACGAGGGCGAGTCCAAATACAATACCTCGCCGCAAGGCCCTTCCTTCGGGCTGTACGATGCCGGGACCGATATCGGCAAGAGGCTCGGCAACACACAGCCCGGCGATGGAAAGAAATATCGCGGCCGCGGCTTCATTCAGTTGACCGGGCGAGACAACTACCGCCGCATTGGTAAGGCGATCGGCGTCGGCGACGCGCTGGAAGAACACCCCGATCGCGCCAACGAACCGGCAGTCGCCGCGCAAATTTTGGCCGCATTCCTGGCCGAGAAGCGGCGGATGATCAAACTCGCGATCCTGGGCCGCGACCTGGCGCAGGCGCGCAAGCTGGTCAATGGCGGCCGCCATGGCCTGGAGCGGTTCGAGGACACGTTCCGGAAAGGCGAAGCTCTCTTGGCCGAAAAGGAAGACGACGGCTGGCCGGAGAGAGATTGAGCGCAGCGAGCCGGTTCAATGCAGTAATGGTCAGGTGGGCATCTCGGTCCGCACCTGCCTCAAACCGTCTTGCTGGGCGCAGAACGTGCCGCCGGTCTTCAAATCGCTTTAGACGATCCTCCCGACAATTGGCCTTCATAGGCCCATAGGGCCGGGGTACCGCCGGTGTGCAGGAAGCAGACGGACTGGCCCTTCTTGTAGACGCCTTTCCGGATGGCGTGGATAAGCCCGGCGAGAGTCTTTCCGCTGTAAACCGGGTCAACCAACAGACCTTCCAGCCGCGCGGCGAGGTGAATCGCTTCCTTCACATCCTTGCCGAATTTGCCGTAACCGGGCGCAAGCACCGCATCCGTCACGTCCACATCTGTCTTGGCGACTTTCTGCCGGCAATACAGCATGTCGAAGACTTCCTGGGTCCGTTTGGCGACCCGTTCGGTCTGCTGCTTGGCGTCCCGGCGGACGCAGACGCCCAGCACGGGCATCGAACTGCCGATCAGGCGCAGGCCGGCCAGCAGCCCCGCATGGGTCGCAGCACTTCCCGACGGCACGATGATGGCGTTCAACTGGACTTTCGCATCGCGCGCGTTGTCCAGGATCTCCTGGGCGCAGTCGATATAGCCGAGCGCGCCAAGTGGCTTATGGTCCGGGCCCAGATGGATGACATAGGGCGTCTTGCCGTCCTTGCGCAGTTTGGCAGCGCGTTTTTCCAGGGCGGCGTCGGCGCCGGCTTCGTCCTCGCCCTTCGGATAGGTGTGGATCTTCGCGCCGAAGATCTTGTCCAGAAGGACGTTGCCGGAGGTCTTGTAGTCGTCATCCATACCTTTGACGCGGTCTTCGTGCTGGATCTCACACGCCATGCCCAGCTTTGAGGCGGCGGCGGCAGTCATGCGCAGAAAGTTGGACTGGACCGCGCCGGTGATCAGAACCGTGTCGCAATCCTTCTGGCGGGCCTCACCGAAATAATACTCCAGTTGCCGCGCCTTGTTGCCGCCCATGGCGAGCCCGGTACAGTCGTCCCGCTTCACATAGATCTTCGGGCCGTCCAGGTGCTTGGTCAGGTTGGGCATGTATTCGAAGGGGGTGGGCCCGTGTGTCAGTTTCACGGCCGGAAAGTCGGTAACGAAAGAGGAACGGTTCGGCATTTCAAACACTCCGGTCCTGCCGCGGGGGTCGGCGGCGGAAATGAAATATGATCAATATAATCCGGCGGGGAGGGGTCATTCAGAGCAGCGCAGCCAAAACAGCGCGCCGGGTGGCCGTTCGCGATCCCCGCATGGGGCGCTCGTGTAGGCCAATTTCCGCACGAGGGCAACAGGGTATCGGGCATGGAAAGGTAAGAACTGCCCTTCCGGAAACGCATGCCTTTGCCGTCAAAACCACTGATGGCTAATCCGGCAGCCGGATCGCGGCCACGATACAATCGATCAATTCCAAATACACGACGGCACGGCATTTGGCATGGTTTGCAGGGACGGGGGGTCGGTTTGGACGCTTGAAGGGGTCCTTCCGCCAGTTCGTGGCGGGCGTAATCCTCAAGCAAGATGTTTCCCTTTCGGGACATAGTCCACGTCAGCGATACCTTGTCCGGCTGCAAGAAAGTGCTCGAAGACTGCCGGTTCGTCGGCCTGGACGTGCAGCGCTTGGGCGGTCGTCGTTCAAAAGATTTTGCGCGGGCCATTCGGCCATTCCACCAAATAGGTGAGTATCTCTACGGCGGCAAAACCGGGCATGTCCTCACTTGGGCGGTTGGACAGCTTCGCACTGATTTGAGTTTCGTTCAGGACATAACGGATTTTGTAGACCGTTTTGCCCTTCTTGAACGTCGCGATGCCTGCGGCGTATCGCCGTGAATTGGCATCCCTCTGCATGACGTCTTCAATGACATAGCCTTCCATTTGAATATCGTTGAACTCGCCGGGTGGAATCGTCTTCTTCAGGGCGAACCCGGTGATAGGGACAATCTTTTGGAAAACCTTGAACGATCCCCACGCCTCGTCCTCCAACGACCGTGTCCTGTTGTTGTAATGGAAAATGGTGAAGCTTCCATTGTAGCCGGTATAGGTAACGTCAAAGATATAAGGATTGTCCGCGTTCACGCGCTTTCGTTCCAACTTGAAACTGCCGACGGTTTTCGGAAAGGTTATGCCGGTGGCTGTATGTCGTATGCGTGCAAAGCCCAGATCGGTCCAAGCCGTTTCACTCTCCACATTGTTCGTCAGCCCATATTCCTGAAGCAGGGCCTGGGCATGGGCGTCATGGCCGGCGCGGATATAGGCCGGAACGGCCCTCAAGATGGCGTCGTTGCGCAAATTTTTCGAATAGACGCCCGAATAGGAGACTGTGTCATACAGCCTTGCCGCCGCTTCAAATGACACGGCGGCCTGTTCATCGCGGCGTTGCTTGATCAGGATGTCTCCCTTCATGTCTGCCGCTTGGGCGCGGTAATAGCTTGGGATGGTTTCATCCGCGATTGTCGCGTCCAGGGCTTTCAAGGCACCGTCGGTATCCTTTCTCGCCAACAACGCCTGCGCGGGACGCAAGGCGGCTTCGCCCACTCGGCGTTCAAAGCTTGGAATGCCGGAGTCTCCGCTGCCAAAAGCCGTCACCCCAGACGCCGTGGAGGATTTGCTCGGCGCTGAACCGGACGAGGTCGCCTTGTTACTTGCGCCGGTCGTTATGCATCCCGTGAGCGTGATTGTGAGGACCGCGAGTAACGGGAAAAGCCTGTGGAGCATTGTAAAATCCTTGATGGCAGGAAGTATATGTTTTGCCATGGAGAGTAATTGGTAGATGTGCCCATTGGAAAGCCGCTGAGACAAATAAATTGCGTCGGAAACTGTGTTTTGCGCGGCCTGGAAATCGCAAAGCCCGAACCGTCTTGATCCAGGCACCTGACGGTGGCGGAAACAGCTTCGTTGAGGGGGCTGATTATCCGCCTGTTTCGGCCGGCCAGCGTATTGCGGAAACGATAGCTGCGAGGATGTCCAAGTCCGCGCCCTGCTGGTTTTCTTGACTGTCGAGAAATGCGTAGCGAACGCGCAGCATATGCGTGCCAACATCTAGGATCAGGGTTCCTGAATGCCCGGGAAGTTTTGTCGCTCCGGTCATGGTTTCACGTCTTACAAGGAAGCCGGGGAACTTGATGCCCTTCACCTCTCCCTTGCCAAGACGGCGCAGAATAGGTTCCGTTTCCGCAAATGTAGACAGGCTTTTTACAAGCAGTTCATGACGCGCGTAATCCTCTAGGGGACTATCATTGACCGGCATGTAGTCCACGCTCGCTGATCCGTGTTGGCCGTAATAGTGAAGGCCAAAAGAGTCTTCCTCGCCGTCATAGGTCGTCTTTTGGAAAAGCTTCAATCTTCCAACAACACCAGGCACGGTAATTCTTGTGGGATTATGAAGGATGACGCCACCGGGTTTTCGTGACCACGCAGTTGTGCTTTTCTGATCAATTGGCCGGCCATATTTCTTCGCCAACGGGAGTGAGGCTTCCGGTCCGGAAAGTCTTGTCTCCACCATCAATGCGATGTCGAGCGGCATCGATACCTCATGCCAGGTGATCGATACCGTTCCCTTCGCGTGCTCGTAGAGTTCCAGCGAGCGTACCGCCATTTCGAGCGCCGAAGGTGTCGCTTCCTCCTGCGCGAGAATTCTCGCGGCAAGGTAAGCGGCCCGCGCCTTTAGCAAGGGGGTTGAGGTTTCTGAGTCGATGATCGGCAAGAGCGGGATGGTCGATACTTCGCCACCCTGATTCAATCGTTGTCGCAAACTGGCTAGGTCTTGTTCCAAACCGTCGGGGTCGTTTCCGGTGGTGACGCATCCGAAAACTAGCAGCAGGATCGATACCGCAGCGATATGGCGCAAAAGGGGTATCATCTGTCTCAATCCTGCGCACAGATCAACCACTGTAGCGGATCTTCCAGGGCGGGCCGGAAATACGCAATCATCCGACCGTCGGGGCCGGCGCCGGCGTTTTCGCCCCAGGGGGCCATGCCGTGTAGGATATGGCGATGGGCCAGATAAGCCTCGCCGGGCCGGGCGTGGAGCGTGACGCGGCGGCAGGTTTCGAAAACTTCGCGTCGGACGCGTTGATAGCCGTCGGTGATGTCGAGGTCCTCCCATTGCGCAGGCGGCAGATGTTCGAAGGTTTCCCGGAACCACCTTTGGAAAACAAGATGCGATCCTTCCCAGACCGAAAACGGCGCGGCATCGGGTGAATACTCCACAAGGGGAATACCAAGGATGAAGGCGTGATATTCTTTGAGGCGCCTGCGCCGTTCCGGACCTTCCCGCAGCAGGCCATCAACATGGGCGGCATCGCGGTTTACGCGGAATTCAAAAACCGCGTCAGACTCTCCCGCCATACGGCACGGATAACCGGGATAGCAGACCGAAACCTGCGCCCGGTCCCAGGGTATGCCTGCGCCCAAACCTGCCAAGCCCAACGCGTCGCGAATGAAGTCGACGGCTTGTCCCGAGACCGGCGGTCCACCGGGCACCGCGCCGGTCGCATCGTTCGCCAGCGCATTGACCCCGGCAAACCAAGTCCCGCCATAGCGGTGCCATTCGGCAAAGGCCGGGTCGGTCACGGTCGCCCGCGCAGGGGGCAGGGTGGCCGCGACCCATTCGGCCAGGCGTGGATCATATGGAAAACGGCACCAGCCCTTGGTGTCGAACGCGGCTGCGATATTTGAAAGCCCGGGCGTATCCGGGCTGGAATTCGTTTCGGCTTGCGCGGCGTGTGTCATGACCTAACCTCACCGCGTTTCAAACCTTTCGACAAGGGGCCAGTTCATGCGTATCGCCGTTGGCGGGTTTCAGCACGAAACCAATACATTCGCGCCGGTTAAGGCGGATTTTCAGGCCTTCGAGCGGGCCGACGCCTGGCCGCGCCTGATCGTCGGCGAAGAAATGTGGGAAGAGATCGAGGGTGTCCACATTCCCGTTTCCGGCGCTTGCGATGTGCTGAGCGCGGCGGGCGCGGATCTCGTGCCGCTCGCCTGGGCGTCTGCGACGCCCTCAGCTCATGTGACGGAAGACGCCTATGAGCGGATCTGCGCGATGATGCTGGAGCGCCTTCGCGCGGCGATGCCGGTGGACGCCGTCTATCTTGACCTGCACGGCGCGATGGTCTGCGAACACCATCAGGACGGGGAGGGGGAATTGTTGCGCCGGGTGCGCGAGGTTGTCGGACCCGACCTGCCCGTCGTCATCAGTTTGGACCTGCATGCCAATGTGACGCCGGAGATGGTGGCGCATGTGGACTTGATCGACATTTACCGTAACTATCCGCACACGGATATGGGGGAGACGGGGGCCAGGGCCGCGCGGCACCTTCTGACGATATTGGCGACCGGAACGAAACCCGCGAAAGCGTTCCGCCAGGCGGATTTTTTGATCCCGCTGCAATGGGGATGCACGTTCCACGACCCGGCGCAGACTCTTTACGAGAAGAACCTGACCGAAGGGCTGGAAAGCGGGGTGATGTCGCTTTCCTTCGCCTGCGGATTTCCTTTGGCCGATATCCATCACTGCGGCCCGGCCGTCGTGGCCTATGCGGCAAGCCAGGAAGATGCGGACGAGGCCGCCGATGTCATGATGGCGGCGGTTCAGGCGGCGGAACCCGCTTTCGCGGGCAAGGTCTATCGGCCGGACGAGGCCGTGCGCCTTGGCCACAATACCGGTGACGACAGGCCGCTCGTCGTCGCCGACAGCCAGGACAATCCTGGGGGCGGCGGCCCCGGCGATACGACGGGGATGCTGCGCGCCCTGCTGGAGGCGGGCCGGAAGGATGCGCTGATCGGCATCTTCACCGACCCGGAAACGGCAGACCAGGCCCATGCTGCGGGGGTCGGCGGCAGCTTTACCGCTCGGATTGGCGGCAAGCTCTTTCCCGGCGACGAACCGGTCGAGGTCGAAGCCAAGGTGCTCGCCCTGGGCGACGGCGTGTTCAAGGGGACCGGACCGATGTGGGGCGGTGCGAACTTCCGAATGGGCAATATGGCTTTGCTGGACTGTAGCGGCATCCACGTCGCGGTCATGTCCAACTCGATGCAGGCTGGCGACCAGTCGATGTTCCGGCATCTCGGGGCGGAACCATCCGACTACGACCTGGTCATCGTCAAAAGCTCCGTCCATTTCCGGGCTGATTTCCAACCCATAGCGCGGGATGTCTGGGTCGCCGCCGCGCCGGGACCGGTCTATGCGGATCCCGGGGCGCTGTCCTTCGCCAATCTCCGTCCGGGTGTCGCAACGCGCCCGCGTGCGTGACCGCCGGGAGCAAAGGCATGGCAAATCGGCCGCCCGTTGACGTCAGATGTTTGCGCGACGGTGACATCAGCGAGTTTCGAGACCTGCTGTGCCTGTTCGGTGAGGCATTCGACGATTTGGAAAGTTACACGGCGCGCCAACCGGGCGATTCCTATCTTTCCGGCCTGTTATCCGACGAGAAGATTTTTGTCGTCACCGCGTTCAGGGCAGGAAAGGTCATCGGGGGACTGGTAGCGTATGAATTATAGAAGTTCGAACAGGAACGCTGTGAGATTTACATCTACGATTTAGCGGTTGCTGCAACCCAGCGCCGCCGCGGTGTGGCGACGCAGTTGATCGAGCAGCTGAAATCGGCTTCCAAAGCCCGCGGTGCGTACGTCGTTTACGTTCAGGCGGACTATGGCGATGACGCTGCGATCGCGCTTTGCGACAAGCTCGGCGTCCGGGAAGAGGTGTTGCATTTCGACATTGCAGTAGAGTAGGGCCACCGCCGGCCGTTGACAGGACCGCGGCGCGCCAGCAGTATCAACGCATGGGGACAGCGGACGCCCCGTGAGGCGACAGCCTAAGTTTCGCATCCAAACCCAAAAAAGCTTTAATCCGCTTATGGAAAGGATGCGTCATGCCATCACCAAGCGAAATAACCGTTTCCCAACTCTCCCGACTGATTGGAACGCCGGCTTGTCCGGTCATCATAGATGTGCGGATCGACGAGGACGTCGCCGCCGACCCAACCCTTTTGCCGGGCGCCAACCGGTTTCCGTTCAAGGAAATCGCAAAACTCGCACCCGGTCTGAAGGGCCTTTCGGCGGTGGTTTACTGTCAGAAGGGTAAGAAGATAAGCCAAGGTGCGGCGGCCCTGCTCCGCGACGCCGGGATCCAGGCGGAAGTCCTCATGGGCGGGCATGTCGCCTGGCGCGAGGCGGGTCAGATTGAAATCCCCATGGATAAAATTCCGCCGCGCGATGCGGAAGGAAGAACTCTTTGGGTGACGCGGCACCGCCCCAAGATCGATCGGCTCGCCTGTCCCTGGCTGATCCGCCGCTTCATCGACCCGCATGCGCGATTTCTCTTTGTCGCGCCGGCGGAAGTGCCCGCGGTCGCAGAGCGGTTCGACGCGACGCCTTTCGATATCGAAGGGGTCTTTTGGAGCCACCGCGGTGAGGCCTGTACTTTCGATACGATGGTCGACGAATTCCGGCTGCATGGCGATGCGATGGACCGGTTGGCCACCATCGTGCGCGGGGCGGATACCAACCGCCACGACCTTGCACCGGAATCGGCTGGCCTACTGGCCGCTTCCCTTGGCCTCTCGCGGATGTATCGGGACGATCTGGAACAGTTGGGCGCGGCGATGACGCTCTATGACGCCTTCTACCGTTGGAGCCGCGACGCGGTGGACGAAAGCCACGATTGGCCGGCGCCCGGCGGGGCCGCGAAATAGATCATGACGGACGTATCCCTGGAACGGAAGCCGGTGGGCGATGTGCCGCCGCGCTTCCTGGACGCCGTGCGGGTTTGGGCCCGCATCGGCTGCCTTTCTTTCGGCGGTCCGGCCGGCCAGATTGCCTTGATGCACCGCGAGATCGTCGAGGAACGCGGGTGGTTGTCTGAGCGGCAATATTTGAATGCGTTGAGTTTTTGCATGCTTCTCCCGGGGCCGGAAGCGATGCAAATCGCCACCTATGCCGGCTGGCGTCTGCACGGGACGGCCGGCGGGTTGGCGGCAGGACTTCTGTTCGTTCTGCCGGGCGCTGCGATCATTCTTGCGCTTGGCATCGTCTATTCCCTATTCGGGAATACCGGGCCGATGATCGACGTATTCATAGGCGTAAAGGCCGCCGTGGTCCTGATCGTGGTCGAAGCTCTTCTGCGCGTCGGAAAGCGCGCGTTGAAAGGACCGGGGCATTGGGCAACCGCGGCTTTTTCCTTCATCGCGATCTTTTTCTTTGCCTTGCCCTATCCCGTGATCGTTGCCGCTGCTGCCTTGGCGGGTTTCATCGTTGCGCGCCGGGGACCGTCCGTTGCCTCGGCGACGTCCACGCCGTCGGTCGGGACGACCGGGAAATGCGTATTGATCTGGCTTTGCGTCTGGTGGGCGCCGCTTCTTTTCCTTTGGTTGTTGGCGCCGGAATCCCTGCTGGTCGATATTGGGATATTCTTTTCGAAGCTCGCCGTCGTGACCTTCGGGGGGGCCTACGCGGTTCTGGCCTATATGGGGCAGGACGTCGTTATGCAGCATGGTTGGTTGTCGGCGGGCGAGATGATGGACGGTCTCGGTCTTGCTGAAACGACACCGGGCCCATTGATCCTGGTCACAGAATTCGTCGGGTTTCTTGCCGCATACAAGGAAGGGGGGATCTGGCTGGGTGTCTGTGGCGCGGTCGTTGCGCTTTGGGTGACCTTTGCGCCTTGCTTTCTTTGGATATTCGCGGGCGGGCCGTTTATCGACGTGATTGCCGGTCATCCGCGTTTGAAGGGCGCGTTGGACAGCATCACCGCCGCGGTTGTCGGGGTCATTCTGAATCTAACGCTTTGGTTCGCGCTTCACGTCTTCTTCGCCAAGGTCGACCGGCAGGATTGGAACGGGGTTCAATTGTGGCTTCCAGATTTTTCCTCTTTGGATTGGCTGGCGCTGGGGCTTGCGGTGACCAGTGGGGTTCTGCTGTTCCGGTTTCATGTCGGTGTGGCGAAAACATTGGCGGTCGTTGCGGTTCTGCCCGTCGCTTGGCGATACCTCATGGGGGCTTGATTTTATAAAGTTGGGATTTCTCTATCCGGTCCGACTCGTCTGTCTAATAGTTGCTAAAAGCAAATAATATATTATTATTTAGCAACTAATATTGGGGGCACAGGACCATGGTGGCTGAAGCTCAGATCGAGGCGGTGCGTCAATTCTCCCGCATTTACACGGCGCGATTGGGCGTGCTGCGCGAGCGCTTGAATGACGGGCCGTTCACCCTGCCGGAAGGGCGTATCGTATTCGAACTCGCAACCGTCGGGCCGACGACTGCCTCGGCCCTGGTCGCATCCTTGGGCCTGGATGCGGGCTATGTCAGTCGGCTGCTGAAATCCCTCGAAAAGGGTGGATTCATCGACCGTCGGCAATCGCCTTCGGATCGGCGACAGACGGAGGTTACCCTAACCCCCAAGGGGCAGGCTGGGTTCGAGGTGATCAACAGTCATTCGGCGGCAGAGGTCCGTTCCCTTCTTCAGGATATGACGCCTGCCGACAGAGCGCGCCTCGTCGTGACTCTTCAAGGGGCTGGTGCGCTGCTGAATGGAGGGAAGGGCGAAGGGCCGGGCTATATTCTGCGCGACCCGAAACCTGGTGACATGGGCTGGGTGGTTTCAAGCCATGGCGCGTTCTATGCGCGTGAATACGGCTGGAACGCGGAGTTCGAGGCGCTCGTGGCAAAGATCGTGGCCGATTATATCGAAAACCATGATCCGGCGCGGGAACGCTGCTGGATCGCGGAGAAGGACGGCGCGCCGGTCGGGTCGGTCTTCCTTGTGAAACACACCGACGATGTCGCCAAACTCCGATTGCTGCTGGTCGATCCCTCAGCGCGTGGGCTCGGTATCGGACAGCGTCTGATCCGCGAAGTGATCGAGGAGGCTCGGTTCCGCCGCTATAAACACCTTACGCTATGGACGAACTCTGTCCTGACGGGGGCACGGAGGCTCTATGAGGCGGCTGGGTTCGCGTTGGATGGGGAAGAACCACATCACAGTTTCGGATCCGATCTCGTTGCCCAGACATGGTCTCTCGATCTGTCGGACGGAAAGGGATGAGCGACGATACCGCCAGAACCGACAGGCTCGCCCTCTGGGCGGCGGCGGGAACCGGGTTTCAGGTCGGCGCGGCCATCGTCGCCAGCCGGGTGGCGCTGGAGGAAACGACGCCGGCGGCACTGGCGCTGATGCGCTATGTCGTCGGTTTCCTCTGCTTGGCCCCGGTGGCGTGGCATATGGGGATCGTGCCCTTCGCCCGCCGTGACGTGCTGCCGATCGCCTTGCTCGGCATCGGTCAATTCGCCATCTTGGTGGCGCTTTTGAACGCCAGCCTTCTTTATCTGCCGTCGGCCCCTTCGGCGCTACTGTTTTCAACCTTTCCTTTCATGACCATGCTGCTCGCCGCCGGTTTGGGGCGCGAGGCGCTGACCCTGCCCAAGGCGTTCGGCATCGGGCTGACGATCCTCGGCGTCGGGTTCACGCTCGGTGTCGACGTGCTTGAAATCGGCTCGCATGGCGGTGCTGCGGGAGGTGAAGAATGGAAGGGCATCCTCCTGGCGCTCACCAGCGCCTTCATGGGCGCGGTTTGTTCGGTCTTTTACCGGCCCTACCTGCAGAGGTATCCTACGGTACAGGTAAGCGCCTTCGCCATGCTGGCCTCGGTCCTGTTCCTGGCCTTCGCGGCGGCGGCGGAAGGGTTCTTCGATGGGCCGCCGACCATCAGCGCCATGGGGTGGGGCGCCATCCTGTTCATCGGCGTCAGCAGCGGCATCGGTTACTTCCTCTGGCTCTTCGCACTCGGGCGTGTCGCGCCGACGCGGGTGACCGTGTATCTGGCGCTCAGTCCGGCCACCGCAGCGGTCATCGGCGTGATTCTTCTTGATGAGGAATTTGGATGGGGAATGATCGCCGGAATCGTCTCAGTGACCCTCGGGCTTTGGGTCATGGCGAAGGCGAAAGAGGGGAAATTTTTGACGCGCGGTAGCTGAAGGCGCGGAAAAGCCGGTTATGACAAGGCCGGTTCACAATGATGACGAATATGCATGTCCATGCATATTCTATCCATAGACTTCTGCGAGTCATTCGCATTAGTTTCAGCCCACCGTACCGGGGGGTACGGGAGCATGGGCGGCAATGACGGCCGACTTGGGTTTTCTGGATCCTTGTCGCCTTGCCGCCCATGCGACTTGCATTCCGTCATTCGGGTTATTCGGTGCCTGCACCGTGGGGGCGAACCACAAGCCTTCCTGCTCGGGCGTCGAGGATCGCCGGTTCTCCGAGTGGCACACTCAAAGCATCCGGGCCATGACCCAAGGGAAGGCCGCCCAGGATCGGCACGCCCAGGGCAGTAAAGTGCTGGCGCAGCATGTCGATTTGGCTCCCCTCCCGTCCGGGAGGGCAGTCTGCGAAGCGGCCGATGGCCAGTCCCGAAATTCCCCGAAAGTGACCCGCCTGGCGTAACATCGTCAGGGGGCGGTCCATCTGTCCGGGATGCAGGCCGACGGCTTCAATCAACAGGATTGCTCCCTTCAACGGCGGCAGCGCCCAGCCGGCGGTCGTGGCGATCATGTCCAGGTTTCCACCGATCAAGGGCCCGTGGACTTGGCCTGCCGTCGTCAGGGCCGCTGTCGGGTCGTCAGCATTGCTTTCAATGACGACCGGGTCGCGTGACATAAGAATGCGTTGAAGCATCGACGCGGCGGGCGTGCTGATTTGACCTGCATCATCCTCGGTCAAGGCGCCGTGGACGCCAGGGATGCCGGCATGTTTCCAGATGCTGAGATGCAAAGCTGAGATGTCGCTGAACCCGATCAACGGCTTCGGATCGCGCCGGATAGCATCGAAGTCGAGGCGGTGGGCGATCCTGTACGACCCCTTGCCGCCGCGTGTCGCAATGATGGCGCGGACCCGGGGATCACGGTAGGCGTCGTTCAGATCCGACAGCCGGTCTTCGTCATGGCCGGCCAGGTAGCCTGTTCGGTCGAAGGCATGCGGCGCGATTTCCACAGACAGACCCCAGCTTTCCAACATTTTGGCGCGGATGGCGACGGCGTCTAGGTCCGGCGTGCTGGCGGGGGAGACGAAGCGAACTGTATCGCCCGGTCGCAGGGGCGCGCCGAAGCCGGTCAAGGGCCGGTATCCTCGTCCGGATCGCCTTCATGGTCCGGTAGATGCGTGTCGAGCTTCAGCCAGGGCAGGCGGCTCTCCGTCCAGATATGCATGTCCGCCCCGAATTCCGACGGATCGTCGAGGGTGGCGAGGGTGACGTCTATCGTCTCCGGATACCTGGAGGACCAGAAACTGATCGGCGTATGGCAGGTCGGGCAATAGCCGCGTTCGGCATCGGGCGATGATTTATAGACTTCCAGGGGCTCGCCCAGCATTTCCAGGCTGCCCGCCGGCACCGTGAACCAGGTGACCGCGACGGCCCCGGAAGCGCGGCGGCACATGCTGCAATGGCAATGGCCGATCTGACCCGTGAAAGGGAAGGGCACGCGATAGCGAATCGCGCCGCAGAGGCAATGTCCGGTTCGCGAAGCGATCGGTTTTCCGCTCATCGCCGTTCCCCGTTTGGATCAGTTCAGCCGGCACCAGACCGGCGTGTGGTCACTGGGCTTTTCCTTAGCCCGCGGTGTCTTGTCGATCTCGCATTCCATCAACAGGTCGGCGGCTTGCGGCGACAGCAGGAAGTGGTCGATGCGCAACCCTTCATCCTTCTGCCAGCGGCCCTGGACATAGTCCCAATAGGAATACTGATGCGCGGCGTTCGGGTGCAGGGCCTTCCAGGCCTCCGTCAGGCCCAGGTTCAGCAGGGTGCGGAACTTGGCCCGGCTTTCCGGCTTGCACAAAGCGTCGTCGACCCATTTCTCCGGGTCGTAGACGTCGTCGTCGGTCGGCACGATATTGTAGTCCCCGCCCAGCACGATCGGCTGTTCCGTCGGCAGCAGCGTATCGCGCACATGGGCGGTCAGCCGGTCCATCCAGGCGAGCTTGTAGGGGAATTTCGGGCCGTCGACCGGGTTGCCGTTTGGCAGATAGATCGACGCCACGCGGATGCCTTGGACAGTGCCTTCGATATAGCGGGCATGATCGTCCGTATCATCGCCGGGCAGGCCGCGGCGCACATCCTCGATGGGATGCTTCGAGAGAATCGCGACGCCGTTATAGGTCTTCTGCCCTTCGACCGCCGCTTCATAGCCAAGCCCCTTGAACTCCATGGCCGGGAAGTTGGCTTCCTCGCATTTCAATTCCTGCAGCAAGGCGACATCCGGCTTGGCGTCCTCCAGCCACTCCAAAACGCGGTCCAGCCGCGCCTTGACGGAATTGACGTTGAACGTGGCGATTTTCATGAGAATTGCTCCAGAAAGACAAAGGCCCGCCGTAAGGCAGGCCCAAGCATAAAGATTTGTCGGGGAAAGCTAAACCGCGAAGGACGTACCGCAGCCACAGGAGGAGGCGGCGTTCGGGTTGTTGATGGCGAAATAGGCGCCGACCAACTCGTCCTTGAAATCGACTTCGGATCCCGCCAGCAGGTTCATCGACATTTCGTCGGTCACGACGCGCACCCCGTCCTTTTCGAAGGTCAGGTCGTCCGGCGTCACCTTGTCGTCGAAGGTGAACCCGTATTGGAAGCCGGAACAGCCACCGCCGGAAACCG
>CAYGKA010000065.1:0-26792 GCA_964350445.1 uncultured Flavobacteriaceae bacterium
GATCAACCCAATGGCGTCGCTGGCGGGCCCGGCGGCGATGGCGGCAATGGCGGCAGAGGCGGCGATGGCGGCGATGGCGGTGCCGGCGGCGGAGCCGTTGCGTTCGAAGCCCTCGGCCTGATGCGCGTCTTCGATTCCGTTATTTCCGCGAATGGCGGCGACGCCCAAGCGGGAGAGACCGCATCGAACACAGTGGATCGCGGAGATCCGGGTCTAAGGGTCCGGGTTACCGACGGCGATGGGGAAGCGGGCGGCGCAGGCGGCAACGGGGGTGATGGCGGCCTTGGTGGCGATGGCGGGCACGGCGCCGGCGGCGGCGGCGGCACGGTGAAGCTTTCCGCCTCGGTGTTGCAGATCAATCCAGGCACCTTCACTCCGACAGAAGTTTCCACAGTCGGCGGCAGCGCCGGGGGTCTGGATGGCTTTAGCGGCGGCCAAGGACGCTTTCTTGTGGCATCGAACACCGTCGTCGACCTGAACAATATCCTGCGAACCGGGACCAGAACCGAGACCTTCACCGGTCCGCGCGGCATCAATCCGTTCATACTTGGAAGTACCGAAACGCCTTTCATGCTGTTGGGGCCGGTTCAAGGCACGTTGCCGGATGTCGGCCTTGCCGGATTCCTGGATGGGGTGAGCGCGAACGACCTGCGCCTGCAAGGCTTGGTGCCCGACTTTCCGACGGGCGCGCTGGGCGCGATCACGCGGTTGGACAACGGCTTCGGCGGCGGTGATTTCATCGGGTTCGACGTACTTTTGTTCAGCAATCTGACAGAAGAAATCGTGTCCGGTGCAGGACTGGGCGTCGATCCGCTGTCCGGCGGGACCGGCTTCCTGACGGCCTTGCCACTGGATATGGCCGGGCTATCCGTCTTCGCGACGCTGATCCCGGAAGACGGCACGACCTTCAGCGCGGCCTTCGGTAATTTGGGAATATTCGACGTGGAACTTGGATTGGGCGAGACGCAGTTCATCCTGGCCAACGTCACCGCCGTGCCCTTGCCCGCTGCCCTGCCCTTGCTGGGCATGGGCATCGCGGGCTTGCTGATCCTAAGGCGACGCCGACGCTAGGCCTCGCACAAAAAAGTAAAGGCCCGGTGCATTCGCCCGGGCCTTTTTCTTTGCACGCCTATCTGCCTTTATGCGGGATCCGTTCCAAATTCCGCCGGAGAGGTGATTTCCAGCATCTCGATATCCGGAGAGAATTCGATAAGGTCATGGACGATGCCCGGACGCTGGTTCATGCAGGAACCGGCTTTCAGGACCACTTCGCCCTCACCTTCGAAATAGAACTTTGCCCAACCTTTCAGGACATAGACCATCTGGAAGTTCAGGTCGTGGGAATGCTTGCCGGTGCTGGTGCATTCCTTGCCGGTCGCGCGGATGATATGGGCATGGAAATCGCCCTTCGTGGCATCCTTGATGCCCAGGTCGCGATACTCGAAATAGGGACGCAACCCGTCGCCCGTGAACGCGGCGTCCTCCACATGCTGTACGTTGAATTTCCAAGCTTCCTTGTTCATGCCGCCGTCCATGACGTGCCCTCCTCCGGTTGGTCTTATTGCGCCGAGTGTGGGCGAGACCGGGGAAGCTGACAAGAAATGTGTGTTTCGGCCATGGCCTAATAAAGCGCCGGGGCCTTCCCGAACAGCGCATTGCCGATGGTCTTGGGCAGTTTGGCGGCTTTCGCCTTCGGCCTTGTCCAGGCCAAGGCTTCCTCGAGGTCACCGCTCAGCGCCTTCTTACGCGCTTCCAGTTCGACCCGGCGCGCCTCATCGTCGAACACGCGGCCCGGATCCTTGGCGTGCCGGTTGAACAATTCGCCAGCGGCCAACTCATCGAAATAGGCACGGTCCAGCGGCACCGAAAAATGCGCCGACAGCGCTTCCAGCACCGGCGCCGGGGTCTCGAAGAAGGTTTCGGCATTTAGGGTTTTCAGCTTCGGTATCGCCTTCAGCGCATCCGCGAACAGGCGCATCTGGGCCAGCCATACGAAGCCCGTCGCCTGCGGAATGGACAGATCCGTGATCATTTTGGGGTCCAGGTTCAAGACTTGGCAGAAGCGCCAGCCGATTTCCCGGCACAGGCCTTGAATCCAACTTCTGTTCGCTTCGCTCTTCAGGATCGACAACAGATAGGCTTCCAGCGGTAGGTAGAGCAGCAAGCCTTTCGACCCCGGAATACCGGTCATGACCTCCGGCAGCATCAGGTTTACCGGCACGTTCGCCTTCACGATGACCGGCTGGGTAGGCATATACCGCTTCTGCGCCATGGTGAGGGCGAAGAACAGCTTCGCCTTCGTGACCGGGGCCATGCCCGGATAGGTCGGCGTCTGCGCGACCTCCACACCGATTTGCCGCAAGGCGTGCGGCTCCCGATAGACCAGCGCCGCGTCCGTCCGGTCAAAGGCCCTGGACAGCAGGGTCGATCCACAATGCGCGATATGGAAGATGAAATTGATCGGTCGGCGCGTCAGCGGGGCGCGCTGGTTCGCCAAGAGCAGATTGGGCAGATTGACCTGCGCCAACCCGTCGCCGGCCGGCTTGATACGCATATCCAGGAAGATCGAGTCCTGAAAATGGCCGGCGGTCATATGCGCGAACTGGGCGTTCTCCCCATCCATCCGAAAGAAATAGATGTCCGGCGTGGTGAACACGTTCTCAAGCGTCAGGCTGGGGCGCTCGGGCTTCGGCGGTGCGGCATCATCCTGGGCACCATCCAAGTCGCTGGCCTTCGCGGCACGCGGCTCTCCCTCGCCCGGGGGCCACCAATCGGTTCCTTCCGCAAGCCGCCGCCAAGGTGGCAGCTCCGCCCCCTCTTCTTCGCCCGCATAGTCGCGACGGTAACCGAAATAGGTCAGGATCAAGCGTTCCTGCGTCGAATGAATGGCGCGGCGCCCATGCATGAAACGCCAGTTATCCACCATCAGAACATCACCCCGCTGCCAGTCGACCGGAACGGACAGACTGTCGGAGACGTCCTTGATGGCGCTGACAACGAAATCCGGAATCCGTTCGCCGTCGCTCAAGACCGGAAAGTCGGACCGTCCCAGCAAATACCGCGCGAAAAGCAGGAAGTTGCCGAAAGCCGGCCCGTCGCCCGACGGAACGTCATAGAGCACCGGCGCGGTGAAGGAGCGATAGACAAGGCCGTCATCTTCATCCACCTCGAAGCGGAACGGGCACGACGCGGGCGGGTTGGCCAATTGCTGGCGGGTCGGCCGGTCGGCACCCATCCAATATTGCAAGGATTTCAGCGATACCGGCTCGCGATACAGAAACGATCGGCCGGTAAGCCAGTTGCGGACGTCTTCCGGCAGGCGCCGGACCAGTTCCACACCGTCGCAAACGGTGGTTTGCCCGTCCCGTGTCGGCGCGGACTGGCAACAGAAGAAAGCAAGGTCGGGGCGCCATGGCACGCGGGACAGTTCCGGATGCAGGGGAAACGGCGCACTGCCCAAATTGACCGTCTGGATCGTGCTTTCGGTATCGACGACGTCGCGTTCGCCGCTTTCATTGAAGACGGCATTGGGCGAAAAGCGGCGCGTGAAGGACTTGAAGGCAGGCAGATCAGCCCCGAATCCACGGAACAGAACCGCCCCGGTTTCCCGAAAAAGCGTATCGACCCGCGCTGCGTCGAGATCCGACAGACCTTCCCCGTCCCGGCCGGGCGTCACCACCGCCGGATAGGTCACCGCATCGGCCGGCTTTTCATTCAACACGTCACGCTCCACTCAATTCAACGCCTTCTATCCCCATGATATAGACCGCGGCGCGCGGGTTCGAAAGGACTAGGAGGCGACGGCCATCCGCTGACGGGCATTGGGAGCGTGGGAGAAATGCACATGCCGGAAGCGCCAGGCCCCACGCTCCTTCGAAACAACGAAGGTCGCGCGCAAATCAGGATGGGACACATGCGGTTTGCGGATCGCGGCAACCATCAATCCCGCCGTACGGTCCGCATAGGCCCGAAAATCCGATATTTCGACGGGTGTGAAATCGCCAATGCCTTTCCCACGCTGATCAAAGCCACGTTTCGCGTTCTTCAGGTAACCGGCAAGCCCCCGCGCATCGCCGCCAAGCTCGTGGTCGAAATGGACGAAATCCCCATCCGTCACGTGGAGGGCGCGAAGCCCCACAAGATCGCGCCGCATGAAGCAGCCGAAATACGCCTCTATCAGACGGCGGAAGACACCTTCCTCGTCCTCGGATACCAAGTTCATACGATCCCCTCATTCGTACGCCACTGCCGCCCGCGTCCGCCCTGGTCGGGAAACTCCTATCGAACGGAGAATTCCCGTCATATGGGCCAGCCGACCGAACGACGCCCCCTGCCCCAGGGAAGCCTCGGTAAGGAGGATAAAATTGGATTCGGACGCCGCCAATCGAAACCGGTCCCGGATGGCGGCGCTGGTGAAGCCCATCCCGCAACACCCGCCCCATCGTGCCAAGCGCCTGGATCAGGCCGATTCGGAGGGGCAGCTCTTGAGGCGCTTAAGACCTTGGATCGTATCGAAGCGTTGCTGCAAAGCGTCCAATTCCGCCTTCTCGGCATCGTTGTGGACGGTCGCCAGAAGCGCCGGCGGGAAGAGGACTCCGGCGACGTAGCCGGCAGCCTGATTCTTCCCGCGATTCTTCTTTATTTCCTGATTGTACTGGCTGGCGTCTTCCCGGATGCGGTCCTGCTCCACCAGTATCTCATCGCAGCTCAACGCGACGTCCTGCGCCGAGAACGCCTCCGCCGATACGGTTTCCTCCGCATTGACCGAGGACATGTCCCGCGGCAATTCGGGCGCCGTGCGCGCGCATGCGGCGAGAACGACCGCGGCGGCGGCGAGGAGCAGGGAATTCTTCATCGTCACTCCACGAACCGAACGGCGCGTCCTTTTCCTTCGAGCGAACCCCAGCTCATCAAACTGACGCCGACGCTTCCATAGCGAACCAGAACAACCGCATCGGCACCCAATTCGACAGCCTTTTCGCGCAGTTCCTCATTGACCATTTCCGGGGTCGGGTCCGCATTAAAGATCGTCGTCTTGTTGACCGTCACGGTAATGTCGCCCAGCGATTCATACGCACGGTCGGTGATATCTTCATCGGTGATGATAATTTCTTCTGGGCGGGCGGCCGTCGTAGCGGCTGTTCCCGGCGTCGCGGCAGCCTGCTGCGTCGTTCCGCCATTCGCCTTGTCGACGCTGCTTGACGACCAGGTGGCACATCCCCCCAAAAGGAAAGCCACGGATACAAGTATGATGAATGAACGCATGGTCACCCCCAGCAATTAGAAATCGTTCCCGTATTTATTTATGCGATTAAAACAGGCCTTAAAAGCACAAATCCAGGGTTTCGCAACAGGAACGGGTGGGGCGCCTAACGCCCATGCTTTTACACACGCCGCCCCGCTTTGAATCTGGCCTATTCCGTCTAATTCTAGGCGAACTTGTTCGACCGTGGGAAGCCGGCGGGCGGCATCCGGCCGGCCTGCGCGCGCTTGCCGATCCATTCTATAAGGCCGGTCTGGGTCCTGGTCCGGTCGCCGGATTTCCAAGTCAGCCCCTCTTCTCGGCTGAAGACCTTGACGTCGCTCATGCCGCCGTCGCGGTATTTCTGCAGGATCACCCCGCGGCCGCGGGTCATCACCGGCATTTCCTCGACACCGAAGACCAGCAATTTCCGATTCTCGCCGATCACGGCCACCATGTTGCCCTCCGCCGGCACACAGACGGCGGCCTCCGTATCGCCGGAAACGTTCAGGATCTGCTTGCCCGCCCGGGTCTGGGCGACGACCTCATTCTCCTCGACAAGGAAGCCCCTGCCGTCTGAACTGGCCACCAGCAAGCGCCGGTCCGGCGCATAGATCATGATGTTGACGATATCCTGGTCGTTCTTCAGGTCCAGCAGCAGGCGCAACGGCTCGCCATGTCCGCGCCCGCCCGGCAGTTTGTCCGCGCCGATGGTATAGAACCGCCCGTTGGTCGCAAAGATCAGCAGCTTGTCGGTGGTTTGCGCATGCATCTGGAAGCGCGGTCCGTCGCCTTCCTTGAACTTGATGTCGGCGTCGTCGCCCAGATGCCCCTTCATCCCCCGCACCCAACCCTTGGCGGACAGCACGACGGTGACCGGCTCGCGCTCGATCATCGCTTCCAACGGCACGATGACGGCGGTCGGCGCATCGGCGATATCCGTCCGGCGGCGGCCGAGCGGGGTATCCTTGGCAAAGGTTTTCTTGAGTTTGCCGAGCTCGGCTGAGATCGATTTCCACTGCAGGTCATCGTCGCCCACCAGGGTCCGCAATTCCGTCTGCTCCGCCGTCAGCTTGTCGTGCTCGCCGCGGATTTCCATCTCTTCCAACTTGCGCAAAGACCGCAAGCGCATGTTCAGGATCGATTCCGCCTGCAAGTCCGTCAGGTTGAAGGCCTTGATCAGGTCCTGCTTGGGCTCATCCTCTTCCCGGATGATGCGGATCACCTCATCCAGGTTGAGGTAGCAGATCAAATACCCTTCGAGGATTTCCAACCGGCGTGCGATCTGGTCCAGACGGTGGTTGCTCCGCCGCAGCAACACATCGCGCCGATGGTTGAGGTACTCCCAAAGTGTCGCGCGCAGGTCGAGGACCACGGGAACCTTGCCGCCCTCTGTCAGGACGTTGAGGTTGAGTGAAAACCGGGATTCCAAGTCGCTCGACCGGAACAACGACTCCATCAAAACGTCCGGTTCCACATTCCGGGATTTCGGCTCCAGGACGATACGGACGTCTTCCGCCGATTCATCGCGGATATCGCCCAGGGACGGGATTTTCCGAAGCTGGATCAGGTCCGCGATCCGCTCGATCAGTTTCGCCTTCTGCACCTGATAGGGGATTTCGGTGATGACGACCTGCCACAGCCCGCCCTTCAGTTTCTCCACTTCCCAGCGGGCGCGCATGCGGAAGCTGCCTTTGCCCGTGCGATAGGCCTCCATCACCGTGGCGCGGTCCTCGCACAGGATTCCCCCGGTCGGGAAATCGGGCCCCGGCACCAGTTCGACCAGTTTTTCGAACGTCGCGTTGGGGGATTTGATCAGGTGCTGCAAGGCATCGCACAACTCGGCCACGTTATGCGGCGGAATGCTGGTCGCCATCCCGACAGCAATGCCCGACGACCCGTTGGCCAGCAGGTTCGGGAAGGCGGCGGGAAGCACCATCGGCTCCTCACCCTCCCCGTCATAGGTCGAGCGGAAATCGACGGCGTTCTCGTCGATCCCTTCCAGCAGCAGGCGCGCGACTTCGGTCATGCGTGCTTCGGTGTAGCGCATGGCCGCCGCGTTATCGCCGTCGATATTGCCGAAATTCCCTTGCCCGTCGACCAGGGGGTAGCGAACGGCGAATTCCTGCGCCAGGCGCACCATCGCGTCATAGATCGCCTGGTCGCCATGGGGGTGATATTTACCCATGACGTCACCGACGATGCGGGCGCATTTCTTGAACCCGGAATCGGGATTCAGCTTCAATTCCCGCATCGCATGAAGCAAGCGGCGGTGCACCGGCTTCAACCCGTCGCGCACATCGGGCAGCGACCGGGACGTGATGGTGGACATCGCATAGGCCAAATACCGCTCGGACAAGGCGTCGGCGAGCGGTGTGATCTTGATTTCGGCCGCGGGTTCAGATGATGTGCTCATGATACAAACTCCCCACCAGATATTGTATTCCGCGGTGCGGGAGGGAGCAACGCCTGAAGACCCGGGCAAATACGGTTATCCACAAGTTTTCGATCGGGTTTGGGTCGGGGCCGAGACCGGACCTAGCCGTCCTTGCAATCCGGGTAGGACGAAATCGCGGGCCTTTGAACATAGCCATTCGAATCGACAATCCGGATCGCGCAGTTAAGCGGCTGTGCCGGATTGTAGTTTTCGAAAACCAGCCGATAAGAACGATTAGGCTCAAGCAGATAGCTTCGCACTTTGCCCTGACAGCTATCCGCGCTTCTTCCGGAAAAGCCCGCAAGATTTATCCGCACCCCTGCTGGCACTTTCTTCGGCTCTTCCGGCAAATATGCGGTGCAGTCGCCGAGGAAGCAGCGAATTTTAGCGTCGAAGATCCGTGTTTTCTCGAGCGGACTGACGCAGTTCCAACGGTCGTACAGGATGACGCCCATATTTGTCGAAATGTCCTCTCGCGTCATTTCAAACGTCAATTGTGCTGTCTGATCCCATTTGTTGGGATCGTAATCGATCCAGATTTCATTTCTCTTCTTGCAACCGGACAAGGCAATCAAAACAAGCACCGCTACGATTCGAATCTTCAAACTCACTGTGTCCCCCAAGAAGCCATTCCCCCCCCGATAACGAGCGAGTAAGTCTACTGCAAAAACATTCAATAGTTGCTACAAGAAAAGTCGCGGCATAAAAATGATATTTGCAACGAATGGATTGGACAGATCAGATCCGCCCGCGTTCATCCGGCAAATGCTTTCCGGCGGGGCCCATAACCATCTGGTCCAGGAAAAATCCTGTCAGGCGCAATCCGTCGCGGATTTCGTCGCCGCTGGGAACCCGTCCCACCTCCGCCTCCTCCAGCAGGAAACGCGGCAGCGGCAGCAGGCGTTCCTTGTAGGGTCCCGCCGCCTCTTCGGAGACGGCCCGGCCCGTCTTCGGCGAGACATGGGTGAGACTATCGGTCACCCCGGTCGCGGCGCAGGCGGTCAGGTCCAAGCCGAAACCAAGGGCGGACAGCATCGCCGTCTCCCACCGCACATAGGTAGCCCCCCAGTCGTCATCGCCCAGGTGACGAGTCAGCAAGTCCATAAGTTCGAACATCTCCGGCGCGGACTGGCGTTCCGGCAAGGCGGTTTCAAGGATGGCGCAGGCCGAGGTCAGCGCCGCAAGCCGGCCCGGATGGAGCAACAAAGGAGCGACCCGGCTCTCCAGCGGTTCGACGGTCATATTGCCCAAATGCTCGACCAGCCGGGCCCGCCAGTCGGCGCGGATCAGGTTACCGGGCTGCAGAATGCCGCGCAGACGCGACGACCGCCCGCCCCGGACCAATCCGGCATGCCGTCCATGCGCACGAGTGATCAGCGAGACGATCGCCCCGCTCTCTCCGTGTTTCCTGACATTCAGGATGATGCCGTCGTCCCGCCATTCCATGGAAAGGGCTTAGCAGAGTCACCGGGGCGCAGGGAGGCCGAAAAGCGGCCCTGCCCTATTCCGCGGCTGCCGGTTCCTCCTGCCGCCGCTCGCGAACGGCTTGGACCAGGATATGGAAGGCCGACCACAGGAATAGGCCCGCCATCAACCCCGCGACGGCCAGATCGGGCCAGGCGGTGCCCGTCAGCGCGACTCCGCCCGCCGCGACCATCACCGCGACATTGCCAATGGCGTCATTGCGGCTGCACAGCCAGACCGAACGCACATTCGCGTCCCCATCGCGGTATTTCATCAGAATCAGGACACTGGTGAGGTTGGCGGCCAGGGCAAGGAACCCGATCGCCCCCATCACAGGCGCATTCGGCACGCCCAGGATCAGGATGTGATAGAAAGTCGACCCGAAGACCCACAGCCCCATCAAGGCCAGGCTGACGCCCTTGAGAATCGCGGCCGTCGCGCGGACACGCAAGGACATGCCGATCACGGCAAGGCTTATACCGTAAGTCAGGCTGTCGCCCAGAAAATCCAAGGCATCCGCCTGCAAGGCCTGGGAACCGGCCAGGGCGCCTGCGGCCATTTCAACAAAGAACATGCCTCCGTTGATCGCAATGACGGCCCACAGGGCCCGACGGTATCCCTTCGAAAGACCGTCGAATTTTGCGTCGTTGCCGCCGCAACAGGCACCCATGTTCGAATTCTCCTCAGCGTCTTGAATTTTTCGACACCCTGAACCTAATGTCTACAGTAACTATAGCTTCAAGGGGTAATTTGCATTGTCCGCCGAAAAAAATCTCGACATCCCTGACGCGAAGAACAAGCGGACGCGGGATCTGACGATCGGCCGTGTCGCGGAAGCCGCCGATTGCAAGGTCCAGACGATCCGATATTACGAACAGATCGGTCTGCTCCCCACCCCACCGCGCACCGCGGGCAACCAACGCCGCTACGGCCAAGCTGATGTGGATCGCCTACTGTTCATCCGACACGCGCGGGGTTTGGGATTTCCCTTGGACGCCGTCCGCGATTTGCTGAGCCTGTCCAACACACCAGACAATTCCTGCGACGCGGCGGACGCCATTGCGCGCGCCCAGTTACAAAACGTGGAACACCGCATCAGCCGACTGACTGCCTTGAAGGGCGAGTTGGAACGGATGATCGAACAATGTTCGGGCGGGCAAATTTCGAACTGCCGCGTCATCGAAGCGTTGAGCGAACACGGCGCCTGTACTGACAGCGATCACACAGACCCGACAAGCGCCTGACAGTGCCTGCGTCAGCCTGACACAGCAAAGAGAGTGACTTTGTCACAGCCCATTTTCCTGCTGATAGAGAGAATTAGGTCTATTCTAATCTAAGAAACTGCTGAGGCACCGCCGAGACCAGGGGCCTGCCATCGAGCACCCGCCGCAGGACTTTTGGGCGGGAGAAAGACGCGGTCGAGATGACTGACCTGTTCACAGCGACGGAACTAGCGCGGATGCAATTCGCGTTCACCGTCTCTGCGCATATCATTTTTCCAGCTTTCACCATCGGCCTGGCGAGTTACCTCGCGGTTCTGGAAGGCCTTTGGCTTTGGACCGGCCAGCCAAAATACATCCAGGTTTTCGAGTATTGGAAAACGATCTTCGCGGTCGTCTTCGGGATGGGCGTCGTCTCCGGCATCGTGATGAGTTATCAATTCGGCACCAACTGGTCCGTCTTCTCGGATATGACAGGGCCGATCCTGGGCCCGCTGATGGGCTACGAGGTCCTCTCCGCCTTCTTCCTGGAAGCCGGATTCCTCGGCGTCATGCTGTTCGGCATGAAACGCGTCGGTCCACGGCTGCATTTTCTGGCCACATTGATGGTTGCGGTGGGCACGCTGTCTTCCGCCTTCTGGATCCTGTCGGTCAATTCCTGGATGCATACGCCTGCGGGCTACGCCATCAACGAAGCAGGCCAGTTCGTGCCCGCCGATTGGATCGAGGCTATTTTCAATCCGTCCTTCCCTTATCGGCTGGTCCATATGGTGCTGGCCGCCTATCTGACGACGGCTTTGGTTGTCGGCGCGGTCGGGGCCTGGCACTTGCTGAAAGACAGGAGCAACGAGGCCGCCCGGACCATGTTCTCCATGGCCATGTGGATGGCGCTGATTGTCGCCCCCCTGCAGATCGTGGCCGGGGATTTCCACGGCCTCAATACATTGCAGCATCAACCCGCCAAGATCGCGGCGATGGAAGGCCATTATGAAACCCGGCAAGGCGCGCCTTTGATCTTGTTCGGCCTGCCGGACGACGACGCGGAAGAAACCCGATACGCGATAGAGATCCCCCATTTGGGTTCCCTGATCCTGACGCATGACTGGAACGGCGAAGTGAAAGGGCTCAAGGCGTTTCCGAAAGAAGACCGTCCACCCACCGCCATCGTGTTTTGGAGTTTCCGGGTCATGGTGGCGCTTGGCTTTGCCATGGTCGCCCTCGGTCTATGGAGTGCTTATGCCCGCGTCCGCGGGAAACTCTATGACGCTCCACTGCTCCATTGGCTTGCCATCGTCATGGGACCGTCCGGATTCGCCGCCGTTCTGGCCGGTTGGATCACGACGGAGGTCGGCCGCCAACCCTGGACAGTCTATGGACTGCTGCGCACCATCGACAGCACTTCGCCGATCGAGGCGGCGGCGGTGGCGGCCTCACTCGTCGCTTTCATTCTGGTCTATTTCGCCGTCTTCGGGGCCGGTACCTTCTATGCAATACGCCTGATGGCGAAGCGCCCCGGCGGCGAGCATGACCAAGACGACGATAAGCCGAGCCGCGCGGTACGCGCCGCGGGTGTCGGCTCAGGCGCGTCGATCCGGAAGCCGCCGTCCAATACGCCACCGCCAAAACCGCATTCGGCCTGACGGAGGAAAACGATATGGAACTCGACCTTCCTTTCATCTGGGCCGGCCTGATTGCCTTCGCGGTTCTCGCCTATATTGTCCTGGACGGGTTCGACCTGGGGGTCGGCATCCTGTTCCCCTTCCTGAAAAGCACCCATGACCGGGACATCGCCATGAATTCCGTCGCGCCCGTCTGGGACGGGAACGAGACGTGGCTTGTCCTCGGCGGCGGCGGATTGTTCGCCGTCTTCCCCTTGGCCTATGCGACGATCCTACCGGCCCTTTACGCACCGTTGACAGTGATGCTGCTGGGCCTGGTATTTCGGGGCGTTTCGTTCGAGTTTCGCGCCCGGGCCGAACGCAGCCGCATCGTCTGGGATATCGGTTTCAGCGGTGGTTCCCTGCTCGCCGCCTTCTCGCAAGGCATAGCGCTCGGCGCGCTGGTTCAGGGGATCGCGGTGGACGATCGCGCCTATGCCGGAGGGTGGTGGGATTGGCTGACACCGTTCAGCCTGACCACGGGGGCCGCGCTTTGCGTCGGCTATGCTTTGCTGGGCGCGACATGGTTGGTGATGAAGACCGAAGGCGGCGTCGCCCACACCGCAAGGCGCGCCAGTTGGCCCTTGGCTTTCGGGACTTTGTCGCTGATCGGCGCCGTCAGCATTTGGACGCCGTTCCAGGACCCGATCTATCTGGCCCGCTGGTTCGAATGGCCGGGCATGCTGTTCAGTATCATGGTGCCGGGGCTGGTCGGCGCCTGCGCCTGGTTCTTGTTCAGGGGCCTGAACGAACACCGAGATCATTGGCCGTTTCTGTCGACTTTGGGCATTTTTATTCTGTGCTTTGCCGGCATCGGCATCAGTTTCTATCCCACCATCGTGCCGCCGGGCATTACGATCTGGGAAGCGGCGGGACCGGATGAAAGCCTCAGCTTCATGCTGGTCGGCGCCGTCATTCTGATACCGATCATCCTGGCCTATACCGGCTACGCCTACTGGGTCTTCCGCGGCAAGGTCGACCCAGACGAAAAGTATCACTGATGCGGGACGATATCCGGCACGATCCGAATGACAACCAACAGAGCACCGTCAAGCGCGTTGTCTGGTTCATCGCGTTATGGGGCGCCGGGGTCGTTGCCGTCGGTGCGCTCGCCTATGCGATACGGTTCGTCATAGGAACGTGACGAACCGGGTCTGGCTGCCGAGGATACTCCTCAATACGGGGATTCACCCTTATAGGCGATCGCATTCTTGACGATGTCGCTGATGCTTTCAGACGGCTTTGCAGGCTTCGTCTTGGTCTTTTTGATCGCATCATGCCCTTCGGGCGTATCGACGCCCCGGGCATCCATGACCCGTTTGTAGAGCGCTTCGTCCAAACTGTCGTCCATCCAGGAATGCATTTCCTTCACCAGACGTCCGCGCAGGGACATCAAACTATCCCCGCCCCTGACCAGGTGACCGACCTCGTCTTCGATCTCAACCGTCGGGCTGGGCATTTCACGCAGGATGAAACCGATCAGCTTCTCACGCTCGTCTCTGTCATCGGGCCCCAGCGCCATCCATCTTGTCGCGTGACTGGCCCACCCGTCGAGCGCATAGGAAATCTTGATCCGCTCCCGCGCGATGATATCCAGCAGGTCCTTGTAGCGCTTGTCCGAAACGTAGAAATTTTCGGACAGCAGCGCGTTCTGAATATGCATGGCGCGCGCCTTCGAATACTCGGCAAAGGTCCGGATATTGATATCGATGACATGGGTGGCGTCCCGGAACTCCTGAACCGCCGTTTCCGCGTATTCCATCAATTCAGCGTGGAAAGTCTCAAGAAGACCGAGTTGCCGACTGAGATAACCGACATCCCTACTTTCATCATGCGTGACGATCGAGCAAATCGGCGCGGCAAAGGTGCTGAGTACGTCCAATCGCTCCTGCAGCAGTTCCCTTGTCATTCCCACTTCACGGGAAACTGTCCTCGCCAAGACGCGGACCAGTCGGGTCAGCGAATCCCGCGACTCCTCCGCCAGGGTCTTCAAAACGCGGTGGTCTACGCGACGAAATTCCTCGATCCCGATCTGGTCGGAGTAGTTGCGGCCGAACATGGCGAGGATTTCCAGAAACGAGTTCTGGGTGTCGATCCGGGTAATCTCCAACTCATTCTCAGCAAGCTTGCGCCCCAACTCGTCGCCGAATTGGCGGTCGATCTCCAGGCGCACCTCGCGCATCATGATCGGGTCCAGATGGCCGCCGGTATGTGTCCTTCGCTGTTCCACGGACATGTGCAGCATTTCGTCGCGCCGCCCCAAGGTGCACCACCGGGGAACGTCCATGAAAGGCATTACAAGATCGTTGCTGGAGGAATGGTCGCGGCCGCTCCAGTTCGGGATCAGAGCTTCATAGTCGTCCAGTTCGATTCTGGGCATCCGGCATCGGCACAGTTCAACCGCGCGCGTCTGAAACCCGACATACACGCCGCGGTCTTCGAACGACTTGTACCTAACACTCATCCTTCCGACCTTATCACCGGCGTTCCCGCCGGGCGCAGATCCGTTCCCCGCTTGGACCGGGCTGGGACCGGGCTGGGACCGGGCTGGGACCGGACAGGCTTTGCACACAATCAATCGCACCATACCGCCACACGTCCACTGCGGCGCTGTTGAGCGAGTATGTGCATGATCCAGCGGCCTTGTCCAAGATCATGACCGCTTCGCCTCTGCGGGCCATTGCTCGATGCGGTAACGATAGACCGGACTGCGAAACAAGTCCCCGGCCCGTCCGGTGGCGACAGGCTCTCGGCCAGGCCAGGCAAACATTGCGGAAATCACGGCGCAATCAGGCGGCAGGCGGCGTTCCAGATCAGGTGCGACCCGGCGCAGCGTATCGCCAGACAGGTAGCAGACCGCCACGGCAGCGTCCGACAAATCGGTCTTGGAAATATCCGTGCGCTTGAAACGCAGGTTCGGCGGGCCCAAGAGCGCCGCGCCGATCCGGCTGACGCACCAGGGAACGACGCTTCTCTCCACACCGACGACGGCACGCTCGGGATTGGCCCTGGCAACGGCATGGGCAAGCCCGCCCCAACCGCTGCCAAGTTCGTAGATCGCGCCGTGGCCGGCGTCCGACGAGGCGATCATCGCCAAGATTTCACGCCGCAAGGCAGGTCCCGACGGCGTCGGCGGCGACCCTGTCCGCAAGGTCGAAACGAGAATCGATATGGCGGTTCCGAACAGAACCGCCACGGCGAGGATGAACAGGACGACCTCGACCGACATTCGAAATCAAGTCTCCAATACGCAGAATTATTTAGCGAAACCCTTAGGTTTCCTTGCTTTTACAGCATTTCTAAATATTGCCAAAATGCTCGCAAGTAAAAGCCATCATAAATTTACTTGCGGTGGAAATATAGGCTGCACATAGTTTTTCCCGAGAGAGGGAGACGCGCATGACCACCGACACGGACCGGCTTAAGCTGGTCATGGAACAAAAGATAGAGGCTGAACTGTCACGGCTGAGCAAGTCAGCGGATGTATGCGTGTTCGCGCTATACGACCCTGCCCGCCCGGACGGCGACCCTATCGACTTCTATTGCATAGACCGCCGCGACGAAACCGCCGTCAGGCCGCCGCTCACGCTTTCCTTTGAAGGTGTCGGCGTTTGGTATTTCGCGTTCCGCCGCGAGGAAACGTTTACCGTCCGCAAGGTACTGCTGCGGATTTCAAACCACCGTTTCATCGACGCCCAGGTCGGCGATTTCGAAGGCTATTGGGAAGACTTCCCCCAATACGTGGCGGAAGACCGATGGGTGCAGGCGATCATTCGGCGCAATGGCCCCGCGAATGCCAACGACGAGAACACGGACAGTCCGTCCCCGATCGTCTTCCGTCCCGGCGCCGCCCTTCGGCGCTAGTATTTCAATCACGGGGGCTGGGTCGGCGACTGGGTCGGTTTTAAACTGTAACGGCCCATCACGGCTTTTTCAGGCCACTTCTTCGTCGTCCCAGCATTCTTTGAGGAACACCACCTCGTCCCGTATGCCGATGAACAACTCGACCAGAGTCGGGTCGAGATGCGTTCCGGCGGATTTCCTCAATTCGTCGAAGGCGTCGTCGATGGGCCACGCCTTCTTGTAAGGCCGGACAGTCGTCCAGGCGTCGAAAACGTCTGCAATGGTGACGATCCGCGCCGCTTCGGGAATGTCTTTCCCTGCAAGCCCGTCCGGGTAGCCCGAACCATCCCAGCGTTCGTGATGATGTTTGGCGACATCGGCCGCGAGCTGAAAAACGGGCGACGTGCCTTTTTTGAGAATGTCATACCCAATTTCGGCGTGGCCTTTCATGACCTCCCATTCGTCGGCTTCCAGTTTCCCGGGTTTGCGAAGAATGGAATGGGGAATGCCGATCTTGCCCATGTCATGCATGGTCGCCGCCAACTCCAGCGTCTTCGCATCGTCTACGTTCCACAAAGCCGCGCGGGCCAGCGCACCGGAAAACGCCGCCATCCGCCAAATATGCGATCCCGTATCGGTATCGTTGTAGTGTCCAGCGGTACCCAACATGTGAATGGCCTCGTAGCAGCTTTTCTGAAACTGCGCCGTAGCGTCATGCACCTGGCGCCGATAGCTGTTCTTCTGGTCGGCCAAGGCCAGATGCGTTCTGACACGCGCTTGCAGAATGCGCGGGCGGATCGGCTTGGTGACGTAATCGACGGCACCGGCTTCCAATCCTTCCTCTTCGCCTTCCTGGTCGCTCCGCGCGGTAACGAAGATTACCGGGATATTGGCGGTCTCCGGGTTCGCGCGAAGCCGCCGCATGACCTCAAAACCGTCCATTTTCGGCATCATCACATCCAGCAGAATCAGGTCCGGCTTGTGTTTCTGAATGACCGCGATGCCGTCTTCGCCGGAACGGGCGAAAACCAGATGGCATTCCCCCTTCAGGACATCATTCAACAGTTGCAGGTTCGCCGGCTCATCGTCGATGGCCGCAATTCTGGGAATTCTGGGCAAGGGAACGTCCGTCATTTCATTACCGTAGATGCAAATTTTCCAACATATGGTCGGCCTTTTCCCGGGCTCGCCCAAAATCGAATTGAGAAACCGACTTCCGCATCTGGGTCACGAATTCCCTGTCCAGAACGCCGGACATTTCATCGAGTACCTGCTGAACCGGATTCGGATTGTCTTCATCGAGAGCTCTATAGAGGTCTTCGAACATCTTCCTGAGCGTCTCCCGGTCCGCGCCGGCGGCCGTTTCGTGGGCCGGAACTGTCATGGCAGCACGCGGCACGGCAGCCGGGCGAGGCCCTATATTCCTCGGCATCCCAGTGCTGCCGGCGCCAAACGGGCCAAACGGCAGGGTGGCCGGTATCGATTCATCCGTCTCCGCCAAGGCCGCCGTAAAGAAGAACGCGCTGCCTTTGCCTTCTTCCGACTCCGCCCACAATTCGCCGCCATGCAATTGCGCGAGTTGCATAGAAATCGTCGTCCCCAGGCCTGTCCCACCGTAAAGGCGATGTGTCGAGGAGTCCGCTTGCTCAAACGGCTGAAACACGCGTTCCACTGTTTCCGGCGACATGCCTATGCCGGTGTCGGTAACCGTAAACAGCAACTGCTCCGACCCAGGTTCGAAACGGGCCACGTCGACCTCAATGCTTCCTTCGTAGGTGAATTTGATCGCATTGCTGATCAGGTTGATCAGGATTTGCCGAATCCGCATCGGATCGCCGGTCACAATACTCGGCACGTCGTCAGCGACTCTTACGGTCACGGCGAGAGACTTGTCACTGGCGAGGGGAAACAGCCCATGCACGGTTTCATGGACCAAGGTTCTAAGGTCGAAGGGCACGGCTTCTAACCTTATCCGGCCGCTTTCCAGCCGGCTGAAATCCAGAATATCGTCGATGATGATCAGCAGATTATTTGCCGATTTCTCCGCCGTCTGAAGGTAGGATCTAACACTATCGCTGACGCCGTCCTCGTCCAGCGCAAGGCTTAGAAACCCAAGCACGCCATTCATCGGCGTCCTTATCTCGTGGCTCATATTTGCCAGGAATTCGGACTTGGCCCTCACCGCATGCTGCGCACGGTCCCTCGCTTCCTCCAGGAGGGCGAGTTCCTGCTTTCGTTGCGTCAGGTCACGCACCACGCCGGTGTAAAACGGCTTGCCGTTGACTTCGCCATAACCGATCGAAATATCCAGCGGGAAGGTCGTGCCGTTCTTTCTCAACCCAACCGCTTCCCTTCCCGCGCCGATCAGTTGGCGGATTTCCTTGGGGAGGAAACCTTGGACATCTTCGGCACCCTCGTCACCTGAGAGAGAGTCCGCTATCAAGATGCTGATTTTCTTTCCGGTGACCTCGTCGTCGGCATACCCGAACAGGGCCTGTGCCGCCGGGCTCCAATGCTGAATCGTGCCCTCGGCGGTAATCGTGATGATGCCATCGACGACGTTGTCGATGATCGCCTGCAGGCGTGCCCGTTGTTCTTCGACAGCCATCTCCACGCGACGGCGCAACGCGACTTCCGCCTTCAACTCATCCGTATGCATCCGTTGTTTGGAGGCAAAAATGGTCGCCATCACCGCCGTCGACAGCAATGCGACGGCCAACATGATCCACATGGAAAGAAAAGCGGGTTCCCACGTATCGAAATATTTCACCTCCCCCTGCTGAGGCTTGAAAAGGGCGGCCCACATGGCGGTGTAATGCATCGCAGTCACTGCAAGCCCCAGCCCGATGGCGGTCATACCGCGTACCGCCGTCAGACGGCCTATTCGATACCTGGCCAAAAAGCCGAACAGATCGGCACCGACATTGCCAAGCAGGTAGTTCGGCAGGCTGAGGGCCAGCCAAGCAAGGCTGATGGCGACAAACACCGACAACCCGACGCGGGCCCCGTCATAGTACAACAGCGCGTCCATGCGCATCGCCGCCATGCCGGAATAGTGCATCGCGGCGATACCCGTCGCCATCAACACCCCTCCCAACAGCCTCAATACCGGGGGTGTCGCCCGCTTCAGTCGCACGATCGAGAGCGCGATCATGCTGGCCACGATGCTGGGCAGTATCGACAGGAACGTCACAAGCGGATCGTACTCGACGGCACAGGGAAGCTCGAAAGACAGCATGCCGACGAAATGCATCGTCCAGACGCCAATTCCCATGGTGATCGAACCGAGGGTCATCCATCCCAGATGAGCGGAACGTTTCGACACTTCGCGCGACCGCCCGATGGCGGAAAGGGCGATATAGGCGCATAGAACCGAAACGACACCTGAAAGGACCACAAGAACCGGGTCGTAGTGCCCTTTATACAAATCGCTCGCCAACAGGATAACGCTGTCCGCCGGAGCGAAATAACGATCGAGCACTAATCCGAAATCCATATGTCCCTATCCGGTAGACATGGCAATCTGAGGCGGCGTTGCCTATCTCATGCCCAATTCAACCACACCGGCACTTTGTTCGCTCCAACCGAACATCCGGCATGCAGAACGTCATGACACACAAATCGTTAACGTCATGTTTAGAACCACCTAATGTAAGGTTAATGACCGGCTTGAGGGATTGGACCGAGAAACAGCGGTCTTACCGTCCAACGCGCCAAAACCATGGGTATTTACGACTTGCGCCCGACCCTGCGCCCGGATTCTATGAATCAAATTAGATAGTTGGCGTCTACCCGTACCGATCCCATTTGTAGAGGCCGGGCATTTCCATTGGGCAGCATCATGCATAGCGGTAACATCGTAAGAACATCAAAAACGCGCGCCGGGCTGGAATTCGCGATTGTCGCGGCGCTTTTGCTGTTTTTCTTCAACTTGGAATACAACATCTACAGCCAAGCCTGGGTCTTCAGCCTGCGTTTCCCAATAGAACTGATGATCGTGATCTTATGCGTTGCGGCCAATGCCGCGTGGCCCGGCATCAAACGCGTTGCGCTGCCGATTGCGGCGCTATTTCTGTCCGTCGGCGCCCTTTTGCATTTGATCGATGTTGCCAGCAGCGCGATCTACGGCCGCACGATAGATCTTATCTTCGATGCCGCGCAGATCCCCCATGTGCTCGATCTCTTGGCCACTTCGATGGGCTGGTTCATCGTTGCGCCCCTGGCCTTGGCGGTCATCGCCGTCCTGATCGGCACCGTCATCGTCTTTGCCTTTTCCACACGTGCCCTAGACGTCAGGATGGCGGTCCTTGCCCCCCCTCAAGCGGCCAGGAGGGCCGCGGCGGTGCTGATCGCACTGGTGGCGGCGCAGGCAGCCGACTTGACCGGCGTGGTCTCGAACAAGGCCATGGCCAGTTCCGCCCCCGCCATTCAGGCAGCGTCCTACCACGCTAAAATCATCAGCCTTTGGTTCGATGACGGGAAAGCCGTCGTGGATGAATACCGCCGTCAGCGCGGCGAGGTCCGGGACGGCGAAACCACCCTGCCGCGGCTGGCCGGGACCGACATCTATCTGATCTTCGTCGAATCCTACGGCGCCAGCCTACTGGAACGCGACGAGCACCGGGCCGTCATCGAGGATCTTTATGGGCGATACGGTCCCGCCCTTGAACGCACCGGCCGGGAAATGGCCAGCGCCTTGATGGAATCCCCGACCTATGGGGGTTTGAGTTGGCTGGCGCATTTGACGACGACCGCCGGGGCCTGGGTCGACACAAATTTGGAATATCGCGCCTATCTTCGGTCGGATCTGGACACGATGCCCCGAATACTGGCCCGCGGCGGTCATGAGACGGCGCTGTTCATGCCCGGAATACAACGCTATTGGCCGGAAAGCCGGTTGTTGCAATTCGACCATGTCTACACGGCGCATGACCTGGATTACGGCGGCGTGCGTTTCGGCTATTTCGGAATTCCCGACCAATTCACCTTGGAACGGATACCGCAGTTGATTTCCAAAGACCGGCCAAATTTCGTTCAGGTGGCCTTGATCTCCAGTCACTATCCCTTCCGCCCGATCCCGCCCTTCATCGAGGACCGAAGCACGGTGCTGGACGGCGCAGTCTGGGCGCCTGCGGCGGACGCCGCGGGCAGTTTCACGCGGGAGGATTGGGCCGAACCCGCCGATGGGTATATCGCCGGCGCCTCCTACAGTCTGCGCGCCGCGCTCGATTTCACGGAACGCCATACCAAGCCGGAAGACCTTGTCATCATCATGGGCGACCATCAGCCCTGGAGTATCGTCAGCGGCAACCTTGGCGGCCGCGCGGCCCCGCTCCATGTGATCAGCGGCCGAAAAGACCTGATCGCCTGCTTCCTGGCCGACGGCTATCAACCAGGCCTTGCCCCGGTACGGGGGAACGTCGTGTACGGCATGGATTGGATTCTGCAGCGCATGGTCGCCCATTTCGGCGATCGCGGCCCGTCGGAGGGTTGCGCCGTCCCGTTCCAAACCGCGTCCTGACCCTTCAGGCCTTGCCCGCCGAAGAACCTGAAACAAGGAAAGCGGCGCCCGGCAGTGCGCCCGCAAGGTTCACGAGCCCGTAAAGGATCGAGGCCGCCGCCGCGTCCCCCGCATCCATGCCGGCCGCGATCCACATGCCGACGGCCGCCGCTTCCCGCAGCCCCCAGCCGGCCGGGGTGATCGGGATCGCCATCGCCAGCAAGGCCGGCGGCAGAACGGTCAGGGCCGTCCCGGCCGAAAACGGGATGCCGAGCGCGCGGACGCAGCACCAGAAGACGAACACGTAGCTTCCCGCAATAATACCGGACAGGATCACCTGTGTGTAAAGCCCGTCCCACGCCAAGACGGATTTGCGGAAGTCGCCAACTTGACGGCCAAGCCATCCCTTTGCCGGCATCAGTGCCGCCCCGGCAAGCAGGACAACGAGAAGTCCGGCCGCGCCCCAGGCGGCTTCTACCCGCCATAGGGCCAAACCGGGGATGGAAAGCGCAACCATGGCGATCTGGCCGGCCATGCGTTCATGGATGACGGCCTTGGCCGCAACCTTGTAGCCCTGCCCGAGAGCTTGCCCCACAACTTGCCCCTGCGCGCCCTTGCGCAAGGCGGAACCATGCCGCGCGGCCCTTGTAACGTCCCCGGCGACACCGCCCGGAAGAACTTGGTTCAGGAAAATAGCCACGTAGTACTCGGCGACGGCGGCTGTCGGCGCGAGATCGACACCGAGGCGGGCGGCCACAAGGCGCCAGCGGATCGCCGACAGGATGGTCTGCGGTATGATCACCGCGAAACCGATCCCCAGCCAATACGGGTTCGCATTGCCCAGGGTGGCGAATATCTCCTGCCCGCCCGCGATGTTCCAAACGAAGCCCAGCAGAAGAAGGCAGACCAGAAGCTTCAGGACGAAAAGCGAGTTCCGCCGCAACCCGATCATGACGGCAGAGCCAGAAGATCGGTATGCCCGATCCGAACACCGCCGCGTCCGGCGGCGATTTCGAAAAGACGGCGATGCGCCCAATTCTCATGGAACCGACCCCGTGCCGTATCCGCACTCATCGCAGCCGCGGCGTGACCGCGCAGCAATTCCTGCTGCAAACCGGCCGATCCGGACCCTAGACGCCAATCACTCTTGCCCAAGGCGACCTTGAACCCGCTCTCCCGGAATTTTTTGGCGGCATAGAGAACCGCCCGGGGGCCCAAGGAGGGGCCGAAGCCCTTGTCCCTTGCCTGGTCCCGCGCGAAGGCCCTACCCGCCGCCCAGTCGCCCCGCAGCGTCGGAAACCAGGCATCCATCCCGTCCACGGACAGCGTCAGCCAAGCGGCAGCCCCGGTTTCGCCGCAGGCCGCTACAAACCGGTCGATCCAGGCCGAGGATACCAGATCCAACAGCGCGGACGCGGAAACCGCGTCCGCCGTGCCGATCAGGGCCGCCAGATCCGCGTCCCGCAAATCCGCGACCAAGGGTTCGACCGAAGAAACATTCGCCGGCAGTTCCGCCACGGCACGGGACAGCAATCCGGCATCGCCATCGACGAGGCGCCAATGCTGTTGAACCGGAAGGCGCGGCGCCAACCACCGCATGGCCGACCCCGTTCCGGCCCCGAAATCGGTGATGGAGACGGCGCCTTGGCGTTTTTGGCCGCTGACCCATGCGGCAAGCGCCTTGGCAAGTTGTCGGGATCGGGCGACGGCATCCGCCGGCTCCCGCAGGGACAGCCAATCCGCATCGAAACTTTCAACCGGACCGGTCACGAGGAAGCCTCCCCTGCAAGGCGGAGCATCAAGTCGCGGCACCGTTGCCCGGAGTCGTTCCATGTGGGCAAGTCGGCCCGCGCCGTCAACGAGCGTTCCCTCAGGGCCAACCGGGCGCTGGGCTCACGGATCAGTGTCCGCAACGCGTCGGCCATGGCGCCGATATCCCCGGGCGTAACCAAATGGGCTGCCTTGCCCGCCGTGGTGAACGGAACCGCCCCACCGGAAGCGGCCAGGATCGGCAGCCCGCAGGCCGCCGCTTCGGCGATGGCCATGCCGTATCCTTCGTAATGGGACGGAGAGACGAACAGATCCGCCCGGTTGTAGAGCGTTGGAAGGTCGTCCGGCGGCAGCGCGCCATGGAATCGGACCCGCGCGCCGAACGCCGCCGCCTGAGCCAGAACCGTTGCGGCATGCCGGCGATCCATTTCCAGACCGCCGACGCAATCCAGCCGCCAGTCCAGGTCCCGAACCTTCGCCAGCGCCGCGAGAAGATCGAGATATCCCTTGCGCGGCGTCACGCTGGCGACCGCAAGCAGGGAGACCGCCGCATCCGACGCCGCCCCCAGAGCCGACCCCAGAGCCGACCCCAAAGCCAAGGGGGCCGGTTCCGTACCCGGTTCAATGACCGTGATCCTGCTTTCGGAAACGCCGAAATCCAACAGCCGGCGGCCTGTGAATGCGCTGGTGACGATCACATGCCGAACAGATTTCAAACTCTCTTTTTCGCTTTGAAAAAAACGGGTTGATTCACTTTCTTCAAGTCCGGATTCATCTGCCAGTGGGTGATGGACCAGCGCCACGAGGGTCGTCCGAACCGCCAGCGACGCGACCTCCTCCGGCAACGCACCACAGGCAAGACCATCGAAAATGACGCTCGCCCCGTCGGGAATACCGGCCAGGATTTCGCCCGCCCTTTGGCGGGTCGCGGGAGACGGCGCGGGGAAACCGTCCGGCAAGGCGACCACGTCCACCGCCGCCCCGGCACGCCGCATGGCGGCGACGATTTCCCTGCCATAGGCATAGCCGCCCGTCCGGGTTTCCGGGGCGCCGGGAAAGATGAACTGGATGCTTTGGTCTTGCGCCACGCGTGTAATCGCCTCCGCGGTCAGGCTCCGCCCGCCAGGGTGCCTTCGTAACTGGCCCAGGCGATATGGGACTCGTGCAGGCTGACCTTCATGCCCGACAGACGGGGACCTCCCGGGCCCAAGTCTCCCGCGGTTATCCGTCCGGCCATGTCGTCGAAGATCACCTTCGCCATCTGCTCGGTCGTGGTGTTCAGACCCGATAGGCTCGGGACCTCATCCAGGTTCTTGTAGTTATACGCTTCCAGCGCTTTGGACAGCGCCTGCGACGCCAGACCGATGTCAACCACCAGCCCATCCGCATCCAGCTCCGCGCAGCGAAACTCCACATCGACGACATAGGTTGCGCCATGAAGTTTCTGTGCCGGGCCAAAGACTTCTCCGGAAAAGCTGTGAGCGATCATAACGTGGTCGCGGACGGTCAAGGCGAACATTGCGGCGTGTCCTTCAAGGGCTGGAGTCTATTTCGCCTCATGGGCGGGACTGTCTGGATATCGGATTCGGACGCAGGCCACCCCGCTTCCGTTCGAAGCGAAACCGGGGAACCGCGCGGGCAGATCGTCGAATGCGATATCATGGGTGAAAAGCGCATCCAGCGCCGGATCGGTGAGAAGAGAGAGCGCCAGCGCCATCCTGTCGGCATATCCGTGGGTAGCCCGTTTGGCCGGAGACACCATCCCGACCTGCGATCCGATCAACTGCAGGCGCCGGGAATGGAAGTCCTGTCCAAGCGGCAGACTGACCTCCCTGTCGCCGTACCAACTGGCCTCGATGATCCGTCCCTCGTCCCGCGCCAGGGTGAGGCACAAGCGCAGCCCCGCCTCCGCCGCGCTGGTATGGATTACGATGTCCTGCTCGCCTTTTGCTAAACTTGGATCGCAGAAATCAACTCCAATACTTTGATAAATTGTTTGTTTTTCTGAATCTGGATCGACGATTACAACGTCGGTTCCCGGTATCCGCGCCGCCAGATACGCGATCAGGCAGCCGAGTACCCCGCCGCCGACGACCGTCACCCGGTCACCTGCCGACGGTCCCGCATCCCACAGCACGTTAAGCGCGGTTTCCATATTGGCGGCCAGCACGGCCCGTTCGGCAGGGACACCATCGGGCAACGGCGTCACAGCACTTGCCGGCACGGCATAGAGCGTTTGATGGGGGTAGAGGCAAAATACGTCCCGCCCCGCCAGGTCCGTTGGGCCGGCAAGCACCCGGCCGACCGAGATATAGCCGTATTTCACAGGTCCCGGGAAATCGCCTTCCTGGAACGGACAGCGCATCCGCCCCCATTCCGACGCCGGCACCCTGCCCTGGAAAACACAGGCCTCCGTGCCGCGGCTCAGCGCCCCGAACATCGCCTGAACCACCACGGCGCCATCCGCAACGGCCATGTCGATATCCAGCGGTTCGGACGACCTTATGGCGCCCTTTCCGGGTTCCTCGACCCAAAAGGATCTGGATAAAAGCGGTGGTTTAATAGCCTGTGAATACATATTTTCTTGTAGGTTCCGGTAAAGATCGGTTCTGGCTACCGAGTTTCCGATGATCCGTAAAGACGATAGACATGTCGGCGAAACATTCACCATGCCCAGTCTGACCTTCCTGAGCGGTCGTGCCTCCCCGGCCTTCCACCTTTTATGGGCATCGTTGCTGTTGGGCGGCGGGCTGCTCGTGATGCCACGCCTTTTCGCTTTTACCGGCACGTATGTCCTTTTTGCCCTGACGGCCTTCGCTGTCTTGGTCGTCGCGGTAGGCTTGGGCCTGTACCGGTTCCGCCATGCCTCCGTGCGGGGTGCGAACGGGTTTGGTACGGCAAACGCCATCACCATGGGCCGCGGGGTGCTGGTTTGCCTCGTCGCCGGCGCCATCGGACAGGCTTGGAGTGCGCCCGCCGCTTGGACATTCGTCGCGGTCAGTTCATTCGCGCTGATCATGGACGGGTTCGACGGTTGGTATGCGCGCCGCGACGGCGACGCGAGCCCCTTCGGCGCCCTTTTCGATCAGGAGACGGACGCCGCCTTCATCCTGATCCTTACCATCCTGGTGGTCGATCAGGGCAAGGCCGGCGTCTGGATCATCCTGTCGGGCCTGTTGCGGTATCTGTTCGTGGCGGCGGGTTTCGCCATGAGCAAACTACGCGCGCCCTTGGGATCGAGCCTGCGGCGCAAGACGATCTGCGTCATCCAGGTGGTGTCGCTGGTCGTCTGTCTGGCGCCAATCATTCCGTCTGAGTTGAGCAACTGGATCGCAGCAGCTTCGCTGCTGCTGCTGATCTATTCCTTCGCCGTCGATACGGTGACCTTATTAAGAGCGCCACACGGGTAAAGGAATCGCGGCATAGTATCCGGAAAACCGTGGAAGGAACCGGACCATGCTGGAAATGCTGACGAATTTAGTAGCCATACCGGCTATTGCCGCCGGAATCCTCGCCTTGGTCGCGGGAAAGAGTTCCTCGGTCCGGATTTGCAGCCTGTTGCTCATAGTCGGCGTCATCGCGGGTTTCGCGGGCTGCTATGCGGCAATCAGCGATGTGCCCCCCTGTCCGCCCCCCACGGCGGGGGATCAAATGGTGT
>CAYGKA010000066.1:0-25522 GCA_964350445.1 uncultured Flavobacteriaceae bacterium
GAAGGTGACCGTATCGCCGCCAATCTTCGCGACATTCGCCATATAGCGTTCAAGCACGGCATAGGTCGGCTTCTGCGTTGTGTTGAAGCTGGAAAGCAGTTTCAGTTCCGCGGCGGATGCTGCGTTCTGCGGCCCAAAACTGGCGAAAGCGGCGAACGCCGCCAAGGCGACACACTGTATTTTGTTCAATCGGCTACCCTGTCGTTGCTTCATTTGAGGCGACCTTAGACCGCTTCTCGAGACATGGAACATTCAAACCTCCTAGTTTTTAATCACGCCCAAAACTTAGGCATTTGGTTTGGCCGGTGTGCATTTTTTGTGCATATTTGGTCAGAAACAGCTTGCTTTCGGCCATTTTATAAGTAATCAATTACTTACTAGCGAGAAGCATGCCAGCCGCGACACAGCGGTCAAAAGAGAAGAAAGGCCCCGTGTGCCATGGGAGACGCTGAGAACGGTTTCGACTTGAACCGATATTTTCGCGCGCTTGACCGGTGGGAACCCGGCTTGGACGCCTGGGCTTACCGGCCAACGGCGGCCGGCATGGGAACCGTCGCCGAGGCACCGGAAGATGGGCCTTTGGCGGGCGTTCCCTTTGCAGTGAAGGACGTCATCGACGTCCGTGGACAACCTACCCGATACGGCAGCGACGCTTTCCCCGATGCCGGCCCGGCCCCATCGGATGCGCCCGTGGTACGCGCCCTCCGGGTGGCCGGGGCAATACCCGTCGGCAAGACCAGAAGCACGGAATTCGCCTTTATCGACCCCACGACAACCCGCAATCCCCACGACCAGGAACGCAGCCCCGGCGGGTCCAGCGGCGGTTCGGGCGCGGTGGTGGGCGCGGGGGTCGTGCCCTTTGCACTGGGCACACAGACTGCCGGATCCCTCTGCCGGCCGGCGGCCTATTGCGGCGCGGCCGCCTATAAACCAGGGCTTGGCGTTCTGCCCACCAACGGCATGTCTCCCCTGTCGCCCAGCTTCGACGCGATCGGGATCATCGCCCAGTCACCCGCCTGGCTCTCAAAAGTCTACGATGTCTTGGCCGCCAGCTTCGCCATTCCCCCCAACACGCAATCAGCGCCGGGAAAGGGCTTGGCCATCGGCTTCGTGAATGTCCCCGACCAGAAGCCGGATCCTGCAATGCAGGCCATGATGGCGGTAACGGTCGAAAGATTGAGCGGCGCAGGACACCGCGTCCAGACGGTCGACGCGCCCATCCGCTTTGGTGACATCATCCAAAGCCATCGCACCGTGATGCTTTTCGAAATGGCGGAAAATCTCGCCTCGTTCGTCCATGGCAGGGAGGCGCTTCTGCAACCTCTGTTCCGGGCGGCGCTGGCCGAGGGCGCGGGAATCACGCCCCAGGCGCGAAGCACGGCCCTGGCGGCGATAAAGCAGGCACTGGTCAAGTTCTGGGCCGCTGTTTCCGAATTCGATCTTCTGCTCGCCTATCCGGTGCCCGGCGCGGCACCGAATGGCCTGAAGACAACCGGCGATCAGTCCTACCTGACGCCGTGGACCGCCATGGGCGGACCGCTCTTCTCCCTGCCCTCCGGTCAGGACACCGACGGCATGCCGCTGAGCGTGCTTCTCGCCGCGGCGCCGGGTCGGGATTCGTTTCTGGTCTGCGAAGCAGTCGCGATCGCCGGTTGTCTGCCTCAAGCACCGGCACCGGCCAATCCCATCACCGCTTGAGCCCGATCACGGCTTGAGCGCCATCACCGCTTGAGCCCCATCACCGCTTGAGCCCCATCACGGCTTGAGCGCCACCACGGCATCGACTTCGACAGCGGCATTGGCCGGCAATCCGGATACCCCGACCGCGGTGCGCGCATGCCTCCCGGCTTCGCCGAAGAGTTCGATGAACAAGTCCGACGCGCCGTTGATCACGGCCGGCGACCGGTCGAACCCGGCAAGGCAATTGACGAAACCGCCGACGCGAATGACCGTCCGCACCCGGCCCAGATCGCCGTCGCAAGCATCCCTGAGGTGGAAAAGAAGATTGAGGGCGCAGATCTCGGCAGCCTTCCGCCCCGCCTCCAGGTCATGACCGGCAATGCCGGCCGGCGCTTCCTGCCCGGGCGCGATGACCGGACCGGCAAAGGGGACATCGCCGTTCCATTCGCAAATCTGGCCGGCCATGAAGACCAGCGTTCCTTCGCGATGATAGGGCAGAAAATTTCCTCTTGGCGTGCAGCTCTCCGGGAGACTCAGACCGAGTCCCTCCAACCGGCTTTCGATCGTTCCACTCATGACGGCCTCTTATAAGTAACAATACACTTACTTATAGCGTCACCCGCGGAAGCGCAACAACCGTCACGCGCCATCGACCCCCAGCATGCGCAGAACCATTTCCTCGACATGCCGTCGCCGGGCCTCCAACCATTTCGCGTCCGTGAGGTCGGTGCGGAAAACCGCCGAAAGCGTGTGCACATTGGCATGGTGGTGGGAACTGAGTGCGACGATGGAGATGTAGAGTTGCAGTCCGTCGACCTTGTGCCGGAAGACACCGTCCGCCAGGCCGCGGCGGACCGCATCGTCGATTTGCCGTATCAGCGGTGAGGACATTTCCGAAATGGCTTGCGAGTTTCGGATAAACCGGCCGCCGACAAGATTCTCGTTTCGCGTGATGTCGATGAAAAGTTGATTGGCGGCGATGTGGTCCCAGGTGAAGCGCGTGAGACGTAGGATGGCATTGAGCGGTTCAAGGGCTTCCAGATCGAGCACCCGTTCGCGTTGCCGGATATCTCTATAGACCGCTTCAAGAACCTCCAGATACAGGTTCTCCTTGCTCTGGAAATAGTGGTAGAGCATGCGCATGTTGCAGCCCGCACCCTTGACGATACGGTCAACCCGCGCACCGTCGAAACCGTATTGGGCAAATTCATCGGCGGCCGCATCCAGCAAAGCCTTGCGGGTCTGTTCCGGGTTTCTCGTCCGCGGTTCCTTGGCCACAGGGCAGGTCCTCACACTCAATTACCGGTCGCAGTACAGAATAGAATTCGACGGAAAACACAAGCAAGTGCTTGACCTGCAAGCAGACGCAGCAAGGCATTACAATTGCCGGGTGGTCACCGCCATGAGGAACCCTTTAGTATAAAGTACAACACGAAAAACAGGGGGACGCATGACGGTCTGGCGTCAATTCGAAGGTTGGACATACGAGTATTTCGACGCGGACATCGACCCGGCGACGATCCCCACGTTTTCAAGTTTCGTCGCCCTATGGCAATCGAAGCGGAAGGGACGGCGCGTTCCCGCCCGCGATGACTTCGATTTCTACGATTTCAAGGGTTGGCACGGATGGGTTTGCATTCACGAGGTCCGCTACGACCCGTTTGACTATACGGTTCGGCTGTCCGGCAGCAGCATCGACAGTCTCTACGGCCTATCGACGCAAGGATTCGACCGGGACGAAATGAACAAAATTTACTCCGAACAAACCGTTCGGGACGCGTTTGACGAATTCGCGTGCCGAAACCTGCTGATCTCCTACATCGAGGGGCCGCTGAACATCAAAGACCGGACCTTCACGTCCGTGAGGCACCTGGAACTGCCCCTATCAAACGGCGGCGACAAGGCGGACCACACGATCGAGGTCGTCTTTCCGTTCAATCAATAGGAAAACCGCACTTTCCTCGCGTTCCCTGCGCGTCGCGGAAACTATGAACGGTCATCACCGCCTTTCAGGATGGCCGCCACCTTTGCAAGGGCGGCGTCCCTGACGCGGAGGACTTTCTTCTCGGCCGAAAGCACGATTTTCTTCATCTCTTTTACAGCGCCATCGCTGGTGGCTTGTATTTCGTGACAGGTCCTCTGCGTAAGGTCGTCCAATTGCTGGGTCGCCTCGGAAAAATACTTATGGATGGTTCCCGACACTCTGCCGGTCTTTGCCGAGTCCGCGTCCCCCTCGACCACGGTTCGCACATTGTCTTCGGTCGACTCCAACGACGCATTGATCCGGGATTTTGCAGTTCTGGCGAATTTTTGAATCTGGGAAATGGCATCTACGGCGGTGGACGAAATTCTCTCGATGGCGTCACTGGCTTCGATCTGAATATTGTCGAGCGAATCCTTGGCAATCGTCGTGATTTGCTCCCTAACTTTCCGGCAGCTCTCCATCACCATGGAGTTTGGAATTTCACCCTCGGCAAGGGTCTTGGAGTCCCTGCCATTGATCTCCATGGCGGCCAGTTCGGCCTTCGCCATCAGTTCCAGCGTGAAAATTTCAGCATCGGACGCAATTTTCGCCGACGCCACCTGGCTGTCGGCTTGAATGCGCGCAGTGGCGATCTGGTTGATCTCCGTGATGCTGCTTATGGCAATCACGGCCTGTTACTTTTGAATTAGCAAATAGTAATAGTATTCATAACCTAGTGGGAGCATAGTTTTATCGAGAACATTCTGTTTCCCCGGGCACGCTGCTCAATCGTGACCTGTGAAAATGGACATGAACAACAATACGGTGAGGAAGACCCAATGCTTCAGAAGCTTTCCAATTTCTTGGTGGGCACGCTGATTGCCGCCGGCGCCATTTGGGCGGCACCCGCCCTATCCGCCGATCCCGAACCGCTGACGTTGCCGGTTTCGGAATTGGTCACGCCGGCATTCGTCCAGGATGTCCGGAAATGGGCCACCGCGCCGGTGGTCGTATCGGCGCTGGTCGGGCGCGACAAACGGTCCGGAATACTGACGCAAGGGGATATCGATGCCCTCGACAAACAATGGCGCGCGGAACGGGAAGTTGACGACCAACCCTTGATCACATCCGTTCTCGCCAATCCTCTGTCATCGTATTTGATCCGTGTTCAAGCCAACTCAATCGGCCTTTTCACCGAGATCTTCGTCATGGACAAAAACGGCCTTAACGCCGGACAGAGTTCGATCACCAGCGACTACTGGCAAGGCGATGAAGGCAAATTCCAGAAGACATTCGATGTTGCGCCGGACGCCGTCTTCATCGACGAGGCCGAGTTCCATGACGGCACAAGAACATGGCGCGCCCAGTTGAACATGACCATCACCAATCCCCAAGGCACGTCGATCGGCGCCATAACGGTCGAGGTGAACCTCACCGAACTCGAACGGCGAACTCAAGCCGGCGTCGCGTCCTAGGGAGAGGAGACACTCATGCAAATGTTCTACAATCTCCGTATCGGTAAGAAACTAATCATCGTCTTCGGTCTCTTGATCGCGCTTCTGGTCGCAAGCGCGATCGCCACCGTCTTTTCGGTCCAGCGCGCACAACAAGCCGCAGAGGGAACCAAGAGGGTTCAAGACATTCTCACCTCGCTGGACGTGGTCCATGCGGAGGCGAACAAACAATTGATGGTCATCCGCGGCCTTTTGCTTACGGGCGACAGACAAAATATCACGGCGTTCCAGCAAAGCGTTGATCTAATGGAAGCCGAGTTGGCCGGCATCAAGACACGCCTCACCACGTCCGACGCAGCCGCACTGCTGACGCAGTATGAAAAACAGTCAGTGGATTGGCGCGCCATTGCCCGGCAACAGATTCAATTGATGCGCCAACCGTTGACCGTCGACGAAGCGCGTATCATTGAGGCGAACGGCACCGGCCAAACCTATCTGGACGACATCGCAAGCACCTATGACGCCTTGCGGAAAGTCGCAGATACCGTATTCGCGCAATACCGTGCCGATTCGGAACTCGCGTTCGAAATTTTGCTGATCACCGCAATCGTCGGCTCTCTGCTCGGAATCGTGATTGCGGTCATCGCCTACTTCTTGCTCAACAACAGTATTTCCAAACCGATTGTCGCAATCACCGACACGATGGAGGCACTTTCCGGCGGCGCATACGAAGTCGGCGTGCCGGGCACAGGGCGCCGCGACGAAGTCGGCTCCATGGCCGAAACTTTGGAATCATTCCGCAAAGGGTTGATCGAAGCGCGTACCCTTCAAGAACAGGCCGACGCGCGCCAGAAGGCCGATCTTGAACGGGCGGAACGCATCCGCAAGATCACTGAAGACTTCGAGAGCGACGCCGAGGAGATGACCTCGATCGTTTCCGCCGCGTCGACGGAACTGGAGCAGACGGCCCAGTCCCTCAACCAATTGGCCGAGGACTCGACCCGCCGAGCCGCGATCGTCGCGGCATCATCGGAGGAAACGTCGAATAGCACCGAAACGGTCGCAACCGCCTCGACCGAACTGTCCGCGTCTATCGCGGAAATTACCCAGCAAATGGCATCCGCGAACAGTCTTGCACGGGAAACCCAGCAACAGGCGCAGCAGACCGAACAAGAGGTCCGCAACCTTGCGGTGGTCACCGAAAAAATCGGCGAGGTCGTGAGCCTTATTCGCGATATTTCGGAACAGACGAACCTGTTGGCTCTCAATGCGACAATTGAATCCGCCCGTGCCGGGGAGGCCGGAAAGGGGTTCGCCGTCGTCGCCAACGAGGTCAAAGCCCTGGCTGGGCAAACTGGCAACGCTACCGAGCAAATCGCCCGGCAAATCGCGGATGTGCAACAGCGCACGACATCTGCGGTCGACGCCATCGTCTTGATCGCTCGCAAGGTCGACGACGTGTTGGAGGTGGCCGCCGCTGTCGCCGCCGCCACGGAAGAACAGTATTCCGCGACCAACGAAATTTCCCGCAACGTGGAAGAAGTCTCCGGCGCGGCACGGGATGTCAGTGAAAATATCGGTCAAGTCAGTGCCGCCGCCGAACAGACGGACGAAGCATCGCAAGAGCTTCTCTCGACCTCTAAGGAATTGTCGCAACAAGCCGCCGGCCTCAAGTCCCGCGTCGAGCGGTTCCTACAGGATATCCGGGCCGCGTAAGCGACGGCGGAGCCGAGACGTATGAGAAACAACAAGGGCCTCCTTAACGGAGGCCCTTTCTTTTGCGCAAACTATCCAGGGGAAAGTCGCGATTACCGCGCCGCCAGGGCATTTTCCGCGACGGACACGTTCAAAGCCGCCTCTCCGCCGCCGCCGGCCAGGAAGCTGCTTTCTTCGATCGCTCCGGTCAAAACGAGCGCCAGCAGGCCGACCGCGATCACGGCCGTCACCTTATTGCGGAAGTCCCGCCGGATGGCATCTTGATAAGCATAGTCGGTACGCATTTCGAACTCCATTCCGGATACACTCGGAGCCCCACCCAGCAACACCCTACCAAGTTACCGGTGCGGACAGAATGGATGGGATGCATCAACAAGATGACCGGCATTCGCATTCCGGCCCAACTGGTGAACGGACGTTAACAAAACGCCTGTTCGTCGCGTGCTAACAGCAATTCTCCGCGCTCCACCTGGGAAAAGGCAGACGATTTAACTGAATATTAGAACTTTTGGCATTCTCTGAACCCAATGTTCAGCAGTCGGCAAAAACCATAACAATTTTCGCGAGCGCGAGGCGCGATAGAGATGCTGAAACGGCGCTTTCCATGCGCACTCCATCATGCGGGTGCAGCGCGACGGTCCCCGCCAGCGGCCCGTTTCGGAAATGTTACGTGTGGCCACGCGAATATGATCAAAACCGCAAATCCGTTTGATTCGAACAACGCAGCGGCGCCCGCCGGCCAGTCGCTCGCCAGCCGACCCCTTATGCCCATTCTCACACCCACGGTCCGAAACACCATTACAGACCGTCGAAACAGTCCCTCGCCCGATTTCAGATTTATGCGGAAGTCAAAAATGAGCACCCTCGACAGAATAGAGGAGTGTTCATGAAATCGGACAATTGGTTTCACAAATTTGCGTTGGTTTCCGGCCGATTTTTCTCAAGAAAAGCGCATCTCCGGAAGCAAACCGCCAGCCAACTGCGGATCAACGAAGAACATCTGCGTCTACTTTTCGACAGTTCGCCTGCCGGTATCGCCGTCATCCACACCGACACGCGACAGCGCTTGTATGCCAATCCTCGGCTTCTTGAATTGTTTGCTGTTGCAAACTTGGGAGAGCTCAACGCTTTCGACATGGCCGAGACCTATGTCAACAAAAGCGATTGGGAAAAAATCCATAGCTATATGACGACGGGTAAGGCGTTCAGGCGTGACATATTTGAACGCAAGCGAGTCACTGGTGAGCGCTGGTGGGCGCTTCTCGATGCCGTTCCCATGGAATTCATGGGCGAGCCGACAATCGTCGTATGGCACACCGATGTCACCGACCAAAAGAGAACCGAGTCTAAACTGGAAGCGGCGCTCGACGAATTGAAGGAGTCACGAAACGCATTGCAAGCGAGTGAGGAACGCCTGCGGCTTCTTTTCGACAATTCACCTGCCGGCATTGTTGCCGTGCAAGTAGAAACCGGCGAGCGAATTTACGCAAATTCCCGGTTTTTGCAGCTGTTTGGCGCCGACAGTTTGCAGGAAATCAACGACATTGGCATGGCCAATACTTACGTCGCTGACAAAGATTGGGAAACGGCGCGCAACTACATCCAGTCCGGCGAAGGTTTCCAGCGTTTTATCATGGAGCGGAAAAAGGTGAACGGCGAGCGTTGGTGGGCGTTGCTCGACGCTGTCCCGCTGGAATTCATGGGCAAACGGACGATCGTTGTTTGGCACACAGACATAACCGAACAAAAGCAAGCAGAGAAAGAACTGGAAGCGACGCTAACCGAATTGAAGGGCTCCAAAGATGCGTTGCAGGTGAACGAAACTCGGTTACGCCAAATCCTGGACAGCTCTCCGGCAGGAATCTCGGTCCGTAGCAGCGTGACTGGAAAACGGTCATTCGCGAATCGGCAATTTCTCGAGATGTTCGCAGTTCAAAGCTCCGAGGAACTCGAGATTTTCGGCATCGAAAACACGTATGTTGTTAAAGCCGATTGGGGCGAAGTAGACGCAACCGTCAAATATGGCGGGACGCTACATCGTTATGAATCCGAGCGCAGAAGAACAAATGGAGAGCTCTGGTGGTCCCTGTTGGACGCAATACCCACGGTATTCGAAGGCGAGCCAAGTACAATAATCTGGCACCATGACATCACCGATCAAAAACAGGCAGAAGCGGAACTAAGCAATCTGCTGGAAACCTCCCCAATCGGTGTTTCAATAATTGGCGACACAATCGAACAGCGAGCCTACACAAATAACCAGTATTTCCGGTTATATGGCGCGGACAACCTCGAACAGCTTGACGCTTTCGGGTATGAGAACACCTTCGTTTCAGAAGCCGACCTGGCGTTGGCCCAGCGGCATTTCGAAACCGGAATCGGACCCGAAAGTTCGATCATTGAACGGCGGAAAATAAACGGCGAAAAATGGTGGGCGAAAATATTCGCCGTTCCAATAGAGTTTAGAGGTCAGAAGACTTTTATTGTTTGGGCCACGGATATTACCGATCAGAAGCAGGCCGAAGCGGAATTCGTGCAATCGGAGAAACTGGCCTCTCTCGGCGGATTGGTAGCGGGGGTGGCACATGAAGTAAACACGCCGATCGGTATCGGTGTCACGGCCTCCAGCCACTTGCAGGAGCGTACCGCAGACCTGCGTGAGTTATTCAAGCAAGGGCAATTGAAGAAAAGCACCTTGGAAGAGTTCCTGGATACGGCCGTGGAATCCAGCGCCATCATCTCGTCAAACCTCAAACGGGCCGCTGAACTCGTCCGCAGTTTCAAACAGGTCGCCGTCGATCAATCGAGCGATGAAACGCGCCTGTTCAACATACTTGAGTATACGCGCGAGGTCATGCAGAGCCTGAACCCGCAACTCAGGAAAAAGCCATCCGTCTCGTTTGTGCTGGGCGGAGATGAGAGCCTGTTCATGGAAGGATATCCCGGCCCTCTGGCGCAAATATTGACGAACCTGGTCTTGAATTCCGTGACACACGGTTTTCCGGACGATGATCCGGGCCGGATATCCATCCGTATCGGTTCCGAGAAAGATATGGTGCACCTGGTTTATCAGGACACCGGGAGAGGCATTGCGGCGGAAAACCTCAAGAAAATCTTCGACCCCTTCTTCACGACCAATCGGAGTGCCGGGAACAGTGGCCTTGGCATGCACATCGTCTACAATCTGATAACCCAAAAACTTGGCGGCAGCATCAAGTGCGAAAGCACACTTGGGGAGGGGGTAACCTTTGATATCCGCCTCCCTCTGCGTATCGGGGATGAACAATGAGTTCGCATGACGCACCGAATGACGGCATCAGTTTCGCCCACGAGGATAGCGGCCCGGTACCAAAGAACCCGACGTGGAAGGTCCTGCTCGTCGATGACGAACCCGACGTTCACACCGTTACCCGCATGGCCTTGTCCGGATTTTCCTTCGCCGGAAAGGAACTGGAATTCATATCCGCGCATTCCGGTGAAGAAGCCAAGAGGGCAATCGTCGAAAACCCCGATACGGCGGTCATGCTGCTCGACGTCGTCATGGAAACGGACCATGCCGGTTTGGATGTCGCCCGGTTCGTCCGTGAGGACGCAGGGAACCAGGCGGTTCGGATAGTCTTGCGCACAGGACAACCGGGTCAAGCCCCGGAAAACACAGTCATCACCAATTTCGACATCAACGACTACAAGGAAAAGACGGAGCTTACGGCAAAGAAGCTCATGACCTTGATGTATGCGTCGCTGCGGTCGTATCGGGATATCATCGCCCTTACCGCCAACAAGCGCGGGTTGGAACACATCATCGATGCCTCCGCGAACACCTTCTCTCTCAAATCCATGGAGCAATTCGCCACGGGCGTGCTCGAGCAGTTGACAGTCCTGCTTGATACCGACGGCGACTCCTTTATCGGCAAGTCTGTTAGCCAAGCGGTCGGCCGTACCTTAACCGATCTTCACGTTGTCGCGGCCACCGGTCTTTGCCGGGATCTGGTCGGGAAAAAACTAACTGCAGACGGCGCTCCATCCATCTACACGGACATCCAGAAACGATTGGGCGAGCAGAAGGCCGGTTTCCTCGACGATCGTTACATCGGCCGAACTGTCGGTGCCGGCGGCAACGATACCCTTCTCTACATGCGGGGCATAAACCGAGACATCAGCGATCTGGACCGCTCGCTGGTTGAGATGTTCCATCGCAACATCGCGACAGCCTTCGAAAGGATTGAACTGAATCGCGATATCCAGGAAGCTCAACGCGAAATCGTCTATATGCTTGGCGAGGCCGTCGAGGCGCGGTCGGTCGAGCCCGGCAATCACATCAGGCGCGTTGCCGAGATCAGCAAACTGCTCGCGCTGGAATATGGCCTGCCGATGGAAGAGGCTGAAATTTTATGTGTCGCTTCGCCGCTGCACGACATCGGTAAGATCGGTATCCCGGACGCTATCCTAAACAAGCCCGGCAAACTCTCCGACGCGGAATGGGAGATCATGAAAACCCATGCGGAACTGGGCTACGACATGCTGAAATTGTCGAAAGGGCGCGTTCTCGAAGCCGCCGCCGTCATCGCCCGGGACCATCACGAAAAATGGGATGGCAGCGGTTACCCAGAGGGAAAGCGCGGCGAGGAAATCCACGTCTATGGAAGGCTTACCGCTGTGGCGGATGTCTTCGACTCTCTTGGTAACTACCGCGGCTACAAGGCGGCTTTGCCCCCGGTGGAAATCTTGGAAACGATAAAACAACAACGCGGCCTGCAATTCGAACCGAAGATGGTCGACATCCTGCTCGACAATCTGGATGAGGTTTTGGCGATCCGCGCAGCTTTCCCCGACGAAAAGAACGGCCCGCGCTGAAACCGGGCGGCAAGCCAACTTGGTGTAGCTTATGCGGAACTTATCCGGCGGCCGCGGGTTCCGGCGGCTCGGCGCCGGGTTCCGTTTGCGGCAGGATCTGCGTCTGACCGTCTTTCAGAAGCACGACGAGGTTCCGCCCCGCCCCTTTCGCCGCATACAGCGCTTCATCGGCCCGGTTCATCAGGCTGTCCAGGCTGTCATCCCCTTGCAGCAGGGAAACGCCGATCGAGATGGTGACCGTCTGCTTGGTGCTGGCCGCCTTCATTTCAAACATTTCCGCGGCCATTGTGTAGCGGAGGCGTTCGGCCACGACGAGCGCGACATCCTCTTCCGTGTCGGGCAACACGGCGACGAATTCCTCACCGCCCAACCGCGCCACGGTATCCACACTGCGCACATGGTCCACCGCCCGGCGGGATAGTTCGATCAGCACTTCGTCACCCGCCGCGTGTCCGTAGGTATCGTTGACCTTCTTGAAGAAGTCGATGTCGAACATCAGCAGGGCCAGCGGTTTGCCGGTCTGCTTGTGGCGGTCGATCATCCCGCCCAGATGGGCCGTGACGTAACGCCGGTTGTACAACCCGGTCAGCGAATCCGTCAGCGCCATGACCAGACTGCGCTCGTAATTGTCGCGCAGTCGTTCCTGGTAGCGCTGCCGTTTGATCTGGGTCCGCACGCGGGCGAGCAATTCGTTCCGGTCGATCGGCTTGATCAGGTAGTCGTTGACGCCAAGGTCCAGACCCTTGGCGACTTTTCCCATGTCATGTTCCTCGGCCACCAGCAGGATGGGCGTATACCGCGTCCGCTCCATCGCGCGCAGGTGGCTCGTCAGGCGCAGCGCGTCCTGGGACCGGAGGTTCAGGTTCACGATGACAAGATCGAAACTGGGCCCCGACATCGCCGCCGTCTGCGCCTCTTCTCCGTCCCGGGCATGGACCAGATCCCCGTTCTCGGCCTTCAGCGTCTCGCTGATCTTCATCCAGTCGATTTCGCCGTCTTCGATGATCAACACCCGCGCACCCGACGTTTCCACGTCGGACATCGCCTTTTCTTCCTGCAGCACGCCAAGTTGGCCGGATGTCTGCTCGCGCAGGCGCCATTCGTCGGTCAGCATCTTCAACCGCACCAGCGAACGCACGCGGGCGAACAAGGCGGTATCGTTCAGCGGCTTTGTAAGGAAGTCGTCCGCGCCGGCTTCCAGCCCGCGAACACGGTCGGCGCTGTCGGAAAGCGCGGTCACCATGACGACGGGGATATGCGTCGTCTTCGGATTGTCCTTGATGCGCCGGCAAACCTCGAACCCGTCCATGCCGGGCATCATGACGTCCAGAAGGACGATGTCGGGCGCGTTCTGCGAGATCGAGTCAAGCGCACTCGGCCCGTCGCCGGCGGTGACGACGTCAAAATACTCGCTGGTAAGCTTGGCTTCCAGCAGCTTCACATTCGGAAGCAAATCGTCGACGACTAGGACGCGTGCAGTCATATAATTTTCTTCGTCAGGCGATCAAATTGCGCGGCAACAGGCAGGAATGCGTAAAACGACGCCTTTGACTGAAATAGAATGCAAGGATTGTAGTCCCTTCGCCACGCTTGTCGGCCCAGATGCTATCGATTCGGGCAACTAGTTCAGGAAACGGGCGACCGTCTCCAAAAAGTTCGTTACCGAAATCGGCTTGGCGATATAGGCTTCACAGCCACCTTCTCGAATCTTCTCTTCATCACCCTTCATGGCAAATGCCGTAACCGCGATGATCGGAATAGCCTTCAAATCATCGTCTTCCTTGATCCATTTCGTGACCTCCAGGCCCGATACTTCGGGAAGCTGGATGTCCATCAAAATCAAGTCAGGGCGTTCGGACCGCGCCATTTTCAGCGCTTCCATGCCATCTCGGGTTTCGATGATGTCGTACCCACGGGATTCCAAGAGATCGTGGAAGAGCTTCATGTTCAGCTCATTGTCCTCAACGATCATAACCTTATGCGTCATAGAACCCTCACTTGCAGAATGCCAAACCCGACATGCCGGCGTTTCACCGCCGATGTCCAGGCTCCCGTTCGGTCCGCTTGGCCAACATTGCCCCGTTTTCCTTGCGGAACCCAAGACCATCGATATATCAGCAAACTTACCAGTAGGTTAACATCGGTTTACCAGACTATCGGTTTAAACAAAACAAGCCAATTTCCCTTAGTGAGTTTTTTGAAACATTGCGGATCGGGTTATGCGGATCGGGATCGACCTCGGCGGCACGAAAATAGAGGGTATCGCGCTCGACCGCAGCGGTGAAATCGCCGCGCGTCGGCGGATAAATGCGCCAAAAGGACATTATCCGAGCACTTTGGAGGCCGTGAAGAGCGTCGTAGCCCATCTGGAAGGCGAAACCGGGCGGAAATGCCCGGTCGGCGTCGGAATACCGGGGACCGTCTCCCGCGATAACGGTTTGGTGAAGAACGCCAATTCGGTCTGGATGATCGGAAAGCCCTTCGACAAGGACCTTCAGGCTGTGCTCGACCGGCCGGTCCGGGTCAGCAATGACGCCAATTGCTTCGCGCTTTCCGAAGCGGCCGACGGCGCGGCGGCCGGGGCCGGCATCGTTTTCGGGGTGATCCTGGGCACCGGCGTCGGCGGCGGGCTTGTGGTGAACGGCGGCTTGGTGGACGGGCCGAACGGCATCACCGGCGAATGGGGTCACAATCCCCTGCCCTGGCCGGAAGACGCGGAACGCCCCGGCCCGCCCTGCTATTGCGGCAAGCATGGCTGCATCGAAACCTTTCTGTCCGGCCCCGGCCTGGCCCGGGACCACCATTTGCACGGCGGTGACGACAAACCGGCGGAGGCCCTGGCCGACGATCCCTCGGCCGCCGCCGACGCAAGTTTCCGCCGTTACGAGGCCCGGCTGGCCCGCGCGCTGGCCCATATGATCAATATCATCGATCCCGACGCCATCGTGCTGGGCGGCGGTCTCTCCAACCTCGCGCGGCTTTACGCCAATGTGCCGCCCTTGCTGGGCCAGTGGGTGTTCTCGGACCGCGTGAACACGCGCCTGCTGCCGCCGGCGCATGGCGATTCCAGCGGCGTCCGCGGCGCCGCCTGGCTGTGGCCGGAGGATTAGCTTCATGCCGGGCGAAACGGACAAAACGGCGGCTTCTGCCGAACCCGACTGCCTGTGCCGGGACTGTCTTCATGTCTGGACCGCCCCGGCGGCGGCACGGGACAAGGCGGAAAACGAGGCGCAAAGCAAGGAGGACGGGGGTGACATGGATAAACGCCCGGGCGTTCCGACCTGCCCCGCCTGCCGGTCGCGCCGGACCAAACGCCATCCGGAACTGCACCGGTTGAGCATCGCGCATATCGACTGCGACGCCTTCTATGCCTCGGTCGAAAAACGGGACAATCCCGCCATCCGCGACAAGCCGGTGATCGTCGGCGGCGGGCGGCGCGGCGTGGTTTCAGCCGCCTGTTATGTCGCCCGGATGTACGGCGTGCGCTCCGCCATGCCGATGTTCAAGGCCCTCAAGGCCTGCCCGGATGCCGTGGTGATCCGCCCGAATATGGAGAAATACAGCCGCGTCGGCCGGGAAATCCGCCAGATGATGCTGGACGTGACGCCGCTGGTTCAGCCGCTTTCCATCGACGAGGCCTTCCTGGATCTGACCGGCACCGGGCAATTGCACGGCGGCAGCCCGGCGCGGACCCTGGCGGGGTTGGTGCGGCGGATCGAGCGCGAAGCGGGCGTTACCGCCTCGATCGGGCTGAGCTACAACAAGTTCCTCGCCAAGGTGTCGAGCGACCTGGACAAACCGCGCGGATTTGCGGTGATCGGCGCGGCCGAGGCGCTGGATTTCCTGACCGACAAGCCGGTGAAGATGATCTGGGGCGTGGGCCGGGCGCTGGAGCGGAAACTGCATCAGGACGGGCTGTCGGCGATCGGTCAACTGCGGGATATTCCGCTGAAAAATATGATACAGAGATACGGCTCGATGGGCGAAAGACTGTATCATTTTTCGCGCGGAATCGACGACCGCAAGGTGGACCCGACATCGGAGACGAAGAGTGTGTCGAACGAGACCACCTTCGAGGAGGACCTGTCCGATTTTCACGCCCTCGCCCATATCCTCTGGCCGCTTTGCGAGTCGGTGTCGCGGCGGCTGAAGAAGCACGAATTTTCCGCCGGCAGCGTGCAGCTGAAACTGCGAACGGCCGATTTCAAGATCCTGACCCGCAGCCGGAAACTGTCCACGCCGACGCAACTGGCCGAGATTCTGTTCCGTCAGGGACTGGAGCTTTTGGAGAAAGAGGCGGATGGTCGCAAATACCGGCTGCTCGGAATCGGCGGCGCGGATCTGGGCCCGCCGGAAGACGCGGATGTGCCGGACCTGGCCGATCCTGACCGGGACAGGCAGGCGAAACTGGAGCGTGTGATGGATGAGATCCGGGAAAAACTGGGCAGCGACGCCGTGATCAAGGGCCGCTCGCTTTGAGCGCGCACCCGCACTCCGTGACGACGCCCCCCACCCTTTCCCCATCGCAGGAGAATTTCCGCGGCGCGGGATTCATGGCGCTCAGCATGGCCGGGTTCGTCTGCAACGACGCCGCGATCAAATGGATTTCCGGCGATCTGCCGCTGTTCCAGATTCTGTTCCTGCGCGGCGTGTTCACCATTCTGCTGGTTGGCGGGCTTGCCTGGTACCGCGGCGAGCTGCTGTTCCGGCCCAGCGCCCGCGAGGCGCGGATGATCGCACTGCGCGTCATCGGGGAAATCGGCGGCGCGATCTGTTTCCTGACCGCCTTGTTCAACATGCCGCTGGCCAATGCCTGGGCGATCATGCAGGCCATGCCGCTGACGGTGACCTTCGGCGCGGCCCTGTTCCTGGGCGAAAAGGTCGGCTGGCGGCGCTACGGCGCGGTCTTCATCGGCTTCCTGGGCGTCATGGTGATCGTCCGGCCCGGCTTGGAGGGGTTCAACAGTTTCGCCCTCTGGGCCGTCGCCGCGGTCGGTTTGGTGTCGATCCGCGACCTCGCCACGCGCGGCCTGCCGCGATCCGTGCCCTCGCTTTACATCACCATGGCCACCGCCGTCGCGGTCACCGTGGTTTCCGGCGCCGTTCTGCCCTTCATCGAGTGGCGCCCGGTCACGCCGAGCCATCTGGGCTATCTGGCCGGCGCGTCCTGCCTGCTGACGGTGGGCTACCTGTTCGGCGTCATGGCGATGCGGCAGGGGGAGATCGGCTTCGTCCAGCCCTTCCGTTACACGATCGTGATCTGGTCGACCGTGGTCGGTTTCCTGGTTTTCGGCGACCTGCCCGATTTCTGGACCCTGGTCGGCACGGCGATCGTGGTCGGCATGGGCTTCTACACTTTCCACCGGGAAAGACTGCTTGCGCGCCAAACCGCCCTGGCGCACCGTGCCGCCCCCTAGGCGACATGTCGCCCCACCGTGGCTCCGCCGTCGCCCCGCCACGCGGCCGTCACGCGGCAAAAAAAGAGAAACAAGAAGATGACCGCCAATACCGACAACCAAACGCCGGACCAGGGCCAGGCCGAGGAAAATTTCCGCGGCGCGCTGTATATGTCGCTGAGCATGGCGGGTTTCGTCTGCAACGACGCGACGATGAAATGGATTTCGGGCGATTTAAACCTGTTCCAGATCGTCTTCCTGCGTGGGTTGTTCACCATCGTGCTGATCGGCGCGCTGGCCATTTGGCGCGGCGAGCTGCTCTACCGGCCCGACCGGCGCGATACCCGCGTGCTGGCCCTGCGCCTGTTCGGCGAGGTCGGCGGCACCTTCTGTTTCCTGAACGCGCTGTTCAACATGCCGCTGGCCAATGCCTCGGCGATCCTGCAATCGATGCCGCTGGCGGTGACGCTGGGCGCGGCCCTGTTCCTGGGCGAGAAGGTCGGCTGGCGGCGCTACACCGCCATCTTCATCGGCTTCCTGGGCGTGATGATCATCGTCCGGCCCGGCATGGAAGGGTTCAACGCCTATGCCCTCTGGGCGGTCGTCGCCGTCGTCTTCGTCACCATCCGCGACCTGTCGACCCGCAGCCTGTCGCGCGGCGTGCCCTCGATGTACGTCACTTTGACGACCGCCGTCGGGGTGACGGTCCTGTCCGGCCTGTGCCTGCCTTTCAGTGAATGGCGCCCGGTCCAGGATACGCATTTCCTGTTCCTGGGCGGCGCCGCCTGTCTGGTCATCGTCGGCTATCTGTTCGGCATCATGGCGATGCGCCATGGCGAGATCGGCTTCGTCGCGCCCTTCCGCTACACCATCCTGGTCTGGGCGATCCTGCTGGGTTTCCTGGTTTTCGGGGACATTCCCGATACCTGGACCATCGTCGGCTCCACGATCGTCATCGGCATGGGCATCTATACCTTCTACCGGGAACGCGTGCGCGCCTCCGGCAGGACCGTCTTTCTGACACGGCGTCAATGACGCAAGAAATGGCCGCCCACAGGATTGACCGGACCGGATTTAGCCTCTTGTCTTGAACGGTATCCGGGCGCGCGCCCAATCGGTTTAACGAGTAGGAAACGGGCCCGATCCAGTCGGCGGTTCACCGACCGCGAAACGGCGCCCGGGAAAGGAAGCGAGTGTGAGCGGCAAGCCCAAATTGCTGGTAACGCGCCTGACGCCCCCGAATGTGGAAACGCGGATCGCCCGCGACTATGACGCCGTCACCAACCCCGGTGACGTCATCTGGTCCACCGCGGAGCTGTTGAAAAAGGCCGAAGGGCGCGACGCCATTCTGTGCTCCCCCACCGAACCGATGCCCAAGGACGTCATCGACCGCCTGCCCGACAGCGTGAAGATGCTGGCCACCTTTTCCGTCGGCCACGACCATATCGACATCGCCGCCGCGACGGCGCGGGGCATCAAGGTCGGCAACACGCCGGACGTGCTGGACAACGCCACGGCGGATATCGCCATGCTGTGCCTGCTGGGCGCGGCGCGGATGGCGCATAACGCGACGACGGTGCTGCGCAGCGGGCAATGGAAACGGTGGGAGCCGACGGGCCTGCTGGGCGTCCACGTCACCGGCAAGCGCCTGGGTATTCTGGGCATGGGGCGGATCGGCCGCGCGCTGGCCAAACGGGCGCGCGGTTTCGACATGGAAATCCACTACAGCAACCGCAGCCGCCTTGCCCCCGAACTGGAACAGGGGGCGACCTTTCATGCCGACCCGGAAGCGATGCTGCCGCACTGCGACTTCCTCAGCTTCAACTGTCCGCTGACCGACAAGACCCGCCATTTCCTGAACGTGGCGCGGATCGACATGCTGCCGCAGGGTGCGGTGGTGGTGAACACGGCGCGCGGCCCGGTCGTCGATGACAATGCGGTGATCGCGGCCCTGAAATCCGGCCGGATCGCGGCGGCGGGGCTGGACGTGTTCGAGGACGAGCCTAATTTCAACCGGGCGTATCTGGACCTGCCCAACACCTTCCTGCTGCCGCATATCGGCTCAGCCACGGTGGAGACGCGGGACGCCATGGGCAATCTATGTCTGGACAACCTGGATGCGTTCTTCGCGGGCAAGCCGTTGCCGGCACCCGTGAATTAGGAGGACCGACACACTCATACCGGAGGGGGTAGAGACATGGCCGAGAAAGCATTGATCGTGGGCACGGGAGCGGGCCTGTCCGCCAGCCTGGCGCGTCTTTTCAAAACGCAGGGAATGGAAATCGCCATCGCCTCGCGCAGCCCGGACAAGAACGCCTCACTCGCCGAGGAGGTTGATGCGAAAAACTACGCCTGCGACGCCGCCGATATCGACAGCGTGGCCGCCCTCTTCGCCTCGGTAGACGCCGATATGGGCGCGCCCGACATCGTGGTCTACAACCCCAGCGCCCGCGTGCGCGGCCCGGTGACGGAGCTCGACCCCATCGCGGTCCGGGACGCGGTTTTGGTCACCGCCTATGGCGCCTTCCTGGTGGCGCAGCAGGCCGCCAAGCGGATGGAAGCCAAGGGCGGCGGCACGATCCTGTTCACCGGCGCCTCAGCGGGCGTGAAGGGCTATCCCAATTCATCCTGCTTCGCGATGGGCAAGTTTGGCCTGCGCGGCCTCGCCCAATCTCTCGCGCGTGAGCTTCAGCCCAAGAACATCCACGTCGCCCATTTCGTCATCGACGGCGGCATAGAAAGCGCCAACCGCCCGGCCCCGGCGGACAAGCCCGACAGTATGCTGAAACCCGACGCCATCGCGGAATCCTATCTGCATGTGCACCGGCAACACCGCAGTGCTTGGACGTGGGAGATTGAGTTGCGGCCTTGGGTGGAGAGTTTTTAGGGGCGCCGAACAGAGAAAACCAGAGGACATTTGCGGCAATACTTTCCAAAAAGGATGCGACTTCACCGCCGTCTCAGACCTGGACCTAGTCACCGTGACTGGAGACATCAATCATAGACCCTGCATATGCCTCAATTACAGAAGACCTCATGAGGGTTTCGTCAGTGTCACGCATGGTGCACTTCAAACCTGAATCTGCCCGACTTCATGCGGCCTCATGACCAGAGAGTGACGGTTGAACGCGAAGACAATTGTTAGTAGATTATTGCATCAGCAATAAGCATAGATAAAATTTTAGATTTTGGAACATGACCTCATGAGAACATTCCAAGAGTTAAGTGTCGATGATAAACGGTTGGCTCTGGAGTACTTTGCGAACGGGCAATACTATTTGCTGCTGGGTTCGAGAGTAAGCTTGGATTCCGAAGGCCCAAGCGAGTCAATGTGCTCCGCAATGGCGTTAAGAGCGAAACTAGTTGAACTCAATAACCTCCCAACACAAACATCTCTTCAGCAAAGTTATAAATTACTTACTGCCCAACAAGTAGAGGAGCAGCTAACTTCTCATTACACATGTAATAAACCAGGGGATACAATAAAGTGTGTTTCTGAACACCCGTGGAAAAGAATATATACATTTAATATTGACAACTGTTTCGAATTTTATTTTAGGCAACTGCTCAAAGACAAGTCATTCGATGAAGAATTCCTCGAAGTTTTTCACTTCTTGGATGATTTCTCTGATCTTCGAGCGGATAAATTTGCATCCCTGGTACATTTACACGGTTCCGTAGAACAACCAGAGAAAGGTTATGTTTTTAGTCATGGCGAATACGCCAAACTCATGACCCGTCCAAATTCATGGATGCTTACTTTGGTGCAAATGTTGCGCGCAGACCCATTCTTGGTAATGGGCACATCTTTGGAGGAATCTGACGTAACTTACTATCTCGAACATAGAAATCCACAATCCCGTAGAGCAGACCTACCACCTTCGATACTTGTTGAACCATTTCCGAACAAACTGACAGAAGACCTTTGCGCGAGTCACGATTTTGTTCTGTTTGAAGGAACAGCGTTAGAGTTCCTTCAAACTCTGTACTCAGAAACCCCTAATCAGCCTGACCTTTGGCGCAACGTAAACTCGGCTGGATATGAAGCGCTGAATCTAGATAAGCGAACTCTTCTCCAGTTCTCTTCTTCTTTTGAAGCTGTGCCGAAACAACCGAACATAGACCAGAATCCCGGTCGATTCTATTTAGGAACTAATTTGTCATGGGGGATGCTTGGCAAGCGAGTTGATGTTTCTCGGGAGGCCCTCCCGAAAATACGTTCTGAAATTTATTCAGCCGTCCGCAACAAATCCCCACAAGTGTATCTGCTGGTCGATGAGCCTGGATCAGGAAAGACCGCACTACTGAAGCGGTTAGCCTTCGATATCAGGCAGGTATTCCAGCATGTATACTTCTTTGAGAACGACGGTTTTATCGATGAAGATGTTTGTGAGGACATTTTAGATAGTATTGACGGAGAGTGTTTTATTTTCGTCGATAACTGGGCTGATCATGCAGCATTCATATACAGGTTGATCCAGAACCTCACCAAAGAGGATATCGTATTTGTTGGAGCAGAGCGTCGTTACAGAGTTCCTTACATAGAAGCCAGTATGTCGGAGATAGAGCATCAAATATCCGTTCCAAAATTGAACCTAAAATCCCGAGAAGCTGAGCAACTCATTCTAGCTCACGAGAAAGCTGGCCTCTCATCACTCGGCCGCACGAGTCCTGGAAAAAGAAAAGAACTGAGTTCCGAACTTTCAGGGCAACCAATTTCTGTAGCGAACTGTCGTATACAAAATAACTTTCGTCAGTTCGACAACATCATCGATGGCCTACTGAATGACTGCGACAATCGTGTTCTCGATGCTTATGTTTGTTGCGCGATTGCGCGTTATTGTTTTTCAGGAGGACTACGGCGGCAGGTACTTGAGGTAATTGATCCAAAACGTAACTACCTTGACCTTCTTGACGACAACGCAGTTCTTCCGATCACCAATATAGGCCGGGGCAACGACTACTACGTTCCACGGCGCGCTATTGTTGCAGACCGAATTCTATCCCGCTTGGCAGTAAATAGAAAAACTTACCTATCTGAAATATTTTCACAGCTCGCGAATGCTCTCGCTCCGTACGTAAACCGCAAACAAATACGAGCACGATCCCACGAGGCAAAACTGACTGGCCGGCTATTAGATTTTGATCAGGTTGTAAAAAAGTTTATTAACGACGAAGCTGAAAACTTCTACGACGCGATAAAGGTTGGTTGGGATTGGAATTCTAGATATTGGGAGCAACTTGCACTCCTGAAGTTTGATCGCTATTTGGCCGATAATACTGATCGCACCTATCTGAGTGAAGCAATTCAGCATGCACGCCATGCCTACGGACTAGAGCGGCATCCATTGTCACTAACTACGTTGGCAAAGTTATTGTTCTCAAGCCTTGAAACCGAGAGTGGCCAGCTTGAGAGCATTTTCAATGAAGCATGGGAAATGGTCGTTGAATCAGTCAAAATTGAGTCATCTTGGGACAATATACGCGCCACCGTTTTTGTCGTTTGTTTTTCTGGAGTGCTGACATACCTGGATAAAGGAGGGGTGCTAACAGGAGAGCAAACAGAACAATTGCGTGACATTATTAGCACAACCCATTCAAGAAGGCTGCAAGATAGTAAACTTCGAGAACTGCGGGAAAGCGTTAACAAGGCGGTTTTTTAGCCGTCCGAACTTAGAGTGGGGCCACTTTTGATTGTGTATTTTGTGGACGACGGTGAAAGTTTACTTGGATTTCGGATGCGGTGTCAGTCAACCTAACACGTATACTCCTAAACTCACCCAAACGTCCGCTCGACAAAGTCCCGCCCCTTCTCCCCCAACCACTCCCCATGCGCCATGATCACGTCCTTGGAGTTTAGCTCAAGCATTTGGGCCTTTGCCTGTTTCAAAGGTATGCGGTGCAGGAAGGAGAGGCGACTTGGTTATGGTGCCGGTTTACTTAATTGGGTTACGGTGACGTTACGGTGACAGTTTACTATTTTCATCTCAACCAATTAGACGTTACGGTGACAGTTTACTATTTTCGTCTCAACCAAATAGCCTCACCGAAAACGCCCCTCGTCCCGGAGCGAGCACAGATTGCCGTCGGGGTCGGTGAAGTTGGCGATGGTGCCCCAGGAATAGCTCTTGACCTCGATCTTAACACCCTTCCGCCGGAGTTCCGCCGCGGTCGCCTCGACATCCTCGACATTAAAGCGGAGTTTGGTTGGGTTCTGTTCGACGGTTTTGATCGCGGCGGGTTCCGGTCCGCCGGTCTCGATCATGACGGACACGCCGCCACAGTCGCAGCGGGTCGGGATCGTCCGGTCCTCCTCATCCCCATCGACGCGGATGTTTTGGGGTGCAGGCAGGCTCCAGAAATCGCGCGCAATCTTCACTTCGCGGTCCATCGTGTCAGACCTATGGAGCCCCGGGGCTGGCCAACCGCCGGCCCGGCGCCAGCAGGGGGCCGGGTCCGAACCCGGGTGCCGGCGTAAGTCGCACAGGCGGTGCGCGACCATGCGCCTGCCCGTCCCAGCCTTCCAGGCGCGGCGCCTGCCGGATCATTACCGTCTCAACACGTCCGAGGCCGGTTCCGATTCCGCATCGAAATTGTCCCTATTTGGGGATATTTCGAAGGACGCCCCTCTCTTATACACGACCATCGAACAACAACGGAGATTGTCATGATGAGAGGTTTATCCACGTATTTGTCGGCGCTTGCCCTGGCCGCATTTTCTTTTTGCGCGCCGATCGCGCAGGCTGATACGCCCTTGCCGGCGCCGAAAGGCCGCGTCGTTCTTGAGGTTTCCGGCGCGATCAACAAGCACACGAATGACGCCGTCGCGCAGCTCGATCTCAATCAATTGAAGGCGCTGCCGGTCGTCGAAATCACCACATCCACACCCTGGACGGATGGCGTTGTAACATTTGCCGGCGTTTCCGTTGGGCAACTGCTGAAGCATGTCGAGGCGCAAGCCGACACACTGCATGTTACAGCACTGAACGACTATGCCGCGACGATGTCCGCCCAACAGCTCATCGACGCCGGCGCCATTCTGGCCTATGACATGAATGGCAAGCGTCTCTCTGTGCGCGACAAAGGCCCTTTATGGGTCATCTTTCCCTTCGATGCGAATGAAGCCTATCAAACCGATGCCTATTGGAGCATGGCGGTTTGGCAGGTCAAATCGATTTCCATCGAGTAGATTCAATGACACCCTCAAGCTCATTGCGTTTCCGGATACGGCCAGGATTGATATTCCTGGCCGTCATTCTGGTTGTCAGTTACCTTGTCTTCACACTGTCGTTTCGCGAAAAACTTGAAGACTACGCAATCGAGTTCCGGGAGAATCTTACCTGGGCTATTTTCCAGGTCCAGAAAGAACTGACCAACACGCTGCGCCTGTCGGAACAGGCCACAGCCGGGCGGGATGCGTCTGCCGACGACCTTCTGCTTTCATTCGATATTCTTGTAAGCCGCGTCAATCTGGTCATACAGGGTGACGGGTTTGAAGAATTGCGGCAAATCGAAACCGTGAAGGAAACCTTGGATCGGCTGGAGCAATCGATCGCCCAGATTGATGCTGCGTTGGAGACAGCAGATGAAAGCCCGGCCGCTATTGCCGAAATTTTGTATCAGGTTCTAGTTCATTTCGAAGATGATCTTCAAAAAATCAGCCTGGAAGCAATACATTACAGTTCCGTGCGCAATACCATGCGCAATGCTGAACTTTCATCCCAAATGAACATCTTGCAGTTTCTGTTCATTGGTAACCTCGTGATCATTGTGGGGGTTATATTCATTGCCGTCCGTCAGGCGCTGAAAGCCTATAACGCCGCCTTCAAGGCGGAGGAACAAGCAATGGAACGCCGGTTTATCGAAGAAACGGCGGAACGATCAAAGTTGGAAGCGCTTGGATCATTGGCAGGCGGTGTGGCCCATGAAATCAACACCCCTGCACAATATGTGACCGCCAATCTGGATTTCCTGAAAGACGCCTTCAACGACCTTACACGGTCGGACGGCAAAGCCATATCCGAAGAAGACCTCGCCTATTACCGTGACGAGGTGCCGGCGGCAATATCCCAATCAAGCGACGGCATGCGTCAGGTCGCGGTTATTGTTCAGGCCATCAAGCATTTCGCCCATCCGGGCAATGGTAACAAAGATAAAGTCTCCATCCCGGATGAAATTCGCAATGCGGTGCTGTTGACCAACAACCAGATCAAGTATGCGGTTGATGTCAGCACCGATATCGATCCGGATTTGCCTTTGGTTGTCGGGCGCCCCAATGAATTGAATCAGGTTTTGATCAATCTGATCATGAATGCGTCATATGCCATCGAGGACAGCCGGAAATCGACCGGGGCCGAGTTCGAGATGGGCAAAATTTCGATTTCCGCCAAGCTCCACGAAAAAAATATCGAAATTCGGGTCCATGACAACGGCCCCGGCGTTCCGAAAGACTTGGCGAA
>CAYGKA010000067.1:0-24788 GCA_964350445.1 uncultured Flavobacteriaceae bacterium
CTTCACCTCGCCGCGCCCCCCGCGCTCAACCCGGCGGTGCGCGCGGCGAGGTGAAGGGCGTCCGCATCGGGCGAAAAGACCCGCGCGCCCGTTGATGCCGGACGGAAATACAGCACGCGGCGCTTGAACATCCCCCCGATCCTGGGGTCGACGGGATTCCCGGCGATCAGCACCGTTTCGCCGAAATCGTGATCCGCCGCGGTGGCGGCCAGCATATCCGCCATATCGGTGGTGTTTTCCATCTCGCAATGGAAATCGGGGGTGATGCCGTGGCTCAACAGAACGCGCAGCGACGACCCGCCCGAAAACACCAGCGCACGGCCGGCCAGTTCCTTGATCAGCGGGATGGCCTCGTCCACCGACGGGCCGCTGCCGACGATCAGCGCCGGGGCGGACAGGCCGCCCTTCGGGCCGTCGCGGAACAGTTTCCAGTCATAGCGTTTCAGGTTTGCCCAAGTATTCCGGAACATGAGGATTTCATCTTCCAAAAAACCGGACGAAACTTCCAACAGCTTCGACTTGGCGGCCACCCGGTCCATCACGGCCTGGTTATGCGGCGCGTTCAGGTGGGTCAGGAAATAGCTACCGTCGACCAATGCGCCGTTGGTGCCGCGCAGGGCGAAGATGATTTCGCTCGCCGCGCTGTCGGGATCGCCCTTGGCGACCAGCGTCACCGTGCCGCCCCGGCCTTCCACCGCGCGGAATATGCCGGCCCAGGGCAGGACATGAAGGCTCCAGTAAATCAGGTCGGGGTCGGTCTCGTAGATCACCAGGTCGCGGGTTTCGAACATCTGAAGCACAAGCGGCAGATGAATGCCCAGACCCAGGCCGAAACAGACGAAGCCGCCCGCGTCCGGCGTCGGCACGGAATTGACCTCGATATTTCCCAATTTCTCGTAAATGTCGGCGACAAACCGGTCGCCGACAAGGTTGCCCATCGGGCTGGGGCCCGGCGCTTCGATCAAATGCCGTGTCGGGTTGCGGCGGAACCCTTCGATCTGATTGTAGGCGGCGGTCAGCGCATCCGGGCTGTAAAGCGCGTTGCCGTTTGCGTCATGCAGGTTCAGGTCGCCCTGCGCCGCCGTACCCTGCAAGCGGTACGCTCCGCCCGCGCGCTCCGCGGCGGCATCGACGATCGTGCCCATGCCGGCGCGGCGGAAAGCCTCAATACTCTGTTCGAAATAGGACATCGATTGTCAGGGCCGTTTCGGTTTTCGCTTGAAGAGGCCGTTTTCGGCGGAAAACCCTGGCATGCTTCGCCCATAAAGGGAAATCCCGTTTGTCGGTCGCCGTCCTTGCGGCCGTCCCGCCGACCGATCACTCGTAGGGCGCGTAGGATTTTTCTTCGTAGATCTCCGATTTCATCAGCGTATTGATCTCGCGCTTCAGAGCGGCGCGGCGGTCGTTGGTTTTGTACACGGCCCGGGCCAGGCTAATGAATTCCTCGCCAAAATTCTTGTCCCTTTCGCAGTCGCGGATGTCGTCCTCGATCCGCCACAGGCTTTCGTTGACCTCGCGCAACCCGGCCGTCGCCTCAGCCACGCCGTCGGGCAAAGGTTCGGCCTTGTCACGGACCGCTTCCAGCAGCGCCCGTTCGTTGCCGACATTGGCAAGCGCCGCGGCGTCTTCGAGTTTCTGCTGCTTGATCTCCAGAATCGTGATTTTGTCGATCAACTCACCCCAGGATACGGGCACTAAGACGGACATAGGAAAGGTCCTCCCGGACGAATGGGCCGCGAACCGGCCGGCTGCCGTTGGGACAATAATCGCTGTTATGTCAGACGACGCCAACCCTTCCCAAACCATACTGGAGTCGGTCGCGACGGCAATCCGCGAAGCGACCGACTTGGCCCAGCACGGCCGAACGGTCGAAGCGGAAGCCGTCTGCACCGCGGCGATCGAAAAACTCGGCGATCACCCCGATCTGTGGAAATGCCTGGGCGCGGTGCGCCACCACGGGGGCAACGGCCAGGGCGCGGCGGACGCCTTCCGCAAAGCCGTGGACCTGATGCCGCAGGATGCCGGGGCCTGGGCGTCGCTGGGCCTGATGCTGGCGACCGCGGACCGGTCGCAGGAGGCGATAGACGCGTTGCGGAAAGCCTTGGAGATCGATCCGGAACAAACGGCGGCGGCGCGCAATCTGGGGCTGACCCTGATGAAAACCGGCCGCCCGGCGGATGCGCGGGAGGTTTACCGGAAACTTGCCGCCCAACTACCGAACGACGCCGACGTACTGGGCTGGCTGGGCCATGCCAGCGCAGCGGCGGACGATATCGACACGGCCTATGCGGCCTATACGCGGGCGCTGCAAATAAGCCCCGGCAATCAGAACCTTGAACTGACCCTGGCCTTGGTCGAGCGCGACCTGGGCCTGTTTCCCGGCAGCCGGGCGCGGTTCGAGCGCCTGCTGGTCTCCCGGCCCGACGATCCGATCCTGCGCTTCGCCCAGGCGCAGAACTTCCTGCTGCAGGGCGATTACGTGAACGGCTTCCGGGAGTATGAGTGGCGCTGGCAGCGGCCCGGCATGGAAATGCCCCGTTTCGACGCAGACCCATGGCAGGGCGAAGATCTGACGGGAAAAGCCATCCTGCTGCACGACGAGCAAGGGCTGGGGGATACCATACAGTTTGGCCGGTTCGCCCCCCTTTTGCGCGACAAGGGGGCCGCGGTGACCTTGCTGGTCAGGCCCCGCTTGTGCCGCTTGATGTCCGGCATGGCGCCGGACCTGCCGGTGATCGACCGGGTTCCGCCCGGCGCGGGGTACGATTTTCACTGCCCGTTGATGAGCGTTCCCTACCGGTTGGGCCTTGCCCAGGGCGATATCCCGGCGCCGCAGTCCTATCTGTCGGTCGAAGAAGCGCTGGTGAGACATTGGCGGCCCTTGCTGGACGAACGGTCCGGCGGGAAGCCCGCCGTCGGCCTGAATTGGCAGGGCGATCCGTCATCCCAGTCGGAACGCGGCCGGTCCCTGCCCTTCGACGCACTTCGCGGGCTGCTGGAAAACCGGGACATTCATTTCTTTCTGCTGCAGAAACAGCATGGCCGGGACAGCTTGGAATCCCTGGCGAACGCGCCGAACGTCACCGATCTGGGCGATTCCCTGGACCTGGGCGACGACGCTTTCGTGGACACGGCCGCCGTCATGCGGTGCCTGGACGTTGTCGTCACCAGCGACACAGGCCCCGCCCATCTGGCCGGCGCAATTGGCGCGGAGACCTGGGTTCTGCTGAAAAAAGTGCCCGAATGGCGCTGGGGAACCGGGGGGACGACCATGCCTTGGTACCCGTCCATGCGGCTTTTTCGGCAGACGGTACGCGGCGATTGGTCCGGCCCGGTCGGCGGTATTGCGGCCTCCTTGGAAACATTTCGTAAAATGTGACCCATTGTGACACCGGTCACAGCGCTTCCCCAGGGTATATTACAGACTGCGCTATGAACTGGTCTGCCCGCATCGGGCAGTCCGCGAAACGGCAAACCACCGGAAACGGTGGGACGCAAAGTTTCCGGCCTAAAACGGCCGCCCTTTCGGAGACGGATGGCGGCGTCACGGCAGCGGGGCTACCGAACGGAGTAGTTGAGATGCGTCGCACGACCTTATTCGGATTGGTGCTTTTGTCCCTGTCGCTTTCCGCGCCCGGGGCGTTGATTTACGTATCGAAAAGCGCGCCGGGGTCCTATGAGCTTCGTCTCGCCCATGGCGGCGGCGGGTCAGAGAATGGCGGCGGCAATGTGTGGCTGACCACCCCCGCCTTCTCGATACTCGATGCCGCCGGCGACAACCGGGTCTTCGTTGCCGCCTTGAAAATGGGCAACAGGTCGGATGCGACGCGCCTGTGCAGGTGGATGCCGGTCGTCCGCGACCGTATCCAGACAGTGGTGGCCGACGTCAGCCGTCGCCACGCCGGCAAGGAAACGCCGACGCTGTCCCTGGAAAAGCGCCGTCTGAAGATTGAGTTGACCAATGCGCTGGAGACCGGCGCGCCGATGATCGTCGATTTCGTCGACGCCAAGGTCGAACCGGGCACCGTCCTGACGGGAGGCGAATCCGTCGTTTGCGCGGGCAAGACATTGGATCGCCGGAAGGGCCAGGTTTTCTTCTGAGGTCCGGAGCAATGTGGACAAGGCGGGTAGGGCCCGCCGGAGCAACGTGGTGTGATTTTGAACTTTGCAACGATCTTTGCGGCGTCCTGCCTGACCCTGACGGTGGCGATCCCCGGCGGGCTTTACGTCGCGGGCAAGGTTCAAAGCAATCTGTCGACGCAGGGGTCTTCACGCGCGGAAGGCGAAAGCCTGTGGATCACCACGCCCACCTTTACGCTGATGGATGAAAACGGCGAACGCCATCGCATGATCGCGGCCATCGGCACCCGCAACAAGGAAGAGGCAACGCGCATCTGCAAATATCTGCCCATCGTGCGCGACCGCTTGCAGCGGTTCGCCTCCGCGGTGCGGGTGGTCGGTTCCGAAGGCGGACAGCCGACGCTGCGCGGCAAGGCGAATCAATTGGGCCCGGATTTGGCCAGCGCGCTCGGCCTCCAGGGCGCCCCGGACGTAAAGATCATCGAAAGCAGAACTTCCCTCCAGCAGGTCCTTCGCACCAAGCCGGCGACCTGCGAAAAGGGCAGACTCTCCACCTGAGTGCCAATAGGCCAAAGTCCAACGTCCAATTCCCGGGCCGGCACCCGTTCGGCCAAGCAGGCATACTTCCATTAAACACTTTTTTAAGATGCCCCGTTCTATAAGACGCTGACATGGTGGGTAAGGGGTATTGATTTGATTTTCTTGAGAGTTTTTTGCTTCAACGGCACCGGAATCGTTTTCGCCGCAGCCCTGTTTTCGGGCCTGATGCCGACCTGTATCCCCACCGGCGCTTATGCCGGCGACCTTGGCCGCCAATCGATTGCGGCATCCTCCAAGCGGCGCAGCCCTTCCATTCTGTTATCGGCGACGGCCTTCACCGTCCAGGACAGCGCCGGCGGCAGACGTTTGGTCGCGGTCGCCATGCGCATGCGCACGCGGGACGACGCGGAAAGAATTTGCCCCCACATTCCCGTCATTCGCGACCAGCTCGTATCCCTTGCGGCAAAAGGCAAAATCGCCGTCATAGACGGTGATGTCACGATCGACGAAGACACGTTGGACAAGCTGCACCGCGACCTGAATGTCATGCTGGACGGCCAGGGCCCGCGCGATATTTTCCTCTATGACGGCGCCCATCCGGAACATCTGCCGCAGAACCTGTCGCAAATGATGCGCTGCCACGGCGGCGCGCTGACGGGATTCTGATCGCGCCGCCCCAATTCCTGCCCTGCTCCCTGCCCAATCCCTTCCCAATCCGGCACGAGACCTTGTCCCCTCATCCGGAAAGCCGGTGCTTGTTCGTTCCGGTGCGCTTCCTTTAGGGTCGGATTCCTACCGCGAAACACAAGAACAACGAAGGAAGCGTCCGCATGCGCGAATACCCGACATTCGTCACCCATCTCGAGTGCTCCATGACGGGCAAGACCTATCCGGCCGATACGATCCAAGGCCTGTCGGACGTGGGGCGCCCGCTGCTGGTACGGTACGATCTCGACGCGCTGGGCAAGGCGATCAGCAAGGAGGAACTTGCGACGCGCCTGGAAGGGGGCTTCTGGCGCTATCGGGAATTCCTGCCGGTCCGCAAATCGGAAAACGCGGTCGCGCTCGGCGAAGTGATGACGCCGCTGATCGACCTGCCCCGGCTTTCCGCCGAACTGGGCGGCACCGTCATCGTGAAGGATGAAGGACGTCTTCCGACCGGGTCCTTCAAGGCACGCGGCCTGGCGCTGGCCGTTTCCATGGCGAAGGAGCTGGGCCTGAACCATCTGGCCATGCCGACGAACGGCAATGCGGGCGCGGCAATGGCGGCCTATGCCAGCCATGCCGGCATGAAGACGACCATATTCTGCCCGGCCGACACGCCGGAGGTAAACGTTTCGGAAATAGAATTGCAGGGCGCGACGGTCTACCGGGTCAACGGGCTGATCAACGATTGCGGCAAGATCGTCGGCGAGGGCAAAGGCCCGGTCGGCTGGTTCGATGTCAGCACCTTGAAGGAGCCGTACCGCATCGAAGGCAAGAAGACGATGGGGATCGAACTTGCGGAGCAAATGGGCTGGACCCTGCCCGACACGATCTTCTATCCGACCGGCGGCGGCACGGGCCTGATCGGCATGTGGAAGGCCTTCGCGGAATTGAAGGCGATCGGCTGGCTGACCGGAAAAATGCCCCGCATGATCGCGGTGCAGGCAACCGGCTGCGCGCCCATCGTCAAAGCCTATGAGGACGGCGAGGAACACGCGCCGCTGTGGGAAAACGCCCATACCATGGCGTCGGGCATCCGGGTTCCCATCGCGGTCGGCGACTTTTTGATCCTGCGCGCGGTGCGCGAAAGCGGCGGTTTCGCCATCGCCGTCGACGACGACGCGATCCAGGCGGCGCAGGAGGAAGTGGCGAAGCGCGAAGGCATGCTGCTTTGCCCGGAAGGGGCCGCAACCTATGCCGCCTATAAACAATCGCTGGCTGACGGCACGGTCGGCAAGGGCGAGACGGCGGTGCTCTACAATTGCGCCACCGGCCTGAAATATCCGATGCCGCGCATCGACCGTTCTCTGGACCGGACCAAGCCGATCGACTATTCCCAGTTCACGTAACGGCGCGCCGGAAACGGAAAAACCGCACCCCTCGGAAGAGCGGTGCGGTTTTTTTCCATCGAGAACGCGGACCGCGACTCAATCGCCGCCGAGCAGGCCTTTCAGCCCTTTGGTTGCGCCTTCCAGCGCCCCGCCGGCCGACCCGCCGGCCCCTTCGAGCGCTTTCGTCGCTTCCCCGGCTGCCCCTTCGACGGCCTTGGTCGCGGCGTTCTTCAGGTCATCCAGGTTCAGGTTGGAAACGACGCCCTGGACCCGCGACGTCAGCGAGTCGAGCACTTTGGCGGCCACTTCGCCCGGCGTCGCGCCGCCGGAATCCTTGCCGATATCCGTCAGATGGATTTCCGGAATGCTGGTACCCATCTTTTCACCCTTCAGGAAGGGCGCGCTGACGCTGACATCCGCGCCGCGGATATACAGGTTGTTGATGATGACCTTGGTGCCGTCGCCGGCACTGTCGTCCGCGCTGCTTGTGGAGGTTCCGCCGGCGCCGCCGACCTCCTTGCTGAAGCTCTCCACATTGCTCTGGATCTTGTCGATATTCGACCCGCCGTCACCCAGTTCGTAGATCACTTTCGGCGAGGTCACGACGATTTCGTTGATCACGATCGGGTTCGATTGCAGCGAACCGAGGTCCAGCGACACGCTGATATCGCCCAGATTGAAGGCGTATTCGGTATCGAAGCCGGCCGGGTTCGCCACGTTGAGATCGCCGAGCGAGGCCTTGCCGTCCCCGAGCGCCAGCGCCACCTTGCCGAGGGTGACCTCAACGCCCGTCGCCCGGGTGCCGGCCTTTTCGACCGCGTTTCGGACGATCTCGTCCAGGTTGCTCAAGAAGAAGTAGAGGCCGCCCCCAATCAAAACGATCAGGACCACGAGTGCTATGCCGAGTTTCTTCACCATTTTGGTGCCGCCTTTCCTGGGCTCGATTATTCCGTGTCCCCGCCCGGCTTCATAGTGCCACATATTGCCACCGGGCTCCCGTGCCCCAAGTTTAAGCCCGTAACGATGGCAGTGAAAGAGAATCGGGTAGTCTCGCGCCACGATGGGAACGGAATTGGACGATATCGCCGCCGCGGATAGAACGCGCCTCGTGACGCGGGGCGTGTGCCGCCTGCTGACGCAGATGGACCAGGCCTGCGTCACCGAACTGCGCCTGAAAACAGGCCGGCGGGTGGACGTCATCTCTTTGGATTCAAAAGGGAAATTCACCATCGTCGAGGTGAAGGTCAGCATCGCCGATTTCCGCGGCGACCGGAAATGGCAGGAATACCTGCCCTTCTGCGATGCCTTCTTTTTCGCCGTGCCGGTCAGCTTCCCCTTGGACATTCTGCCGCAGGATGCGGGCCTGATCACGGCGGACGCCTATGGCGCCGCGGTCCTGAACCCGGCGGCGGAAGGGGATATGAACCCCAGCCGCCGCAAGGCGTTGACCCTGCGATTCGCCCGCCACGCGGCGAACAGACTGGGCGCGGTCACGGATGAGGTCCTGGGCGCCGCGGGCAAGGAATTCCTGACCGATATCTGACCGATATCTGACGGGCCGGGTATCGCGAAGATTAAGCGGTCAACCGCCGCGCAGCTTCTTGACCGTGCCCGTGGTGGAGTGGCCGTCGAGAAGGCGGGCCAGGAAGACCCGGCCGCCCCAGGACGCGACGTCTTCGGCCCCGACGACCGTTTCCACGGTATAGTCCTGGCCCTTCACGAGCACGTCCGGCCTGAGAGCGCGAATCAGGTCCAAGGGCGTATCCTCGCCGAAAACCACGACCGCATCGACGCTGGCAAGCGACGCCAACACCGTCGCCCGCGCCGTTTCGTTATGGACAGGCCGTTCCGGCCCTTTCAGACGGGCCACCGATTCATCGCTGTTCAGGCCGACGACCAACCGGTCGCATTGCTCGCGGGCCTGTTGCAGCAGATGCACATGGCCCGGATGCAGCAGATCGAAACAGCCGTTGGTGAACCCCACGGTCTTGCCTTGACGGCGCCACAGCCCGGCCTGGTCGACCATGCCGGCCAGCGTGTGAACCTTGCGTTCGCCTTCCAGCCAGGTTGCGCCATGGGCCGCGGCGACAAGCTCCTCCGGCCGCGCCACGGCGGTGCCGGTCTTGCCCACGACCACGCCGCCGCCGAGATTGGCAAGGCGCGCCGCATTGCTTCTATCCAGGCCCGACGCCAAGGCCGCCGCCATCAGCGCGATCACCGTGTCGCCCGCGCCGACCACGTCGAACACCTCCCGCGCCTGGGCGGGGATGTGCATGACGCCTTCCGCATCGGCCAGCGTCATGCCTTTTTCGCTTCGCGTCGCCAGGATGCCGGCGACGCCGAAATCGCGGATCGCGGAAAGGCAGGCGGTTTCCACTTCCGCATCCGTCGTCATCGGCATGCCGGTGGCCAGCGACAGTTCCGCCCGGTTCGGCGTCAACAGATCCGCGCCGGCATAGCGCTGATAGTCGCGCCCCTTGGGGTCGACCAGAACGGGAAGGCCGGCCTGCTTGGCGCGGGCGATCACCGCGGCGATCACCCCGTCGGTCAGGACGCCCTTGCCATAGTCGGAAAGCACGATCGCACCGCATCGGGGCAAGGCCATGTCGATGGCCACTATGAGGGATTCTTCGGTTTCGCGGTCCAGCGCGCCGTCGGTTTCCTCATCCGCGCGGAGCAATTGCTGCCCACCCGCCAGGAATCGGGTCTTCACGGTGGTCGGACGCGACGGATCGCGAATCACGGTCACGGACAGACCCGGCCTTTGACCAAGCAAGCTTTCCAATTCACCCGCCGCGGCGTCATCCCCGGTCACTGAAACCAGGACCGACTTGGCCCCCACGGCGGCCAGATTGCACACTACGTTGCCGGCCCCGCCCGGCACGGTGCTGCGGCCTTTCACGGACAGAACCGGGATCGGCGCTTCGGGAGAAATCCGGCTGACCGCGCCGTGAACGAAACGGTCGAGCATGACATCCCCGATGACGAGCACGGTCGCGCGCGCCAGCCCTTCGATGGCGCGCACCGGATCGTCGCCCAAGGGTGAAACCGGGGCGGAAGCGGGGGCGGAAACGGTCGCTGATTTTTCCTGCGTCATAAGGGCTGCGTACTCCAAGGCCGCGGGCGGTTCAAGCATCCCCCGCGGCGGGCGCATCTGTCCCACGCGCCTAGGCGCTGGGCCTGGTTCCGAAATCGATCCAGGCTTCCCGCCCGCCGTGATTGTCCAGATGGTTGGCGAGGGCGACCACGACGCGGCGATCGAATTTCTTGTTGCCGTCCTGCAGAAGCTGATCGACCGCCGCCTCGAAGGGCATGCCGTCACGCCAGGCGCGGGCCGAGACCATGCCGACAAAGGCGTTCGCCACCGAAACGATCCGCGAGGTGACGATGATGTCGGCGCCGGAAAGCCCGTCCGGCATGCCGGTTCCGTCGAAATTTTCCTGCATCTGAGCGAGCGTATCGGCCACCGGCCCCTCGAAATCGACGTTGCGGACCAAATTCGCGCTGACCATCACGCTGTCGCGGATCATCTTGAATTCCTCGTCCGTCAGCTTGCCTTCCTTCGTCAGCACATGGGTGGGCACCGTGATCTTGCCCAGGTTCATCAGGCTGCCCGCCGTGCCGGCGGTCTCGATGAGGAGCGGATCCTGCGCCATCTCCGACGCGATGGCGCGGGCGACGACGCCGACCCGCACCGAGTGGTTGGCGGAGAACGGGTCGCGCTGATCGACGACCGAGACCAGCGTGTTGACCAATTGCTGCATCACCTGTTCGCGCTTCTCGCGCTCGCGGACGCTTTCGGTGATGTCCTGCGTGACCACCAGCGCACCGTTCGGCATGTCTTCCGACGGCGCCAAGTGGATGAGGTCGGAGCGGAACACGCGTTCGCCGTCGCCCAGATCCATTTCATGGGTATGGGACTGGGGCTCGTCCGTTTCGACGCATTCCCTGACCCATTCGGCCATCCGTTTGCCGTGGATCGGGCCGAAAATCGCGGTGACATGCTTGTTCAGCAAGTCCTGCCGTTCCATGCGCGCCTGTTGCATAGCCATGTCGTTGAACCAGCGGTAATGCCCGCCGTCATCGTAGATGACGATGGAGTTCGGCTGACTGTCGGTCACCACATGCATGAAATTGCGCTGGGCCTCGAACCGGCTGGCCAGGCGTTCGAACCGGTCGGCGGCCTGTTGGGCGCGCTGCGAGGTGCCGTAGTACCAAAGTGCGACGCCGCCGATCAGGACCAGGCCGATGATGCCGGTAAAGGCGATCACCATCTGCTGCAGACGGTCCTCGGATTCAGCGAGCGCTTCGGACGTGTCGATCTTGTAGACAAGCGTCCAGGGCACCTGCGTGAAGGCGCGGGAGAGCACCAGAACCTCGGCCCCCGCATAGTCTTTCTTGATCGCAAACCCGCCCGGCGTCTTGATCGCCCAGGCGGCCGCCAGATCGGGCGTGTCGACCGAGAGTTTGAGCTTCATCGGCGCCGAGCCGTTCATCAGCGGCGAGAGATACTCCACCGTCGCGCCCGCCTGGCGCACCAGGGCCGCCTCGGCGGTCTGGTCAACATTGCCCGGCTGTTCCAACAGGGGGAAAAGCTCTTCCGTCACCGGTTTGACACCGATGACGGTCGCGATCTGGGAACTGGCGCTTTCATCCGATTGCAGGGCGAAGACCGGCGCCAGGAAGGCCATGGTGGGCTGCCCGCCCGGCCCTATGAACATGTCGGAGACCGCGGCCTGCCCTTTCGGCGTGCTGTCGAGGAAACTGCGGATATGGCCCTGTACCGGGGGCGTTCCCGGGCTGGCAACGACGATATTGCCCTCTTCGTCGACGATCGCTAGTCCGGCGGAGCCGACGCGATTGACGTTCGCCGCCACGGCCGGGCCGCTGACGGCGGCGGTAAAGCCGGTCCGGTCGGCCACGACCGTCAGAAGATTGCCGAGATATTCAAGTTCGGCCGAGGCTTCGGCATCGGCGCCGCCCTGAACGTCGTACAGGATGGTCATGTAAAGCTGCAGGGATTCGTTGTCCGCCAAGCCGCGCAACTCGTCGACCTGCGCATCCATCCAATTGTCGATATCGGCGAAACGGCTGTCGGCGATGATACCGAGCCGAACCTGCCAGCCGCGCATTTCGCGCTCGCGCTCGGCCTCCGTGAATTGATAGACCAGGATGCCGCCGACCACCGCGAAAATCAGGATCGCGAGCCCGGTCGCCGCCATTTTGAACAGCGCGGAACCACCGCCTTGCGCGGATTGGCCCTGTTCCCCCGATTTCCCCGTGGCCGCTGCCGATTGATCGCTCACGGAAAGTCTCCCCAATTCCGCCCTGGCCGGATGCCGGCCCTGTTCCTTGCAGTTTTTTCCAAGTTGACCCTACCGGAATCGCAACCGCAACACATCTTCATAGATAATTAACTGCCGGCATTGTGAAATATTGGTCGGCACAGCGAGTAATATGGGGGTATGACGCTGTAATGCAGACCAATGCGGCAGTAAATCGAAGTCCACGGATGGCGGGCGGCCCGTCGCCGCGCCTGCAGAACTCTCTTTCCGACCGGTTTGCCGCCCCCGCCTACGCCCCCAACGTCGCCATTGCCATAACCATGGTCTTCACCATCCTGCTTCTGGCGCTTGCCCCGGATGCCCTCGGCGCCGCGCGGACGACCACGAAATGGTCGGTCTTCGGCACCAAGGAAATCATGTCCAGCAAACTGGCGAAATTTCAGAAATGGACCGACACGCTGGAGCGCTATTCCGGTGAAGAGCCCGAGGAATTGCAGGTTTGCCAAGTCACCCCGACCAACCAGTGCCATTTGGCGCGGTGGCGTATTTTCCTGAAACAGATCCTGACCAAGCCAAAGCGGGAACAATTGGACCTGGTCAACGCCTACCTGAACCAATGGCTTTATGTCATCGACCCGGTGAATTACGGGGTTAAGGACTATTGGGCGACGCCCAAACAGTTCATGCAGCGCAGCGGCGATTGCGAGGATTATGCAATTTCCAAATTCATGTCGCTGGCCCATCTGGGCTTTCCGAAAGCCGATATGCGGGTGCTGGTGCTGCAGGATTTGAACCTGAGCACCGCCCATGCGGTCCTGCTGGTGGAACTGGATGGCGAGGTGCTGATGCTCGACAATCAGATTTCGACCGTGATCAGCGCCGAACGCGTCAAGCACTACAAGCCGATCTATTCCATCAATGAAGACGCCTGGTGGTTGCACCGCGGCTGAGCCGCCAAATACCTTGGCCAACATCCCGGAATCTGGTGTATTCAAGAGGTAGATTACACTGTTGCAGCCGGGTAGAGACGTGCAAGAAAATACGAGCGGGCAAGAATACATGCTGCTGGATTTCGCCCAGCGGCTGGAGCGGCATCGGGACGAACGCCGCGCCGTTCATCTGCATCTGTCGCGTCTGAAACCGCAGAACCGCCGCGACCATCACCTGCGCATCGCCGTCAACACGCTTGAGGATTTCGTCCGCGCCTATGAAGGACAGATCTTCACGCTCGGCAGCGCCGACGTCGTCTTCGTATGCAAGGGCGTCCGGCTGGCGCAGTTGGACGATATCGTCATGCGGATGCGGTATCTGTTCAGCGAGGACCCTCTGTCCTCCGCCGACGCGGACGACGAGGGCCATGGCCGGTTCGCCACGCTGTTCAATATCGAAAGCCAGTATGACGCTTTCCTTGATCTTTGCAAAAAACTCTACAATGAGGAGCAGGTCCGCCAGAAGCGGCTGCAGCAGATTTCCACCCAGTCCGGCGACAACCTGCCGACGGATACGCGCCGGCCGCTGTCGCCGCAGCAATTGGGGCGGCTGGAAGAAGTTCTGGAACGGGCCGACCTTTCGTCGGTCCTGCGGCGCCAGGCGATTTGCGCCTTCGGCAAGAATTCGAACGATCCGCCGAAAGCCATGTTCCGGGAACTCTTCGTCTCCGTCGCCGACTTGGCCACGACGGTTCTGCCCGATGTCGACCTTGGCGCGAACCGTTGGCTGTTTCAGCACCTGACCCAGACGCTGGATCGCCGCGTCCTGAAAATGCTGGCGCGCGCGGAAGACACGTCGCTTCATTCCCAAATTTCAGTGAACTTGAACGTCCATACGCTTCTGTCGCAGGAATTCCTTGAATTCGACTCAAGCCTTCGGATGGGAAGCCGCGGCACGCTGGTCGTCGAATTGCAGATGATCGACATCCTGGCCGACTATTCCAACTATCTTTTCGCCCGCGACTTCGCGCGGGAAAAGGGCTATCGCGTCTGCCTGGACGGCATCACGCCGGATACCCTATTCTACGTCGACAGGCACCAGTTGGGCGTGGATCTGATCAAGCTGGCCAGTTCCCAGGTTTTCGATACCGTTGAGGAAAACGACCCGCGGCTTCTGGAGGTCGGCGAGGAAGTCGCCCGCGTCGGAAAAGGCCGGGTGATCCTTTCCCGCGTCGACAACGAGAACATGATCCGTAACGGCATGAAGCTGGGCATTACCTTGTTCCAGGGCCGCCAGGTCGATCAGATCCTTCAGCGCAGCAACCGCGGCTGGGGACCGGCGCCGCGCGTCGCGCGCCTCACCCGCTCCTAGTCCCGCCGGGACGGGCCGCCGCCGATGTTCGGATTCGACCTTACACCTTTAATGCATATTTGGGGGAATGCTGCCGACGCAACGCTGCTGCTTGCACCCGCGACGCCGCTTCTGCTGCTGATGGGATTGGCGCTAGATTGGCTGATCGGCGACATGCGCTGGTTCTTCAAGTTCCTGCCGCATCCGGTCGTCATCATCGGCAAGTTGATCGGCTTCCTGGACAAGAAGCTGAACCGGGAAGGCCGCGGCGATATCAACCGCACCGTTCGCGGGGCCGTCGTCTGCCTGTTCGTCACCGCGGTCGCCGGCGGCGCCGGCTGGGGCATTCACGCGCTGACGATGCAGCATCCCAGCGGCTGGATGGTGGACGTATTCCTGGTCGCCGTCCTGGTGGCGCAGCGCAGCCTTGCGGGGCGGGTCCGGGATGTCGGCGCGGCCTTGGCGAAAAACGATCTGTTGCAGGCGCGGGACAACCTGCGGCACCTGGTAAGCCGCGATCCCGACAAGCTGGACCGGCACGGCGTCGGCCGGTCGGCGCTGGAAAGCCTGGCGGAGAATTTTTCCGACGCGGTGGTCGCCCCCGCCTTCTGGTATCTGGTGTTGGGGCTTCCGGGCCTGTTCGCCTACAAGGCGATCAACACCATGGATTCCATGATCGGCTACAAGACCGAGCGCTACCTTTCCTTCGGCATGACCGCCGCGCGGCTGGACGATGCGGTCAATTGGATCCCCGCACGGCTGGCCGGCCTGCTGTTCGTGATCGGCGCGGCCTTCGCCCCCGGCGGCAATCCTGCCCGCGCGTTGAAGGTCATGCTGCGCGACGCCCGCAAACACGCCAGCCCCAATGCGGGATGGCCGGAGGCAGCGATGGCGGGCGCCTTCGACATGGCGCTGGGCGGGCCGCGCGTCTATGCCGGCGGGGCCAAGACGGAATCGGTCTGGATCGGTGACGGCAAGGCGCGGCTTGAGGGCGGCGACGTCCGCCGCGGCCTGGCGCTGTTCGTCGTCGGCTGCGGTTTGCTGTGGCTGTTGACCGCGCCGCTCGCGATTCTTTCCCTGGCGGGTTAGGAATCCGCCCTCAGCGCGCGGCGGCCAGGATCGCGTCGATATCCAGATGCGCTTCCATGTGGTCTCCCAACCGGTCCAGAACGCGGTCGACCGAGCCCTCATAAGCACCGGAGGCTGCGCGGCCTTCGCGTAGGCGGCCCAGGAAAGCATGCCGGAACCCGTCAGCGGCGAACAAGCCGTGCAGATAACAGCCCATGATCCGGCCGGACGCATCGATCGCACCGTCCGACCGCCCGGCAATATCAGCCATTGGATGGGCCAGGCCGGTCCCGGTGGTGACGCCCATATGCATCTCGTAGCCGGTGACGGCCTGTCCGGTGGACAGTTCCGTGGCCGCCACTTCCCGCAACGCCTTTTCGCCTGAAATTTCGGTGTCGATATCGAGCCAGCCGAGCCCTGCCGTGTCGCCGGCCGGGCCCTCTATCCCGTTCGGGTCCGACAGGCGCCGACCCAGCATCTGGTACCCGGCGCACAAGCCGACGACCCAGCCCCCGCGGCGAATATGGGCGTGCAGGTCGACATCCCAGCCTTCCTTGCGGAGGGCCGTTAGATCGCCGATCGTCGTCTTCGACCCCGGCAGTAGAATCAGGTCCGCGTCCAGCGGCAGCGGCTTTCCGGGCGGGACGATCAACACCTCTACGTCGGGTTCCGCGCGCAGGGGGTCGAGATCGTCGAAATTCGCGATGCGCGGCAAGCGCGGCACCGCGATGCGGATCGGCCGGTCGGCGGCGCTGCCGTCCCCCGCCTTGCGGTCGGCCGACGGTGTATCCAAGGCGACCGCATCTTCCGCGGGGAGGAGGTGGGCCTCGCCGAACCAGGGCAGTACCCCGTGGCAGGCCATGCCGGTGCGGTCGGCGATGATGTCCAGCGCCGAGGTGAAAAGTGATTTGTCGCCGCGGAACTTGTTCACGATATAGCCGGCGATCAGGGCGCGTTCGCCGTCGGTCAGCAGGGCATGTGTCCCCACCAAGCTGGCGATCACGCCGCCCCGGTCGATATCGGCAACCAGTACGACCGGCACGTCCGCCGCCTCTGCAAAGCCCATATTGGCGATGTCGCCGGCGCGCAGGTTTACTTCCGCCGGGCTCCCCGCTCCTTCGACCAGAACGATATCCGCCTCGCCGCGCATCAGCGCGAAGCTTTCCAGAACTTTGGGTAAAAGGGTGGGTTTCAGCGTGTAGTAGTCGCGCGCCTTGGCTTGGCCGAAGACATTGCCCTGGACGATGATCTGGGACCCCATATCCGTCTGCGGCTTCAGCAGGACGGGGTTCATGTGGATGCTGGCCGGAACGCCGCAGGCGCGCGCCTGCAAGGCCTGGGCCCGGCCGATCTCTCCGCCCTCCGCCGTGACGGCGGCATTGTTCGACATGTTCTGGGGCTTGAACGGCCGAACCGTCAGGCCGCGCCGCGTCAGCGCCCGGGCGAGGCCCGCGACCAGAAGGGACTTGCCGACATCCGAGCCGGTGCCCTGCAACATAAGCGAAATGCCGGGCACCGTGCTCACTCTACCGCCATTCTTTCGGTCTCTTCATTCGACACGGTCGCGCCGCCGGCCGCCGTGGATCAATTCGCGGCGGGATACTTCGCCAATTCTTCGCGCAGCGGGTCGGCGGCCGCATTCGCGAACTTGCCGTCGACCACGACCGATTTAGGGCTGGCGTCGTTGGTGCCATAGAAAGCGGCGTTCAGCTTTTCACGCGGGAACACCGCCGCCCCTTCGATGCTGACGCCGATGAAGACGCCCTGGGCGACGGAATAGGCGATGACATCAGCATTCAGGTTGGCCGTCGTGGAGGCTTCCGCCCCCGCCCCGTAGGGTCCGACCGCGCCGTTGATTTCACCACCGATCGTCACCTTGTCGTCCAGGATCGCTTCCAAGCCCTTGCCGGTCAGGACAATCAGCATCAGTTCCGAACTCTGCGCCCCGATCTGCAAACCGAAGGATGCCGCGCCCATCCCGACGAAGGTGGGATAGCTCCAGCGTCCGTCTTCGGCTTTCGCCAACAACACGCCGGACCCGCCTTCACCGCCCAGGAAGAAACCGCCCTTCAGGATCTGCGGGAAAATCACCACACCCTTGGCCTTTTTCATATAGCCCTTCACATAGGACGCGAATTCCTTGTGGTTGCGCATTTTTTCCGCCGTGAAGACCGCTTTGGAAACGATCTCATTGGCCGTTTTCAAGTTGTCCGCGGCGTCGTCTGCGTAAGCGGGCGCACCGAAACCAATGGCCAGTGCGGCCGTCACAACCGCCGCCGCAACGGCCCGTTTCAGTCCGGTAAGTTCGATCATCATAGGATTCCTTCTCCCTTGGCCGAGGCGCGGATTGACCATCCGGCCAGCTACCCCCGTCCGCGTTGCGCAAACCGCGCCGCAAACAAAAAATTCGATCCCCCTAGAACTCGATACCGATTTGGGCCTTCACGCCGCCGCGGAAATGATGCTTCACCATTTCCATTTCGGTCACCATGTCGGCGATCTCGATCAGCTCTTCCTTGGCATTTCTGCCGGTGATCACAACATGCGTTTCGCGCGGCTTGTTCTTGAGCGTTTCGATCACATCATCTAGTGGAAGATAGTCATAGCGCAGCACGATGTTGAGTTCATCCAGTATTACCATCTGGTAGTCGGGATTCGCGATCGCCTCCTTGGCATAAGCCCAGGCGGCTTCCGCCGCGGCGATGTCGCGCTGCCGGTCCTGGGTATCCCAGGTGAAGCCTTCGCCCATCGCCTTCATCACCACTTGATCGGGAAACTTTTCCAGCACCAAGCGTTCGCCTGTATTCCACACACCCTTCACGAATTGAACGATGCAGATCTTCATGCCGTTGCCCACGGCCCGCGCGGCGAGCCCCATGGCGGCGGTTGTCTTGCCCTTGCCCTTGCCGGTATGGACCATCAGCAGGCCCTTTTCCTCGGTCTTGGTGGCGATCATCTTGTCGCGCGCCGCCTTCTTCTTCGCCATCTTTTCGGCATGGCGCTTGTTGATTTCGTCTTCGGTCATGCCTTCGGTTTTCATACCGGCATTCCTTCCCCGCAAGTCCCGTACAGTGATTGTTCACCCCTGTAATGCCCGGATTCGCCCGGCGTGACACCACACTATGGCGGCATAGTATGGCCGAAAAAAGGCATCGGCCCTGCTTGTCATGACATAACAGGTAAACGTTTCAGGCCGACAGGCGTTGCAATGCCTCACGCGTGCTGTTGCGGCGCGGCTTCCACAAGCCCCGGTCCTGCGCTTCCAGCAGGCGGTCGGCCATTTCCTTCAAAGCGGCGGGATTGTGGTTTTCCAGGAATTCCCGCACCGCCGCGTCGTCCAGATAGGCATCGAAGACAAGGTCGAAATGGTGATCCTCCACCGCGCGCGCGGTCGCCGAAAAGGCGAAGAGGTAGTCCACCGTGGCGGCCATCTCGAAAGCGCCCTTGTAGCCGTGCCGCATCACGCCCGCGATCCATTTCGGGTTTACCACCCGGGCGCGGACGACGCGGCCGATTTCTTCCTTCAAGGTGCGGATACGGGGGCTTTCGGGCCTGGAATGGTCGTTGTGATAAACGGTCGGCTGATCGCCGGAAAGATGACGGACGGCCGCGGTCATGCCCCCTTCGAACTGATAGTAGTCGTCGGAATCCAGCAGGTCGTGTTCGCGGTTGTCCTGGTTCTGGACGACCGCCTGCACCTTCTTCAGCCGGGTCGAGAAACCGTCGCGGTCCGCTTCCCCTTCCTGTCCCGCCCCATAGGCGTATCCGCCCCAGGTGAGATAAGCATCGGCCAGGTCACCCTCGTCCTTCCAGATTTTCTCATCGATCAGGGCCTGCAGACCGGCCCCATAGGCGCCCGGCTTGGAACCGAAGACGCGGGCGCCGGCGCGGCGGGCGGCATCCTCCGCGCTTAATCCCTGTTGCTCGATCAGCGCCGCGGCCTCTTCCCGGACATGGGCGGCAAGCGGATTGACCGCCGCCTCCTCATCCAATTCCGCGACGGCCCGTGCGGCCGAATCGATCAGGTCGATCAGGCCCGGGAAGGCGTCCCGGAAGAAGCCGGAAATCCGGAAGGTGACATCGACGCGCGGCCGGTCGAGGAGGTCGGCCGGCAAAATCTCGAACCCCGTCACGCGGCGAGAGGAATCGTCCCAGGTCGGCCGCACGCCCATCAGGGCCAACGCCTGGGCGACGTCGTCGCCGCCGGTGCGCATATTCGCCGTGCCCCAGGCGCTGATCGCCATCTGCCGGGGGTAGTCGCCATGGTCCTGGGCATAACGTTCGACCATCATTTGGGCGGACTTCCAGCCCAGTGTCCAGGCCGCCGGCGTCGGCACCATTCTTGTATCGACGGAATAGAAATTGCGCCCCGTCGGCAGAACCTCCGGCCGCCCGCGTGAGGGCGCGCCCGACGGTCCCGGCGGGACGAAGCGCCCATCCAGCCCGGTCAGGATTCCGGCCCGTTCCGCGTCACCGCAAGCATCGACCGCGGGGCCCAGCCGGGCCGCGACCATATCCAACACGGCCCGCGTCACCGGGCCGGGCGCAGCCGCCTTCCCAGCAAGGAGGTCCAGGCCGAGCAGTTCCAGGCGCTCGACCGTGTCTCCCTTGGTCCGCCAAGCGGCATTGTCGACCGCAGCAAGAATATCCGGGCGGGGGCCGTCCCAGGCCTCTCCCATTACACAGTCCAGGGGGTTGAATTCGACACCGAGGGAAAGATCCTCCGCCAAGGCCCGCAGCAGGGACTTGTCGCCATCGCCCGTGCCGCGCGGCGCGCGTACCAGCGCCATCAACAACCCGTCGCGCAAGGAGCCTTCCGGGCTTTGCCCGAATATGTGCAGCCCGTCTCGGATCTGCATTTCCTTCAATTCGCAAAGATGGTTGTCCAACGCGGCCAGCGCGTCTTCCGGCGCGGCATCGGGTGCAATACCGATATCCTTGTCCAACCCGGCCGAGACGGTCAGGTCCAGGATCTCCTTGCGCAGCACCTTAACCCGGCGCGGATCACCCTGGGCCGCGTCGTAATATTCGTCGACCAGCAGTTCCAGGTCCCGCAGCGGCCCATAGCTTTCGGCGCGCGTCAGCGGCGGTGTCAGATGATCGACGATCACCGCCTGGGCCCGGCGCTTGGCCTGGGTTCCCTCGCCCGGGTCGTTGACGATGAAGGGATAGAGATGCGGCATCGGGCCGAACACCGCTTCCGGCAGGCAGGCGGCGGAAAGCGCGATGGACTTGCCCGGCAGCCATTCCAGGGTGCCGTGCTTGCCCATATGCAGAATCGCCTGCGCGTCAAACCGCTTCCGCATCCAGGCATAGAAGGCGAGGTAGCCATGCGGCGGCAGCAGCGCGGGGTCGTGATAGGTCTGCACCGGGTCTATATTGTAGCCGCGGGCCGGTTGCAGGCCGACCGCAACATTCCCAAGCGTGAAGATTGGAAGAGCGAAATCGCCCTCGTCGCGCCGGAAGAACGGGTCCGTCGCCGGGGCGCCCCAGCGGTCCGCGATGCCGTCACGGACTTCATCCGGCAGTGTCGCGAAAAATGCCTCGTAATCTGCAAGCGGTAGCGTCGCGCGGACTTCCCGCCCCTCGACCGCGGCGTTGGTCGGCCCCACCGCCAGATGCCGTATCAGGTCGTCGCCCGTTTCGAACCCGTGCGGAACCGTGTATCCGGCATCCGCCAGGGCATTCAACACGGTCAACGTGCCCGCCGGCGTGTCGAGGCCGACACCATTGCCCAGCCTGCCGTCCCGGTTCGGATAGTTGGCCAGAACCAGGCCCACCCGCCTCTCGCCCGGCGCCGTCTTCCGCAAGCGGGCCCAGTTCGACGCCAGGTCGGCGACGAAGCCGCAGCGGTCCGCCAGCGGTTCGTAACCGACGATGTCGGCCTGGACATTGGGGTCGCGCAGGCTGGCGCCCTTGAAGGAAACGGCGCGTGTCAGGACCCGCCCGTCCACTTCCGGCAAGGCGACGTTCATGGCGATGTCGCGCGGCGACAGGCCCTTCGTCCCGTCCTGCCAGGACTGAAGGTTGCCGCCGGAGAAGACCACTTGAAGGACCGGACAATCCGCCGAATCCAGCACCGTTCCGGTATTCTCCCCACCCGGCTTGCCGACGGCGAAGCCCATGCCGTTCAGGACCACGTCGGGCTTGGCGGCGCTGAACAGATCTTCGAGTGTCGCGACCGATACCGCATCCTTCAGGCTGGCCGCGAAGACCGGCAGCGGTATGACGCCACGGTCCCGCAGCGCCTGGATAAGAGCATCGATGGCGGCCATGTTCCCGGCCTGCACCAGGGCACGATAGAAGGTGATCGCCGCCACCGGTTTCGACCCGATGTTCTTCCAAGGATCATCCTGAAGGGAGGGATTGGCCATCCCCGGCCAATAGAGACCGGCCTTCAGCAAAGGGGCCGGGGCGGGCGGCGTTACGTCGTATCCCAGTTCCGCGGCAATCGCCGTCAGCGCCCCTTCGGCATTGTCGATACCGCCCTGATTGAAGTATTCCCACATGGCTGTATAGGAATTGTCGGATAGCGAAGACAGCGCCCGCAATTCCGGATCGGGCTTGTCGTCGCCGGGCAGGAAAACGACCGGCACGCCGTTTGCCCGGCAAGCGGCGGAAACCTCGTCGACGCCGTAGGTCCAATAGGACCGTCCCCCCAGAAGCCGGCACAGCACGAAGCGCGCCTTGGCGACGATTTCCTCGACATACAGGTCGACCGAATAGTTGTGGCCGAGATGCATGAGATTGGCGCAGCGAAGGCTGGGGGCTTCAGCGCCCGGTTCCGCGTCGGCCAGCCGGCGCGCCTGTGCCGCCGCAAGGCAGGCGATTTCCGTATCCGCGGCGGTGATGACGACGATATCGCCGGGCGTCTGGCCGAGGTCTATCGCCTCGGACCCATCGTCGATACCGCCCGGTTGCGCTGCCAGGAGGTGCATGACGGGCCGCTTTCAGCTAATTATGGAATGCGTCTGCTACTATTCCTACAATGGCGGCGCGGCCATGCCGATCACGTGATACCCGCTATCGACATGGTGGACCACGCCGGTTACCCCGGCCGACAGGTCGGACAGCAGGTAAAGGGCGGAGCCACCGACGTCTTCCAGCGTGATGTTCCGGCGCAATGGCGAGTTTTCGCCCTGCCAGTTATAGACGAACCGCGCGCCGGCAATCGCCGAGCCCGCCAGGGTCCGCATCGGACCGGCGGAAATTGCATTCACCCGGATGCCGGCCTTGCCCAGGTCGTTGGACAGGTACCGGACGCTCGCTTCCAGGGCCGCTTTCGCCACCCCCATCACGTTGTAGGAGGGCATGACCCGTTCGGCGCCGGAATAGGAAAGCGTCAAAAGGCTGCCCCCGTTCGTCATCAGCGGTTCCGCGCAGCGCGCCACTTCGGTGAAGGAATAGCAGGAAATTTCCAGCGTCCGCCCGAAATTCGCACGGCTGGTATCGACATAGCGACCCTTCAGCTCGTTCTTGTCGGAATAGGCGATGGCGTGGACCACGAAATCGATCGTGCCCCATTCCTTGGCGAGCGTGTCGAAGGCGGCGTCGACCGAGCCTTCCTCGCTGACGTCGCAGGAAACACACAGTTTCGAACCGAGCTGTTGGGCGAGCGGGGCGACCCGCTTTCCAAAGGCTTCCCCCTGATAGGTGAAGGCGAGTTCGGCGCCGTGTTTCGCCAATGCCGATGCAATCCCCCAGGCGATCGAGTGATCGTTGGCGACGCCCATGATCAGGCCCCGCTTACCTTTCATCAGTTGAGTCGGAGTGGACCCCATTTTTCGATCACCTCGGAATGTCGCGAAAGGAAAGACGCGCGTTGATCAAGAATCATATCGGCGGAATACAAGGCAGGCATTGGTGCCGCCGAACCCGAAACTGTTGGACAGCACGCAATCCAGCCCGGCATTGTCGATCCGTTCGGTGACGACCGGGACACCGATCGCCTCTTCATCCAGGTTTTCGACATTCGCGGAAGCCGCAATGAAGTCATGGTTGAGCATCAGGAGGGAATAAATCACCTCATGCACGCCGGTCGCCCCCTGCGAGTGTCCGGCCAGTGATTTGGTCGACGAAATCCGGGGCATGTTGTCGCCGAAGACTTCGCGGATACCGTTGATTTCCGCCATGTCGCCGACCGGCGTCGATGTCCCGTGCGCGTTGATATAGCTGATCGGGTCGTTCAATCCGTCCAGCGCCATCTTCATGCAGCGGACGCCGCCTTCACCCGACGGCGCGACCATGTCGTAACCGTCCGACGTGGCGCCGTAACCGACCAACTCGCCATAGATTTTCGCGCCGCGCGCCTTGGCGTGCTCCAATTCCTCGAGCACCACGACACCGCCGCCGCCGGAAATCACGAAACCGTCGCGGTCCTTGTCGAACGGGCGGCTCGCCCGGCCGGGGTCGTCGTTGTATTTCGAGGAGAGCGCGCCCATCGCGTCGAAAAGCACGGTCAGTGTCCAGTTCAACTCTTCCCCGCCGCCGGCGAAGACGATGTCCTGCTTTCCCCATTGGATCAGTTCGCTGGCATTGCCGATGCAATGCGCACTGGTCGAGCAGGCGGAACTGATCGAGTAGTTCACGCCCTTGATATGATAAGGGGTCGCCAGTGTAGCGGAGTTGGTGCTCGACATCGAGCGCGGCACCCGGTACGGGCCGATTCGCTTGACGCCTTTTTCCCGCGCGATATCGGCCGATTCGACCAGATCGCGGGTGGACGGACCGCCGGAGCCCATGATCAGGCCTGTCCGCTCGTGGCTGATTTCCTGTTCGGTCAGGCCGGCGTCTTCGATCGCCTGCTGCATGGCGACGTAGTTGTAAGCCGCCCCGTCGCCCATGAAGCGCCGTATCTTTCGGTCGATGAGCGAATCCAGGTCGATATCGATATCGCCGTGAACATGGCTGCGGAATCCGCGCTCCTTATATTCCTCGACGAATTTGATGCCCGAACGCCCTTCCTTGAGGGAATCCAGGACTGCGGCTTGGTTGTTTCCGAGCGACGAAACGACGCCCATTCCGGTAACAACGACGCGCCGGCGTCCATTCATGCTGGGTCCGTTCATGTTTACTCCCAACCGGCCTTTCAAGACGGCCTTACGGCGACGGCCACCCGGTTTATGGTTTCCGCTCCCGTTCCCGTCCAAGGTTTCGGGCCGGATGCGACAGTCACGCGGGGCGTCGCCGGCCCCGCTGCATTCTTATGTGCTAGTTGGTGTTTTGAACGCCCGTTTCCAAGCCGTCAAGCACACGCGCCTTCCTTGCGCCCCGCTTTCGCGGAATCGCCAGGCCACATCGGTCGAATGGGCGGAACTCAGGCTTGGGCGGTCTCGGTCGGCTGGAAAAGCCCGACTTTCATGTCGCGCACTTCCGTCGCGATCTTGCCGTCGACCTTCATCACCCCGTCAGCGATCCCCATGATCAGACGCCGCGCGATCACGCGCTTCAAGGTAATGTGATAGGTGACCTTCTTCGCGGTCGGCAGAACCTGTTCGAA
>CAYGKA010000068.1:0-24558 GCA_964350445.1 uncultured Flavobacteriaceae bacterium
GCGCGCAGGACGTCCTGAGACAACCGCCAGCCTAGAATGACGGCCTCGGCATTGCCGATACGCTCTATGAATCCGGCGTCGGCCTCCGGTTCGCTTTCGTGGATCACGAGGCGGCCGATCTTTTCCATCCGCTCGCGCAAAGGACCTTGGAACAACGCCTCGGTGCCGGGGCCCGCATCCGGGAATACTATGGTGATGTCAGTTCTCATTCCCGCAGCTTGGCGGCGCGGCGCTCCGCCCGCAAGATGCGTGTTGCGACAAATCCAGGGGGAGCATCCGATATGACCGGCATCGATGGAAAATCACAGACGCGACTTGGGTTCTCGCCCGACAGGCTGGCCAATATCGATGCCTGGATGGCCGAGAATGTCGAGAGCGGCAGGCTGGCGGGCTTGGCGGTTCAGATCTTCCGCAAGGGGGAGGTCGCCTATTCCCGACGCGTTGGGCTGCGCGATATCGCCGGCGGGCTTCCGGTTGAGGACGACACGATCTGGCGGATCTATTCCATGACCAAGCCGTTGACCACGGTCGCGGCGCTGATGCTTTACGAGGAAGGCGCCTTTCAATTGGATCAGCCGGTGGCCGATTTCATCCCGGCGGTAGGGTCCAAGGGTGTCTGGAAAGGTCCCGGACACGACCTGGATGACACGGAAGATCTGGAGCGCCCGGTCACGGTTCATGACCTGATGACGCATCAGTCGGGGTTCCTCTATGGCGCGGCGCGGGGCGATGCGCTGGAACAGGCCCTGGCGGCGAACGGGTTCCGTTTCGATACCGGCGAGACGGTCGCTGACGCGCTCGGCCGTCTTTGCGGCCTGCCGCTCGCCTTCCAAGCCGGCGCGCGCTGGTCATATGGCTATTCCACCGACGTATTGGGCCATTTGGTGGAGGTGATTGCCGGCAAGACGCTTGGCGAGGTCCTGCAGGAACGCATCCTTGATCCGTTGGGGATGGGGGAAACCGGGTTCGGCTTGCCCAAGGCGCTTCACCCCCGCGTCGCCAAGCTCTACGGGCCTACGGCGGAGGGGGGAACGGTGGAACTTCCCGGTCAGGACGGCCCGCGCATCCCAGAGGAGGCTACGCTGCAAAGTGGGGGCGGTGGATTGCTGTCGACCATGGCGGATTTCCAGCGATTTGCCTCCGCAATGCTGGCGCGCGGCAACTACGACGGGGGCCGGCTGCTGGGCCGTAAGACTTTCGACAGCATGGTTTCCAATCATATGGGCAGCGATCTTGCCAGCCGCGGCCAAGCCTATTTCAGCGAAACGACCTTCGATGGGATCGGATTCGGCTTGGGCGTCTCAGTGATGCTGGACCCTGCAAAGGCGAAGATCATCGGCAGTCCGGGCGAATTCGCCTGGGGTGGTATGGCCTCGACCGCGTTCTGGGTCGATCCGGCTGAGGAAATGACCGTGATCTTGATGACCCAGTTGGCGCCGTCCAGCACTTATACACTGCGCCGTCAGCTCCGGGTGCTGAGCTACCAGGCCTTGGTGGACTAGACGCCGATTTCCTGCGTGGGACTTTCGTAGAGCGGCGCAAGTTCGGGCCATTCCTGCAAGCAGGCCTGCAGTTCCGGAAAGTTCCAGGGCAGCAGTGCGCCCCCGTCCCACACGGGTTTTCCATCCACCGTGACCGTCGGGTCCTGCACCATCCATGCAATCTCACCTGGCGGGCAAGCACCGCATGTATGAAAATGCAGGAAACGGGGATTGTTGAAGACGTTGTTCGACCATCGGTCGGCACTATCCGTGGCGCGGTGACGGCAGGCATTTGCCGGGTGCAGGCCTGCATGCCAGGAATGGATCGTCGCCGGATCGAGGCCGAAGGCCCTCCCAACCGCATCGTAGTGGGCCCGCACTTTCGCAACCTGATCCGCCGGTCCGTCGAAGCCCACCACTCGCCCGTGACGGATTTCCGCTGTGACCGCCCCGTCAAGATGCAGGCTGGGCGGGTCATAGACGCGCGATCCCGTGGGCGTCAGCGGCAAGGTAAGCACCACGCGCCCCGTGAATGCCCGCGCAGGAATCGGTTGATGCACGCCCATGGGAAACCGGCGCATGCCGACATCCTTGTCAGAGCGCCGTTCCTCCGCTGAAAGTCGTCCGCGTATATCCGTGCCGTGCGGGCAGAGTATCCGGATTTGCTCCGCAGCCAACAGGATGTGATTGACGGCCGCCTTCACGGCAATCATGGCCGCATGCGCCGTGGTGCCGAACGGGGAGGCAAAGCCGACCCTGTCACGGGCATAGCTCATGACCCGCAGTTTCCCCGGCGGCGGTTCTTCGAACCGGCCCTGATCCCCGATCCGGGCCAGGAAGAGTGTGATGTCGTTTCGGTCGGCGGCTTCCGCCACCCCTGGAACGGCGTCGTTTTGCGGCCCTCCGACCTCCATTACCTCCACGGTGAGGCCGGTCTTGGTCGCGAAATCGGCGATCGCCGGGGCGAGTGCCGCGTCATACCAACCCAGCTCAGGATCCTCCCGCACGATCAGCAGCTTCTGCCCGGCCCGGGCGCCGGCACAGTTGACGAGCAGGTTTCGAATGCCGCGAGCGAGGTCTTCCTGCACTGTTTCAGCCTTTCTCCGCCTGAACGTTCAGAAAGATGAACTCGTCGGAAATCAAACGCGCAAAACCATGGCGCAGTTCGGCGTCGACGCTCAAACTGTCACCGGGTCTCAGGACAATCTCCCGCGGACCATATAGATAGACTGCTTCACCCTGCAGCACATGGATGAAGATCACGCCGTGCCCGACATAGATCGGCGGTTTGGCATCCTGCCGGCGAAGCGTGATCAGGTTCGCCTGGAAGCGGATGTCCCGCCGCATGCGGGTGGCTAGGTCCAGATATTCGTGAACATGGTCGTCGCTGATCCGGGTCGACGGCAGTCCCTCGCCGGCCTTCACATGGGTGTAATTGGCTTGCCGCGTCGCGGTATCGCGGAACAGACTGACCAACGGCACGTCAAGCGCAGCGGCAAGTGCTTCCAGGGTGGCGATGGAGGGGGAGACACTGCCGGATTCGATCCGGCTGATCATCGCGGCCGACAGATCGGACCGTTCGGCCAATTGGCGCGCGGACATGCCGCGCCCTTCGCGCAACTCCCGCAGCGTCGCGCCGATTGCCGATCCAACCGCCCCTCTTGGCGTGCCACCGGACATCCGTCAGCTTCCCGGCTTGCCGTTGTTTCGATTGCGGTAGTCGAAGGCTTTTGCAAAACGCCAGACCAAATAGTCGCCGCAGGTGATCGGTTCGGCGCTCGGTTCATGGTCCGGTCCGAAAACAGCTCTCTGGTCGATCATGGTCTTAGGGTCCGGGTCGAAGGCCAGCACAAGGGAAAGCCGTTCGCGGCTCGACTGATTAACGACGCGATGTGGTGTCGACTTGCAAAGGTTGTCGGTCCAACGCGCCAACAGGTCACCGACATTGACGACCAGGGTTCCTTCGACAGGTGGCGCTTCGATCCACGCGCCCGATACGTCCTGCACCTGCAATCCGCCGACATCGTCCTGACACAACACGGTCAGCACGCCGAAATCGGTATGCGGGCCGACGCCGAACTGGTCTTCGCCCATGGACGCGTCCTGCTGCGGATACCAGACGAAGGAGGCGCGGCTGAGCGGCCTGTCGCAAGACTTCAGGAAGAAATCCTCGTCCAGGCCCAACCCCATTGCGAACCCCTGCATCAAATCACGGGCGACCTTATGCGCTTCCTCGAAATAACGCATCGCCAACCCGTGCATTTCGGGAACCGCTTCCGGCCATTTGTTGGGTCCGCGCAATTCATGATCCATGGGCGTTTCGCCGGCCCGGTCCTCATACCCCCATATAAAGCTTTCCTTCAGGTCCGGCTTGGCGCCGTCCTGCATCTTGGCGCCGCCCTGGCCCAACCAGCCGCGATGGCTCTTGGTCACGCGGACGGCGTCCTTCACCGTTTCGTCCTGGCGGAAGAAGCGAAAGGCGGTGGCGCGGGCTGCGTCGATCAGGTCGTCGGGGATGCCGTGGCCGCGAACATAGATGAAGCCGGGGTTCTGGCTGGCCGCGATCAAGGCCTTGGCGACGCCGACGCGGTCGGAACCGTCGCGTAGCGGGGAGATGTCGACGATCGGGATTCGGTCGATAGGAACGATTTCTGCGGTCGCATAGTTCATGACGCTTCACCGTCTTTCGAATAGTAACCGACGATGTCGCCCTGCAAGGTCACGCCCAGCCCGTTGAGGCATCGGTTGACGTAGTTGAAATAGCCGATGATCTGGTTGGCCTCCAGAATCTCACCGTCGTCGACGCCGGCATCCTTCATGGCCCGGACGTCCGCCTCTGCGATTTTCCCGGGCTGCACGGTCAACTTTTCCGCATAGCGCAGCATGGCGAGTTGCCCGCCCGAGAAGACGTCCTCCGGGCTTCGTTGCTTCAATGCCTGTTCGATCCTCGCCGCCTTGTCCGGGTCGGCCATCAAATGAGCGGCGTTGGCCCAATGGTTCGACAGCGAATAGGCGCAGTCGTTCAGCATCGAGACATAGGACGCGATCGTCTCCTGAAACCACATCGGGATGGTGTTCGTATCGTCGTGCAGCGCCGCACGGTATAGATAGACATGGCCGCGCATGGAAGAGGGACGCAGGCTGTGCACCCGCATCACGTTGTCGACCGTGCCATGCGGCGTACGCGCCAGGTCCAGGACCTCAAGCAAGGCGTCGTCCGCGTCCTCATCCTCTATCATTTTTATCCAGGCCGACATTTTTCGTTCCTCCAGGTGGGTGCGGTACAGGGAGCGCCTCACCGTTCTTGCCGTTATCAGTGATGTAGAATTTTCTGCAGGAAGTCTTTGCACCGGTCACTTTTCGGGTTGCTGAAGAAGGTCTCGGGATTCGCCATTTCGACGATTTCGCCGTGATCCATGAAGACCATGCTGTCCGCAACGCGCCGGGCGAAACCCATCTCATGGGTGACGCACAACATGGTCATGCCGCTTTCCGCCAACTCAGTCATCACATCCAGAACTTCGTTGATCATTTCCGGGTCCAGCGCCGATGTCGGTTCGTCGAAAAGCATAATCTTGGGGCGCATGCACAGCGATCGCGCGATGGCGACGCGTTGCTGCTGTCCGCCGGAGAGTTGACTGGGGTATTTTTGCGCCTGTTCAGGGATCCGGACCTTTTCCAGCAGTTCCATGGCCAGCGCCGTGGCGTCCGCCTTCGCCATGCCGCGCGCCCGCACCGGGCCAAGCGTGCAGTTTTCCAAAACCGTCAAATGCGGGAACAGATTGAATTGCTGGAAGACCATGCCGACTTCGGATCGGATCTCCGAAATCCGTTTATTGTCGTCCGTCAGTTCGATCCCATCGACCTCGATAAGCCCTTCTTCATGGCTTTCAAGGCGGTTGATGCACCGGATCAGGGTCGATTTCCCCGATCCCGACGGCCCACAGATGACGACCTTCTCACCCGCGCCGACGGTAAGGTCGATTCCCTTCAAGACATGGAAATCGCCATACCATTTGTTCACCGCCTGGATCCGGATGATCGTTGCCCGGTCCTGCTGGCTGTTCGCGTTAGGCGAGTCCTGTCCGTGATCTGTCATCATTACCTCAAATGCCGGCCCATCCGCTTCTCCAGCCGGCCGAAGGACCAGGCGCAGGCGTAGCAGACGGTGAAATACATGAGCCCGGTAAAAATCCAGACCTCGAAAAAGCGCTGTTCGGAAATCGCGATCTCCATCGCCAGGAAGGACAGTTCTTGGATCGAGATCAGCGCGACCAGCGACGAGTCCTTGATCAGGGTGATGAACTGGCCGGCGATGGGCGGCACCACCCGTTGGATCGCCTGCGGCAGAACGATGTACCGCATGATCGTCAGTTTCGACAGGCCGACGCTGTAGCCTGCCTCGTACTGGCCGCGCGGCACGGCCAGAATGCCGGCGCGCACGATCTCGGCGATATAGGCCGCCGCCATCATCGACAGGCTGATCAGGCCGGACAGGAAGTTCTCGACCAGTCTGGCTGGCCCGAACAGAAACTCCACAATGGCCAGAACGCCGGGCGATGCATCGTCCAACGTGGCGCCGATGTTCAGAAGCGGAATGATCTGGCTGCTGATGAAGAAGTAGAACAGGAACAGGAACGGCACGGGCGGGATATTGCGGATAAACTCCACATAGGCCCACCCGATCAGACGCGGCAAAAGGCGCTGGCTTGTCCGCATGACGCCGAGGATCGTGCCGACGATGGAGGCGATGATCAGCGCCCAGATGGAAATCCGGATCGTCGTGACCAACCCCTTGATCAACAGGTTCGGCACCCAGGTGCCGAGGTCTTCGTCCCATCTGAACAGGTAGCCCGGAATGGCCGACCAGTCCCATTTGTAGATCAGGACGGAGTCGACGCGGTAAGCGACATAGGCGACGGCGCCGATCGCAAAAGCCAAGACAATGGCGTCCAGAATGCCGAGGCGGAGTTTCTTCGTGCGCAACATGACGTCAACCCCGCGCCCGAATTCGGCGCTCTAGCAGCGCGACGAGGGAAGATAGCGAAACCGTCAACACCAGATACATCCCGCCGACCACGAACCAGACTTCGAAGCTCAGGAAGGTGTCGGCAATCAGGTTACGGGCTTCCGTCGTCAGTTCGAAGACGGCGACAAAGCTCAGGATGGCGGAATGTTTGATCAGGTTGACCAGAATGCCGGTCAGCGGCGGCAGCATCAGCGGCACGGCCTGTGGCAGGATGACGTAGCGATAGGATTGTATCCGGGTCAGGCCGACGGTCGCGGCGCCTTCCCATTGACCGCGGCTGACGGAGTTTATGCCGGCGCGGATGATTTCGGACGCGAAGGACCCTTCGAAAAATGCAAGGCACAGAATACCGGTCCAAAGCGGATTATTGATGCCCAGAATGGGCTGCAGCACGAAATAGAAGATCGAGACCTGAACGAGCAGCGGCGTATTGCGGATCGATTCCAAATAGACCTTGGCCAGGATTCGCCCGGCGATGGAATCCGATAACCGCAGCACAGCGGTGACCAACCCGATCACGAGTGTCAGCACCATACCCCAGGCCGCGATCTCCAACGTCACCAGAAGTCCGTCGATCAGCGGGCCCCAGATCAGTTCGCCGTCGATAACGCGGTAAAAGGCGCGCGGCAGACGGTACCACTGCCAGCGATAGTCCATCGCCGCCATGCCCCGGCCGGTCAGCCAGATCAGTAGCCCGCCCAAGGCCACGAACTGGACGATGTCGAACCAGGTGGATTTCCACCAGACCGGCGCCGGGCGGGAAGCCGGCGGCTTCATCCCGTTCTGTTCCGGAACGTCGTCAATGTTGGTCGTGGAATCGCTCACGCTTCGCTCTCACGCATGACTGAGGTCGTTCGATGTCGCACGGAAATGAGCCGGCGCAGCGGATGGTTCCGCCGCGCCGGAGAAAGGCCTACTCGACCTGGTCTTTCCAATCCCGGTTCTGGAACCATTTGGCATGGGCAGACTTCAGCCAGCCGTCGAGGTTCCGGTATTGGATCCAGTTGTTGAAGAAGTTCAACGCATCCGGATCGCCTTTGCGGACAGCGAAGGCGGAGGCGGAGGGATCGAACGGGCCGACGCCGAACGGGTGGTAGAGGATCTCCGCATTGTCGATGACGTAATAGGCCGGCTTGGGCTCGGACGTCAGGAAGGCATGGGCGTTGCCGTTCAGGACATCCTGCAATGCCTGGGCGTCATCGTCGAACTGACGAACCTTGGCCTTCGGGAACAACCGTGCGGCCGTCTCACCCGGCGCGGTGCCGCGCTTGATGGTCAACGTCACGTCGCTGCTGTTCCAGTCGTCCATGGTCTTCAGGCCGTCCTTTTCCGCCAGCGCCTTATTCGCCGCCATACCGACCGTGAGATAGGCATAGGGGGCGGAGAAGTTGACGGTTAGGTTCCGCTGCGGCTTCTGCACCATCCCGGTGATGATGACGTCGAACTTCTTGGCCAGCAGGGCCGGAATGATGCCGTCGAAGGCTGTCGGCACGAATTCGATCTCGACGCCCATATCGGCGGCGAGTTGGCGGGCGACATCGACTTCGAAACCGATAAGGTCGCCCTTCTTGTCCCGCATGGCCCACGGCACGAAGGTCGACAGACCGACGACCAGTTTGCCGCGCGCCTGAATTTCCTCAATCACGCTTTGCGCCGATGCGGTTGCGCTGACGCTGACGGCAAGTGCGCCTGCGAGCGCCATGCCGAGTAGTCTCCGAATGATTTTCATAGTGCTTAGATCTCCCCTGTTAAGCGACTTCGGTCAGAACGGAATCCCGCTTCCTCCGGCACCGGGGGAACGGTCGACGGCAGTGCCGTTTAGACCGTTTGCTTCTCGCCTCCTGGTGCGCCGCGCCGTCACCAACTTGGGTGCGGCGTCGTTTTTGTAGAATGAATGCTACGGTCTAATTTGCGCCACATGCAATAACTTTATCATGGATCAACACTGGGCCGTCCGATATTGTTTGCATTCGGACCTGAAACCGGGGTCCGGCACCAGAACCTGAAGAGGTTCGGGCGTGGCACAGTGCAGGGGGGATTGAAACTTGGCGCGACAGAATATTTCCAGCGGCCGCCCTTGGGAGGACAAGGCCGGGTATTCGCGGGCGGTCCGCGTCGGACCGATTGTGGAGATCGGGCTGACCTCTCCAAGCGCACCGGACGGGTCGATCCTGCACGCGGGCGATGTCTACAAGCAGACCCGCGAATGCCTGTTGATCATCGACGAGGCCCTTGCGGCCGTCGGCGCCGGTTTCAAGGATGTGATCAAGACAAACATCATGATGCTGGATACGCGGAAATGGGCGGATGCCGGGCGCGCCCATGCGGAATTCCTGGGCGACACCCGTCCGGGACTGTCCTTCGTGGGGGTCAGCGGTTTCTTCGATCCGTTGATCGAGGTAGAGGTCGAAGTCACGGCTTATATCGAAGAACCGGACTAGGCCGTTTCTCTAAAGTGTCGCCAGGGCGTGCAACCCGTCCCTGTCGGTGATGGCGATGGATCCGCGGGCCAGCGTCACGTATCCGCGGCGCTGCAATTCCTTCAGTTGGCGGCCGACCACTTCGCGCGCGGTGCCCAACTCGGTCGCCAGGTCTTGATGCGTTGTCGTCAAGGTGCCGTTCGGTGGGGCGAGGGCGAGCAAGCGCTGCGCCAGCCGTTTGTCCATACGCTCGAAGGCCACTTCCTCGACCACATGCATCACATCCGATATCCGATGTGAATATTCCGCAAAGACCACGCGACGGAAGCCTGCCGAACGGGCCAGGGCCTCTTCGAACGCGCCTTTCGGCAGCGCGATCGCATGAACCTTAGACTCCGTGACGCCTTCCGCGCTGTACATCTCGTCGGACAAGAGACAGGCGGTGGTCATGATGCAGGTCTCACCGCCGGAAACGCGATAGAGGACGATTTCCCGACCGGAGGCGGAGGTCTGTTGCACGCGGACTGTGCCGTCCAGAACCAACAAGAAACTCTCCGCCGGATGGCCGGGCGCAAACACGGTTGTTCCAGGCGGCAGCGTCACCCGTTGGGCGTTTTCGATCAGAATGGCGCGGTCGCCGTCGGGCAGCGCCGCCAGATCCGGAAAATGATCGATCCATTCGGCCATTGTTGTTCCCTCCCGTTATCCGTCATTCACGCTGTTCACGGATGCGTGACTTAGTCACATACAACAGTACGTCGCAAGCGCATCATTGTCGTAGATGACACATGGGCCGGGCCCATAGGCCCGGATGAAAAGGATATCGATCCCCCTGCGGTACCAAAAAAAGCACCGTGGGCGGGGACAGCATATCGTCCGCTTCAAAAAGGCGGGGACCAGCAAGACATGGCCGTTGGAGGAAATCGATGAAACCGCCCGTAAAAACCTTTTTCGACAAGACGACGTTCACGGCATCGCATGTGGTCTGGGACCCGGCCACGAAACACGCGGCGATTGTCGACTCGGTCAAGGACTACGATCCAAAATCGGGCCGGACGTCGACGGCGTCGGCGGATGAATTGATCGCTTTCGTGAAATCCGGAGGTCTTCATATCGAATGGATCCTCGAAACACATGTCCATGCGGACCATCTGACCGCCGCTCCCTATCTAAAGGAGAAGCTGGGCGGGAAGATCGGGATCGGCGCACGGATCGACGTGGTTCAAGGCGTCTTCAAGAAAGTCTTCAATGTTGAAGAATCCTTCGCGACGGATGGCCGCCAATTCGATCACCTGTTCGAGGACGGCGAGGTCTTTCATATCGGCGATATGGAGGCGGAAGCGATCCACACACCGGGTCACACGCCGGCCTGTGCGACCTATGTGGTCGGCGATGCGGCCTTTGTCGGCGATACGATGTTCATGCCCGACTTTGGGACGGCACGGTGCGATTTCCCAGGCGGCGATGCGCGGCAGTTGTTCAAGTCGATCAAGAAAATCCTCACCCTGCCGGGCGAAACGCGTCTGTTCCTGTGTCATGACTATGCGCCGGGCGGCCGAGAGTATCTGTGGGAAACCACCGTCGCGGCGCAGCGCGAAAGCAATATCCATGTCAACGACAGTGTCGATGAAGATGGTTTCGTGAAGATGCGCACCGAACGCGACAAGCAGTTGGATATGCCGGTCCTGATCCTGCCGTCGGTGCAGGTGAACATGCGCGCCGGTGATCTTCCGCCTCCGGAAGACAACGGCACCAGCTATCTGAAAATTCCGCTCGACGCTCTTTGAGCGGCGCGGACGCACAGGAGGAACCGGACATGAAAATCAATAAGGTCGATACGGAAATCAGCGTCTCGCCGCAAATCGCGCCGACGGATATTGCTGACATTGCGCGTGCGGGCTTCAAGACGATTGTTTGCAACCGACCCGACGGCGAAGGCAACGACCAGCCGCTGTTCCATGAGATCGAGGAAGTCGCCAAGAAGGCGGGACTGGAATGTCATTACCTGCCCGTGGAAAGCGGCAAGGTCATGGATGAAGACGCCGAAGCCTTCGGCAAGCTGATCGATGGCGCGCCGAAACCGGTTTTCGCCTATTGCCGGACGGGGACCCGGTCGATCACGCTTTGGTCCCTGTGCCGGGCCGGGAAGATCGCCCTTCCCGATATTCTGGCAAAATCGAAACAGGCCGGCTACGACATGTCCGGCGTGGTGCGCCGCGTCGCCAACAAGGGCAGAACGCCCAGCGGCGCGATCGACGCGAAATACGATGTGGTCATCGTCGGTGCCGGCGCGGCCGGTGTCTCCGTCGCGTCCTCGATGTTGTCGCGAGCGCCCGACCTGGATGTCGCGATCATCGACCCGGCCGACATCCACTATTATCAACCGGGATGGACGCTTGTCGGCGGCGGCGTCTTCCAGGCTGACGAAACCGTCCGGACGCTGTCCTCGGTTCTGCCCAGCAACGTGCATTGGATCAAGGCGGCTGTCGCGGCCTTCGAACCGGAAAAGAACACGATCCTTCTCGAAGGATGCCGGGTGATCGAATATGGTCGGTTGGTCGTCTGCCCCGGATTGAAGTTGGATTGGCACAAGGTCGAAGGGCTCGACGACACGCTGGGCAAGAATGGCGTTACGTCGAACTATCGATTCGACCTTGCCCCCTATACCTGGAAACTGGTCAGCGGCATGCGCGAAGGAACGGCTTTGTTTACCCAGCCGCCGATGCCGATCAAATGCGCCGGTGCGCCGCAGAAGGCGATGTATCTGTCGGCCGACCATTGGTACCGCCAGGGCGTGCTCAAGAATATCGATATCGGTTTCTACAATGCGGGCGGCGTGCTGTTCGGGGTGAAGGACTATGTTCCGGCCCTGATGGAATATGTGGAAAAATACGACGCCAACCTGATGTTCAACCACAACCTTACCGCTATCGATGGGCCGGCCAGGAAGGCTTGGTTCACGAAGACGGATGCGGAAGGCAAAACGGAAACGGTGGAGCGGTCCTTCGACATGATCCATGTCTGCCCGCCGCAATGTGCACCGGATTTCATCCGGGTCAGCCCGCTGGCGGATGCGGCCGGTTGGGTCGATGTCGACCAGAACACCTTGCGGCACAAGACGTATGAGAATGTCTGGAGCTTGGGCGATGTGATGAACGCGCCCAACGCGAAGACCGCGGCGGCGGCGCGGATGCAGGCGCCGATCGTCGCCCAGAACGTCCTGACCGATATGGGTCGAGGGCCGGGTGTTGCCCATTACGACGGCTACGGGTCCTGTCCGCTGACAGTGGAGCGGGGCAAAATCGTCCTGGCCGAGTTCGGCTATGGCGGCAAGCTGCTGCCAAGCTTCCCGTCCTGGCTGATCAACGGTAAGCGGCCGAGCCGGCTGGCTTGGTTGTTGAAGGAGAAGATCCTGCCGCCGGTCTATTGGGAAGGCATGCTGCGCGGTCGGGAATGGCTGGTGAAGCCGAAAGTCGCGAAACCGGAAATCGTCAACTAACCCTTACGCTTTGGATAAAAACAGAATGTTTGAGCGGGTCCTGCCCTGCATCGGCTGGCTGCGCCGTTACGATGCCGAGGCCTTCCACGGTGACGCTCTGGCCGCGGTTATCGTCACCATCATGCTGATCCCGCAAAGCTTGGCTTATGCCTTGCTCGCGGGGTTGCCGCCGGAAGTCGGCCTGTATGCCAGCATGCTGCCGCTTGCGGGATATGCGCTCTTCGGGTCGTCCAACGCGCTCGCCGTCGGGCCGGTCGCCGTGGTTTCGCTGATGACGGCGGCCGCAATCGGGAATGTCGCGGCCAACGGGAATGTGGATTATGCCTCGGCGGCGCTTGCGCTTGCATTGATGTCGGGTGTGTTCCTGATCGCCCTCGGGCTGCTTCGACTGGGCTTCCTGGCCAGCCTTCTCAGTCATTCCGTCATTTCCGGGTTCATTACCGCCTCCGGCCTGCTGATCGCGACGAGCCAGCTGAAACACATCCTGGGTGTCGACGCGTCGGGCCATAACATGCTGGAACTACTGCAATCGCTTGTCGTTCATGCGGGGGAGGTCAATCTGCCGACCCTGGTGGTCGGCGTTTTGGCGACGGGGTTCCTGTTCTGGGTGCGCGCGAAGCTGAAGCCGATGCTCAAATCCATGGGGTTTGGGCCGAAGATGGCGGACGCGTTGGCCAAGGCGGGGCCGGTTGCGGCGGTGATCGCGACGATCCTGGCGGTGCGGTTCCTGGGCCTGGATGCGGACGGCGTGAAGGTGGTCGGCTCAATTCCGCAAGGGCTGCCGCCCTTTTCGGTGCCGCCGGTCGATATCGACTTGTGGCGGGAACTGATGCCTTCGGCGATCCTGATTTCCATTGTCGGTTTCGTTGAATCCGTGTCGGTCGCACAGACGCTCGCCGCGAAGCGGCGGGAAAGAATCTATCCGAATCGCGAATTGCTGGGCCTCGGTGCCGCGAATGTCGCGGCCGCCGTCAGCGGCGGCTATCCGGTCACCGGCGGCTTTGCGCGATCGGTCGTGAACTACGATGCCGGCGCGCGCACGCCGTTGGCCGGCGTCATGACCGCGATCGGGATCGGCCTGACTGCGATGTTCCTGACGCCGCTGTTCCATCAATTGCCGAAGGCCACCTTGGCCGCGACGATCGTGGTGGCCGTTCTGTCGCTGGTCGATCTGGGCGCCCTGCGCCGGACCTGGGCCTATTCGAAGACCGATTTTGCGGCAATGGCCGCCACCATCCTGATGGTGTTGGGAATGGGTGTCGAAATCGGGATCATCACCGGCGTCGGCCTGTCGCTGGTCCTGTTCCTGGTCCGCACCGCGCGCCCGCATTTCGCGGTGGTGGGCCAGGTGCCCGGCACGCATCACTTCCGGAACGTGAAACGCCATCAGGTCGTGACCAGCGAAAAGGTGTTGAGCGTGCGTGTGGACGAAAGCCTGTATTTCGCCAATTCCCGCTGGCTGGAGGACATGCTGTACGACATGGCCGTCACCAGTCCGACAGTGAAGCATGTCGTGCTGATCTGCTCCGCGGTGAACGCCATCGATTCCAGCGCGCTGGAAGGTTTGGAAGGGCTGAACGACAGATTGCAGGCTGCCGGCGTGACCTTTCATTTGTCCGAGGTCAAAGGCCCGGTCATGGACAAGCTGAAGAAGACAGATTTCCTGTCCCATCTGACCGGCGCGATCTTCCTCAGCCAGCACGACGCCATGCTCGCATTGGATGCCGATGCGACGGCACAGGCGGAAACAAGCGAACGCCTGCCCGGGTCGGCAAGCACGCATCCCCTTCACGCCAAACACTGAAAACAAAAAGACCCGGCGAAAGCCGGGCCTGTTATGCGTGACGGGCGCGATCCGACGTCGGGGGTTCAGCCGGCGCTGCGCAGCCACAACTCCATATTGATCAGGGCGAAGATTCGCGGAAGGGATTCCGTCCGGCCGGCCCGGAAATCGGCCACGGCCTTGTCGAGCTTCTTGGCGTCGGCATAGGTCCGCAGGCGTCCGTTTGGATCGGTCAGGTCCGACAGGTACCGCCCCAAACCATCTTCTTCCGTAGCCCAACGGTCGTAGGGCAGCAGCAGGCCAACCTTGCGCCGGTGGATCAGGTCATGGGGAAGGTGCTTTTCCGCCAGCCGTTTCAAGATCGGTTTCGTTTGCCCACCCGGCACCCGGTACTCGTTGGGCAGGCCGTTGACGACTTTCAGTAACGGGGTATGGACGAACGGCACGCGCGCTTCGACGGAATGCGCCATGCTCATCTTGTCCTGCCGGACCAGCAATGATTCCAGATAGGCCGTCTGGTCGACCGCGAAAAGGCGGTCCCTGAAATCGTCGAACCGGGATGATGCCGCTTCCCGTGCGCCTGGAGGAGCGGGCAGCAGGTCCGGGAACAGTTGCGCCATTGCCCCCAAATTCTCGTACATCGCCGCATAGGCGGCAAAGTCCTGCCCGTGCAGGCGCTTTACGCCCTTGAAGGGCCAGACATCCGGCAACGGCAGGAAGGAGGGCCAGGCACGGTCGATCATTTCCTGCCGCGCCAGCTTCTTCCAAATTCCATAGCGCAGATACCCGCCGAACATCTCATCCGCCCCTTCGCCGGTCAGGACGACCTTGTGGCTTTTGCGGATTTCCCGGCACAGACCGAAAAGCGTCACGCATCCGCCATGGGGAACCGGCCCCTCCATCGCGGCGACGGCATCCGGCAGCATGTCGGCGAATCCTCGGCCGGTGACTTGGTGCTCCCGGTGGTTCAGCCCGTAACGCTCCACGACCGGTTTGCGGTACGTGCCCTCGTCGAATCTCGGGTCTTCCAGCTTGACGGCATAGCTGTCCAAGACGGTGCCGGCCGCTTCCGCGGCGAGGGCGGCGATCAGGCTGGAATCGACGCCGCCGGACAGTTGCAGGCTGTAACCCACATCGCTCATCAGATGGGCGTTGAGCGAGGCGATGACGGCGTTATGCGCGTCTTCTTCTGTTGCTGTCCGCGCCTGGGTCAGCGTTTCCAGGGGGTCGGCGAAGCGCCTGTCCTTCCGTTCACCGGTGTGTAAGTCGATGGTGATCAGGGTGCCGCCGGGAACGCGTTCTATTCCCTTGTAGTTGGAAAGATTGCCGGCGGCCCAGGTAAACGTCAGCAGTTCCGGCAGGGCCTCGGTATCGACTTCGGATCCTACCAGCGGTGTCAGCGCCTTCACTTCGCTGGCGAAGGCATGCAAACCGCCTTTGCGGGCTGCATAGAGCGGCTTGATGCCCAACGGATCGCGCGCGGCGAGCAGTTTCCCCTGCCGTCGGTCCAGGATGGAAAGGGCGTACATCCCTTCCAGACGGTCAAACAGTTTCTCGCCCCAGTGCCGGTATCCGTTCAGGACGACTTCTGAATCGCCCTTGGTGCGAAATTGGACACCGTCGGCTTCCAGTTCCGCGCGCAAGGACCGGAAATTATAGATCTCGCCGTTGAAGACGATTGTGATCCCGCCGTCCGCGTCCGACATCGGCTGGTCAGAGGCTGGTTCGGGATCCATGATCGCCAGACGGCGGAAGACGAGTGCGCAGCCTTCTTGCGCGGCGACGCCGCCGGAGTCCGGACCGCGATGGTAAAGTGCGGCCCCAATCTGTTCCAGCAGGGACGGGTCGAATTTCCGCCCCGGTTGGGCAAGGGCCGCTATGCCGCACATGTCGGGCTCGGCATGGTTCGGTGGGCGGTCATCATTACCGTAAATTTCCTCTTTGGCGGAAGGCGGGCAGGAACCGCTCCAGGCACACTATGAGTCCGATCGCGGTCATCACGACCCAGACAGGCTCCAGCGGCAGGCGGTATTTCGGACTGAAAACCGGCCCATTCAGGCCCAATGTGTATCCGGCCCACAGGAACAGGAGCACGGCGGGAATCGCAGCCGCTCTACCGCTTTTCAAGCAGATGTAAAAGCCGAAGAAGGAGAGCCCCAACGTGATGGGGACGGGGATCGCGCTGACAAACAGCACCGCCGTATAGGCCATTCCCTCGTTCTCGAACAGGAAGTTCCATATCTTGCTGCCGAGGTTGTCGCCCTGTGTATCGTAAAATCCCCGGCGCGGCAGGCTGGAGACAAGCGGCGCGATCGTGCTCGCTGGCGATAGCAAGTTGAAGACCGCCCCTTTGACCCAGGCGGCGGCGACGGCGGGGTACCCCAATTCACCCAACTTGTCCTTCGCCAGAGCGGACATAGCGTCGGACTCGTCGAAGGGCGTTTCCGCCGCTTTAAAGGCGGGTGTCGCCCGCAGCTCCTGCCGCCATTCGGTTTCGGATTGCGCCATCGGGACGCCGGTTTCGTATTCGCGGACCAGCGGCGCGGCCCAGAACAGAAGATGCGCGCCGGTCTGTGCATGGAGTCTCGCCGACCCATAGGCATCGTAATTACGGATCAGAACCGGCGACGCGATCGCGGTGCAAATCAACAGTATGGCTGCAAGGCCGATTGCGCTCCGCAACCAAGCCGTCCGGTTTCTTACCAGCGACAAGGGCAATAGAATTATGGGACTCAAGATCAGCCAGTGCTGGACGAACGGCCGCGTCATCAGGGCGAGCCCCCAGACTAGGCCGGCAACCGCGGTGCGTGCCGGTGCTGGGCGGGCAAGCCATTTTACGGTCGACAGCAGACCCGCCGTCACGAAGAACAGGAAAAGCGTATCGGTATAGTACAGACCCGCCATCACGATTTGCGTCGGATTGAACGCGGCGATCAGTCCCGCGACAAGGAACGACCCGGGGCGCAGGCGTTCAGCCAGGTACGCGATCAAAATGCAGGTGGCCGCATCAATCGGGATTTGCAGCAGAACAAAGCCAAGCGGGCTGGGCGGTGCGCCTGCGGACAGGAACCAGGACATGATCAGGAAAGGCACCGGCATCAGGTCGAGCCCGATACCGGGCGCGGCCGGCGTTCCAACCCGCATGAAGCTGCCGCCGTCGGCGAGGTACTGGGCGGCCAGGATGAAGGCGTGTGAATCCGGGCCCATCAGCCCGTCCGGGCCAAGCGACAGGTAGCTTGCTAAAACATAGACAGCGCGCAACGCCAGGGCCGCGATGACGATGAGTGCGATATTCTTGGTCGTCGGTGTCACGCAGGTAAAATCCAGTGACGACCGGGTCGGTTCGAAACGCTGCCTCGGCATATCATGGCGTCGTTCCGGCGATGCGCGTCCAAACATCCAGCAGCCTGGCCGACTGGGTCGGCCCGTCGCACAGTGCGGCGACCCGGGCGCGCGCCGCACGGCCCATCCCGGTCAGACGGTCATGGTCTTCGGACAGGCCGGCCAGTTGAGTGGCAAGGGCCTCGCCGTCCCAGCTGCTTTGTAGAATTCCGGTGATTCCGCTTTCCACAAACCTGTCATACGGCCCCACGCTGACGACCGGCCGCCCGGCCGCCATGGCCTCCAGGATATCGCGCCCCCAGGGATTGTCCTCCCGCGTCGGCTTGATCACCATATCGACCAGGGCCAGGATTCGCTCAGGCTCCGAAACGTGACCGGTGAAATGGAACATGTCCGCCACGCCCATTTCCGCGGCATAGGTTGCCAGGTCTCCACCCTGTTTCGCTATGCGTCCCAGCGGCGCCGGCATCGACGGCGTCAGGGCGGTCTTGCCCGTGACCACGAAACCGATGTCGGTCCGGCCCATTCCCTTCAATACGCAGGCCAGATCGATCAACCGATCCGTCCCGCGCGTCCATGAATAGTTGGACAGGCAGCCGATCAGGAAGGTTTTGCCGGCCCTGAACGCCGCCGGGACTTCCCAGGGTTCGACATCGCCGTCGACGGGAACGGCTATGTTGTAGATCACGTCGCCTGATACAGGATGTCCGGCATGGCGGGAGAAGGAGTCCCGTTCGTTCTCGGTTATGAATATGCGTGCGTCCGTATACCGTTCCGCGATCCGGCATTGCCATGTGGCGAAGGTGCTGTCCCACAAATTCGTGCGGATATGCATCGATACGGGGATGGCCGATCGCTTCTTGATGTCCCGGGCCAACCAGAACAGGGCTTCATGGTTCAAATGAACCAGATCGTAGCTGCCGAGGCCGGCATGCAGCGCGTCGCGGAAGGTTGAGGCCTTGAGCCAGTCCATCGCAAATTTGCCATAGACCGCGAGGTTCCGGCTGAACCGTGGCAGAGAAGAAACTTTCGGCATGTCCGGGAAAACCAGGGGTTCGATGCCGAAGGCCCTATACTGGTCCTGGATCGGTCCCGCTGACTTGCACCAGACGGCAATGTCGGCCTTGGACCTGTCGATATACTTCACGGATTGGAACAGGCTTCGGGACGAACCGCCGAACCCCCCTTCGATGTCCAGGCATAGAACCCGTATCGTCATCGCTTTATCCCGCGATGATTTCAGCATAAGCGTTCAGGACTTTGTCTTTCCTGAACCTGTCCGGCAGGGCGGCGGGGCGCAATCCACCCGCCAGTTTCACGGTGTCCTGCATCGCCTGGATAAAAGCGGGCCCGTCTTTCGCAATCGTCAAGTGCCCGGCCGGCACCGCGTTCGACAACTCGGCCAGGCCGCCCGCGTCACGCATCGCGATGACGGGCACGCCGAGCGCCAGGGCTTCTAGCGCGGCATTGGGCATGCCCTCCCAGCGGGACGGCATCAGGAAGGCGTCCGCTTGCGCTACTTCCCGCCATGGGGCTAGGCAAAATCCCGGTATCGAAATACGGTCGTCCAGGCCGTTGGTATGCCGTCGATGCTCCAGATCCGCCCGGTCCGGTCCGTCCCCCAGGATCGTCAGGCGGCAATCCGCGGGCAGTTCCTGGAACCAGTCGATCAAGCGGTCAAAGCCTTTCTGGCGGGTCAGCCGTCCGACGGCGATGAAGTGGCGGCCCGATTCACTGCGATGGATGTCATCCGCCGTGCCGCGCAGGAAATCCACGTCGATCGGGTTGTTTATCTGCGCGATGATACCGGCCGGAACGCCGAGGTTCCGTAACGCGGCGGCGACCATTTGCGCGTTGCAGATGACCCGGTCGGCTTTGCGATAGAACAGTCGATAGCCGAGGCGGCCCATGAGCCGCAGCGGGAATTGCGAAATCGTGGCCTCCGGCATATTCGCCTCGCGGACGACATAACGGCAGGCCGGGCTCAAACGGGGGCGCACGAAGGCGAGTATCGCCAAATTCAGATAACCCATCGTCGAGACCACGACATCCGGCCCCAAACCGCGCAACGTATCGGTCAACAGGCCGATGGCGTGGCGCAGCCTTGCCGTTCCCAGATCCACGAAATGCAGGCTCGATGGCAGTGCGCCGCTCAAATCGCCCTTGCCGTTCAGAGCGATCAGCGTGACGTCGAAGCGGCTGCTGTCCAGGCCGCCAGCCACCTGCAGCATGACGCGTTCCGCCCCGCCGCCTGCCAGGCTTGGTATGACGATGGCAACCTTTTGGCGCGGTCCGATCACGATGGCTCCGCGCCGTCCCGTAACAGATCGGCGATACCGCTCCAGCCCACATTGAACAGTGCGTCCAGTATGCTCAGGCCGGGCACGAATTCCGCCGCCGATTGCGGATAGGGCTTGGGGGTGTAGTCGTTGTAGAGAAGCGACAGGCCGGCGGCCTCGAACTTCCCTTCGTCCTGATATTTCCGGCCGCCTTGCCCGGACAGGTAGGTGTCCGCGCCGGGTATCCCGGCGATCAGGTCGATCAAGCGGTCGTCGCCTTTGCTGTCGGCCTCGTTCGCGAACGACGAGGCGAGGTGAAACTGCGTGTCGATGCCGATTGGCCGGCATATTGCTTCGATCAAGGCCCGATTCGCGCCCGACAATGTGTCGGCGTCAAGAGCGGTGTAAAGGGATTCGAGAGTGGGCCAGACCTCTTGGAAGGCGGGGGCTTGCCGGTAGACATTGGCCAGGCGGCTCAAGTGACGCTGCGGCCAATCCTCCTGCGAAGGGGAAATGTCCTTGATCGGCGTTCCCATCGCGGGCTTCGCCGGCACGGTCAACCATGCGGGGGCGCCCTTCTCAAGGATGCGCACGCGGTTGGTGACGCTGCCTTTCGAGAAGGCCGCGTCATCCAGGAAGATGAAGTGATCGGAAAGGGCGATCTTGCGGAAATAGCCCAGCCACGGCGCATAGTTCGGTTGGTGGATGCCGACGATCACGGCCTGTCCCCGCTCGCCGACCCGGCATGGCATTCCTTGGCGATCCAGTCGGTGATCGGCGTCGGTGAGAAGCCGATGGCCTCCCGCGCCTTGTCTATGGCGAGCGCGCTGACGCGGGCCGCCCCGTCGCCCGGAACGACTTTGGACCTGCTGCCGCAGGCGTGGATGATGGTCGTCGCGAGCTCGGTCAGCATAATCTTTTCACCGCCCGCGACGTTCAGGATAAAGGCGCCGGCATCGGGGAGGGCGGACAGCGCGCATCGGATCGCCGTCACCGCGTCGCCGACATGCAGGAAAGAGAACGTACTGTTCGGCTCCGTCACCTGGATTTCTTTTCCCGCCTTCGCGGATTGGATCATGCGGTAGACGGCGCCAGCCTGGCGCCGTCCGCCATGTACGCCCGCCAGGCGCAGAATGATCAAATGGCGGCCGGGTTCGGCCTTTTGCCAGTCCAGGGCCAGCCGTTCCGCTTCGGCTTTTTGACGACCGTATTCCCCGACCGGATCGACCGGGTCGTCTTCCTGAAACCCGGCCTCTGTCCGCAGTGGGGTGGAGCCATAAACGGAGATACTCGACAGCAGTACCAGACCGGAAATACCGGCTTCGCCCGCTGCGTTTAGCAAGGACGCCGTGCCCTCGACATTGTCCCGGTATCCCTTGGCCACCGAATCCGGATCGTCGGTTGAGAAAATTGCCGCCGCTGCATGCACGATGGCCTCCGTCCCGCTGGATCGAAGCGCGTCGGCGGTGGCGTCGCGATCGGCAAGGTCCGCAGCTTTATGGGTCACGCCAGGCGGGAAGGAGAGGGCCGTACCGCCAGGGCGTGTGACGGCGAGAACGTCATGCGCGTCGCTTGAGGCCAACGCGTCCAAAAGGGCGGCGCCGACATAGCCGCCCGCACCTGTAATGGCGATCCGCACGGTCTAGATGACCCCGGCGACCGCTGAGCAGACGGCGTCGATTTCCTGATCCGTCATGTCGGGCATCATCGGCAGGCAAAGCGATGTTTCCAGCAGTTCGACGGATCCCGTCAGGCCGTCATTGCCGTATTCCGAGAAAATCGGTTCGTGATGAAGGGGTTTGTAGATTTTCTTCGCCGTGACGCCCCGTTCTTTCAGGTCGCCGATGACGGCCGAGGAGTCCTTGCTCCCTTCCAGGAAGACCGGGAACTGATACCAGCTGGGTGCATGGGCGTTCGACGGTTCCAGCAGCCGCAATCCGGATTTCCCGCGCAGCCGCTCCAGGTATTTCGCGGCGATGCTCTGCCGCATGGCGACGATTTCCTGCAAGCGCTCAATCTGGCTGGCCGCGACGCAGGCGCGGATTTCGTCCATGAACCAATCGTTCCCCAACCGGACGATCTCTCCGGTTGCATCGTCCTTGCCGAACAGGCGAAGGGACTTTGCATACTCGGCGATGTCTTCCCTGTCGGTCGTGAGCATCCCGCCGGTTCCGGACGTGACCACCTTGGTCGGGTAAAAGCTGAAAACGCCCGCATCCCCGAAGCCGCCGGAGAGCGTCCCATCGCGATGTGCTCCATGTGCGTGCGACGCATCTTCGATCAGCAGTGCGCCGGCCTGCTTCGCGAGTGTCTGAATTTTTGCGTAGTCTTCGGAAATGTAACCGGTCAGATGAACCCAGATTATCGCCGCCGTGTCGGGGGTCAGTTTGCGCGCCACATCGGCGGGGTCGAGTGCAAGTGTCTTCGGGTCGCAATCCGCGAAAACGACATTCCCGCCTTCCATCAGAACCGCACCCGCATCGGTGACGAAACTGGCGGCGGGGACGATAACGTCCTTCCCCTGTGCCTCCGCAAAGCGAAGGCATATCTGCAGTCCGGTCGTCGCGCTGTTCAGCGAGACGGCATTCTTGCACCCGGTCGCCACGGCAAAGTCCGCTTCCGCTTTCGCCGCGTAGGGCCCCATCATCAGGCGGCCGGTCTCGAAGACACCCGCCATGTTCCGCAAAATCTCCTCCCGCATTTCCTCGGGAAAATAGGGGCGCGTGAACGGGATCATTCTATTCTTCCTCCGACGTTGTCGTCCGCGGGTTGGCCACATTCTTCCGGATATAAAACCGCAGCGACGGCGCTAAACCGGTCCAGGATCGCCCGTGCGGCGGCGTCCCTGTCGCCCGATGCGTCCTTCAGGATCACCGCTTCGCCCGGCTTTATCATCGTGCCTTCGGCATCCACGGTCAGGTCCGCGATGCCGGCGACGGCGGTTGTTGCCCGCCCCCGACCCGGCGGCGTCACGCAATCGGGCCCCCAAGAGCTATGGGGCGAGGCCGTTTCGGTCAGATCGTGGCGGATATGCCCCGCGATCTGATCCGCCACGATGCTGTGGAAGGTGTCGGAAAAATGCCATTGGTCGATCAGCGCATGGTCCAGCGACGGCACGTGGGCCAGCCCTTCGTTCAGATCGACATAAAGGCCGCCCCACCGGTTCAGGACGGTGCGTGCTTCTTCGTTGATGGCTCTCAGGCGGTCCTGCCAGAACGGCAGGGGGCGATAGGCGCCCGCGGCATGAACGCCGTTCCTGTGTGTTTCGGGCGGCACCAGCAGGGAAAGCCACATGACCCGGCAGCGGCGGCGCGCGAAATAGCCGATCAGGGTGTCTAGCCTCCTGCCGTATTTGGCGGGAGAAATCGACAGGCGGTCCTCGAAATAAAGGCGATTGAGGATCGCGCCGATTTCATCCCGTCGATCGGTGTTCATGGACTCGAGCGTTGCGTCTTTCAGCAGCCCGGCCCCCTGCGCTTCGGTGAGGTATTTTTCCCTGTTGAGCAAGGTCTCCCATATGCCATCGCAGAGGATCACCCATTTTGGCTGGCAAAGCGCGATCCGCGTGATGTTGCCCTCTATCGTGCCGCCCCTGAAGTGATCGGGAATCAAGACCGATTGGACATTCCCGATACCCTGCATGCGCAGGGCGCCGTCGATCCGATACCCGAAGACACGATCGATGCCATAGCCCTGAGCATAGGCATCGTTGATGTAATAGGTATCCAGGCCGCGCGAGTCGGCCAGGACCACTGCGTTCAATTTATCTTGGGGCACGGCGTCCAGCCAGGTTCCATCAAAATGACGGCCAAGGAGAGCGCTGTATCGCGGGCGTTACCGCCGCGTCCGTCGCGGCGGCGCCCGCAATCATGGTCTTCAAGACCTGCATTACTTGTTGGCGGCTTCTTCCAACTCGGAATCGATCGAGGCCAACCGCGCCTCGGCTTCCTTGTGCTGCCTTTCGAGGCGGTGGTTCACAGCCTCCTCGCGTGCATCGACGGTCTTCTTGTCCTTGTCCTTCGCCTGCGCGAGGACGTAGCCGACCGGACGATACTGTGTCGCCAGCATATCGATGCTGACCGAGGCCAGGCGGCCGACGGTAAGCCGGCGGCCGTGCTTGACGGCCCGCGCCAAATCCCGTCGAACGTCGTCGCCGTTCAGCAGTTTGCCTTCGTGCATATAGCCGATCACCGGCTTGCTCAGCACCGTATGGTGCCGCACGAAGGAGGTCATCAGGCGGATGTCCATGATCTCGTTCGCGCCGACTTCGGTGATGACAAAGGGCACGACCAGATGATCGGTGAAGACATAGTCGCCGCGGCGCAGATAACGGGTCCGCTCCATGAACTGCTGATAGACGCTGCTGAGGCCGTCCCGTTTCCGGGGCGAGTAGACGACTGGGGCAATGATATCCGGCCAGAGAAGCTCGTTGTGATGCGCGACCAAGCCGTCATCTTTCTTCTTGATGATGCAGCGGTATTCCTCGTCGGGACCGACATGGATCGGGCAGATGTCGCAAGCGATGCACGGCCGGATCGTCTGGTCGGTCATGTCCAGGAAACGCGTTTGCGCGTCGCTTTCAAGGCCTTTCGAAAACGGTGCGGCGACGGAAGCGCCTTCGCCGTTGCGGTCCTGGAGAACCCAGAAGTCGACCCTGGGCTTGTCGCCCAGACGGCTGTGCTCCGAGGCCCAAAGCTGCAGGGCGACGCTGCCGACCCGCCGGCC
>CAYGKA010000069.1:0-9927 GCA_964350445.1 uncultured Flavobacteriaceae bacterium
GCGAAGGCAAACGAGCAAAACCAGTAAAGCAGGCTCATTCACAGACTCTCCCTGCTGCCGATACCGCGTCCAACCGTTAACGTTAGCCCAGATAAATATCCCTATTTTCAGGATGGAAAAAGGCCGTGTTCAGTTTTGGACGGTCTCGCCGAGAATATCCGCAAGCACCGTCCGCAGCGTTACCGCACTGACCGGTTTGGCGATGAAACCGTCCATACCCGCGGAGAGGCACTTGTCCCTGTCCTCCTCGAACGCGTTGGCGGTCATCGCGACGATGGGTACCTGGGCGCGGTCCGCGATGCTCAAGCCGCGAATTTGCCGTGTCGCTTCGATACCGTCGAGGGTCGGCATCTGCACGTCCATCAGGACCAAGTCATAGGAAAGCGTACGGACGGCGTTCACCGCGTCCAGACCATTTTCGACGACATCGACGCTGTAGCCGAGTTTCTCCAGCGACAGTTTCGCCACCATCTGGTTCACCGCGTTGTCTTCGGCGATCAGGATCCGGCCGCTCGAACTTCCCGCCTCGGTGGATGGTAGTCTCGGGGCGGAGTCGCCCGATGACGACGGCGCTGTGAGGTTCGATATGGTCAGCAAGGCATTGTACAAATGCGACTGCCGTGCCGGTTTCAGCACATGCACGTCGTACAGTTTCCGCGCCTGGGGATCGGTCCAGCGGTCGGGCGGCAAAGGGGATGAGGCAAGGATTGGTATTTTCGCGAATGCCGCATCGGCCCGCAAAGCCAACAAGATATCGACTGCGTTTTCCGAAGGATATCGAAGGTCCACCAAGATAAGATCAAAGGGAAGGCCCCGGTGGGCATGTTCCCGTAGTTTCCTGTGCGCTTCTTCAGCACTTTCCACTGTCACCGGGCGTATTCCCCAATTGCTGAGGGTGCGTTGCAAAAGGTCCTGGTGCTCGGTCGTATCGTGAACGATCAATATACGACGGCTGCGTAGTTTTTGGGTGTGTTCTTCCGGGAATGCCGACAGTGACCGCCCAATGCAGGGCAGGTCTAGTTCGAACCAGAACAGGCTCCCGCCTCCCGGACTGCTGTCGACGCCGATATCGCCGCCCATGGCGTCGATCAAGCGTTTGCTGATTGCCAAACCCAGTCCTGATCCGCCGTATTTCCTGGTCGAGGAGGAGTCCACTTGCGAGAAGCTGTGGAAAAGTTTCGCCTGGTCCTTGGCCGATATGCCTATGCCGCTATCGCGCACTTCGATCCGAATCCGGGGCAATTCGTACGTGCCGCCGTTTCGGAAGGCATGGATCGTGACGCCGCCTGCTTCGGTGAACTTCACGGCGTTTCCAGCCAAGTTCAGCAGAACCTGCCGCAAGCGGCCGGCGTCACCGCGGTACATCAATGAGACATCCGGAGAGGCCGTATATCCGATCTCCAGCCCCTTTTCGGCAGCGTTTGGCGCCACGACTTCGATCGCCCCTTCGATCAAGGCGACAAGGTCGAAATCTTCTTCCGACAAATCGATCTTTCTGGACTCCAGTTTCGAGAAATCCAGGATGTCGTTGATGATGGACATCAGGTTATCGCCCGACCGGCCGATCGTCTCGACATACCGGCGCTGATCTTCGTCCAGATCGGTATCCAACAAGATTTCCGTCATGCCGATGACGCCGTTCATCGGGGTGCGGATTTCGTGGCTCATCGTGGCCAGGAATTCCGACTTGGCCCGGTTCGCCTCCTGTGCCTCGCTGACCGCGACCATCAGGTCGGCCGTCTTTTGGATGACGCGGTCTTCCAATGTTCGGTTAAGCGCCAGGATCTCCTGCTGGGCGGATTCGCGCTCGGCGATCGAACGTTCCAGCGCACGCATCGGCAGCACCCGCATGACGATGAATAAGAACGCCGCCAGGGCGGCCGATCCCAACGCCACATATAGCGTCCTAATCCAGACATGGGATGACGACTGCTCTTGATGGAGATAGCCGACAGGTTCGACGCCGAACCGCACAAAATTTCTCGCATGGATAGTGAACAGCGATTGTTCGCCGTTCAACTCGTGGACAGGCGTTCCGTCGGGCAAGTGAAGGCCGATATGATAGACCTTCCGGTCTGGGTTGTCGGCACTTCGGCGCAAGAAATGGGTGAATACAAAATCTATCCGATCGACGAGGAAGGTCCACAATTCCGGATTGGAGGCGACCAACTCCTCCAGTTCGTCGGCGACACGGCGGTTCTCGATCCGAACCCTTTCCTGCTCGTAATGCAGGCCGGTGGTGAGATAGACGCTGGGCGTCACGATAGTGATGCCGATGGCAAGCAGCAAAGACAGCCAACCCATGGTTTTGCGCAAACGCCGGTCCGCCGAGATGCTGCTTGCGGCAGCATGTCGTTCCGCTTCCTCAACGAGTTTCCGTGTATCGGGCATAGGATCTAGATTTGGCTTTCTTGTACCGCGATCAATTTAGGCCTACTGCGACGTGGCCGGTATTCCTCAGGATTTCCTCGCCTTCGGGAGAATACAGAAAATCGATCAATCTCGAATGCTCCGATGAAACCGGCTCTTTGAACACGAGGTAGTACAGTTTCAAGAGTGGATAGCTGTCATCGGCCACGTTTTGGAGCGATGGTTCGACGCCGTTGAGGGCATAGGCTTGGAGCTTCCGGCCCTCGCCAAGGATCAGGGACTGAGACATGAAACCGATGGCGGGTTTTGTTTCCTCCAGGGCATCCGCTGCATCCTGATCGGATGCGGCGATCCGCGCGCCACGTGCTTCGGCTGCTTCGAACGCACCAGCCAATTCGGGAATGTTCTCGATCACCAATTTTGCGTCGCCATCGTTTTTCGGTCGCAGTATGACCAGAACGGGATCACCGTTCGGCCAATTTCGCGTTCCTGTGCCGAAAATTTCGACAAGATCGTCGCTGGTCAGGTTACTGAGGGAACCGTTATTCGCTGATGACACAACTAGTGCGGTCTTCGCGTATGGAACGGCCATGAGGCCCGCGGCGCTTTCCTTTTCCTTCAGGGGGCGGGATGAGATCGCGATGTCGATCGCCCCTGCCGTGAGAGCCTTGATGCCGCCGCCGCTGCCCAAACTCGGCAGAACCGTGATGGCTGTTTCCGGATGTTTCGCATTGTAGGCGTCGGCCAATATTCTCCAGGTACCGAGATCGCCCCCAGTACCGCCGACCTTGATATCAGCCAGGGAAGGTGTCGCGCTTACAATGATTGCGAACAGCAATGCAGAGAAAAATGCTGGGAACTTGGATAACAAGACGCGGTGAATCGGCATGCGGACCAACTCCGTTTTGATGACTACCGGCCCCCCTCCGATACGAGTACCCCAGCATGCCATACAGGGCGTTAACAAAGCGTTGAGGTGTCAGCGCTGCCGTGTGTGACGCAGGGACTCCCGGCGAATATATGCTGCCAACTCTCCGGTCACGCCAGACAACGAAACGAGGGAGGTGAGTAAAGTCAGCGTGTAGGCCGGAAATGGCGGCAATCCGCTGCTTTCGGATGTGACCTCAATGTCCGCCTGAACCGTGGAGACAAGCGAAGCCGATACGGCAAGGTCGGCACGGACCGCCGCCATTGTCGCGTCGATGTTGCCGGTCTCGAAAACGCAGCGCCTTGGGATGTGCGCGGTGTCCAACTCCTCGATTATCGCCGGCTGGAAAAACGCAGGCCGTGTCGACAATTGACAAGGGAAGGGCGCGTTGCAAATTGGCTGCTCAGTGACGAGCGGCAATCCACACCAGTGTCTCAACCCAATGGCGCACACCGGTCATGCCGTCTATCGGCTCCTCCACAACGGCAATATCCAGTTTTCCGGCGTGCAGTCCGTTCCGCAAATCCGGGGAGGTTTGACAGACCAAATCACCTTCTTTCCCGGAAAGGCATTGCGAAGCCGCTTCAGGACGGTGGGGAGGGGACTTGGCCAAGATCGTAAGGCATTCCAACCGATCGCTTAAGGGCAGCCCATCTTGTCGGCCAGATCGACCATGTCCGCGGCGATATAGTCCCAGTCGCTCGTGGCTTCGAAATCGACTTTCTGATGCGGGCCGTATTCGTAGGGCCGGTTCACATAGGCGGTCGGCATGCCGCAATCGCGGGCGGCTTGAAGGTCCCCATTATGGGCCGCCACCAACATGCAATGATCGGGGCGGAGGCCCAGGGCCTCGCAACTGCCGAGGTAGGTTTCCGGCATCGGTTTGTAGGATCGGGTCACCTCCGCGCCCAGGACGGCGTCCCAGGGCAGGCCACTGTTGCGCGCCATATTGACCATCAAGGCGATGTTACCGTTGGAGAGCGTGCCCAGAATGTATCGGCGGCGGAGGCGATTCAACCCGGGCAGGACATCCGCCCAGGGCCATAGGCGGTGCCAGGCCTTGTTCAGCCAGTCGGCTTCTTCTTCGCCAATTCCGGTTATCTCGTATTTCTGGAACAGCAGATCCAGGTTTTCCCGGTGCAGCACGTCCAGCCGAACATAACCACGGTCGCCGGAGCGGACCTGCTCCATGGCCGGTTGGTAAAGGCCACGCCAATCGTCCGCGAAAGCCTGCCAGTCCCGGTCTATCCCATTGCGCACACCGAAGGCGGACGCTTCCCGGAAAATGCCGCCGCGCCAGTCCACGACCGTCCCGAAGACGTCGAATAGCAGGGCCTCTACATTGTCGGCGGGCATGGCGTTTCCTCCCTCATTATTGGCAGCGGCATGCTGGCATAAGCTGAGCGGAGGGAACAGGGTAAAGCGGAGAGGAGGTCATGCGCCTATGCGCTGGCGGAGATGCAGTGTCAGGTCGGCCGGCTCCAGATCCGGCAGGCTTTCGAAATCGATCCGCGGACTGATTTCGACGTCGATCGGCTTGTCCAGTTTGTTGCGCACTTCGCCCAGCAGCAGGCCTAGCCGGAGAACCTGGCTATGCCGGCTGGCAAATTGGAAAGACCAGGAATTACTGCCGTGGAACCGCACCGGCATGACATCGCAACGCGACGCCTGGATCAGCTTGCCGGTCATCGGTTTCCAGTCATCGTCGCGCACTGGTTCGTTCCGCCGTTGCGACCAGGAGACGCCGCCCGCGGGAAAGATCCCGACCACGCCGCCATGCCGCAGGCGCTCTATCGCGGCTCGGCGGCTGGCGACGTTGATGCGGTTCGCTTCGCGGGTGCCGGTGAAGTCTATCGGCAGTAAGTTCGGCATCAGTGTGGGTTCCTGAAGCAGGACGCCGTTGGCGATTACCTGAAAATTCGGATCAATGCGTGACGCTATCCAGGACAGAACGAAGCCGTCGACGACCCCGAAGGGATGGTTGGCGACCAAAAGAAGGCCGCGGCCCGGCCGCTGGCAGGCCGGCGTCGCGTCGACCTCGAACCGAAGGCCAAGCTGTTTGACAGCAAGATCCCACGCGGGTGGACCGGACAGGTTCGCGGCCGCCTGAAGGTACCGCCTGTAGCGTTCGGTCAAGGCGCCGCGGCCGGTGACCTTTTCCACTGTTCGAATAACCGCGCGATGAAACACCGGCATGTTGGGATCTGCATAAGTGATTGTAACCGGTTCTCGCATCGCCAACGTTCCACAGCCCATGAGACGAACGGTCAATGAATGGGACCGTTCGCGAACCGCGTAAAGCGCTCGCAGGGGGGTGAAACGGAAACTTCATGGAACGGTCACGGGGCCGTCTTGCCGCGAGTAAAAAAACGGGCACGCGGACGGGGCAAGCCGCAAACGACGGGCCCCGTCCGGCAGAACTCGGCCATCGGTTACAGGATGTCGGCGAAACCCAGCAAGGCCAGGATGAATTCCTTCGGCCGTTCGGCGGGGATCATGTGCCCGGCTTGCGGCATGTCCAACCTCAATCCCTGCGGCAGGTCGGCGAACAGATCGTCGACATCGCCCGGGTTGAAGAAGACCCTGTCCTGATAGCCGGTTGTGACCAGAACCGGCAGGTCCAGCTTTGTCAGATCCATTTCCCAACTGGTGTCCGCCATATGGGTCACGAGGTTCATGAACCCGGCATCTTCGGCCAAGCCTTCGTATGTCGCGGGGGTGTTGAAGACGTCGTCGATCATCGCAGCGTGCATGGCTTCCGACGTGATGACGTGGGACGCGACGTCGCGCAGCAGGGTTGGGCCGCCGTGCTGCATCAGGCGCACGCACATCCTGTTCATCCAGTCGATGCGCGGCGACATTTTCCGTAACGTGTTGACGAGGACGATGCCGCTGGGCCGCAAGCCTTCCGCATGCGCACGAAGCGCGTAGAGTCCGCCGATCGACAGGCCGACGACGATGGGATCGGCAATTTTCAGGTCGGCGATGATGCGCATCAGATCGGCGGTGATCAGTTTGTCGTCCAGAGAGATCGAGGGGTCGAAGCTGCTCTTGGCTTGGCCGCGAAAATTGTAGACGAGCGTTCCGTGGCCCGCCTTACGCAGTGCGGGGCCGATCAAGCCCTGCCAAAGCGAGCAATCACCGGTGATGGGATTGATGAAGACGAAGGTCTTCCCCTGCGGCGCGGACGGTGGATCATACTCGTAGTAGAGCGCGTTTTTGGCGTCGATTTGCAAGAGCGACAAGGCTTCCTCCCATGGTTGTCGTGTTCCTTCCGCCGAGCAGGCCATTGGCGGGCGCACCGGGAAGGTTTCAAGTCGGGAGATTTTGCGTGGCGGCAATGCCAATGGGAAGCACTAACCCGGCGATCTTACGCGGATCGCCGGAACAGGTCTCGTTCCCATGGGTAAGGGGCGGATGCGGATAGAAAAGTCCGCCAGAAATGAAGTCCGGCGGAAGCCGGTTCGGGCTACTGGCGTTCCGCGAGTTGGGGCGCGTTCGTCGGTCCTAGAACAAGACAATCGGACCGCCGCTGCTTCATATTGTTGCAGGCGGCATAGGCTGTCTTCTTTTCCAGTCCGGCGATCCGGGCCCGGTAAAGCGGCTTGCTACCCCGTGTCGGGACGACGGCAATCATCGCCTGTTCGACGAGCGTGCCGAGTTTCGACTGTGCCGCTTCGGCCGCGCCGTGTGCGCGCGACTGGCTGCGGAATGCGCCAACCTGGATGGACCATTCGCCCAGTGACTGTGTGCTGGCCAACTGCACGGGCGCCTGCTGAATAGGAGCTTGCGGCAGTTCAGCGGCATGGGCCGCGATGGTGAGGGCGGAATTCACGCGTTGCAGGAACGGATTTACCGGACCGGCGGACGCCACCTGCGTTTCGTCGGCTGCCGGCATACCCGGTTTACGCGGCGCCCGAATGGCGACGGCCTCGTACCCGATGAAAGCCTCATCAAGCAGCGCCATCATCTGCTTGTCGCGCGATTTCGAGCTCCGCCCGCCGAAGACGACGCCGACCAGGCGAACGCCGTGCCGGGTGACCGAAGCCACGAGGTTGAAACCGGCGGCACCGATATATCCCGTCTTGATGCCGTCGGTGCCCGCATAGCGGCCGAGCAGATTGTTGTGGTTCTTGTGTGTCCGTCCCCGATAGGTGAACGCCTTGGTGTCGAACAGGCCGTAGTATTCGGGGAAGTCCGCCATCATACGATGGGCCAGGGTGGCCATGTCTCGCGCCGTACTCTTCTGCGTCTTGCTGAACAGGCCGGAGGCGTTGCGGAACGTCGTCTTCGACATCCCGATCTCCCGCGCCTTGGCGGTCATTTTCTCGGCGAACTTGGATTCGGAACCGGCAATGCCTTCCGCAACGACGACGGCGACATCGTTGGCGGATTTCGTGATCAATGCCATGACCGCGTCACGGACCTTGATCGTTTCACCGCGGCCGAGGCCGAGCTTGCTGGACGGCATGCGGCTCGCGCGGCGCGACACGGTCAGATCCTGGTCCAATGTCAGGCGTCCGTCGCGCAAGGCCTCAAAGGTCATGTACAGCGTCATGATCTTGGTCAGGGACGCGGGATGGCGCAGCGTATCGATATTACGTGCGTGAAGGATCTTGCCGGTGGAATCGTCCATGATCAGCGCGGAATACTTCGCCTGCGCGGCGTTCGGGACGAACGCCAATCCAATGATCGATAAGATCAAGAGGATGACCGATGGAGATATACCGAATTTTGACTTGGCATTGCGGTGCATAGTCGGACCTTTTTACTTCCCTAGTCTGCTACCAGTCTTACGAATTCTGTACCTGTTTCGTTTATAACCGAATCACTCGAATCAGTCCACACGAAGGTCCAATTTTCCCTTTTGGACATTAACAGTTAGTGAATTCGTGCAGGTTTTATCCCGCATTTTTATTGATATCGATGTTGTCGCAGACGCGACGAACCGACCCATATCGGTATCGGCCGTCTGTGCGGTATGGTGTTTTCCTGTCCGAACGAGGAGATGATCCTGACATGAAAGCGCGTCGGTTCCGCAGGATTCGCATTGCCGCGGCCTTGATCGGCCTCGCGGCGCTTGCCGGGTGTACCGGGGCCTCGACGGGGGAGATCGACAATCCTGTTCTGCGCAGGGCTACCTGGATTGATTTTATCAGCGCGGGTGATATTCGCAGCGGTTGCTCTGCGGCGGCATCCGACCAGGTAAGGTTCGTGCTGAACGCGAACCGGGCCGAACAGGTGCGCGTCTACGACCTGTCCATGGCCGACACCAGCCTCAGGATCAGGGTGTTGACGCCGAAATTGCCGATTAACGAAATTCAGTTGAACGACAGCATCACGCGGTTCTTCAACCCGACGGACATGACCGTGCGGCTGTCGCAAAGCGATGCCGACGCTATCTTGGCGGCCTATCGGGGCGACCGAACCGCCCCAAGGCCGGCACCGCCATCTGACCTATTGTCGGAGTGGCATTTCTGGCTGGTCGGCGCCTGTTTGGACGGGGCGTTCGACTACACCGCTTGGGTCAACCCGGACCCCGATTTCCGCGCCTTGGCTTTTCCATCCGAATTGCTTGTTCGGGATATCACCGGCATCCCGTTGAACCGCCCGCCCTCCGGCCCGCGACTGACGCTGTTGGACTACAATCCGGCCCGCCAGCAAGGTTTTGATCACTACATATTGCATTTGCGTCGCAGTGGCGTGATTCTTGGTCAGAACTATGGGCAGGATCGGTCTCAATAGCTATGTTTTGCTGTTGAAATATAACAAACTAATATTTTTGTGCACTGCAGCATAATCTCCTTGACGCGTCACTCTCCATGACTATATAACCACCGTGAATGTTGCATTGCAGCATTCTGGCGTAATTAGATTTTACCAACGCCGCCGGCTGGTCCGGCATTTGTTTGCGATGAGGCCAGCCGAAGATCGGCGCCCGATAAACCAGGAGATTGTTACTATGACCACCACCAAGAAAGCTGGCGCCGCCAAAGTCGACGTCAAACAATTCGAAGATGCCGTTGCCGCTGGTAAGCAGTCTGTCGAGCAGGCTGTTGCCGCAACGAAGGAACATGTTGAGCAGGCCGTTGCCGCGACGAAGGAACAGGTCGAGAAGGCCTCCACCGCCGCGATGAAGAGCTACGAAGAGTTCACCGTTTACGGCAAAGATTCCTTCGACGTCGCGTCGAAGTTCAACGATGCGGTCGTGAAGGGCTCGGAAGAGTTCGGCAAGGCCTACTACGAGTTCATGAAGTCCTCCGCCGATGCCGGTGCCGAAACCGCGAAGGCGATGTTGGCCGCGAAGTCCCTGAACGAACTGGTCGAAATCCAGACCGGCTTTGCCCGCTCCTCGTTCGACAATTTTGTCAGCGAAAGCGGCAAGTTGAACGAAATCGGCGTCAAGGTTGCTACCGAAGCGTTCGAACCGGTTCAGGCGCATATGAACGCCACGGTTGAACGGATGGTCAAGCCGCTGGCCGCCTAAGGCCCGCACGGTTTTCGAACCGTATCCGATAGGTTTTATCCGGCCTCTCAGTCGGATTGCCCCAGAACGGCCCGGATTTTCCGGGCCGTTCTTGTTTTAGAAGTAGAAGGGGCGGCCCGGATTTTCCGGGCCGTTCTTGTTT
>CAYGKA010000069.1:10027-23618 GCA_964350445.1 uncultured Flavobacteriaceae bacterium
GTTCTTGTTTTAGAAGTAGAAGGGGCGGCCCGGATTTTCCGGGCCGTTCTTGTTTTAGAAGTAGAAGGGGCGGCCCGGATTTTCCGGGCCGTTCTTGTTTCTTGCGGGGTAAAGAGGCGATTCAAGTGGGAAGAATTGCCGGTTCCGGCGGCCGAGGCCCAATTCGAATGACCTCGTGGTTGGAATATGATCTCATTCGTTTGAAACTCGATCGATCACCTGTTGGACCAAGATATAGACAAATCCTCAAATTCGCGACGAGCACAAATACATGACCGGTGTTGTTGCTGACGACCATAAGGGAGTGTCCTTCGCCCGCGATGCGCATCCCCATATTTTGCTTTTGTTGGACGCATGGATGAATGCCAGGCACGGCGCATTGGTTCCTTTCAGGCGGAACATGACGCCCGACATCTTTGCCAGTGTCCTTCCCTATGTGTGGACTTATCGGTTCGACGAAGATTTGGGTGACTTCATCTGCAAAATTGCCGGGGAACGGATCAACGATGCTTGGGGCCGGTCGTTGCGCGGTGTCCCCTTGCGCGATGTCGTTGGCAAGGACGCGCATGCCGCCGCTTTACAGCGCTGGAAGGCGGTCATCAACGCACCCAGCGTTCAATATGGGAAAATCCGGGGCGCGCCACCCGACGAAAGCATGACCATAGCGGAACGTCTTGTGCTCCCTCTTGCCGATCCAGACGGGACCGTTTGCTACACTATCGGCCTCAGCGTATATCCCTTTCGACAGGACGACCGGGCTCGAACGCCGCCGGTTTGGGATGACATTACCGTCATACCGTGTGTCGACCTCATTTAGCCGGCTGCCAGACACATCCCGCACCGAGTACGGCTAGCGAATCCAATATATCCAGACCTACCGGGATTTGGTTCGCATTCACAGGTGGCGTTGCATCGGTTTGCTCAACGAAACTGCCGTCAAAACCGCGCATAACCGGACCGAAGTCTTCACGCCGTTCGCTTTTGCCAGGATGGCTTGTTCTGTTGGGGTGGATTATCACGGCAATAGCGGCGGCGCACCGCATGAACCTGCGTCAAATACCTTTTCAAATGCGCAGGCGCGATGCTATATCGCGTTCCATCCCAACCAATTGATGCATGTTATGGTGGGTCTTGGGGACGCAGGGGGCGCCCAATCGGGAGCGGACCTCTCTCAAGGCACACGGTCCGTTGCCCGGGGGAAGTTCGCCCGGCTGCGTTTATCCTAATTTGACCGGAGCCTGACGTGCAGAGCGCTGGCGGCCAGAACGAACCAGCGAGTTTTGAGGAGAATAACTATGGCGAAACTGTTGATGCCCAAGGCGACGGCAGTCTGGCTGATCGACAACACGACCCTGAGCTTCGATCAGATTTCCGAGTTCACCGGGCTTCATTCCCTTGAAGTGCAAGCGATTGCCGATGGGGAAGTCGCGGCCGGGATGCAGGGCATGGACCCGATCCTCAACGGTCAGCTGACGCTGGCCGAAATCAACCGGTGTGAGACGGACGTCACCGCGCGGCTGCAAATGCTGGTTTCCGATCTTCCGGAACCGGTCATTCGCCAAAAAGGCCCGCGCTATACGCCGGTATCCAAGCGTGCGGACAAGCCCGACGCGATCGCCTGGCTGCTGCGTCACCATCCGGAATTGAGCGATGCGCAGGTCGGCCGCCTGATCGGCACCACGAAGCCGACGATCCAGGCCATCCGCGACCGCTCGCATTGGAATTCGTCCAACCTTCGCCCGCGCTCGCCTGTCGAACTCGGCCTGTGCCGGCAGGAGGAAATGTCGATTGAAATCCAGAAAGCCATCAAGGCCGGTCGCAAGCCGCTGGAAAAGCCGATCCAGGAAACTTTCGAGGAAGAGCCGAAGGCGGCGCCCGGCTGGGAAGGTCTGGAATAGACCGACAGACAGTCATTTCCGGATCTGCTCTGGATCCGGTCAAAGGGCGGCACCGGCCGCCCTTTTCTTTTTTGCCTACTTTTTTGGCTATTTTCTTGCCGCGCAAAAGGGCGAAATGCGACGGATTGCCATATGGCATTCACCCTAGTTTGGGAAACGATCCTTCGATTACGCATCTCGCCTCTTTCAATCGATGCGGTGAATCCAATATTATTGACCAGCGATTGCTCGCGCCCGCCAAGGGGCGGCCGGGCAGGCATGGATTCAGGATTAAGATGACGGACGGGAAGATCGGTTTGGTGTCTGGAAGTGGCGGTTCATTCGTGCCGTTGCGGGCAAGTGACGAGGACGGCAATGGTGATGACGGCGACGGTGACGGTCAATCCGGCGCCGGGCTGCTGACCCGAACCAAACCCAAGACCAAGAAACCGTCCATGTACAAGGTCTTGATGCTGAACGACGACTACACGCCGATGGAGTTCGTCGTCTACGTCCTGGAGCAATACTTCAGCAAGAGCCGGGAAGAAGCGACCCAAATCATGCTTCACGTGCATCGGCGCGGTGTCGGTATCTGCGGCGTTTATACCTATGACATTGCCGAAACAAAGGTGACCCAGGTGATGGACCTGGCCCGCAAGGAACAACATCCGTTGCAATGCACCTTGGAAAAAGAGTGACGACGTCAACCGAGCGGCCGTACCGGCAGAGCGATAGGGCATGCGAGTGATTGAGGAGAAGGCGTGACTGGAACGGATATTGCGGAACGGTCTGGTCGTAACGTCCAAGAAACGCAAGCCCCGGTCCAGGCATGGGCCGACAGGGCCGAAACAACCGCAGCGGAACGCGGCAATTCCGCGCGGTACCGTCAGGGTCACGTATTTGTCGCAAAATCGGGGCTGGCAAACCGGCGTGCCGCACCCCACAATCATATAAGAAGGCCCTGGCGTGTTCCCGTTCGCCCGGTCGTCTTGAATACGGTTGCCGCGGCGCAAGCTGCCAAAAGCCTGCGGCAAGAAAGGATTTGATCAGAGATGCTGTCGAAAAATCTTGAGGAAACTCTGCATCGGGCCTTGGCGCACGCACGGACGCGCCGGCACGAATATGCGACGTTGGAGCATCTCTTGTTGGCTTTGGCCGAGGATCAGGATGCGGTTGCCGTCCTGCGGGCCTGCGGTGTCGAACTCGAAAAATTGCGCGGCGATGTCGTCGATTATCTGGACAACGACCTCTCGTCGCTGATCGCCGCTTCCGAGGACGATCCGAAACCGACGGCCGGGTTCCAGCGGGTGCTGCAGCGCGCCGCCATTCATGTGCAATCGTCCGGACGGGAAGAGGTGACGGGCGCCAATGTCCTTGTCGCCATTTTCTCTGAGCGGGAGAGCCATGCGGTCTATTTCCTGCAACTCCAGGACATGACCCGCTTCGACGCGGTGAATTATATCAGCCACGGCATTGCGAAGGTGCCCGGGCAGCCCAGTGCGGCCCGCCCGGTCAGCGGCGCCGATGAGGATGCCAAGTCCGAAGAAGTGAACAAGGAAGGGTCTGAGGCGCTGGACGCCTATTGCGTCGACCTGAACAAGAAGGCGCAGGCCGGTAAGATCGACCCCTTGATTGGGCGGGCGTCCGAAGTCGATCGGACCATCCAAATCCTGTGCCGCCGTACCAAGAACAACCCGTTGCTGGTTGGCGACCCTGGCGTCGGCAAGACCGCCATCGCGGAAGGCCTTGCCAAGCGCATTGTCGAGGGCGATGTGCCCGACGTTCTGAAAGACTGCACAATCTTCCAACTCGATATGGGTACGCTGCTGGCCGGGACCCGCTATCGCGGCGATTTCGAGGAACGCCTGAAGGCCGTGATGAAGGAGATGGAGGAGACGGACGGTGCCATCTTGTTCATCGACGAGATCCACACCGTCATCGGTGCGGGCGCGACGACCGGCGGCGCGATGGACGCGTCCAACCTGTTGAAGCCGGCTTTGGCGAGCGGTGGCCTGCGGTGCATCGGATCCACCACCTACAAGGAGTACAGAGGCTATTTCGAAAAAGACCGCGCGCTTGCCCGACGGTTCCAGAAAATCGACGTTACCGAACCGTCCATCCCCGATACGATCAAGATCCTCAAGGGCCTGAAGCCTTATTACGAGGAGCATCACAAGGTCCGCTACACGAATGACGCCATCAAGACGGCGGTGGACCTGTCGGCGCGTTATATCAACGACCGGAAATTGCCGGACAAAGCCATTGACGTGATCGACGAGGTCGGCGCGGCCCAGATGCTGTTGCCGGAATCCCGTAGAAAGAAGACGATCGGCGTGAAGGACGTTGAATCCGTGGTCGCAAAGATCGCCCGGATCCCCCCGAAGCAGGTTTCCCGCGATGACCGCGAAACCCTCAAGACACTGGAATCCGATCTGAAGATGGTTGTCTATGGACAGGATAAGGCGATCACGGCCCTGTCATCCGCCATCAAACTGTCCCGCGCTGGTTTGCGGGATGCGGAAAAGCCGATCGGCAGCTATCTGTTCTCCGGCCCCACTGGCGTCGGCAAGACCGAGGTGGCGCGCCAACTGGCAAAGACGCTGGGTGTCGACCTAAAGCGGTTCGACATGTCGGAATACATGGAGCGGCATACGGTCTCGCGCTTGATCGGCGCTCCTCCCGGTTATGTTGGGTTCGATCAGGGCGGTCTGCTGACCGACGCGATCGACCAGACGCCGCATTGCGTGCTGTTGTTGGATGAAATCGAAAAAGCCCATCCGGACCTGTTCAACATCCTGCTGCAGGTGATGGACTACGGGAAGCTGACCGACAACAACGGTAAGACCGTCGATTTCCGGAACGTTGTTCTGATCATGACGACCAATGCCGGGGCGTCGGAAATGGCGCGTCCCGCGATCGGGTTCGGCCGGGAAGACCGGGCCGGTGCCGACAAGGAAGCGGTGGAACGTATGTTCACGCCGGAATTCCGGAACCGGCTGGATGCGGTGATCCCGTTCGATTATCTGTCGGAAGATGTCATCGGCCGTGTCGTCGACAAGTTCGTCATCGAATTGGAAGCGCAGCTTGACGACCGTGACGTGGCGATCGAACTGACGGAAGCGGCGCGCTCCTGGCTTGGCCGCAAGGGTTACGACCGCTTGTACGGCGCTCGCCCGCTGGCCCGCGTGATCCAGGACCACATCAAACAGCCCCTGGCCGAGGAATTGTTGTTCGGGGACCTCGCAAATGGCGGCCTGGTGATCGTCGACAAGGATCCGAAAGAGGACAAACTCTTTTTCCGGGTCGAAGACGAGAAGCCGAAAGGCGGTCCGAAGAAAGCCTCCCGCGGGAAGCCGCGCAAACGTGGCGGTGGGGCGTCCTCCAAAGAGCCCGAATTCGTCGAATAGGGCGGGCACCCGGTTTGAAACTGCTGTTGCAGCGCGTCACGGAGGCGGCCGTCGATATCGACGGCGCCTGCGTGAGGCGTATCGGCCCGGGTCTCCTCGTTTTTGTCTGTGCGGAACCGGGTGACGCCGAGGAAGACGCCGCCCATCTCGCCCGGAAAGTGGCGTTGATGCGCATTTTCAGCGATGAAGACGGGAAGATGAACCGGTCCGTAGCCGATATCGGCGGGTCGGTTTTGGCCGTCAGCCAGTTCACCCTGGCGGCCCGCTGGAAAAAGGGGAATCGGCCCGGCTTCTCCGATGCGGCGCCCCCTGAACTGGGCGAGCGACTTTACGACTGTTTCTGCGATGCGGTGCGTGCCGAAGGATTGCCGGTGGAAACCGGGCGCTTCGCCGCGGAGATGAAGGTTTCGCTCGTGAACGATGGTCCGGTAACAATCTGGATAGACAGCCGGGATCCGCGCTAGTGAACTCGGGTGGCTTAGGCCAGGGCTAAGCCAGGCTGGCGATGCTCAAGACCGCCAAGGTGCCCAATGCGCCGAACACGCCGATCGCCGCGATGCCATAGGCCCGCATGAAGCGCGAGACCTGATCGTCGCTCAACCGGACCAATGATCGCTGTGAACCGAAGTCCCCGTCCTGCAATTCTTTGTAGACCGCTTGCCGTCTTTCGTATTCGCCCATCTCTGTCACTCACAAATGAAGAATGTTGTGCTCAACGCTGTAGACTGGGTTTCTAACGACCCAATACGGTGGAATTGCGGCAAGAAACGTACTTTTTCAAGGCGAAGTGATTCGGAAGTATTTAAAAATCGCGTAGCATTTTATCTATCTTGTGCAGAGAGTATTCCTTGAGGTGGCAAAGTATATGCCGTGCGGCTTCGCGGGGTGGGAACGAAGGCGTCGGCGGAACGAATAAAAACAAGAGGTTGGTCGGGGTGGCGAACAAGCCGAAAGACAAGGACGACGGCTATATACCGTTGATGGACCGGTTCAAGGCCTGGTGGGAGGGCATGGAACCGGAAGCCGTGGTCAAGGCGAAGGGGAACGGCACGACGGCACAGGTCGATGCCGGCAGGAATGCCGCAGCCATCGAAGTGGACATCGAAGACAATGACGGGCCGCATAAGAGCTGGCCCAAATCCAGGCTCTCCTTTTGCCGCCGGCTTTGGGGCGAGGAGCATGAGGTCGTCCGCCCGGGCGGCTCGGAGTTCTCGGTCCGCCTTGTCAGGCCAATGGCGCTGACCAGCGAGAACTCGCTGCTTGACCTCAGCGCCGGCCTTGGCGGCGGGCCGCGCCAGATACACAAGGAACTCGGCGTCTGGGTGACCGGACTGGAGCGCAATCCGGAACTGGCCCAGCACGCCGCGGATTTGAGCAAGCTAAAAGGGTTGGAGCGGAAAGTTCCGATCACGGCCTACGAACCGGATAGGATCAGCCTTAAATCCTCATCTTTCGACGGGGTATTGATCCGCGAGAGCCTGTATTCGATACCGCACAGGGACAAATTCCTGGCGAAGGTGTCCGCGGCGATCCGGCCGTTTGGGCACATCGTCCTCACCGACCTAATGTTGGCCAATGAGGAGGCGAGGACGGACCGTACGGTGACAGCTTGGCTAAAGCGCGACATCGCGGACGCGTCGCCCGAGGTCATCGGTGCATATACCCCCTTGCTGGAGGAGCTCGGTTTCGACGTCCGTGTCGAAGAGGACGAATCCGATGCCTACCACTCCTATGTGCTGCAGGGGTGGGCAAGTTTCGTGGAGGGTCTGTCAAAGGAGGACCTGGATCGCGATCTGGTCAGCCGAATGATGGTCGAGGCGGAATTCTGGGTCTATCTGATGCGGGCTTTGCAGGGCGGGAAAGTGCGCCTGTTCCGCATTCACGGGATCAAGAAACCACCTGCCTGAGCGAGTACGGCGAAATCGGCGCGAAAAGGCGCAAAACCAGGGCAAGCGGTGGCTTGACAGCCCCAGCCTGCCTGCCTATCTTCCGCGCTCTTTCGGGAACATGTTGCGCCGCAGTCGCCCGCTGAACCTAGCGGGTGGGACCGTGGCGCTGACGGAGATGTGTTATGCGCGTTGCAAGCTCGCTGAAGACGTTGAAGAACCGCCACAAGGATTGCCGCATTATTCGCCGCAAGGGGCGTGTTTACGTCATCAACAAGACGAACCCGCGGTTCAAAGCCCGCCAGGGCTGATTGCGTTTTCCGCCTGCCGGTAGGGTTAGGCGGATGGCACATGGCAGTGGGGAAGCCGCATCTTTCGATGCGGCTTTTCGTATGCCCGGATGCCGCTTCGGCCGGTCGTGGAAGGCTTAAGTCCAGGGCTGTGAGGATTGGGGGGCTGGAAGCGGCGTGGGCCGCGGCCTCTAGGGGCGGAAGACTTCCATCGTGATCGGGCCTTCGGCGCTTCCCTTGATGAACTGATCGACATAGGCATTGCCGCTGTCGTCGATCGTCGCGGTCGCCCCCTGCCATATGTTCTTGCCCTTGTAGAGCATGGCCATGCGGTCGGAAATCCGCCGCGCGCTTGGCATGTCATGGGTGATCGACAGGGCCGTCGCGCCGACCTGACGCACGCACTGAACGATCAGGTTGTCGATCATGTGGCCCATGATCGGGTCCAGGCCGGTTGTCGGCTCATCAAAAAAGATGATGTCCGGGTCCCCGGCGATGGCCCGGGCCAGGCCGACACGTTTCCGCATGCCGCCCGACAGTTCCGCCGGGCTCAAGACCGCGACATCCGTTCCGAGGCCGACCTGTGCCAGTTTTTCTATGGCGATGTCCCGCGCCGTGTTTCGGGACATCCGCTTGCCTTGAATCAGGCCGAAAGCGACATTTTCCCAAACCGGTAGGGAATCGAAGAGGGCGGCATTCTGGAACAGCATTCCGATGCGGGAATTCACGTCCTCGCGATCCGCACGGGACAGCTTGTCCACATCCATGCCGTCGATCTCTATCGTGCCATCATCCGGGCTCAGCAGGCCCAGAATACACTTTAGCGAGACAGACTTGCCGGAACCGGAGCCGCCGATGATCACGACCGATTCCTGCGGAAGGACCTCCAGGTCGAAACTGTCGAGCACGACTTTCGCGCCGAAGGCCTTGCGGACGCCGGTCATCTTGATCTTCGGTGTGACGGTTGCGTTCATTGCGCGAAAAACAACTCGGTGATGATGTAGTTGAAAACCAGAATGAGAATTGAGGCGCTGACCACGGCATTGGTCGTCGCCGCGCCCACGCCCTGGGCGCCGCCGCGGCTGTTGTAGCCATGGTAGCAACCCATCAGGGCCACCAGGAAGCCGAAGACCGCAGCTTTGACCAAGCCAGATACCACGTCCTGCACCTGTAGGAATTCCCAGGTGTTCTGGAGATAGGCCGACGCGTTGAATCCCAGCTTGTAGATCGAGACGATGTACCCGCCAAACACGCCGATGACGTCCCCGACCAGAACAAGAAGCGGCATCATCGTGATGCCCGCGATAAGGCGCGGCGCCACGAGATATTTGAACGGATTGGTACTGAGGGTTTGCAGCGCGTCGATCTGTTCGGTGACGCGCATCGTGCCCAGTTCGGCAGCCATGGCCGCGCCAATGCGACCTGCGATCATCAGGCCGGCCAGCACCGGTCCCAATTCGCGTGTCATCGACAGCACGACCACATTGGGTATGGCGCCTTCGGCGGAAAACCGCGCGAAGCCCGTATAGCTCTGCAGCGCAAGCACCATGCCGGCGAAAAGCGTTGTAAGGCCCACGACCGGCAGGGAGTAGTAGCCGATGTCGATCATCTGCTGCCCGATGAGGCGCAGATAAATCGGCGGCCGGAAGCAATGGGAAACGCCGTTAGCGGCAAAGACAGTCAGTTTGCCGGTGGCCTCCAGGAAACCCAGAAGGGCAGCGCCGATGCGGCGCAGCAGTTCCAGCGGCCCCGCTGTCGTTCCGGTGTCGCCACCCGTGCTCATTTCGGTCCCCCGACATAGCGGCGGGCGTAACGGTTGCCCAGGCCGGTGAGAATTTCATACCCGATCGTTCCGGCCTGATCCGCCAGGTCGTCGATCGTGTGCGTCGGGCCGATCAGTTCGAGGCTGTCGCCGACCTTGGCTTCGGGAACGGCTGAGATGTCGAAGGTGATGAGGTCCATGGATACGCGGCCAACCAGTGGAACGGACACGCCGTGTAGAACAGCCGTGGCCTTGTTGCTGAGCGATCGAAGGTATCCGTCCGCATAGCCCACGCCTATCGTGGCAATCCGGCCCGGCTCCTCAACCCGATGGCCGGCACCATATCCAACGGTCTGAGGGGCGTCAACGGCTTGGATTTGAAGGATTTTTCCTTCCAGCTTGATGACCTGCCGCATCGGGTTGGGCGTAAGGGTGTTGGGCCTTCCGCCGTATAGGGCGACACCCGGCCGGATATAGTCGAAATGCCAGGCCGGCCCCAGGAACGTGGCGCTGCTCGCGGCGAGCATCGCATGGGTGTGGGGGATTCGTGGCACCAGCGATGCGAACCTTTCCCGCTGCGCGACGTTCAGTGGGTGGTCGGGTTCGTCGGCGCAGGCCATGTGGCTCAACAGATAGCGGCATTCGAATCCCGCCGTGCGGCCGGGATCGGCGGCGAGTGCTTCCGCTTCGGCGGCGGGCAGACCCAGGCGGGTCATGCCGCTGTCCAACTGTACCGCCGCCGGCCGGGCGCCGTTCCCCGCACAATAGGCGGCCCAGCGCTCCACCTGCGACAGGTCGTTCAGCACCGGGAAAAGGTTGTGCTCGGGATAGGCGTCCTCGTCGCCGGCAAACAGGCCGTTCAAGACCCCGATTTCGATTTCCGGATCGGGCAGGGCGCTGCGCACTGCGATGGCTTCGCCCAGATGGGCGGTAAAGAACAGCCGGCAGCCGGCTGCGGCCAGCGTGGCGACGACGGGCGTGCTGCCCAGCCCGTAGCCGTTCGCCTTGACGACAGCCGCCGCCTTCGCGGGCGCGGCTTTATCGGCCAGGAATCGCCAGTTCCAGGCAAGCGCGTCCAGGTCGATGGTCAACAAGGCCGGGGCATAGGCCGGTCCGGAAGGAAATCCATTCATGCGGTCTAGAATCCACCATCGTCATGGTGTCTGTCCAGATCCGCGAAGCGCGTGTAGTTGCCGTCGAAGAACAGTTCGATAATACCAATCGGCCCGTGTCGCTGCTTGGCGATAATCACCTCGGCGATGTTCCTGCTATCGGCCAAACGCTGATTGTGGCGTTCCACCCGTTCCTGGAATTTGTCCGGCGCTTCGTTTTGCCGTTCCGTCGGGTGCTCGCGCTGCAAGTAATATTCCGGCCGGTAGATGAAGGTCACGACGTCGGCGTCCTGTTCGATCGAGCCGGATTCACGCAGATCGGAGAGTTGCGGGCGCTTGTCTTCGCGCTGTTCCACCTGACGGCTCAACTGGCTGAGCGCCAGGACCGGGACGTCCAGTTCCTTCGCCAGGGTCTTCAGACCCCGGGTAATATCCGACACTTCCTGCACGCGGTTGTCGGACCGTTTTTCCGGTGGGCCCTGCAGAAGCTGCAGATAATCGACCACGATAAAGTGAAGTCCGTGCTGCCGTTTCACGCGCCGGGCGCGCTGGCGCAGACCGGTGATCGTAAGGGCGGGGGTGTCGTCGATGAAAAGGGGGATCTGCGACATTTCGTGCGCGGCGATCGCCAGGCGTTCGAACTCCTCGTTCTCGATTTCGCCGCGCCTAATCTTGTCCGACGACACTTCCGAACGCTCGGACAGGATACGACCGGCCAGCTGTTCGGACGACATTTCGAGAGAAAAGAAAAGAACCTTGCCGCCTTCCTCTATGACGTTGCCGGCTTCGTCCTCTGTCCGCTTGTAGGCCTTGGCGGCGTTGAAGGCCATGTTTGTCGCCAGGGCCGTTTTCCCCATCGACGGGCGCCCCGCGAGGATCAGCAGATCCGACCGATGGAGACCGCCCAACATCTGGTCGATGTCGCGGAAACCGGTGGTCACGCCGACAAGGTGGCTTTCACGCTGATAGGCCTGCTCCGCGGCTTCCAGGGCGACTTCGACTGCGGATTTCAGGGTCGTGACGCCACGGTCCACTTCGCCGGTAGTGGCGAGTGTGTAGAGCCGGTGTTCGGTCCTTTCGATCTGCTTATCGGCTGTGTCGTCGATATCCTCGAAGTCGTAGGCTTCGTTCACGACCATTTCGCCCAGGCCGATCAATTCCCGCTTCAAATACAGATCGCGGATCGTGGACGCATAGTCCTTGGCGTTGATGACGGAAATGACGTTGGCGACCAGTTCATACAGATAGGTGCTGCCGCCGACTTCCTTCACCAATGGGTCGGCATCCAGAATATGGGCAAGCGTGGTCGCGTTTGCGATCTGGCCTTTTTCGGTCACCTGCTTGATCGCGCTGAATATCCGCTGGTGTTCCGGCGCGTAGAAATTCTCCGAAGACAGCAAGTCGCCGACCTGTTCGAAGGTGCGGTTGTTGCGCAGGATCGCGCCTAGAAGAGCGGCTTCCACCTCAAGGTTATGCGGGGCTTCGCGCAGCATGCGCTCCTCCCCGTCATTCCCCACCAAGCTGTGGACGTTCTGAATTACCGATGTTGTCATGCTGTCACACTAGGCCTGTCGCGGCGTCCCGTCAGGAAGAACGAATGGTGAATCGCTCCTGTGGATAACAAGGATATCGGGGGCGGTACTGCCCGCATCGATGGCCGTGTTTTTTCGCCGCGCTGTATTCCGGATCCAAAACCCAAAGGGCGCCCCGGGATTTCTCCCAGGACGCCCTTGGAAAGGTAGCCGATTCGGAAGCGACTAAGCGTTTTCGCTTTCGTCACCTTCCGCTGCATCCGCCTCGTCGGCTTCCGCATCTTCCGCCGCTTCGTTGGCGGCAGCGGCTTCGGCCATGGCTTCGGCGTGCTCGGACGCGATCTGGGCAGCTTCCTGCTGATCCAGCAGCGCGGCGGTCATGACCGCCGGCTCACCGCGTTTGACGCGTTCGGCCTGGGCCTGGGCTTCGTCTTCGGTCTGCGCCACGTTCACCTTCACCACCACGGTAACTTCCGGGTGCAGGCGGATGCGCAGGTCGAAGATGCCGAGCGTCTTGATCGGCTTGTCCAGGACGACCTGACCACGCGTCACGGTGAAGCCGCCGGCCGTCACCGAGTCGGCGATATCGCGGGCGTTGACCGAACCGTAGAGATGCCCGGCTTCCGAAGCCGCGCGGATGATGACGACCGATAGAGCGGACATCTTCTCAGCAACTGCTTCGGCTTCCTTGCGGCGTTCCAGGTTCTGGGCTTCGAGCTGGCTGCGCTCGGTTTCGAACCGCTTGATGTTGTCCGGCGTGGCGCGGAGCGCCTTGCCTTGCGGCAACAGGTAGTTCCGGGCAAAGCCGGGCTTGACCCTTACCTGGTCGCCCATCTGACCCAGTTTCTCGACCCGTTCCAAAAGGATGATCTGCATGATGTCGTCCCTCCTAGTTATTCAGGACGTAGGGCAGCAGACCGAGATAGCGAGCGCGCTTGATCGCCTTGGCGAGCTGACGCTGCTTCTTGATGCTGACCGCCGTGATGCGGGACGGAACGATCTTGCCGCGTTCGGAGATGAAGCGCTGAAGCAACTTCACGTCCTTGTAGTCGATCGCCGGCGCGTTCGGGCCGGAGAACGGGCAAGATTTCTTACGGCGGAAAAACGGCCGCCGACCGAATGGGCGCGAACTCATTCTACTGCTCCTTCCGCATGGCTGGGACGATCTTCACGGCGCGGAGGACGGGAACCCCGGTCGCCACGGTCGCCGCGGTCACCACGATCTCCGCGGTCACCCCGGTCGCCACGATCACCTCGGTCGCCCCGATCACCGCGATCTCCACGGTGGTCGCCGCGTTCGCCACGGCCGCGTTCTTCGCGGCGCTGCAGAACGGCACTCGGCTCTTCCGGCAGGTCTTCGGTGCGGACCGTCATATAACGGAGGACGTCTTCGGAAAGGCGCATCATGCGTTCCATTTCCGTGACCACGTCCGACTTCGCATCGAAGTTGAACATGACATAATGACCCTTCCGGTTCTTTTTGATCCGGTAGGCTAGGTTCTTCAGGCCCCAGTTTTCCCGACGGGAAATCTTGCCTTCATTGGAGGTGATGTGCTCCGCATACTGATCGGCGAGCGTTTCCACCTGGGCGGCGGAAATGTCCTGCCGTGCGATGAACACGGTTTCATAATAAGCCACGAGTGTATCTCCTTTTGGCTCGTTTCGATCCAGCGCAGTTTCCGGCCAATTCCGGCTCTGCCGCCTGGATCCAGCCGACGGCTTGTT